>NZ_JBFBIP010000022.1:0-147509 GCF_040685655.1 Microbispora sp. NPDC088329
AACACCAAGGACAACTCGACGTCTTCAGGCGCCCTGGCACAGCAGAACTCCTGCGACTCGGCCGCCACCAAGCAGTGGACCCTCCAGCCGGCCGGGTCCCAGCCGTCGTCGACTCCCACCGTCACGCCGACGAGCAGCCCGACCACCAATCCGACGCCGCCGTCGGGCTGGCCCAGCCCCCAGGGCTCGCAGGCGGTCACCAGCACGATCAGCGTCTCCGGCACCATGGACGGCGGCCTGAAGCGCTACTACGCCAGCGGAAGCATGGGTGACGGCGGGCAGAGCGAGAGTCAGAAGCCGATCTTCGAGCTGGCCGGCGGCGCGACGCTCAAGAACGTCATCATCGGCTCGCCCGGCGCGGACGGCATCCATTGCCTGGGCAGCTGCACACTGCAGAACGTCTGGTGGGAGGACGTCGGCGAGGACGCCGCGACCCTGCTGGGCAGCTCGTCGTCGCAGGTCATGACCATCGACGGCGGCGGTGCGAAGAGCGCCTCGGACAAGGTGTTCCAGCACAACGGCCCCGGTACGATGATCATCAAGAACTTCCAGGTGGACAACTTCGGGAAGCTCTACCGCGCCTGCGGCAACTGCACGAACTCCTACCAGCGGCACGTCCAGATGTCGAACATCGTGGCGACCTACCCCGGCAAGGCGCTCGCGGGTATCAACACCAACTGGGGCGACACCGCGCGCTTCTCGAACATCACGATCAAGAACGACCCCAACCACAAGATGATCGTGTGCCTGAAGTACAAGGGCGTGCCGAAGGGCAGCGAGCCGACCGAGATCGGTAGCGGCGCCGACGGGACGAACTGCATCTACAGCTCCTCCGACATCCACTACCAGTAAGCGCGCCGGCCGGCCCCGGGGTCCCCGGGACCAGGTGTGACGGCGGTGCGGGAAAGACGGAAGGCCCGGTGGTCCCCCCGGCCACCGGGCCTTCCGCGTTCTTCAACCGATGTCCCCGCGGCCGGGCACGCTCAGGCCGCGCCGTGCCAGCCGCCGTAGTCGGCGAGGAACAGCGCCTCGGTCGTGATGATGCGGCGCAGCTCCTCCAGCACCACCCGCTCGTTGGGCGCGTGGATCGAGGCGCCGTCGTCCTCGGCGCCGTACAGCAGGATCTCGGCCTTGGGGAACTGCCGGGCGAGGGCCGCCACCAGCGGGATCGAGCCGCCCTGGCCGACCTGGCGCGGCGCCCGGCCGAAGGCGCGCTCCAGCGCCCGCTCCGCGGCGTTCATGGCCGGCCCGCCCGGCTCGATCTGGAAGCCGGAGCCGCTGACGAAGTCGCCGAAGGAGACCTTGACCCCCCACGGTGCGACCTTCTCCAGGAAGGCCGTCACGTCGTTCAACGCCTGCCTCGCGTTCCCGCCGGCGGGGATGCGGACCGTGACGCGGGCCCGGGCCACCGCCTGAACCGCGTTGATCGCCCCGGTCACGGTCGGCACGTCGAGCCCGGTCACCGTGATCGCGTACGACGCCCAAAGCCGGTCGGCGAGCGAGCCCCCGCCGACCAGCGACACGCCGTCGAGCACCCCGGCGAGCGCACGGAACTCCTCCTCGGAAGGAGCCGTGCCGGGGAAGACCCCCGATTCGAGGCCGGGCACCCGGACGTTCCCCTGGTCGTCGTGCAGAGCGGTCAGCATGCGCATGAGCGCGGCCAGCGCGTCGGGGGCGGCGCCGCCGAACGCGCCGCTGTGCAGGGCCTCGGCGAGGGTGCGCACCTCGACGGTGAACGCCGCCATGCCGCGCAGCGACGTGGTAAGAGAAGGGTCGCCCACCTGAGGGTTGCCGACGTCGGCGATGACCATGGCGTCGGCGCGCAGCAGGTCGGGGTTGGCCTCGACGAACGCCTCCAGGCGCTCGCCGGCGTACTCCTCCTGGCCCTCGACGATGACCTTCACGCCGACCGGGAACCGGCCGTTGAAGGCGCGCAGCGCGGACACGTGGGTGATGACACCGCTCTTGTCGTCGGCCGCGCCCCGGCCGTACATGATCCCGTCGACGACCGTGGGCTCGAACGGCGGGGTGCGCCACAGGGCGAGGTCGCCCGCGGGCTGCACGTCGTAGTGCGCGTAGAGCAGCACGGTCGGGGCCCCGTCCGGAGCCGGCGCCTCGGCGAACACCGCGGGAAAGCTGCCCTCGATCGGGATCTGCCGGACGTGCGGGAGACCGGCGGCGCGCAGCAGCCGCTCCACGAGCGCCGCGGCCTCCAGGACCGGGACCTCGGAGTGGCCGGGGAACGCGACGGACGGGATGGCGACCAGGCGTCTGAGGTCCTCGACCGTCTGCGGCATGCCCTCCTCGACGGCGCGCTCGATCTCCTCTGGTGTCACGGCGTTCTCCCCGATGTACGTGGATCTTCCCGGCTGGGTCGACCCCATTTGACCACAGGGTGTGGCGGGCCCATCTCCCACGTCTTGACGGCCTCAATCTACCGTGACGGATTTCGTTGCCGTTACATGTCGATGTAGCGGAATCCGAACTTCTTGCACATTGGAGCTACGCAATCACTTGGCAAAACGCGGAAGTGGCGTGCACACTGTCCACAGCGACAGATCACCTGAGGGAAGGTTGCGATGACGCGCCCCGACGTTCTCAAGGCCGCACACGACAATCTCTGGATGCACTTCACGCGCCACTCCTCCTACGAGGGAGGGGAGGTGCCCATGATCGTGCGCGGCGAGGGCGCCTACATCTACGACATCCACGGCAAGCGGTACCTCGACGGCCTGGCCGGACTGTTCGTGGTCCAGGTGGGCCACGGCCGCGCCGAACTGGCCGAGGCCGCCGCCAAGCAGGCCCAGGAGCTCGCGTTCTTCCCGCTGTGGTCGTACGCGCACCCGAAGGCCGCCGAGCTCGCCGCGCGGCTCGCGGAGCTCACCCCCGGCGACCTGAATCGCGTCTTCTTCACCACCGGCGGCGGTGAGGCCGTCGAGTCGGCCTGGAAGCTGGCCAAGCAGTACTACAAGCTCAAGGGCAAGCCGCTGAAGACCAAGGTCGTCAGCCGGGCCATCGCCTACCACGGCACCCCGCAGGGCGCGCTGTCGATCACCGGCATCCCGGCGCTCAAGCAGGTCTTCGAGCCGCTGGTGCCGGGCGCGATCAAGGCCCCCAACACGAACCTCTACCGCGCCGACGAGATCTCCGGCTTCCCCGGCCTGGAGAAGGACGCCGAGGCGTTCGGCCGCTGGGCCGCCGACCAGATCGGCAAGGCCATCGAGATGGAGGGCCCGGACACCGTGGCCGCCGTCTTCGTCGAGCCGGTGCAGAACGCCGGCGGCTGCTTCCCGCCGCCCCCCGGATACTTCCGGCGTCTGCGCGAGATCTGCGACGCCCACGACGTGCTGCTCGTGTCGGACGAGGTCATCTGCGCCTTCGGCCGCCTGGGCACGATGTTCGGCGGCCAGAAGTTCGACTACGTGCCGGACATCATCACCTGCGCCAAGGGCCTGACCAGCGGTTATTCGCCCATCGGCGCGATGATCGCCTCGGAGCGGCTGTTCGAGCCGTTCAAGCACGGCACCGAGACCTTCGCGCACGGCTACACCTTCGGCGGCCATCCGGTGTCGGCCGCCGTCGCCCTGGCCAACCTCGACATCTTCGAGCGGGAGGGCCTGCTTGAGCACGTCACGGCCAACGAGCCGGTGTTCAAGGCGACCCTCGACCGGCTGCTGGACCTGCCGATCGTCGGCGACGTCCGCGGCTCGGGCTACTTCTACGGGATCGAGCTGGTCAAGGACAAGTCCACCAAGCGGACGTTCAACGAGGAGGAGTCGGAGCGCATGCTGCGCGGCTTCCTCTCGAAGGCGCTCTTCGACGCCGGCCTGTACTGCCGGGCGGACGACCGTGGGGACCCGGTCGTGCAGCTCGCCCCGCCGCTGATCTGCGGCCCCAAGGAGTTCGACGAGATCGAGTCGATCCTCCGTTCGGTGCTCACCGAGGCGTGGGCCCGCCTGTAGACCATGGAGCTCGTGCGGCCGGGTAGGGGGCGACCGTGACGAGTGACCGCCTGAAAGGACACAACTCATGAAGATCGGTGTGCCCGCCGAGGTCAAGAACCACGAATACCGCGTCGCCGCCACCCCGGCCGGCGTCCACGAGCTCGTCCGTCACGGCCACGAGGTCAGCGTCCAGCGCGGCGCCGGCCTCGGCTCCTCCATCACCGACGAGGAGTACCTCGCCGCCGGCGCCAAGCTCGTCGACGCCGCCGATGAGGTGTGGGCCGAGTCCGAGATGATTCTCAAGGTCAAGGAGCCGGTCGAGGAGGAGTATCACCGGCTCCGCGCGGACCAGATCCTGTTCACCTACCTCCACCTGGCCGCCTCCCGGCCCTGCACGGACGCGCTGCTCGCGGCCGGCACCACCGCCATCGCGTACGAGACCGTCCAGGTCGGCAACGGGCTGCCGCTGCTGGCCCCGATGTCGGAGGTCGCGGGCCGGCTCGCGCCCCAGGTCGGCGCGTACAACCTGATGCGCTTCAACGGCGGCCGCGGTGTGCTCCCCGGCGGGGTGCCCGGCGTGGCCCCGGCGAAGGTCGTCGTGATCGGCGGCGGTGTCTCCGGCCTCAACGCGGCGCAGATCGCCGTCGGCATGGGCGCGGACGTGACGATCCTCGACATCAACATCGACCGGCTGCGCTTCATCGACGCCGTCTACCAGGGCCGGCTGAAGACGCTGGTCTCGACGCAGTACGCGATCGAGCGGGCCGTGCTCGAGGCCGACCTGGTCGTCGGCGCCGTCCTCATCCCGGGCGCGAAGGCCCCGACGCTCGTCTCCAACGAGCTGGTCTCCCGCATGAAGCCGGGCTCCGTGCTCGTCGACATCGCCATCGACCAGGGCGGCTGTTTCGAGGACTCCCGCCCGACCACGCACGACGACCCGACGTTCCGGGTGCACGAGTCGGTGTTCTACTGCGTGGCGAACATGCCGGGCTCGGTGGCCAACACCTCCACCTACGCCTTAACGAACGCGACCCTGCCCTATGCCGTCAGGCTCGCCGACAAGGGCTGGAAGGACGCGCTGCGCGGCGACGAGGCGCTCGGCCTGGGCCTCAACACCCACGCCGGCGTGCTCACCAACGAGCCGGTCGCGGCGGCGCACGACCTGTCGTACACGCCGGTCGCGGAGATCCTCGCCGCCTGACCGCACGCGGGAGTGTCTGGCGAACCGGGTTCGTCAGACACGACCGAGCTCGAGACGGCCGCGCAGATTCCTCGCGGTGCCGAGCACGTGCTCGACCTCGGCAGGTGTGGGCCACGGGGCCGTGCCCGGCCGCAGCAGCGTGGCTCGCACCAGGGCGAGATGCTCGATCGCGGCCCGGTGCAGCCCGCTCGCCCGTGCGAGCCATCCCAGGATGTCCGCGGGGACGGCCGCGTCCGCGTCGGGTGCGGCGGATGACGCCCCGATCGGGAGGTCGAGACAGGGCAGGCCGCCGAGCTCCCCGGTGACCAGATCCCACGTGCCGAGGATCTCGACCAGGTCCGCGGGCTCCGCCGCCGCGTCGCCGCGTCTGCGCGCCGCCGCGACGGCGAGTTCGGCGCGTGCGGCCTGCGCGGGTTCCGCGGGCCTGCTCCAGTACGGCGGGGGCGGGTCGAGCAGGCATTCCTCGGCCTCCGGGGAAGCGCCGAGCAGGGGCAGCAGCATCCGCAGTTCGACCATGGCGCCATGGTGTCCGCGCTCGGCCGCCCGTCTGAACCAGTGGCGCGCGCCCTTCAGGTCGTTGTGCTCCGCGACGAGCAGCAGCCCGAAGCGGAAGGCGGCCTCGGGGTCATCGGCCGCGGCCTGCCCGTACCAGTGGGCGGCCGCCGGTTTGTCGTCCATCCGGGTGCAGGCGAGGCCGGCCATTCTGCGTGCGTCCGGCCGCCCGGTCCGCGCCGCCCGCTCGAAGCAGGCACGCGCCGTGGGCAGGTCGCCCCGGCACAGGGCCAGGTCGCCGAGCCGGAAGGCCGCGCCGGGGTGGTCGGCGCGGGCGGCGAGGCGGTAGAACGCCGCCGCGCCCTTCTCGTCGCGGGCCGTGTGCAGGAGCAGGGCCATGTCGTAGGCGGCCTCCGCGTGGCCGCCTCGCGCCGCGTACTCCCACCAGTGCAGCGCCTCGGCCTCGTCGCCCGCGGCGTAGCCGAGGAAACCCAGGTCGTGGGCCGAGCGCAGGTCGCCGTCCAGGGCCGCCCTGAAGTGCCAGCGCCGGGCGCCCATGCCGTCGCCCTGGTCCTCGCACAGCAGGGCCAGCCGCCGGGCCGCGTGACGGGAGCCGTCCTCGGCCGCCCGCTCGAACCACGTGCGCGCTCCGTCGGTGTCGCCACGCCGCTCCAGCAGCAGGGAGGCCAGATTCGTCGCCGCGTCCGCGTCGCCGGTGCCTGCGGCCAGTTCGAACCAGCCGATGGCCTCCTCGGTCGTCCCGTGTGTGCGGTGCCACAGCCCCAGGTTGTAGGCGCTGTCGACGTTGCCCGCCCGCGCCGCCCGTTCCCACCAGTGCCGGGCGCCCAGTCGGTCGTCGCGCTCCGCGCACAGCCGGCCCAGCCGGTGCGCCGCGTCGCGGTCGCCGCATCGGGCCCTGTCGACCAGGTTCGCCTCGGCCGGATCCAGGGGTTCAGGGGTACGCGGGACCGGTAACCCGGGCCACGCTGTCGCCTCCGTCGCTCCCACTAGTGTCATGGGAGACAGGGTGACACGTAACCGAGTCGTCACGGAGTGTTATTGGGAAGACGTTGGTGTCAGGGGACGCGCTCGAACCTGATGAAGCCCACGTACATTCCCATCCCGCAGGCGTAGCGCAGCCGCCCCTCCGGACGGGCCGCGAGCCGTACCACGCGTTCGCCCGTCACGGGAAGCACGAGGTCGCGGTCGTCGATCGCGAGCGTACGCGTGCAGCCCCGGTTGTCCTTCGTCCTGAAGGCGATCTCGACGGGCCGGCCGGCGGAGGCGACGGCGACGCCGGGCCGGAAACCCTCGGCGGTCGCCCAGATCGTGAGCCGCTGAACGCCGTCCGTCCCGGTGAGGGCGCGTCCCGCCGCGGAGGCGGGGGAGCCGAACTGCACCGGTGGGAAGTCCGGCAGCCAGCCGCCGAGCCGCAGGCCGGAACCGGCGGTGAAGAGCCCGGCGGCCATGGCCGCGACCCCCGCGAGGGCGGCCCACCGGGTAGAGGCGAGCGTGCGCACCAGCAGGCCGAGGGCGGCCAGGGTGGGAGCCGTGCCGAGGGCGAGCCCCGCGAGCGCGGCCGCGCCCCCGAGCGCCGAACCCGCCGAGACGGCCACGACCTCCATGCCGACCGTGACGCCGCAGGGTACGAAGATCGTGGCCATGCCCAGTGCCGCCGCCCGTGCGAGCGTGGGGGAGCGCGCGCCGCCCCGCCCGGCTGTGCCCGGGAGGCCGGCGGGGGCGGTCACCGCGTGACCGGGTGCGCTGCCTCGCGGGACGTGATCGTGTCCGTGCCCGCCGCCCGCGGACGCGTGTCCCGGCGGGTGGCCGCACTCCGCGGCGGGCGTGCCCCTTGCCGATGCGCAGCCCGTGTCGCGGCGCCGGCGGAGCATCCGTACGGCGAGCACGACCACCGCGGTCCCGGCGGCGACGAGCAGCGCCGCCCGGGTGCGCGGGCCGATCCGCACGATCGCGCCCGCCAGCCCGAGCAGCGCCCCGAGGGCGGTGTGCGCGGCGAACCTGCCGGTCAGGAACGCGGCCACCGGGGGGAGGGCGCGAGACGGGCCAGGGCCGTGCGTATGTCCGGAGGGGGAGACGAGGCCGATGAGGAGGCCGCCCTGGACCGCGGCGCACGACGCCGTGCCCGCGGCCAGGCCGGCGGCGAGCCCCCCGGCGAACAGGGCGGCCGGGTTCACGGTCAGCCGGTGAGCGCGAGGCCGTCGAGCGCGCCGGTCTTCGCCGCCTCCACCAGCGAGCCGAGCTGGTCGAGGCTCATCTCCACCTTCTGGCCGAAGTCGTCGGTGATGACGACCTGACGCTCTGCCGGGGCGGAGGCGTCCACGAACAGCTCGGGGCAGCCGCAGCTGCAGTTGCCACAGAATCGGGCGATGGACTTCACGCCAGTCCTCCTCGTAGGGCGGGGCCTTTGCTCGCAACGTAATGTGATCGCATGGGGGCGACCAGTAACAGTTCGCTGGCCGGGTGGAGAGAAGAGCGCCACTTCCGGCGGGCGCATGGCCTGCATGGTGGGGCGTCGACGAACCTTGGCCGGATCGGTCACTGCGCCGGAAAGAAGCTCCGGTCCTCGCGAAGCCCGCTCCGCTGGGCCTTCGCTGTGGTCCTCGCTCCCTTCCGCTCCGCTCCCTCCACCTCGGCGAACGTTGATTGGCAGCGCAGCTAGCGCCGGGGCTGCTCCCGTTCGGGTTAACGATCCGGTCTCTGCAGCATTGATCGGTAACCCGCGTGCGCGCTCGGTTTCGCCGCGATCTCGATGAAGGAAAGTTGCAGAACCCTCACGAGTTTTGCAGATTATTGACCTGCGCTTGGGCCGCCGCGTAAGGTCCGGACAAGATCCGCATCAGAACAACCCCCCGGAGCGGTCAATGAAACGTCTGACAGCGGTCGTGGCGTTGCTCGGCCTCGCCGCCGTCGCCGCCTGCAGCGGCGGCGGCACGAACGGGAACTCCACAGGCGGCGGTGGCGGCGTCTACACCACGGTCGATCTCAACAAGCCGTCGCTCGACGTCAACGCGCCGATCAACCCGTGGAACCCCAAGGGCAACGCGTTCTGGGGCTACAACGCGATGAGGATCGCCTGGGCGAAGAACACCCTCACCGACCCCAACCAGTTCTATCCGGGCATCGCGGCGAGCTGGGACATCGCGCCGGACAACTCCTCCATCACCCTTCACCTGCAGCCGGGCAACAAGTGGTCCGACGGGCGGCCCGTGACCGCCGAGGACGTGAAGTTCTCCATCGCGCTGGCCTACACCCAGGGCAGCACCGCCTTCGCGGTCGACCCCGGCGCGGCCGGCGCCGCATCGGACGTCGAAGTGGTCGACGACACGACCATCAAGATCACTCAGGACATGAAGAACCCCAGCGTCACGTTCGTGCGCGGGGTCATGGACGCCTTCGTGGTGCCCAAGCACGTGTGGCAGAGCGTCGTCCCCGCCGACTTCTGGGACACGCTCGAGGCCGCCCGCGGAGACGGCCCCGAGGCGGAGGCGGCGCGCGGGCAGGTCAAGGCGCTGTCGGAGAAGGTGCTCGCGTTCGCCCCGCCGCAGGACGTGTCGGCCGGGCCGTTCGTCCTGAAGCGGATGAACCCCGGCGAGGCGCTGCTGGTGAAGAACACGAACTTCTACAACGCCGCCAACGTCGCGCCCGACCAGCTCAAGCTGCTCAACACCACCGGAAACGAGCAGATCTGGAACTATCTGACCTCCGGCACGCTCGACAACGCGCCGTTCACCGCGGTGCCCGCCGACGTGATGAAGCGCATCAAGGCGACGCCGGGCAACCAGGTCGTCAAGGGCTACTCCCCGGTGGCCGTCTCGCTGGCGTTCAACCAGGCGAAGAAGCCGTACGACAACGTGCACGTGCGGCGCGGGCTGGCCTACCTGATCAACCGTGAGGAGGTCACGCGGATCGCCTCTCCCGAGGGCGGCACGGCGGCCGTGACCACCTCGGGCATTCATCAGAAGGCAGCCAGGGAGTGGCTCGGCGCCGGGCTCGACGCGCTGGAGCCGTACAAGCTTGACCCGGCCAAGGCGGACAAGGAGTTCACGGAGGCCGGCCTCCAGAAGAAGGACGGCAAGTGGGCGATGGCCGACGGCAAGCCGTGGAAAATCACCATCCACGTTCCGGCGCCGTTCTCCGACTGGGTCTCCGCGGCCAAGGCCATCACCAGCCAGCTCACCACGGCCGGCGTGGACGCCGAGGTGGTGACCACCGCCGACTATCCGCTCTACCTGTCGGAGCTCAACGAGGGCAAGTACGACCT
Source organism: Microbispora sp. NPDC088329 (assembly GCF_040685655.1). NCBI lineage: Bacteria > Bacillati > Actinomycetota > Actinomycetes > Streptosporangiales > Streptosporangiaceae > Microbispora > Microbispora sp. NPDC088329. Next base: position 9,920 of record NZ_JBFBIP010000022.1, read on the forward strand.
GGGCTTCTGGCTCATCGCGCTCGGCCCCGCGCCGTACAACATCTTCCAGCGCCTGTACGGCACCTCCAACGGCTGGAACATCCTCGGCGGCAAGGTCAAGCACTCGGCCCCCGGCAAGGACGGCAACTGGATGGGCGGCCCCGAGACGATCGACGTCGAGGGTGTCGGCGCGGTCAACCCCGGTGAGCTGACCTCCCAGCTGAACAGCGTCGGCGGCGACGAGCAGAAGGCCGTCATCGCCAAGCTCGCCAAGGCGGCCAACCAGGACCTCCCGGTGATCCAGCTCTGGGACTACGTGAACACGCAGTTCGTCAGCACCAACCGCTTCACCGGCTTCCCCGAAGACGACAGCGACCTGCTGCGCCAGCCCTCCGGCGTCTGGATCCAGCTCGGCCTGATCAAGAAGAAGCAGTAGCCGATGGCGGTTCTCCTGCGGCGGCTCGCGGGCCATGTGGCCCGCGGGTTCGTCATGATCCTGGTCGTCACGACGATCAGCTTCCTGATCATCAGGAGCGTTCCCGGCGACCCGCTCGCCGCCCGCTACCAGAAGCTCGTCGAGCAGGGCATGGCCCCCGACGCCGCGCAGCGCGCGGTCGAGGTGTTGTACGGCTTCACGCCGAAGGGCAGCCTGTGGGAGCAGTACCTCGATTACATGGGCGGGCTGGCCCACCTCGACCTCGGGCAGTCGCTGTCGGTGCCCGGCGCCGGCGTGTCCACCGTGCTGTTCTCGGCCGCCAAGTGGACCGTGATCCCGGTGCTCGCCGGAACGCTGCTGAGCTTCCTCGTCGGCGTCGTCATGGGCGTCTACGCGGCGATCAAGCGGACCGGTGTGCTGGGCGACCTCCTCGCGATCTCCGGATCGCTGCTGCACGGCGTCCCGCAGTACGTGCTGGCGCTGCTGCTGGGGGCGATCTTCACCACGCTGATCCCGATCCTCCCCGCCGGGGGTACGGCCGACATCGTGATCGACCCCGGCCTCACCGCCGACTACATCGGCTCGCTGGTCCAGCACGCCACCCTGCCGGTCGTCACGTACGCGCTGGCCGGCTACGGCGGCTGGATCCTCGCGATGAAGTCGAGCGTGGTCACCGTGCTCGGCGACGATTTCATTCTGGCCGCCGAGCTGCGCGGGATGAAGCGGTCGATCATCTTCCGCTACGTGGCGCGCAACGCCATCCTGCCGCTGTTCACGATCCTGGCGCTCTCGCTGGGTCTGCTGTTCGGCGGCGCGATCTTCATCGAGCGCATCTTCAACTATCCGGGCCTGGGGCTGATGCTCATCGACAGCATCAACAACCGCGACTACTCGCTGATGGGCGGGGCGTTCCTGCTCATCACGACGGCGGTCGTCGTCGCGAACATCGCCGCCGACCTGCTCTACACGGTCATCGACCCCCGGGTGCGCAGCGGAGGGGAGGCGGCATGAGCGAGCGAAGCGAGCGAATCAGTGAACACAGCGAGCTGCGCGGCAGGGTCACCTGCGCGCCTCCGGCACGACGCCACCCTGAGCCGTCAGGCGAGGGGGTTGCATGACGAGCACGATCCTGCCGGAGGCGGGGGCAGGGGGCGCCGCGGCGATCCGGCGCAACTTCTGGCGCGGCGTCTGGCGGGTCATGCGGCGCAAGCCGAGCCGGATGGCCGGGGCGGTGATCCTCGCGGTGTTCGCCTTCATGGGGATCTTCGGGCCGATGCTCTATCTCGACCCGCTGCCGCGCGACACGAGCGCGCTCTACGCCGCGCCGAGCCTGCGGCATCCGTTCGGCACCGACTTCGAGGGCACGGACGTGCTCGCCCTCGTCGTCACCGGCTCCCGGTACGTCCTGCTGACCGCCGTCGTGACGGCGGTGATCACGGTCGTGGTCGGCGCGGGCGTCGGGCTGTTCGCCGGGTTCCGGCGGGGCCGCTGGGACACGGTGCTCATGCGGTTCACCGACATGAAGCTCACGGTCCCGGGGCTGCCGCTGCTGCTGGTGCTGTCGACGGTGTGGAAGTTCACCGGCGCCGTCGAGATGGGCCTGGTGCTCGGGCTGCTCGGCTGGGGCGGGGTGGCCCGGGCCGTGCGCGCGCAGACGCTGTCGTTGCGGGAGCGCGGCTTCATCGAGGCCGCCCGGGGGCTCGGCCTGTCCACGACGCACATCGTCGGCAGGGAGCTGCTGCCCGGTATGGCTCCGTACATCGCGATGAACGCGCTCATCGCGGTGACCGGCGCGGTCTACGCGCAGGTGGGCCTGTTCTTCCTGGGCGTGCTGCCGTTCGAGGCGAACAACTGGGGCGTGATGCTCAACCTCGCCGTCTTCGGCGGCGGCGCGCTGACCACGACGGCCGCGCTGCCGTATCTGCTGGCGCCGCTGCTGGCGATCCTGCTGCTCACGCTCGGCATCGTGCTGGTCGTGGACGCCATGGACGAGATCTTCAACCCCCGGCTGCGGGAGGAGTGAGCGTGACTCCCGAGCAGAGCCATCCCGGTCCTCCCGGCGTGCGGATCCGCGGGCTGACCGTGGTCTACCGCACCCCGGCCGGCGAGCTGCCGGCGGTGTCCGGCGTCGACCTCGAGCTCGCGCCCGGCACGATCACCGGTGTCGTCGGCGAGTCGGGCTCGGGCAAGTCCACGCTCGCGCTGTCGCTGCTCAACGCCGTGCAACCGCCCGGCAGGATCGCGGCGGGCAGCGTCGAAATCGACGGCCTCGGCGACGTTGTGGCACTCGGCGGCGAGGGGTTGCGCCAGGCGCGCGGACGGCACGTCGGGTACGTCTTCCAGGCGGCGCAGAACTCCCTCAACCCGCTCAAGACGGTCGGCAAGCAGGTGCTCGACCTCGGACGTTCCCACGGCGTCGAGGACCCGCGCGGACTGCTGGCGGACGCCCGCGGCCTGCTCGGCCGGATGGGCCTGGACGGCGCCCGGGTGCTCGACTCCTATCAGCACGAACTGTCCGGTGGCATGCGCCAGCGGGTCGGCGTCATGCTGGCCCTGGTGCTGAACGCCCGCCTCGTCGTGCTGGACGAGCCCACGACCGCCCTCGACATGATCACGCAGGCGACGATCCTGCGCATCGTCAGGGAGGTGCACGCCGAGCGGGGGCTCACCACGCTCGTCATCACCCACGACCTCGGGGTGGTCGCCGAGATCGCCGACCGGCTCGCCGTCATGTACGGCGGGCGCATCGTCGAGCAGGGACCGACCCGCGAGGTGCTGGCCGGGGCGAGCCACCCGTACACACGGGGACTGCTCGGGGCCATCCCGCGTCTCGTCGGCGACATCGCCGAGGCGCGGGCCCTGCCGGGACGCCCGCCGACGCTGGCCGGCGTCCCGGCCGGCGGATGCGTGTTCCGCGAGCGCTGCCCGCTGCGCATGGACGTGTGCGAGACCGGCACCCCGCCCGTCGTCACCCGGGGCTCCCGGTCGGCGGCCTGCCATGCCGTACGGAACGACGACGGGGACAGGCCGGCCGTGGCCGCCGCGACGGGGGAGGACCAGGCATGATCGTCGGGGTCGGCATCACGAAGACGTTCCGGCAGCGTGGCGGGGTCCTCGGTGCCAGGGAGGTCCCGGCGCTGCGCGGTGTGGACTTCGCGATCCCGAAGGGCGGGGCCGTCTCCTTCATCGGCGAGTCGGGCTGTGGCAAGACCACACTCGGGCGGATCATCGCGGGACTGGAGACCTGCGACTCCGGGGAGATCGTCATCGACGGCGTGGCGATGTCGTCGCTGAGCCACCGCAGGCGGCAGCCGTACTTCCGCCGGATCCAGCTGATCCACCAGGATCCGTACTCCGCGCTGAACCCGGCGCGCACGATCCACCAGGCGCTGGCCGCGCCGCTCGCGCTGCGGGCGGGGCAGACCGGCCGCCCGCGCTCGTGGGCGGACGAGCGGGCCGGGGAACTGCTCGGCCTGGTCGGGCTCGACCCGGGCTACGTGCTGCCGCGCTACCCGCACCAGCTGTCGGGCGGCATGCGCCAGCGTGTGGTGATCGCCCGCGCGCTCACGGTCGACCCCGAGGTCCTGGTCGCCGACGAGGCCGTTTCGATGATCGACGTGTCGCTGCGCCTGGGCATCCTCGCGCTGCTGAAGGACCTGCGCGAGCGGCTCGGGGTGAGCGTGCTGTTCATCACCCACGACGTGGCGACCGCCCGCTACATCGGCACCGACGGCGAGCTGTACGTCATCTACCGCGGTCAGGTGGTGGAACGCGGCCCGGTCGAGACCGTCATCGCGGCTCCGGTGCACCCCTACACGCAGGCGCTGCTGTCGGCGATCCCGGTGCTGCACGGCCTGGAATCGCCGGGCGAGCAGCGCGTCGTGCCGGTGGAGGCGCCGGGGGAACACCCGGGCGACCACATGGGGGGCTGCCTGTTCGCGCCGCGCTGCCCGTTCCGGACCGAGCGGTGCGAACGCGAGCGGCCCGCGCTCGGCCGCCACGACGGCGACATGCCGCAGGAGCACGCCTGCTTCCATCCCGAGCGCCGCAGCGTGGTCGCCGTGCCGATGAGCCGCCGGTGAGCCACCGGGTGAGGAGACCGCGCGCGGACGCGTACGGCGATCGGGGAGGCCGGAGATGGAAACCGACGACAGGGACGAGATGACTGACCCACTGACGGGCCCGTCCACCGAGCTTGATACGGAGCACAGCGGTCTCCATACGGAGCAGAGCGATCCGCGCTACCGGGACATCGACCGGCTCCCGACCGAGGAGATCGCCCGCCTGATGAACGCGGCCGACGCCACGGTGCCGGGAGCGGTGGCCAGGGCCATCCCGGCCGTCTCGGCCGCCATCGACGCGATCGTCGCACGCATGGCACGGGGCGGACGCCTGTTCTACGTCGGCGCGGGGACATCCGGCAGGCTCGGCGTCCTCGACGCGTCGGAGTGCCCGCCGACCTTCGGCACCGACCCGGAGCTCGTGCAAGGGGTCATCGCGGGCGGCGAGGCCGCGCTGACCCGGTCGATCGAGGGAGCCGAGGACGACCACGACGGCGGGGCGGCGGCCGTCGCCGGGCGCGGGGTGGGCCCGCTCGACTCGCTCGTGGGCGTCTCCGCCAGCGGCCGGGCCCCGTTCGTGCTCGGGGCGCTGGGTGAGGCCGCCCGGCGCGGGGCGCTGACCGTCAGTCTGTCCTGCAATCCGGGGTCGCCGTTGTCGGAGCGGGCCGAGCATCCGATAGAGGTGGTCGTCGGCCCCGAGGTGGTGGCCGGCTCGACCCGGCTCAAGGCGGGGACCGCCCAGAAGCTCGTGCTCAACATGATCTCGACGATCGCGATGATCCGGCTGGGCCGGACGTACGGGAACGCGATGATCGAGGTGTCGGCGGTGAACGCCAAGCTCGCCCGCAGGGCGACGCGGATGGTCGGCGACATCACCGGCGCGGGGCCCGTCACCGCCCGGGCCGCGCTGCAGTCGGCGGACTGGAACGTCAAGGTGGCCGTGTTGATGATCGAGCGCGACCTCGGCCCGGACGACGCCCGGGCACTGCTCGCGGCCAACGGCGACCGGCTGGAGGCCGCCCGCCGCGCCGGCGGCGCCGCCTGACGGGTGCCGGCCCTTCCCCGCGGGGGTCAGGCCGAGCGGGCGCGGCGATGCGCGTCGCCGAGGTAGTCGTCGAGTGCGTCGCGGGTCGCGCGTAAGGCGGCGTCGGAGGTGTCGAACGTGCGCTGCGCGACGCCGACGAAGACGCAGTCGACGATGAGCAGCTGGCTGATCCGGCTGGCCAGGGCGCCCGGACGGAAGGCCGTCTCGCGCCCGGCGGAGATCAGGACGTGGTCGGCGAGCCCGGCCAGCGACGAGCGCGGATTGTTGGTGATCGCCACGACCGTCGCACCGGCCTTGCGGGCGACCCGCGCCGGGCCGAGCACGTCGGGCGTCTCGCCGGTGCAGCTCACTCCGACGGCGACGTCCCCCTCGCGCAGCAGCGCGGCGCTGGTGAGCGCGAGGTGCGCGTCGGTGAAGTAGTGGCCGGGCAGGCCGATGCGCATCAGCTTCTGCGCCATGTCGGCGGCGACGAGGCCGGAGGCGCCCACGCCGTACACGTCCACGCGGCGGGCGCCGGCGACGGCGTCCACCACCGCGCCCAGCCCGTCGGGGCTGAGCTGGGCCGCCGTGTCGGCGAGCGCCTGCGACTCGGCCCGCGTGACCTTGGCGATCACGTCGGTCAGGGGGTCGTCGGGGGCGAGGTCGCCGGGCACGAGCCGTTCGGGAGTGTCCCTGGCCACGGCCGCCGCCAGCGCGAAGCGCAGTTGCGAGTAGCCGGCGAAGCCCAGCGCCCGCGCGGTCCGCACGATCGTCGCCTCGCTGATCCCCGAGACCGCGCTGATCTCGGTGATGGTGCTGCGCGCCACCATGGCGGGGTCGTCGAGGATGAGGCGCGCGATGGTCTGGGCGGCGGGGGTGAGCGAGGGCAGCACCGCACGCACCGTCGCGATCGGGTTGACCGGTGCGGCCCCCTCGTTCTCGTTCATCACCTGCAGCCTCTCCTGTGCGCGATCAGCTTAGATCCACGCGCCCGCGGGTGCGGGGCAACCAGACCAGAAGTCCACATGTCGAGATATGTACGGCGCTTCCGGATGTCGGCTGCCGCCTCCCGCGAGGACCTCCTGGGGCAGATTACACGTCTATGACACTTTCTTTTATCCGCATTGATCTGAAAGTAATTTTCTGCCAGTGTCGTGACCGCCGCATCCCCCCGGCCTTCGGAGGTCCGATTGAGCTCACCCTCCCGGCGTGCCGTGCTGCGTGGTCTGGCCCTCGCCGCCGCGGCGTCGAGCGTCCCGCTGCCGGCCCTCGCCGCGTCCCCCGCTTCCGCCGCATCGCCCGCTCCCACCGGGTACGTCCCGCCGCTGCGCCAGATGCGCGGCATGTGGATCGCCTCGGTCGTCAACATCAACTGGCCGTCCAGGACCGGGCTGACTCCCGAGCAGCAGCAGGCCGAGTTCACCGCCTGGCTCGACCTGGCCGTGGCTCGCCGGCTCAACTCCGTGTTCGTGCAGATCAGGCCCACTGCGGACGCCTTCTGGCCGTCGCCGTACGAGCCGTGGTCGCAGTATCTGACCGGGGTCCAGGGACAGGACCCGGGCTACGACCCGCTGGGTTTCGCCGTCGAGGCGGCCCACCGGCGGGGCCTGGCGTTCCACGGCTGGTTCAATCCGTATCGCGTGTCCATGCAGGCGGACCCCGCGAAGCTGCACCCCGACCATCCCGGCCGCAGACACCCCGACTGGATCGTCCCGTACGGCGGGAAGCTCTACTACAACCCCGGCATCCCCGAGGTCCGGGCGTTCGTGCAGGACGCGATGATGGACGCCGTCACCCGCTACGACATCGACGGCGTGCACTTCGACGACTACTTCTACCCGGTCAACACCACGGCCTTCGACGACAGCGCGGCCTACGCGGCGTACGGCGCGGACTTCCCCGATCTGGCCGCCTGGCGGCGCCACAACGTCGACCTGCTGGTGCGGGAGATGCAGGGGCGCGTGCGGCGGGCCAAGCCGGAGGTGATCTGGGGCATCGGCCCGTCGGGCATCTGGCGCAACAAGGCCACCGACCCGCTCGGCTCCGACACCAGCGGTGGCCAGTCGTACGACAACCTGCACGCCGACACCCGCGAGTGGGTCAAGAAGGGCTGGCTCGACTACATCGCGCCGCAGCTCTACTGGTACATCGGCCAGTCGAACGCCGACTACGCCAAGCTCGTCCCCTGGTGGTCCGACGTGGCCGCGGGCACCGGCGTGCAGCTGTGGATCGGCCAGGCGGCGTACAAGGCGGGGACGGCGGGACAGCCCGCCGAGTGGTTCCAGCCGGACGAGCTGTCCCGGCACCTCACGCTCAACCGCGACCATCCCGAGGTCGGGGGAGACATCTGGTACAACGCGGCCGACGTCCGCGACGACCGGCTCGGTTCGATCAGCGCGGTCGTGAGCGGGCACTACACGCGTCCGGCGCTCGCTCCGCTGCTGCCCAGGCTGGCGGGCGGGGCGCCGCCGCGCCGTCCCGTGCTCGCCTCTGCCCGCCGCGTGAGCGGGGGCGTGGAGCTGCACGTCGAGGCCGCCGGGCCCCGCGCCCCGTTCCGGTTCGCCGTCTTCCGGTTCGACCGGCCCGCCCGCCGGCAGGACTTCGCCGACGCGGAGCACCTGGTCGCGGTGATCCCTGGGGACAGGCGCGTCCGCTGGGTGGACCCGGACGGCGCGCCCGGCCACCGCTACCACGTCACGGCGGTCGACCGGGCGTCCCGGCAGAGCGAGCCGAGCCCCGAGCGCAAAGCCCGCTGAGCGCCGCCCGTTCGCTCCGCCCAATCAGGCAGTCCGGCCGCGGCCAGCGCTGTATGGACGCCGGAGTCGCGCCGCGCGACGACGCCGCGACGGTCGCCATCGATCTGCGCACCGCCGTGAACGGCATGCTGTCGCAGCGGATCAACGAGCCCGACCTGCCCTGGCCGCCCGCCGAGGAGCAGATCGACCGTTTCCTCACCAAGCTCGTCGGCCTCCCGCCGTTCTCGGAAACGTAAGCTTCTGGGATCCGGGCTGCCGTGAAGGATCCTTGTCGAGGTGCCGGAGCCGAGAGGCGCCCGCGCAGTGGGAGGTGAGCCGTGCGCGTGCTCGGTCTGATCTCGGGGACCTCCCACGACGGGATCGACTGCGCGCTCGTCGACTGGTCGCGGGACGGCGACCTGCTCAGGGGAATCGTTGAGCACACCGGCACCGTGCCGTACCCGCAGGACCTGCGGGCCGCGATCGTCGCCGCGCTGCCGCCGGGCCGTACGGACATGGCCGAGGTCTGCCGCCTCGACACGTTGGTCGGTCAGGCGTTCGCCGAGGCGGCGGCGGCCTGCCCGGCCGCCGACCTCGTGTGCTCGCACGGGCAGACGATGTACCACTGGGTGGAGGACGGGCGCGTGCGCGGGACGCTCCAGGTCGGCCAGCCGGCCTGGATCGCCGAACGGCTCGGCGTGCCGGTCGTGTCGGACCTGCGGGTGCGCGACGTGGCCTCCGGCGGGCAGGGGGCGCCGCTCGTGTCCGCCTTCGACCTGCCGCTGCTGTCCGGGCTGTACGGGCGGCCGGAATCATCCGAGCCCTCCGAGCCGATAGAGCCGCACGAGCGGTCCGAGCCCTCCGAGCCGATAGAGCCGTCCGAGCCGCAGGGGCCGCCCGGGTTGCCCGCCTCGGCGGGACGGGCCGGCGCCCTGAACCTCGGCGGCATCGCCAACCTGACCGTGGCCCCCACCGCGTGCGAGCCCCCGCTCGCGTACGACACCGGCCCGGCCTCTGCGCTGATGGACGCGGCCGTACGCGCCGCCACCGGCATGCCGTACGACGAGGACGGCAGGCTGGCGGCGGCGGGGAGGGTGCACGAGGGGTTGCTGGCCGCGCTGCTCGCCGAGCCCTACTATCACCGGCCGCCGCCCAAGACGACGGGCAAGGAGCTGTTCCACGCGGGCTACCTGGAGCGGGTCGCCGGGCCGTACGCGCCGGACCTGCCCGATCTGATGGCGACGCTCGCGGCGCTCACCGCCGAGACGGTCGCGGCGGAGATCCGGCGGCACCGGCTCGGCGTGGTGGTGGTCTCCGGCGGCGGCGTCCGCAACCCGGCACTGATGAACGCGCTGCGTACGCGGGCCGGCGGCGTGCGGCTGCTACCGAGCGACGATCTCGGCGTGCCGTCGGACGCCAAGGAGGCCGTCGCGTTCTCCTATCTCGGCTGGCTCACCGCGCACGGCCTGCCCGGCACCGTGCCCGCCTGCACCGGCGCGGCCGGGCCGCGGGTGCTCGGCACGATCACTCCCGGCCGTGGCCCGCTGCGGCTGCCGGAACCTCTCGCCGTGCCGCCCCGCCGTATTCGCATGGGACCTGTTGACCCTGACACGGTGTGAGGCGCTGCAATCGGTCACACCATGTTCACCATCGGAGATTTCGCCAGGCACGGCCGCGTGTCGGTCCGCATGCTGCGCCACTACGACGCGATCGGGCTGCTTCGCCCGGCTCACGTCGATCCCGCGAGCGGCTACCGCTTCTATGAGGCGCGCCAGCTCGCACGGCTCAACCGGATCACCGCGCTCAAGGACCTGGGCTTCACGCTCCGGCAGGTGCGGGAGGTCCTGGACGATCGGGTGAGCGTCGAGGAACTGCGCGGGATGCTGCGGTTGCGGCAGGCGGAGCTCGAGGCGGCGATGACCGTCGCGGCGGCCCGGCTGGCTCAGGTCGAGGCGAGGCTCCGGGCGATCGAAAGTGAGGGACACATGAACACCGACGACGTGGTGGTCAAGCGCATCCCGGCCGTCCGGGTGGCCGAGCTGAGCGCCGTGGCGCGCAGCTACGAGCCGGAGGACATCGGCCCGGTCGTCGGCCCGCTGTTCCAGGAGCTGTGCCGCAGGCTGGACGAGGCCGGGGTGACCCCGGCCGGGCCGGCGATCGCCTACTACGAGGACGCCCCCGGCGGCGACGGAATCCTCGCGCATGCCGCGATGCCGGTCGCGGTCGCGCCCGGGGACGGTCACGACTTCGCCGTCGTGGACCTGCCCGCGATCGAGCGGGCGGCCACCATCGTGCACCGCGGCCCGATGGACGACGTCCTTCCGGCCGCGCAGACGCTGGCACGGTGGATCGCCGACGGCGGTCACCGCTCCGCCGGGTACGCCAGGGAGCTCTACCTGGAGGCCGGAGAGGATCCCGCCCGGTGGGTCACCGAACTCCAGGAGCCGCTCGCCGGCTAGAGGCGGATCTGCTGGGTGATGCTCGGGTCGGTGATCTCCGTGTCCCCGGCCAGCAGCATCGCCTTGCTGAGGATGACCGCGAGCACCCGGTCGCCTTCGAACGGGAGGAACACCTGGCCCGCCCCGGCCTCAGGGGCCTGCTTGGGGACGATGCACAGATACTGGTCGTTCGGGGTCATCAGGATGTTGCCGGAGCCGAGGTGGATCTTGTATGTCCTGATGTCTCCGCGGACGTGCAGGAAGCGTCCCTCCAGGGTGCACCGGTCGGCGATCGCCAGCCGGGGCACCAGCCGGGCCAGCAGGTCGCGGCGGGTCCGCGCGGTGCCCGACAGCTCCCCGAAGCTGTAGGAGGTCCAGTATTCGCGGAAGCGGCCGTCCGGTCCGCCGTCCTGCCACGTCGGGTCGTTGCCGACGCTGGAGACGCCGACGAACAGGTCGACGTCTCGCATGATCTCGCTGAACACCAGCGGCGGCACCTGATCCAGAGGAAGCGGCTGAGCCGGATTCGCGCCGGTCCGCAGCCATTGCTCGTACCCGCCGCCGTAGGCGTGGGCGAGGTTCTCCGGCGCCCCCGTCGGATAGAACCGGACCTGGTCGGTCGACAGGCGCAGGTAGGCGCCGGAGTCGAGGGTGTCGGTGCCGTAGTCGTCCCCGATGCCCTCGATCCAGAACTCGGCGCGCAGGCCCCACCGCGGCAGCTCCCGAGTGGCCGGAGGGTAGCTGTCGTCGACCATCAGCCGCAGCTTGTCGCGCCATCCGCGCGCCGCGGCCAGCGCGTGGAACTGGTGCTGACGCAGGATGTGCGCCGCATACCTGTTGGAGTAGAAGCGCGTGTTCTCCTCGGCGGCCGTGAGCAGGTAGACCTCGCGGTGGGCCTGCTTGAACGGCTGGGTGATCCCGTGCCGCTCCAGCCAGTCACGCCACGCGAGCACCTCGTCCACGTCCCGGCCGATCGGATGCCACAGGCGCACGACCGCGTCCTCGGCGGGGGTGACCGGCGCGTCGTCGACGCGGCGTAACGTGCCATCCGCGTACGCGCAGGGCACGTCGCCGACCAGCCAGATCAGCCGCCTGCCGAGCGTGCCGACCAGCGGGTGGTCGAGATAACGCTCCCGCCAGGTCGCGTACGGCCACGAGCGCTGCGCGAGGAACAGCTGGTCGAGCCGTTCGGCCTGGGCCGGCAACATCTTGTCGATGTCCTTCGCCGACGTCTTCAGCTCGGCGAGCGCCGCGGCGTGGTCGCGGCGCACGCTCGCCGGAGGCGCCTTGACCTCGCGGCCTGCGGCGTTCTTCCACACGATGGACGTCCGGGTGCCGGTCACGCGCAGTTCCGCGGTGGCGTCGCCGATCACCCGGCTACCGCGGCCGACCTCGGTCAGCTCGTATGTCGGGACGGCCAGCTCCTCGACCTCGTCGCGGGACAGCCCGAGCGCGGCGGCCCGCGCGTCGAGAGCGGTGCCGAGCACCTTCAGCGTGCCCTTGTAGGTGACGCGGGCCGACAGCCGGGCCAGCTGGGCCAGGGCCGCCTCGGCCTCCATCCGGGACAGCGCGTAGACGGCGGCGTTGGCCACCATCGGGTTGCGTGGACCGATGCCGGGGACCTTGCGCAGGGCCGTCTCGACCAGGTTCCCGAGCAGCCGCGCGCTCTCCGGCCGTGATGGGAGGAAGGCCAGCATCCAGGTCATGCCGCGGACGCCGAGGGCGTTGTGCGGGTCGAACGCCGCGTCGTCCAGATACACCACGGGCATCGTGCGAGGCGAGCCCACCAGGGCGAGCCACCCGCTGATCGCCTCCCGTGCCCGGTCGTGCCCCACCGCGTCGAGAAGCTCCCGTGCCTGCTTCTCCCATCTGCTCGACGGCTTGGCCGAGGTCGCGGTCACCGCGTGCGCCACCAGCGCGTCCCATTCCCCGCCCAGGGCGGGAAGATCGGCGAGCACCCGATCGGCCCATTCCTCGCCCGGGTCGAGCGCCGGGTGACCCGGGAGGGCGAGGATCTCATGGAGGCGGTCTCTCCCGTACATGCCGTGGGCCGTACGCCGCATCACTCCGACCACGGCCGGGGGCAGCGTGCGTCCCGCGCCCAGCCATGCGTCGGCGAGGCGGGTGAGAAGGGTGGGGGCGTAGTAGGCACCGAAGCCCGCGGCCCGGGCGAGCAGAGCCTCGACCACGTCGAGGTGCCGGTCGAGCGGCACGCTGGCGAGCACGATCTGCGCGAGGGAGTCCGGGATCCAGCTGTCGGCGGACCGCACGACCGTGAGCGCGACCTGAATCCTGAATTCCTCAGACGAAGAGTCGAGGATGCCCGTGATGAGGCTCCAGTCCCGGACCTGCGGGTCGTGTGTCTCGGCCAGCCGTAGCAGTTCGGCCGCCAACGTCTCAGAGTCTCCGGCCTCCACGAGTTCGCGCACCCGCTCGGCATGGTTCGCGATCCCGTACATCACTGGACGACCTCCCGGAGGGTCCGCCGCCGGAAGGTCTCGCACGGCATGGCCCGTTCCGCGCCGGCCTCCGGACGCCCGGTCTCACGCCGCCCGCCGGGCGTCGTCTCGTCGACGAAGCTCACTCTCACCATGGTCGCGGAGTGTAGGGATCACGCCCGACAATCCGGCGGCGTCTCAGAGCCAGCCGGGCTTGACCAGGCCCGACTCGTACGCGCTCACGACGAGCTGGGCCCGGTCGCGGGCGTGGAGCTTGGTCATCGTGCGGCTCACGTGGGTCTTGGCCGTCGCCGGGGACATGTACAGCCGGGCGGCGATCTCGTCGTTCGTCATGCCGGTGCCCACCAGCGCGAGCACCTCCCGCTCGCGCTCGGTCAGCACGTCGAGGCTCGTCGTGATGCCCGGCTCCTTGGCCCGGGCGGCGTACTCCGCGATGAGCCTGCGCGTCACGCCGGGGGACAGCAGGGCGTCGCCGGAGGCCACCACCCGCACGGCCTGGATCAGCTCGGCCGGCTCGGTGTCCTTCACCAGGAAGCCGCTCGCGCCGCCGCGCAGCGCCTCGAAGACGTACTCGTCCAGCTCGAACGTGGTGAGCATGATGATTTTCACGTCGGTGAGGCCGGGGTCGTCGCCGATGCGGCGGGTGGCCGTCAGGCCGTCCGTGCCGGGCATGCGGATGTCCATCAGCACCACGTCGGGGCGCAGGTCGCGGGCGAGCAGGACGGCCTGCTCGCCGTCACCGGCCTCGCCCACGACCGTCATGCCCTCCTGTGCGTCGAGCAGGGCACGGAACCCGGCTCTGACCAGCGCCTGGTCGTCGGCGAGCAGGACGCGTATCACATCGGCTCCTTCTGGTCCTCGGACGGGGGCAGGGGAAGGCGGGCCTCCACGCGGAAGCCGCCGCCGGGCCGGGGACCGGCCGACAGCGACCCGCCGAGCGCGGCGGCCCGCTCGCGCATCCCGGGGATGCCGTTGCCGCCGCCGAGGCCCGCCTCGGCCCGTGCGGTGCCGCTGCCGTCGTCCTCGACCGTCACGGTCAGCTCCTCCGGCGCGTACGCCACGCGAACGGTCACCCGCGAACCGGGCGCGTGGCGCGCGACGTTGGTCAGCGCCTCCTGGACGATCCGGTAGCCGGCCCGGTCGACGCCGGCGGGCAGCGGGCGTTCACGTCCGACCACCTTCAGCGCGACCGGCAACCCGCTGCGTTCCGCGAGGTCGGCCAGGTGAGCCATCCCGGTCGTGGGCGAGCGCGGCGCGCCGTCCCTGAGCAGGCTGAGCACCCCGCGCATCTCGGTCAGCACGTCCTTGGACGCCTGCTTGATCGTGGTCAGCGCGGTACGGGCCTGCTCGGGGCGGTCGTCGAGGAGGTGCAGGGCGGTGGACGCCTGGACGTGGATCAGCGAGATGTTGTGGGCGAGCACGTCGTGCAGCTCCTGGGCCATGGTCAGCCGTTCCTCGCTCGCCTGCCGCCTGGCCTCCTCGCGCTCCACCCGTTCGCGTTCGGCGAGGCGCTCGCGGCGCATCCGGTAGAACTCCGCCACGGTGAGCGTGAGCAGCAGATAGGCCGCGACCGCGGTGTGGTGGAACAGGCTCGCCCGGTGCGGGATGAACCAGGTGGCGTAGGCGACCACGAACAGGAAGAACGCGCCCGACGACAGCCATGCCGCGCGGCGGTGTCCCGACAGCACCGCCGTGCAGATCACGATGATCGGGCTGAGGAACACCGGCCCGTACGCGTAGCCGAGCAGCATGTAGACCGAGGTCGAGACGAGCGTGACGGCCAGCGCGGCGACCGGCGCCCGGCGGCGCAGCGCGATCGAGAGCGGCCCGACCAGCAGCAGTGCGTAGCCCCACCAGTTCAGCGGCACCCGCCCGAGGTCGGGGTTCCGCAGCTGCCAGTATTGGGCGCCAATCGTCAGGAACACCTGGACGATCCCGATGATGACCGGCAAGACGGGATCAATGCGGTGATACATCGCGGAACGGGAGCGCACCCTCGCACGCTAGGCCATCACCGCTGGTCACCGCATCCGCCCGGAGCCGCAGTCGCCGGTACGCCGGGAGGAGTACCGTTTTCCGCTTCGGCTCGCGTGGCGGCCGGCGTCCAAAAGCGGACAATCCCACAGCCAGATTGACTGCCGTGAGTCATGCTGGAGTGATCGGCCGTGTCGTGGAGGTGCGAGGCATGAGAAGCGTCGTCGTCACGTCGCTGGGACTGGTCACGCTGGCGGGCCTGCTCGTCCCGCCCGCTCAGGCGGCCGTGCACGACCCGGACAAGGAGGTCAAGCAACCGGTCGCGGAGGGGTACGGCGGGGCCGTGGCCACCGTGGACCTGGACGCCAGCAAGGCCGCGCTCACGGTGCTCCGCCAGGGCGGCAACGCGATGGACGCGGCGGTGGCGGGAGCGGCCGCGCTCGGGGTGACCGAGCCCTACTCGGCGGGCCTGGCCGGGGGCGGCTTCATCGTCTACTACGACGCCCACAGGCGGAAGGTGACCACGATCGACGGGCGGGAGACCGCCCCCCGGGCGATGACCTCGACGGCGTTCGAGGGCATCCCGTTCGAGGAGGCAGTCACCAGCGGGCTGTCGGTCGGCGTCCCCGGCAGCGTCGCCCAGTGGGACTTGGCGCTGCGCGAATACGGCACGATGCCGCTGCGGCAGGCGCTGCGCCCCGCGATCGAGATCGCCGAGAAGGGCTTCGTCGTCGACCGGACGTTCCACGACCAGACGCAGCAGAACGCCGGCAGGTTCGGCGACTTCACCTCGACCGCGTCGCTCTACCTGCCGGGCGGGCAGCCGCCGCCGGTCGGGTCGGTCTTCCGCAACCCCGATCTCGCGCGCACCTATCGTGAGCTCGGCATCCGCGGCCCGGCCTGGTTGTACGGCGGCGCGCTCGGCCGGGAGATCGTCGCCACGGTGAAGAAGCCGCCGGTGCGCCGGGGGGCCACCCGCAACGTACGGACCGGGCTCATGGAGATGGCCGACCTCAGGGCGTACCGGGCGCTCGAACGGCCGCCCGTCAAGGTCACGTACAAGGGCCTCGACGTGTACGGCATGGCGCCGCCGGCGTCGGGCGGATCCACCGTGGGGGAGGCGCTGAAGATCCTGGAGGTCCTGCCGAAGGTCGGCCTGCACGAGTATCTGGAGGCGTCCCGGCTCGCCTTCGCCGACCGCAACGCCTACGTCGGCGACCCGGCGTACGTGAACGTGCCGCTGAACGAGCTGCTCTCCGACGGGTTCGCCAAGGAGCGCGCCTGCCTGATCGGCCCGCGGGCGATGGGCCACCCCGCCGCGCCCGGGTCGCCCGACGGCTCCTACGGGCCGTGTGCCCCCGTCTCTCCCTCCCCGGGAACGCCCGGCCCCTCGCCCGCGCCGTGCCCCACCACCTCTCCCGCCCTGACGGCGGTCCCCGAGGAGACACAGGCGGGCAAGCCTGAGGAGACACAGGCGGGCAAGCCCGAGGAGACGCAATCGGGCAAGCCCGAGGGCCCGGAGACCACTCACCTGGTGGTGACCGACCGCTGGGGCGACGTGGCGGCCTACAACATCACGATCGAGCAGACCGGCGGCAGCGGGATCGTGGTTCCCGGCCGGGGCGTCCTGCTCAACAACGAGCTGACCGACTTCACGTTCGGCCCGGCGTCGGGCGACCCGAACCTGCCCGCCCCCGGCAAGCGCCCGCGGTCGTCCATGGCCCCGACGATCGTGCTCAAGGACGGACGGCCTCTGCTCGCCGTCGGCTCGCCCGGCGGCGCGACGATCATCACGACCGTGCTGCAGATCCTGGTGAACCGGCTGGACTTCGGCATGACGCTGCCCGAGGCGGTGGCCGCGCCGCGGGCCTCGCAGCGCAACATCGCCGTCACCCAGGCCGAGCAGGCGTTCATCGATCGGCACTGCGCGGAGCTGGGCGCGCTGGGGCACAGCTTCGCGCTGCCCACCACGCCGCCCGTCGGGGAGATCGGCGCGGCGACCGGCCTGGAGTTCCTCGGGAACGGCCGGGTCCAGGCGGTCGCCGAGCCGCCCTTCCGGCGCGGCGGAGGCAGCGCCCTCGTGGTCAGCCCGCGTCGCTGATTCAGGCCCCGATGAGTTCGTAGGCCTCCGGCTTCACCCTGCGGGTGCGCGCCCAGTATTCGAAGGTGAAGCCGGGCCAGAGCGTGCGGTTCTTGCCGTGCTCGTCGAGGTACCAGCTCGTGCAGCCGCCCTCGCTCCACACCAGCCGGTCGAGCCGCCGCTGCAGGCGGTCGTTGTAGGCCCGCTGCGCCGACGGCCGTACGTCCAGGGCCTTCGCCTTGGTCCTGGACAGCAGCCGCAGGCAGTCCATGACATAACGGACCTGTGACTCGATCATGAAGACGACCGAGGTGTGCGCGAGACCGGTGTTGGGGCCGAGCAGGAAGAACAGATTCGGGAAGCCCGAGGTCGTGATGCCGTAGTAGGCCTCGATGCCGTCGCGCCACGCGTCCTGGATCTTGACACCGTTCCTGCCGACGATGTTCTGCTCGTTGAGGGAGTCGACCACCCGGAACCCGGTGCCGTACACGATCACGTCGACCTCGTGCTCGCGGCCCGTGGCGTCCACGACCGACCGCTGCCTGATCTCGGTGATCCTGTCGGTGACCAGCTCGACGTCGTCCCTGGTCAGCGCGGGATAGTAGTCGTTGGACAGCAGGATCCGCTTGCAGCCGATGGTGTAGCCGGGCGTGAGCTTCGCGCGCAGCCCGGGGTCGGGCACCTGCCGGGCGAGGTGCCGCTCGGCCATCGCCCGGTGCACCTCCATCAGGCGCGGGTCGAGCGCGAAGCCCACGGCCCGGGTCTCCAGCAGCCAGTAGACGGCGTCGCGCAGCAGGCGGGCGCCGCCTGGCGTCTCCATGGCCCGCCTCAGCCGTCCCTCGATCGGCAGGTCCGGCCTCGGCTGGATCCACGGCGGGGTGCGCTGGAAGACGGTGAGCCGGCTCGCCTGCTCGGCGACGACCGGAACGAACTGGACCGCCGACGCGCCGGTGCCGACGACCGCGACGCGCTTGCCGTTCAGGTCGGCGGAGTGGTCCCACTCGGCGGAGTGGAAGGCGGTGCCGGTGAAGCGCTCACGGCCGGGGATCTCGGGGAACGACGGCACGTGGAGGGCGCCGATGCCGGACACGACGGCGTGGGTCTCGAACGTCTCCCCGTCCGCGGTCGACACCCGCCACAGGGCCCGCTCGTCGTCGTAATCGAGCCCGCGGACCTCCGTGCCGAACCGCAGATGGGGCTCCAGTCCGTACTTCCGGGCGCAGGCCCGCAGGTAGTCCCAGATCTCCTCCTGTGGGGAGAACAGCCGCGACCAGCCGGGGTTCAGCTCGAACGAGAAGGAGTACAGCGGTGAGGGGACGTCGCAGGCGCAGCCGGGATAGGTGTTGTCCCGCCAGGTGCCGCCGATGTCGCGGGCCTTCTCCAGAATCACGAAGTCGTGGTAGCCGGCCTCCTTCAGCTTGATGGCCATGCAGAGCCCGGCGAACCCGGAACCGATGATCGTGATGCCTGGACTGGGCATGCGTCCTCCCCGCCCTATTGGAAGATCTGTCCAATATATTCCCGCGAGTGAGCCGGGTCCAGGGCCGCTGCCGTACGGCCGGAGCCGCCGGGGAGTGCCCCCGGCGGCCGTCGTGCGCGTTCGCGGCGCTCCGTCACCCTCGCCGCCCCGGCGGCGCTCCGTCACTGTATGTCGTACCAGTGGGGCCGAGAACGGTCGGTCTCCGTGGGGTCGGGGGCCGGACCGGCACCGGGACCTGGGGTGACGTAGAGATCCACGACGTCGGAGCTGTGCATGCGGGAGCCGGAGACGACCCAGTCGTTCCCCACCCTGCCGGCGGGTACGGGTTCGTCGGCGAAGCCGCCATGGGGGTAGGTCCACACCAAGCGGTATCCGACCCCGAGGCCGCGCCTGCGCAGTTCGGCGCGGGAAGCGGCGACCGTCCTGCCTCGGAAGGAATAGTCGCTCAAGGCCTCCTCACCCGCCGGATCGAAGGCGTCGACCTCGGCGTACGGCTCGCCCGGCCCGGCGGCGCGGCCCACGCCGAAGACCATCCGGCCGGGGAAGTCCGCCGGCATCCAGACCGTGCCGCAGAACGCGGAGGCGCAGGGTGTCGTACGCCGTATCCCCGTGGTGCCGTGCCACCGGAAGCCCTCGGGCACCACCGGGCCGAACAGCACGCCCACCTCGTCGGGTGGCACGGGGATCATCGCCACCCTGACGTCCAGCCCCACCGCGCGGAACGCGTCCTCGAAGCGCCGCCGGTCGGCGGTGGGGTCGAGGACGGTCACGCTGAAGGCGTCGCCGGTCCTCTCGACGGACATGGCGGCGTTGGCGTACCGGGTGAGCGGGCCGCCCGCGGGCAGGCCGACGCCGATCGCGGCCGCCGCGGCCAGGGCCGCCGTCGCCGCGACCACAGCGGTCACCCGTCCCCGCCGCTTCGACGGGAGAGCGCGTTTCCACAGCGGTGGCCGTTGCGGCGCGGTGGCCACGATCTCGCCGAGCAGTTCGCGGACTCCCCGGCTCACCACGGGCTCGGCGGCAGCGGCGGCCGGGTCGACGGCGGCCACGATGCGGTCGATCCTGTTCATCGGCTCTCCTCCCTCAGCGCGGTCGTCGTACGGAACTCGCCTGCGGTGCCCAGCAGCCGGGCCAGCCGTTTGCGGGCCCGATGCAGGCGCAGCCGGGCGGCGGCGCCGCTGCAGCCGAGCACCGTGGCGATCTGCGGCCCGGACAGCCCCTCCCAGCAGGCGAGGGCGAGCACCTCCCGGTCGCCGGGCGCGAGGGCGGTGAAGGCGTCGCGCACGGCGTCCACCCGGGGGTCGGGGGCCGTCGCCGGCGGCGCGGCGGACAGTTCGTCGCGCAGCCGCGCGGCGAGTGCGGTGCGACGGGACTGCCCCCGCCGGTGGTTGGCGAGGACGCGCCGTGCTGTGGCGTACAGCCACAGCACGGCCCCTTCCCCGTCGGGGACGTCGTCGAGCCGCCGCCAGGCGATGAGGAACGTCTCCGCGATGACGTCGGCGACGTCGTCGGCCGATTCGGTACGCCGCAGGGCGTAGCGGTACACAGGCGGATAACAGGCGAGATAGAGCGCCTCGAAGCGATCTCGCGCGCCGGGGGGCACGCGTTGATCCTGCACGGGTGTCTCCTAACCGAAGAGGTGCCGGACACCTCGGAAAGGTGTCCGGCACCGCCGCGGGTGTTACACCCCGTGTCAGAGCCGGTCGGCGTCGGAGCCGGTCAGCGCCGCGAGCCGTCAGCGGGCATGACAAAGCCGCCGACGGGCGCGGTCGTCGGCGGCTGGCACAGGTATGTCAGCGCAGCAGGAGGTACGCCACCACAGCGAGGATCACGACGAGTGCCGCACCGACGGCGATCCAAATCGGCAGACGGGACGGCTGCTCCTGAGAGGCCTGCGCGTCCTGCTGGTGCGCGAACGCCCGGAAAGCCTGCGTGTTTCCGGCCGGGTCGATCTGAGGGTCGGACATGGGCACGACTCTAGCGACAGATGGTGCACCCTGGCTGCGATTTGTCGGATTTTGCCCTCTCCTGGTGGTGGCTTGAGAAACAGGAGAACGCCCGCCCTCGCTGACGCCACGGCCGCGAATACCGGACCGCAGCGGGCGGCGGATAGCGTTGTATCCATGCTCCGCACCCTCCTGGCTCCCCGGCTGGTGGCCTTGCACCTGCTGGTCATCGGGGTGCTCGTGTCCTTCACCTTCCTCGGGCGCTGGCAACTCGGCGTCTTCGAGGCGTCGGGCGCCCCACGACGGGCTCCCGACCCCGCGCCCGTGGCCGTCACCGAGCTGACTCAGGTGGGACAGCACGTCAGCGGTGGCGCGATCAGCCGCAGGGTGACCGCCACGGGGACCTACGACGCCGCGAACCAGCTGCTGGTGGCCGACCGGGTCGCCGACGTCGCGGCCCCCGGCGGCCGCGCGGCCCGGGGGAGCGGGTTCTGGCTGCTCACGCCGTTGCGGCTCGCGGACGGCACGGTCGTCCCCGTCGTACGCGGCTGGGTTCCCACGGCGGCGGATCCCGCCACGGCCGTGCCCGAGGGCGCCGTGACCGTGACCGGCCGGCTGCGGCCGGCCGAGCAGACCGACGACGTGATGCGCAGCGGGAACCTGCCACGCGGCCAGGTGGCGACGGTGTCGACGGCGGAGCTGATCAACGTGTGGCCGGACGCGCACGTGCGGGACGGGTTCGTCGTCGCGACCGCGCAGGAGCCGCCGTCCGGCGTCACGCCGGTGGCCGTGTCGCCGCCGACCGAGGGCGGCGGCTTCACCTGGCGCAACCTGGCCTACGCCCTCCAGTGGTGGATCTTCGCGCTGTTCGCCGTGTACATGTGGTTCCACTTCGTCCGTGACGCCCTGCGCGGGCAGCGGGACCGGGAGCGGCAGGCGGCCGAGCCGGCCGAGCCGGCCGCGCCCGTGGAGGCCTGACCCGCCCTGAGGCCGGGACCGCCGCCTCGCACGGATATCGTGTGGTGACCCTTTCCCCAGCAGAGGTAATGATCGACGTGGAATCCGCGCTCAACTTCTACCGCGTCATGGCCTACATCGTCGGCGTGATGCTGCTCGTGCTCTGCGCCGCCATGGTCGTCAAGTACGGCTTCGACAGCGGCACGATGGTCGCGGTGGTCGGGCCGATCCACGGCTTCCTGTACATGGTCTATCTGGTGGCCGCGATCAACCTGGGCCTGATCAAGGCGCGCTGGTCGGTCGGCTACCTGCTGCTCGTGCTCATCGCCGGCACGATTCCGTTCCTGTCCTTCGTCCTGGAGCGGAACGTCACCGACCGCGTCCGCAGGAGGATCGCCGCCGCTTCCTGAGCGAAGCGGAAGGCCGGGCGCCGTGATGGCGGCCCGGCCTGTCCCTTGTTGGGTCGTCTCGTTGGTCGTCCCTGTGGGGCCTCAGCGGCCGATCTGGCGGCGGCGGATGCGCCGCAGTCGCGCCCGCTGCGACTCGTCCAGCATGAAATAGGCGACGATCGGCGCCCCCAGCACGCCGATGGCGATCAGCCAGGCCAGGAGAGTCGGCAAAGGGAGGATGAAGACCAGCACGGCCACCACCGCCGCGCCCACGTAGTACTTGCCCAGTGGCGACATCGTCAGGCCTTTCGTGTCGGGTCCCGCGCGGAACGTCGTCCCGCGTCGCCTGGGAGAACGTGCGAAGCCCGGATCGAGTTCCACGAACGCCCACCGGGAGACGCCGGGCGTCCTCTCGCGGCTCTCGAACGGCGCGTGAACCGGCGCGTGAACTGGCGCGTGAGCCTTTCGACGGCGCGGCGCCGGGGGACGGATGGTCGTCTCCGCCGGCGCCGCGGCGCCACGCACGATTCCCGGTCTCCGACGGGCCCCTTCCCGATGGCGAAGGCGCGGGACCCCGGCCCTGCCGCTCCGCCGCGACCCCTGCGGCGGCCCCCCGGGAGATCAGCCTTCGCCGGACTCCGACTTGCCCATCACCTTGCGGATCACGTCGCGGGCGCGATCCATCATCGCGATCGGCGTCCCCATCAGGATGTTCTCGGTCGCCGACTCGACCCCGGGGTGCGGATGCGTCGGCGCCATCGCCTCGGCGGCCTTGACACCCACGGCCATCGCCCTGCGTTCGGCCTCGGACGTGCTGGCCCTGAGCTCGGAGAACTCGTAACGCTCCTCGGCGGCGGCATGGGCGAACACGGCGGCCCGCAGCCTCTCCAGCTCCTGGGAGAACTGCGCCGTCGTCACGTCCATGTCGTCGAGGCGACTCAGCAGTTCTTTCGCCTCTTCCTCCTCCTGCAGGCGGTTGTCCACGATCGTGTCGCCGCCGACCAGCTTGCGCCGGGCGTAGGGGTGGACGATCTCCTCCTCCGCCGTCTCGTGGACGGCGAGCAGGCGGACGAGACGGCTGAAGGCCTCCTTGCGCTCCTCCCCCCGGCTTCTGTCGACCTCGTCGAACAGCTCCCGGATGAGGACGTGCTGCTGCGTCAGGAGATCGATCACGTCGTTCTCCCGCATGGTCTCCGGCCTTGACTGGCGGTCCATTAGCGCCTCCTTCCTGGTCATATCGGGGCTACCCGATCCCGGGGAGCGAAACCCATGACCTGCGGATTCGGTGCGCGCGGACGCCACACGGGCGGGTCCCCGCACGGGCTCAGGCGGGCTGCCGGGCGGCCAGCCACTCCTCGTGAGCGGCGAGCAGCCGGGACCACAGCGCGTCCTTCTCCGCGGAGGAGGCGTCGTCCAGGGTCATGCCGTACACGTCGGCGAGCGCGGCGAAGTAGTCCTCCCGGCGCTCCAGCGTCACCGAGGTGCCCGGCCCGCCGTCGGCGGGCGGGAGACCGACGCGCGTGAGCACGAGCCCTCTGAGCAGGTCCACCCCGGCCGCGTCGCGCCGCTGCACGGACGCCACCCGGACGAAGCCCGATTCGGGAGAGGTGGACAGGTGTTCGTGCTTGGCCTCGAAGGCGCTCATCTCCGCGGATTCCGGACGGAAGTCCATGCCGGTGAAGCTGCCGCGATGATCGTGATCGAACCGCCAGCCGCCCGGCTCGGCCTCCGACCGGCGCATGGCGTAGGTGAACGGGCCCTGCCGGTAGACGCCCTCGACCAGCGGGAGCGGCTCACGGATCGCGTCGCCCAGCCCCGCGTCGACCAGCCACCGCCCGCCGGGATTGGCGTCCGTCGGCAGGCCGCTCACCGTCAGGGCCAGATGGTTGCCCGCGGCCCCGGCGGGCGCCTCGGCGGAGCCCTGAACACCGCCGACGTGCCGGGAGACCGCGTAGCCCAGCAGTCGCAGGAGCACCGAGAACGCGCCGTTCAGATGGAAGCAGTAGCCCCCGCGCCCACGCATGATCCGCCGCCACGACTCGGCCGGGTCGACGGTGGTCGGCCGGCCCAGCCAGATCTCCAGGTTCTCGTACGGCACCCGCTCGACGTGCGCCGTCTGGAGCCGGAACAGCTCCTCGACGCTCGGCGGGCCGCTCGACCGCAGGCCGAGCCGTCGCAGATAGTCCTCCACACGCAGTGTCCGCTCCACGCCGCCACGCTAACGCGGGCGGCCGACATTTCGATGCACGGGATCTGCACATCTCCGGACGGCCGCTCTGCACAGGGGGGATCTACGCTTCCCTGCATGGCTACCCCCCAGCAGCGCCGCATCCTCGTGGTCGAGGACGACGGGACCATCGCCAACGCCGTACGGCTCCGGCTCGTGGCGGAGGGCTTCGACGTGCGCGTCGCGAGCGACGGAGAGGAGGCGCTCGCGGCCTACGCGAAGGCGGAGCCCGACGTCGTCGTCCTGGACCGGCTGCTCCCGGGCCTGGACGGTCTCGAGGTGTGCCGCAGGATGCAGGCCGCCCGGCCGGTGCCGGTGCTCATGCTCACCGCACTCGGCGAGGAGACCGACGTGCTGGTCGGCCTGGGCGTGGGAGCGGACGACTACATCACCAAGCCGTTCAGCATGCGGGAACTCGTCGCGAGAATCCACGCGCTGCTGCGGCGGGTGGAGCGGGCCAGCCTGCTGGCCCACGAGGACACGGTGATCAGGGTCGGCGACGTCGAGATCAACACCGCCGAACGCCGCGTGTTCGTCCGCGGGGCCGAGGCGCAGCTCACCCGGACCGAGTTCGACCTGCTGCGGCGTCTGGCCGAGCGGCCCGGCCACGTCTTCGAGCGTGAGCGGCTGCTGTCGGACATCTGGGGCTTCTCCGAGGCCGCGGCGACCCGGACGGTGGACAGCCACGTCCGCGCCCTGCGCCGCAAGCTCGGCCCGGAGGTCGTTCGTACCGTGCACGGCGTCGGATACGCGCTCGTCCGCCCGTGACGCGCGCCGTATTGGAGAAGACCAGGCGATGAGGCCGCTCGACTTCCTCGGCCGGATCAAGGCCAAGCTCGGCATCGTGATCGTGCTCGCCGTGGTCGCGGCGTTCGTCGTCAACGAGGTCGGCATCAACTCCGGTCTGTCCCGGGACCTCAGGATCGCGATCGCCGTCGTGCTCGCGCTGATCATGGTGCAGCTCCTCGCCCGCGGCATGATCCGCCCGCTGCGCGAGATGGCCGCCGCCGCGCAGACGATCGCCAAGGGCCGGTACGGCCTGCGCGTGACCGCGACGTCCCGCGACGAGGTGGGGGAGCTGGCCCGAGCCTTCAACGCCATGGCGGCCGACCTCGCCGAGGTGGACCGGCAACGGCGTGAACTGGTGGCCAACGTCAGCCACGAGCTGCGCACGCCGATCACCGGCCTGCAGGCCGTGCTGGAGAACGTCGTGGACGGTGTCACGCCGCCCGACCTCGACACGCTGGGCACGGCCCTCGCGCAGACACAGCGGCTCGGCCGGCTGGTGGCCCAGCTCCTCGACCTGTCGCGGCTCGACTCGGGCGCGCGGCTCATCGATCCGGAGGAGCTGGACCTGGCGTCGCTGTGCCGCCAGGCGGTCTCGGAGGCGGCTCTCGCGCGTGACGACGTGACGGTGGTGAGCGCCGTCGCGCCGGGGACGGTGCTGTCCGCCGACGCCGCACTGCTCGCCCAGGTGCTGGCCAACCTGCTCGACAACGCCGTACGGCACAGCCCGTCCGGCGGCACGGTCCGGGTGGGGGCGCGGCGCGCGGGACCGAACCTGGAGATCAGCGTGACCGACGGCGGCCCCGGCATTCCGCCCGGGGAGCGGGCCCGTGTGTTCGAGCGCTTCTCGCGGCTCGACGCCGGACGGGCCGCCGACGCGGGCGGGGCCGGGCTCGGGCTCGCCATCGCCAAGGAGATCGTCGAGCTGCACGGCGGATCGATCTCGGTCGCGGACCCGATCCCGACCGTGCGACGAGCCGCGAGGGAAGACCGGGGCGGGGCCCCCGGGTGCCGGATGGTCGTCGTGCTCCCGTCGCAGGGAGAGCCGGCGGCGGGGGAGAGCGTGGACGGATCCGTCCACGCCGACGAACGAAGGGGGACCATGGACGTCGAGGCGGGCGGAAACCATCTCACCGCACGGCACGGCGGGGACGACGCAGGCGGCGGCTTACCGCGCACCGCCGAAATCGGCTCGCCCGCGTCTGTCGGGAGCGGCTCGTCCGCGTCTGTCGGGAGCGGCTCGCCTGCGTCTGTCGGGAGCGGCTCGCCGGGGGACGCCGCCACCGCGGCCGGAGGGGCCGGCGACGAAGACACGGCCGCTCACCCCGGGGCAGGTCACGAGGCCGGTCGCGAGGCGGGTCAGCCCGAGGTGGGGCGCCTCGAGGTTCTTCACAGGGCGGGTCTTCACGAGGCGGGTCAGCCCGAGGTGGGGCACTTCGAGGTTCTTCACGAGGCAGTTCACAACGAGGGAGTTCACAACGAGGCAGGTCAGCCCGAGGCAGGTCACCACGAGGTTGGGGAGCACGATCCCTTCCACGACCGGGAGGCCGGCGGCTCCGTTCGCGGTGACGACGAGCTACGTGAGCACCCGCGGCAGTGGGATCCCGTCCGGGTGGACGTGACGCAGGAGGCTGCGCCGGTAGGCGGCGCGGGTCCGCAGGCTCAGGTGCTCTCGCCGCACCCGCGTGTCTACAACCGCGCCGCGCCGTCGGCGCGGGCGGCTCTCGGCGCGGGCGTCGGTATGTTCGCCGGGTTCTTCGCCGGGCTGTTCGTCGCGTTCTTCCTCGGCCTGTATTTCGGGGGGATCCTGGGCGTCGGCGCGATGCTGCTGTTCACGGCCGGAGGGGCCGTCGTGGGAGCGGCGCTCGGCTCGTCCTCGGCCCAGCGGTCCGCGCTGGCCGTCACCGTGCTCCCACCGCCGGAGCACGCGGAGCAGGTCCCCGGCGCGGTGGTTCCCACTGCGAGCGCGTCGGTCCACAATGCGCCGGTCCCCGGCCCATCGATCTCCGCCGCGGCGAGCCCCGCCGCATCGCAGCCCGTGGCATTGGAGCCTGTGGGCTCGGAGTCCGCCGCATCGAGCCCTGTCGCATCGAGCCCTGTCACGTCGGGTCCCGCGGCGGCCGGCCCCTCGGTGGGGCATCCGGCGGGCCCGCGTGGACAGGCGTACGCGGGACAGTGGCCGGTCCCGCAGGAGCAGACCGCGCCGCACGGGCCGGGGAGATACCCGCCGCCCGCCTACGTGCCGCCGTCGCTGTTCCCTCGGCCGGAACTGCCGGACGCGCCCCGGTGGCTGCTGCCGGCCGCCGCGGCGGCCGGTCTGGTCGCCGCCGTCGCTCTGCCGTACGCGTCACCCGGGCTGGGACTCGTGCTGACGGCCGTCGCGGCCGGGGCGGCGGCGTTCCCCGCCGTACTGCCGCTCAGCCGGGGGCGGGTCACCCCGTGGACGGGGATCTTCGGGCTCCTGGCGTACGCGCTGGTATCCGTGGCGCTCTTCCGGGACGCCGAATGGCTTGTCGCGCCGGTGCTGCTGGCCGCCTTCGGAGTGGGGTCGCTGGCGCTGTCCGGCGGCGGGCGGGGCTGGCTCGCCGTGCTCAGAGGAGTGGTGTCCGTCGCGATCGCGGTGCTGCCGATGCCGTGGTTCCTCGTCGGGCCGCTGCGGGGCCTGGCGCGGCGTCGCCGGATGCTGCCCACGCTGGTCGGCGTCGCGGTCACGGTCGTCCTGCTCGGGGTCTTCGGCCTGCTGTTCTCCTCCGCGGACGCGGTGTTCTCCGCGTTCGTGGACGACCTGCTGCGGACGCCCGAGTGGGCGCAGAGCCTGCCGTTCCGGATCTTCGTGTTCTGCGTGTTCGCGGTCCTGGTGGGGGCGGCGGTGCTGGTGGGCCTGCGCCCGGTCGCCGAGCCCGCCGCGCCCGACCTGCGGATGTCCCTCGGCCGCCAGGTGTGGGTCATTCCGCTGCTCGGGCTGAACCTGCTGTTCGCGGCGTTCGTGACCGTGCAGATCACGGTGTTGTTCGGCGGGAGCCGCAGGGTGCTGTCGACGGCGGGGCTGACCTACGCCGAGTACGCGCGGTCGGGCTTCTTCGAACTCGTCACGGTCAGCGTCTTCGTGCTCGGCGTCGTGGCGGCCGCGGTCGCCCTACTGCGCCGCAAGACCAGGGCCGACCGCTGGCTGCTCGCCGTGCTGCTCGGCCTGCTGTGCGCGTTCACGCTGGTCATCCTCGCCTCGGCGCTGCACCGGCTCGGTCTCTACACCGACGCGTACGGCCTGTCGCGGCTGCGGGCCTCGGTGGAGGCGACGATCTGGTGGCTGGGCGCGGTGTTCGTGCTGGTGCTCGCGGCGGGGGCGGTGCGGCTGTTCGGCGGTGGCACGTCCTGGTTCTTCCGCGCGCTCGTGCTGCTCACCGGGGTGTCGCTGCTGGCGTTCGCGGTGTGGAACCCCGACGCGCGGGTGGCCGAGACCCAGCTCACGATCCGGGGCGTCGAGCGGCTCGACCACGGCTACCTGGGCGACCTGGGGGCGGAGGCCGTGCCGGTCCTGGACGGCCTGCCCGAGCCGGACCGCAGTTGCGTGCTGCGTGACGTGGTGGCGGTCAACCGCCTTCACGCGCCGGACCCCTGGAACGGCTGGAACCTCGCCCGCGCCCGCGCCCGCGAGGTGCTGGAACGGCGGCCCATACGGCAGGACGTCGACTGCCCCGGCTCGTCCCGTGTGCCCGGCTCGTCCGACTGATCTAATCGGCACGTGACCTTCGATGTGCTGATCAGCGGCGGCCGCGTCGTGGACGGGACGGGAGCCCCCGCGTTCCGCGCCGACGTCGGCGTGCGCGGGGGCCGGATCGAGGCGGTGGGCCGCCTCGACGCGGCCGAGGCGGCGGTGCGGATCGACGCGGCGGGCAGGTTCGTGCTGCCGGGCCTGGTCGACTGCCACGCCCACGGCGACGCCGTCGTGTTCGACCCTCTCGTGCAGCACGCCGCGCTGCGGCAGGGGGTCACCACGTTCGTGCTCGGCCAGGACGGGCTGTCGTTCGCGCCGACCACGTCCCCGGCCGCCTTCGCGTACGCGAGCCGCTACTTCGCCGCGGTCAACGGGCCGCACCCGCACGTGGACGGGCCGGTGAGCGTCGCCGACCTGCTCGCCGGATACGACGGCAGGACCGCGCTCAACACCGTCTACCTGCTTCCGCACGCGACGATCCGGTTCGACGTGATGGGCGCCGCGGAGCGGGCCGCGGACGAGGACGAGACGAGGGCCATGCTGCGTGCGGTCGAGACGGGCCTGGCGGAAGGGGCGGCGGGCCTGTCGTCGGGCCTGGAGTACGCCCCCGGCCGGTACGCCGACGCCGCCGAGCTGGCCGCGTTGTGCCGGCCATTGGGCGCGCCGTCGGGTGGCCTGCCGTACGTGACCCACATGCGCGCGTACGGCGCGTCCGCGCCGGTGGGCATGGCGGAGGTCGTGGAGATCGCGCGGCGGTCCGGGGCGGCGGTGCACGTCTCGCACCTTCACGGCCCGGCGTCCACCCTGCTGCCGCTGGTCGAGGACGCCCGGCGACGCGGCGTCGACCTGACCTTCGACACCTATCCCTACCTGCGGGCCAGCACGATCCTGGCCATGGTGGCCCTGCCGCCCTGGGTGCCGGCCGCCGACCCCGGCCGTGCCGTGGAGATGCTGTCGTCGGAGCGCGAACGCCTCGCCGGGGAGTGGGCGGGACGCGACGACCTGTGGCTGCGGATCACGCTCTCACACGCCCCCGGGTTCGAGTGGGCCGAGGGGATGACCCTGCCCGCCGCCGCGGCCGAGTACGGCGTCACGGCCGCGGAGTTCTGCCGGGTGCTGCTGATGACGACCCGGCTGCAGGCGGGCTGCGTGCTGGCCCGTCCCGACGAGGGGCCGGAGGGGGAGGAGTCGGTGCGCGCGGTCATGCGCGACCCCGGCCACACCGGCGGCTCCGACGGCATCTACGTGGGCGGTCATCCGCACCCGCGCGGCTTCGGCGCGTTCGCCCGCTACCTCGGCCGGCACGTACGCGAACTCGGCGACCTCACCTGGGAACAGGCCGCGGTGCATCTGGCCTCGCACCCGGCGCGCCGCTTCCGGCTGCCCGACCGCGGCCTCGTACGGCGCGGCCAGGTCGCGGACCTGGCCGTCGCCGACCCGGCCACGGTGGCCGACACGGCGGCCTACGAGAAGCCCCGTTCGCTCGCCGTGGGGGTGGACGACGTGCTCGTCGGCGGTGTCCCGGTGCTGCGCGGCGGCGAACTCACCGGCGCCGCCCCCGGCCGCGCGCTGCGCCCCGTCTGAAGGCCCGAGGGCGGCAAGGACGGCATTCGGAAGCGGCCGATTCCTTTTCGCGGTGGCCGGGGTCTACATGAGAGATCGGCCCGCGCACCGGGGCGATCTCTCATGTACGCCGAGAAAGAAAAGCCGATCGCCGATGAGCATTCCCGCGACCATGCGCGCGCTGCAGCAGACTTCCCTCGACGGCCCGCAGGACATGCGCCTGATCACCGACGCGCCGGTGCCGAGCCCCGGCCGGGGTGAGGTCCTGATCCGGGTCATCGCCGCCGGAGTCAACTTCGCCGACATCTCGAAGGCCCACGGCACCTTCCTGGGCGGCCCGCGGCCACCGTACCTGGCCGGTTTCGAGGCCGCCGGTGAGGTCGTCGCGATGGGCGAGGCGGTGACCGGCCCGCAACCGGGGACCCGCGTCACCGGCGTCGGAAACGGTGCTTTCGCCGAGTACATGGTGCTGCCCGCGGCCGCGGCGATGCCGGTGCCCCCCGGCTGGACGGAGCAGCAGGCGCTCGGCCTGGCCGTGAACTGGCCCACCGCGCTGGCCGCTCTCAAGCCTCTGGGCGGCATCACCGCGGGGCAGACCGTGCTGATCCACGCCGCGGCGGGCGCGACCGGCCAGGCCGCGGTCACAATGGCCAAACACTACGGCGCGACGGTCATCGCCACCGCCTCGCCGGCCAAGCACGAGACAGTGCTGGCGCTGGGAGCCGACCACATCCTGGACTCCCTCGGCGGCGACCTCGCCGCCGATGTGTTGAGGCTGACCGGCGGCGCCGGCGCCGACCTCGTGCTGGAGTCGGCGGGTGGCGCCACCTTCGCCGTCGGCCTGGCCGCCGCCAAGCGGGTCACCGGCCGTGTCGTCGTCTACGGCGTCGCAGGCGGCGAAGCCGCGATCAGCAACTGGGACCTGGTTTACAAGCATCAGGTCCACGTCATCGGCCTCAACATCGGCGTGCTGATCCAGGCCGCACCGCAGATCATCGGCGAGGTCATGGGTGAGCTGTCGGCGCTGATCGCCGCCGGTGTGCTCGCCCCCGGCCAGCCGAACGTGTACGACCTGGCCGACGGGCCGAAAGCGCTGACGGAACTGGAATGCAGAGCCACCATCGGCAAGCTGGCCCTGCTGCCCTGAGGAAACCCCCCGGGCACCGAGCCGGTGACGCCGCACGGCACCGGAGGTTCCCATGACAGGAGTCGAAACAGATGACCGCAACGCTCGACGAGGTCTGACCGTGGACACCGCCTCCGCGACAGGGCACCCCGCATCGTCGACGGTGGCCGAGGCCGGGCCTGGTCGCCGCCGGCGGCTTCGCCACGTGGACCACGCCCAGGCGTGTCGCAGCACCGGGCTCTCGGCGTGACGGCGCATTCGCGAGCGGCACCGGATCACGACCGGTTCACGGCCGAGACCGAGCGGTTCCGCCGGGAGCTGCTGGCGCACTGCTACCGCATGGTCGGCTCGGCGCACGACGCCGAGGACCTGGTGCAGGAGACGTATCTGCGGGCGTGGCGCTCCTACTCCGGATTCGAGGGCCGGGCGTCGATTCGGTCCTGGCTCTACAAGATCGCCACCAACGTCTGCCTGACGGCGTTGGAGCCGCGCCGGATGCGGGTGCTGCCCTCGGGTCTGGCAGGCCCGTACGACGGACCGGATCGCCCGCCGAGTCCCGTCGCGCCGGGCGAGGTCTCATGGCTGCAACCGCTGCCGGACGCGTGGATCGCCCCGCCCGCCGGCGATCCCGCCGCGGTGATCGTCGAACGCGAGTCGCTGCGACTGGCGCTCATCGCCAGCCTGCAGCACCTGCCCGCCCGCCAACGTGCGATCCTCATCCTGCGCGAAGTGCTGGCCTTCTCGACGGCCGAGACCGCGCGGATCCTCGACACCACCACTGCCGCGGTGAAGAGCGGCCTGCAGCGCGCCCGCGCCCGGCTCGACGAACTGGAGCCGAAGCCCGAGGAACTGCTCGAGCCGACCGACCAACGGGCACGCGCGCTGCTCGACGGCTACATCGCGGCCTTCGAGCGCTCCGACGCCGCCCTGCTGGAACAGGTGCTACGCACGGACGCCACGCTGGAGGCGACGCCGTTCCGCGACTGGCGGTCGGGCCGGGCGATGTGCATCCGCATGCTCGACGCGTACGTGCTGGGCACACCGGGCGACTGGCGGATGATCGCGACCACCGCCAACGGCCAACCCTCCGCCGTCGTGTACCACCGGAACGCGGACGGCGCGCTCCGGGCCGCCGGCGTCGTGGTGCTGGCCCCCACCGCCGCCGGCGTCTCCCGCGTGATCAAGTTCCACGATTCCGCGCTGGTCGCGACGTTCGGCTTCCCTGACGTGCTCGCGCACTGATTCGCCGGCGGGCACGGCCGGAGCCGACCGCGTACAGGCCGTGCGCCGCCGTTTCGGCCGTCAGCGCCGTCAGCGCCGTCATCGCCGATCGGTGCGGGGCATGTCCTCGTCGCCGGCGACGACCAGGCCGGACTCGTACGCGAAGACGACGGCCTGGGCGCGGTCGCGCAGGTCCAGCTTCGTCAGCAGGTTGCTCACGTGACTTTTGACCGTGTGCTCGGTGACCACCAGATCCGCGGCGATCTCGGCGTTGGACCGGCCGCGTGCCAGCAGCCGCAGCGTGTCCATCTCCCGGTCGGTCAGCTCACCGAGCCGCTGCCGCAGCCGGGGCCGGGCACGTCCACGCCCGACGAACTCGCCGATCAGACGCCGGGTGATAGCGGGGGCCAGCAGCGACTCCCCCTCGGCCACCAGGCGGACGGCGCGTACGAGGTCGTCCCGCCGCACGTCCTTGAGCAGGAAGCCGCTGGCCCCGGCGCGCAGAGCGTCGTAGACGTACTCGTCGACGTCGTACATCGTCAGGACCAGCACCTTCGCGGCGGTCCTGCGGCACACCCGCGCGGTGGCCTCGACGCCGTCCACCACGGGCATCCGGATGTCCATGAGCACCACGTCGGGCTCCAGTTCGACCGCCTTCGTGACGGCCTCGGCGCCGTCGGCCGCCTCGCCGACCACGGTGATGTCGTCATGGGCGTCGAGGATCATCGCGAAGCCGCCGCGGAACAGGTCCTGGTCGTCGGCCACGAGTACGCGCAGCATGCCGTCAGCCGATCGGCAGGGTCGCGGTGACGGTGAGACCCGGGTTCCCCGGCCGTACGACGAGCCGGCCGCCGCACGCCGTGACCCGCTCCCGCATCCCGATCATTCCGTGTCCCTCCCGTAGCTCCCGCGCGCCCCGGCCGTCGTCGGCGACCTCGACGTCCAGCGTGTCACCGGACCAGCGGAGCCCTATGCGCACGGTGCTCGCTCCGGCATGCCGGATCGTGTTGGTCAGCGCCTCCTGGACGATCCGGTACGCGGCGATGTCCACGTCGGAGGGAAGGCGCCGTGGCTCGCCACGCACGTCGGCCGAGACGTCCAGGCCCGCCCGGCGGGCATTGTCCAACAGGCCGGGCAGGGCGTCGAGCCCGGGCTGCGGCCCCCGGGCCGGAGCCGGACCACCGGGCGCCTCGCTTCCGCGCAGCGCGCCGAGGATCAGGCGGAGCTGGCCGATCGCGTCCCGCCCGGCAGTTGCGATCGCCTCGAAGACCGCCTCGGCCTTGTCCGGGTGATCGCGCACCACCAGCGGGCCGGTCTCCGCCTGGATCACCATGAGGCCGACCGAGTGGGTGACGATGTCGTGCATGTCGCGGGCGATGCGGGTGCGTTCGCGGGCGACCGCGGCGGCGCGTTCCTCGCGGATGCGGGCTTCGCGCTCCCGCTCGGCGTCCCGTCCTGCCCGCCGGGCCCGTGCGCCCACGCCGAGGGCGTACGCGGCGACGATCGCGGTGGCGAGGTAACGGTAGGTCTCCAGATTCTCGTGCGGGACGATGAGCGATACGGCCACCCCGACGGCGAGACTCGCGATGCCCCCGGCGCGCCACGCCCGGGAGAGATCCGCCGCCGCGAACGTGTAGGTGCACACGAGCACGCCGTATGGCAGCAGCATCAGAGTCGCCGAGTGTGGCAGCGACTTCGCCGCGATCGCCAGGGTAGTCGTGGCGCAGCCGACGACCGCCCCGACGGAGAGGACGGCGCGGCGCCGCCACAGCACGGGCACCGACATCAGGACGGCGAGCGCCACGGCCCACCACGGCTGCCGGTACGGGACGAGGACGGGCGTCACCGTCATCACGGTGACGACGGCGGCGATCGCGGCGTCGACCCTCGATGGACTGATGATGCTCGCCCGCATGACCGGCTCCGGGGTTGTCAGAGGGAACCCGGCAAGACTATGCGCGCGGCCCCCGCCGTCGCTTCCACCGCTCGGCTGATGGCCGTCTCACTCCTTCGAGTGAGACCCGCTTCCCCGGCCGCCCGAGCGGTCCCGGTCCCTGCGGCCGGCACCCGGATCGCTCCCGCCGGCGATGTGCGTCCAGGCCGGATGCCGGAGGGTCGGTGCGGCTGAATAAGGAGGCTGCCCCATGAACTCACCGATTCGGCGTCTGGCCGTGGTGCTCGCCGCCACGGCGCTGTCGGCGACGCTGTTCCATCTCGGCACCGGGCTCACGCCGGTGCCCTGGCTCACCTGGCTCGCACCGCTGCCGGTGCTCACCCTCGCTCACCATGTCGGCGCTCGCGCCGCGTTCCTCGCGGCGTCGGCCGCGTGGCTCGGCGGTGAGACGGCGATGTGGGGCTACTTCCTCGACACGCTGGAGCTCCCGCCGCCGATGGTCGCGTCGATGATCGTCGGGTCGGCGCTGCTGTTCGGGCTGGTCGTCCTGTCGTCGCGGGCGCTGATGCTGCGGGGACGCCCGCTGGCGGCCGTCGCCGTCGTGCCGGCGGCCTGGGTCGCCGTCGAGTACGCGGTCTCGGTGCTGTCACCGAACGGGGCGTGGTGGAGCCTGGCCTACACCCAGGCCGACGTCCTTCCGGTCCTGCAGACCGCCTCGGTGACCGGACCGTGGGGCATCACCTTCCTGGTCCTCGTGGTTCCCGCGGCCGCCGCCGTGCTCCTCGCACCGCTCCCGGCGGCACCGCGGGCGGCCGGGCGGCTGCGGGCGGCGGTCACCACCGCGATCATCCTGTCCCTGGCGGTGGGGTACGGCGCCTGGCGGCTGCGCGCGCCGTACGGCGAGGGCGCGGAGAAGGTGGCGTCCGAGAAGGTGGCGCTGCTCGCCGCCGACCACCCCGGCTGGGTCCCGGTCGCCTCGCCGGAGGGACGTGCCATCCTCGGGCGGTACACGGCGCGGATCCCGGACCTCGCGAAACGCGGCGCGCGGGTGGTGGTCATGCCGGAGAAGGCCTTCATCGCCGACGACGCGACGCTGCCCGTCCTGGCGGCGCCGCTGGCGCGGCTCGCCGCCGTTCACCACGTCGACATCATCGCCGGGCTGATCCTCAAGCGGTCCGGCGGCCTCCGCAACGCGGCGGTCGACTTCCCCGCCGACGGGAGCCGGCCGGTCGAGTACGTCAAGCACCACCTCATCCCCGGACTGGAAAGCGACTTCCACCCCGGAAACCGTGAGGCCTTCGTGCCCGGTTCGGGCTCCCGCTGGGGGATCGCGATCTGTTTCGACCTGGACCTGCCCGGCCTGGTGCGCGACTACCGCAGGAGCGGCGCCACGACGCTCTTCGTGCCTGCCTGGGACTTCGACCGGGACCGCTGGCTGCACGGGAGGATGGCGGTCACCCGGGGCGTCGAGACCGGGCTCACCGTGGCGCGCGCGGCGCGCAACGGCGACCTGGTCGTGAGCGACGCCTACGGCCGGATCCGGGCCGAGGCGCACAGCGCGGACGCGCCGATCGCGTCCGTCCTCACCGCGCTGCCCACCCGCTCGGCCGACACGCCCTACACACGGTTCGGCGACTGGTTCGCCTGGGCCTGCGCGCTTCTGCTGTTGCTCGCACCCGCGTCCCTGGCCCGCGTCCAACCTGGCCGGCGCAGGGGTGCGGCAGGCCCCCGGCGTGCGCCGGCCGCGGATGCCACCGCGCCGGATCACGCAGTGGCGCGCCCAACCGCCTGACGGAGTTCGCCGCCCGGCCCGGGCCTGCTCGTGGTCGGCATCGCGGTGTCGGCCGCGCAAGCCGGACCGCGGTACGGCGGCGAGGTGGCCCTGACCGGCTGTCCGGGCCGCGACAGGCCGCGATCTACCCGGCCAGGGTCTCGCGCAGTGTGACGGCGAAGTTGTCCGGGTCACCCGGCGTGCCGAGCGCGTCGTCGAGGAACCCGCCGTGGTTGCTCGGGAAGATCACGGGCTTGGTGCCGAGCCGCTCGGCGATCGCCTCGCCGGCGCGGCGGGCCATCTGCCCCTCCGACTCGGCTCCGACGCCGAGGACGATGCGGGTCGGGGCCGCGCGCAGCGCCTCGAAGTCGGGCTCGTAGTGCGTGCAGGTCATGAGGTTCTGCTCGAACATGACATCGCCGCGCACGCCGTCGTCCTCCGCCGGAAGGCCGAAGTCGGCCGGGTTCTGCATGGGCCGATCGGCGAAGTCCGCCGGCATCTCGCCCTGATGGTTGGCGAACGCGAAGAACTTCACCATCGCCGGACCCAGCCCCTCCCGGTCGTAGGTCCGCCGGATGTCGGCTATGGCGGCCAGCGCCTGCTCCCGGTCCGGCAGCACCTGGGCGGCGGGGGGTTCGTGCGCCACGAGCGTGCGCACCTGCTCGGGGTGCCGGGCCACGAGCGCGAGCGCGTTGACCGCGCCGCCACTGCTGGCGAAGAGGTCCACCGGCCCGCCTCCGACCGCGTCGATCAGCCGGTGCAGGTCGTCGGCGTGCAGGTCGGGCGTGGACTCGGCCGCGTCGTCGGTCCGCGTGCTCCGCGCGGACCCGCGCGGGTCGTAGGTCACCACCGTACGGTCCGGGAAGTGCCGCGCCAGGGCGGTGAAGCCGCTGGCGTCCATCGGCGATCCGATCAACAGCAGGATCGGCTCGGTGGTCCCCTCGGCCTCGCGTACGTCGTAGTGCAGAACGCAGCCGGGCACCTCAAGGGTGTGGCTGATGAGCTCGGTCATGAAGTCGTTCCTCTTCGGCACGGTGATTGGAATCGGACAGGTGGAGCCCGCCAACGCGGAGGCGAGCGCTTCACGCCCCCAGTGTGAAAGCCGTCACATCGTATATCGAACGTGCCATCGAATGGGTCCGATCGGGGCCCTGGGAGCGACGGCCTCCGCGCCGCCGCCCCGCACGGCGCGGGTCGGTCACCGCGCCCGTGGTCCAGTACGATCCACGAGGTGGTCTGAACCGGGACAGCGAGGGGGCGGCGTGAGTTTCGCGGACGGCCCCCCAGAGGACCACACGGAGCCGCACCAGCCGGAGCACCACACGGAGTACCACGCGGAGCACTCCGAGGCACGCCCCCAAGCGCACGCCACGCGTCCGGAAGCGGCCGCCGCCGCGCACTCCGGCGAGAGCTCACCGGCATGGTCGCGGGGGCTGCCGGAGATCGTCGTCGACGCGCGCACGCGCGGCTTCCTGTGGCCGGGCGAGCCGGTCGGGGGACGGGAGTTCGCGGCGGCCCGCCACTCCCTGTTCGACGGCCCGTTCACCTGGCCGGTCATGGTGGCCAGGCGCTCGGCCCTCGACCACAACATCGCGACGCTCGCGGACTTCGCCGCCCGCCACGGGCTGGCGTTCGCGCCGCACGCCAAGACCACGATGTCCCCCCAGCTCGTGCGGGCCCAGCTGGACGCCGGGGCGTGGGGGATCACCGCCGCGACGGCGAGCCAGGTGCTCGTCCACCGCTCCCACGGCGTTCCCCGGGTGCTGCTGGCCAACGAGCTCCTCGACCGCGGCGCGCTGCGCTGGCTGGCCGGTGAGATCGGGCGCTTCGACTTCCTCTGCTTCGCCGACTCCGTCGAGGGCGTGCGCGTGCTCGACGAGATGGCCGGCGACGTGCCGTTCCGCGTGCTGGTCGAGCTGGGCCACCCGGGCGGCCGGACCGGCTGCCGCGACCAGGACGAGCTGCTGGAGGTGGCCCGGGCGGTGCGGGAGGCCCGGGGGACGGCGCTGGCCGGGGTCGCCGGATACGAGGGGACCCACCACGAGGCCGCCGGAGTCCGCGCGTTCCTGCGCGACCTGGCCCGTGCGGCCCGGGCGCTGGCGCCGTACGTCGACGGCCCCATGGTGGTCTCCGCCGGAGGCAGCTCCTGGTTCGACCTGGTGGCCGAGGAGCTCGCGCCGCTGACCGGCGAGCCGGGCGCGACCGTGGTGCTGCGCAGCGGCGCGTACATCGCGCACGACGACGGCTACTACCGCGAGCACACGCCGTACAACCGGCTGGAGGGTGGGCTGCGGCCCGCGCTGGAGGTCTGGGCCCAGGTGCTGTCCGTGCCGGAGCCCGGCCTCGTGCTGGTCGGCATGGGCAAGCGGGACGTGCCGTACGACATCCACCTGCCGTTCCCCAGAGCGGTGCGGCGCGGCGGCCGCGGACCGGCCGAGCCGCTGACCGGGGTGACGGTCGTCAAGGTGCAGGACCAGCACGCCTATCTCGGCGGCGGCGCCGGGCTGCGCCCGGGAGACCTGGTGTCGTTCGGGCTGTCCCACCCGTGTACGGCCTTCGACAAGTGGCGCGTCATCCCCGTGGTGGACGACGACGACGTCGTGATTGATTTGATCAACATGTGTTTCTGATGGAGCGGTGACAATGGCTGGCAAGCAGGAGATCCGTACGACCGACGGGGCCCCGCCTATCGGCGCGTACTCGCAGGGACTCGTGGTGGGCGACTTCCTCCACACCTCCGGCATGGGGCCGCTCGACCCGGCGACCGGCGAGGTCGTGGGCGACGACGTGGCGGCCCAGACGCACCGGACAATGCGCAACCTCGGGGCGGTGCTGGAGGCGCACGGCCTGACGTTCGACGACGTGGTGAAGGCGACGGTGCACCTGCAGAACCTGAAGGAGGACTTCGCGGCGTTCAACGAGGTCTATCAGTCCTACTTCACCCGGCCCTACCCGGTGCGCACCACCGTGGGCTCCGACCTCATGGACATCCTCGTCGAGATCGACTTCGTGGCGTACGCGGGCCGCTGACGATGGACAGCGCCCTGTACGTCTTCGTCGAGGACCTGCGCGCCGAGGGCGTACGGGGGCTGCTCGACCGGGCCTCGGCGTACGGCGTGCGAGGCGTCGCGGTGGCCGCGGCCTACCACCAGGCCAGGGACGTGACCCCGCACGGCGCCTCGCGGCTGACGCTGCGCCGCGACGGCGTCCACTTCCCCCCGCCGGAGGACCTGTTCGGCGGGCTGCGGCTCACCCCGCCCGTGCAGCCGGGGGCGCAGGACCGGCCCCTCGACGAGCTGCGCCGCGCCTGCGCGGACCGGGGGATGCGGCTGCACGGCTGGACCGTGTTCCTGAACAACGCCACGATCGGCCTGGCCTGCCCCGACGTGACGGTGGAGAACTGCTTCGGCGACCGCGGCTCCCCGGCCGACCTGTGCCCCTCGCACCCCGACGTGCGGGCGTACGCGGTGGCGCTGGCCCGGGCCGTCGCCCGGCAGGGCGTGGACACCGTCGTCGCCGAGTCGCTGCATTTCGGGGCCTTCACGTACGAGCGGTGCTGCACGGCGCTCGGCCCGATGGACGCCTTCCTGTTCGGCCTGTGCTTCTGCGCCCACTGCATGCGCAGGGCCGCCGACCTCGGGGTGAACGCCGAGGCGGCCAGGCAGGAGTGCGTCAGGATCGTCGGGGGCGTGCTGGACGGCGATCCCCCCGCGGAGGGCGAGGTCACGCGGGCGGCGCTGACGGCCTACGCCGGCCCGGAGGCGGTGGCGTACGCGCGGGCCCGATCCGAGAGCGTCACATCGCTCGTCGGCGAGGTGGCGGCGGCCGTGACGGCCGAGGGCGCGCGGCTGACGTTCATGGACGCGACGGGCGCGGCCAAGGGCTACGCCCACGGGTTGCCCTCGGCCGGCCTGGCCGCGCACGACTCCTGGCAGCTCGGGATCGACCTGGTGGCGCTCGGCGACCTGGTCCCGTCGTTCGCGGTTCTCGGGTACGCCAGGGACCCCGCGCGGGTGGCCGACGACGTCGCGGCCTACCGCCGCTCCGTGGGCAAGAACCCCGAGCTGAGGGTCGTGCTGCGTCCGGGCGCCCCGGACACCGACTCCGCCGACCGGCTGGCCGTCAAGGTGCGCGCGGCCCGTACGGCGGGAGCCGGGGCGGCCGACTTCTACGCGTACGGGCTCGCGCCCTTCGAGGCGCTCGGCCGCATCGCCGAGGCACTCGCCTGAACGGCCCGCCGAGCGGGCCACGTTGAACGGCCCGCCGAGCGGGCCGGGTTGAGCGGGCCACGGTGGGCGGGCCATGTCGTGCGGGCCGGGTTGAGCGGGCCACGGTGGGCGGCCTTCTGCGGAGGCCCGGATGCCGGAGGCGACGGGCGGCGCGGAAAAGGGACCTCGCGCCGTTACATTGGAGGCACGCCGATATTTCGTCCGTGTGAACCCCGGGAAAAAGGCGGTCCGGGCGTTTCAGTGCCGCCATGTTCTCCATCCGCAGCACTTCACGGTGAATCGCGTTTCGGCGGATCACGGCGAATTACCGCGCGAGCTCCATCTGCCGGGTGCGGATTTCGGCTTCGGCGGCAGGGGCGCCGAGATCGGCGAACGCCACGCGGGCGGTCGTCAGCGCGCCGAGGCACTCGTCGCGGCGGCCGTTGCCGTGGTGCGCCTCGGCCAGCCCGCGCAGCATCACGGCCTCGCCGAGGGGGTCGCCGGCCCGGCGGCAGGCCGCCAGCGCGACCCGGTGCGTCCGCTCCACGTCGGCCCAGCGTGATCGTACGGCCGAGACGTTCGGAAGCGTGGCGGCCAGCTCCCAGGCCAGCTCGACCAGGCCGAGGGCGTCGGCCTGCCGCACAGCGGAGATCAGGCTCTCCCGCTCGGTCTCGAACCAGCCGAGTGGATCGGCGAGCACCGCCGTACGGATTTCGGCCGGGGGCGGCCAGTGCGGCGCCCTGCCGCGCACCGGGGCGTACCGGCGCGACGGAAGGTGCTCGTCGGCCTCCTGAGCCAGGGCGAGCAGAGCGGCGAGCGTACGAGTGATCATGACGCGCCCGGCGGCGTCGCTCTCGTGCGCGGCGGCCTGCTCCCGGGCGAAGAGCCGGACCAGCGGGTGGAACCGGTAGCGGGGCTGTCCCGTGCCGTCCGGCGGGGCGACCTCCAGCAGCCGGGCGTCGGCCAGGGCGTCGACGATCTCTTCGGCCGACTCCAGAGACGTTTCCAGCATCATCGCGGTGATCCAGGCCGCGAACGAGGGGAGCTCCAGGAGCCCGAGCAGGCGGAAGGCCCGCTGCGCCGCCTCGCTCACCCGGCGATAGCCGGCCGCGACGCTCCGCCTGACGTCCAGGTCTCCCAGGGCGAGTT
Organism: Microbispora sp. NPDC088329; assembly: GCF_040685655.1. Classification (NCBI taxonomy): domain Bacteria; kingdom Bacillati; phylum Actinomycetota; class Actinomycetes; order Streptosporangiales; family Streptosporangiaceae; genus Microbispora; species Microbispora sp. NPDC088329. The sequence goes on from NZ_JBFBIP010000022.1 coordinate 51,538, forward strand.
CGTCCAGTCCGGCCTCGGCCAGGCGCCGGGCGATGCGGGCGAGGGTCCAGTGCGGGCGGGCGGCGAGGCGCGTCCCGGCGGCGCTGAGCGCCAGCGGCAGCCCACCGCACAGCCGGACGATCTCGGCGGTGTTCTGCGGTTCCGCGTCGAGGCGCTCGCGCCCGAGCATCGCCGTCAGCACGCCTCGCGACTCTTCCGGCCGGAGCGTGCCGAGGTCGAACGACACGGCGCCGGGCCAGCCGGACAGCCGGGAGCGGCTGGTCACGAGGACCGCGCAGGTGGACGAACCGGGCAACAGTGGTTTCACCTGCGCGTAGCTGTCGACGTCGTCGAGCACGACGAGAATTCGGCGGCCCGCCAGATGGCTGCGGTACAGATCGACGCTCTCCTCCGGGTCCTCGGGAAGAGCCGTCCCGTGGACGCCGAGCGCGCGGAGGAACCGCGCGAGCACCCGTGTGGGGTCGGCCGGCCGCTCGTCGGTGCCGCACAGATCGGCGTAGAGCTGGCCGTCCGGGAAGGCGTCGCTCAGCTGGTGTGCCACGTGCACGGCCAGGGCCGTCTTGCCGACGCCGCCCTGCCCGCTGATGACCGCGACGGGGGCGGGTCCTGACCCGTGGCAGGTCAGCGTGCTCCTGATCCGGCCCGCCTGCCTCTCGCGGCCGATCAGGCCGGTGACTCCGGGAGGCAGCAGAGACGGGCGGGGCGTCGCCCCGGGGGACGGCTGCCCGAAGGGGGAGGAGGGGGTCGCGTCCTGCCGCAGCACCCGCAGGCGCGCCGCCCGCAGCTGCGGGCCGGGGTCGATGCCGAGCTCGTCGGCCAGCCTCGCGCGGATCGAGTCGTACTCGGCCAGCGCCTCGGCCTGCGCGCCGGCCGCGGCGAGGGCGAGCACGAGCCAGGAGTGCACGACCTCGTTCAGCGGCTCGGTCGCGGCGACGGCCCGCAGCTGGGGGAGGACCTCGGCCGGCAGGCCGAGGTCGAAGGCGGTCTTCGCGCATTCCAGAAGGACGTTGACGCGCTCCTGGTCGATCGCGCGCACCCAGGGATGTCCCTTGAGCAGATGGTCCAGATCGGACAGGCAGGGCCCCTGCCACAACTGGAGCGCCCGCAGCAGCGGCCCCAGGGACTCCCGGGGCGTGCCGGCTCTCCTGGCCTCGGCCGTCAGCGCGCGGAAGCGGAAGAGGTCCGAGTCGCATCGGTCGAGCCGGATCGCATAGGCCGAGCCCAGCCCGGCGAGCCAGGAGGAGCGGGAGCGGGCGATGTGGCCCGGATCGATACGGCGGCGCAGCCGTCCCACGTAGGTCTGCACCAGGTTGACGACGGAGTCGGGGGCGCCGTCGCCCCAGACGGCGTCGATGATGTCCTGACGCCGGACGGGCGTCCCGGCCTTGAGCAGCAGGAGCGCCAGCACGGCCCTTTGCCTGTCCGAACTCAGTGTTATTTCGGTCTCTCCGTGCCATATCCGTAACGGGCCCAGCAGATGAAACCGTATCTCGGACATTTCCCTCCCGAGGAGTTTCGCGCCCCATTCCGGAAATCTGGAGAATCATATGATTTGACGCATTTCCGATCGAGATCGTGACGTGTCCAATAACGGCCAGTTTCTTTCATCGCCCTCCCCGCGACCGTGCCCCCGGTGTCCCCGCTGTCTGGGTGCCCCCAGCGCCCCCCGCGTCGACCGGCGCCCTCAAGCCGCCCGCTGTCGCCTCGCGGCGCCCGCTGACACTCCACTGGCGGGCGGCTGGACGCTCCCGCATCCGGTCCGGTCCGGGTTCAGCGCCGCGCCGACGCCGGTCCAGTCCCGGCGGTCATGGTGGGCGTAACCGAACAGCGTGAGGAGGTGCGAGATGAAGAAGATCAAGATCCGCAAGGCCGGTCCGGTCCGCCTGACCGCCGCGGCCTGCTCCATCTACAAGAACGCGAACTAGCGCTCGGTCCCGGGCGGTGCGCCGGGTACGGCACGTCCGCACCCGGCGCTCCGCTCATCCGGTCCGCGCTCACCCAGCTCCCGCTCGTGCGGCCCGCGCTGATCCGGCCCGTGTTCATCCGGCCCGTGTTCATCCGGCCACCGCTCGTCCGGCCTGGCCGCTCACCGTGCCGGCCCCGGGTGCCCCCCCATGTTCCGCGTACATCCCCGAGGCCGCAGGAGGACCTCCGTTGACCGATGCAGAGGCCGTGCAGGACGGGCCCGCGATCCGGTACGCGCCGGATCGGCCGCTCCCGTTGCACCAGCTCGTCTATCTGCCGGAAGGCGACGAGATCACGGTGGGAAGGCCGGACACCGACTCCTACGGCATCTTCCCGCCCGATGGCGCCGAGGTGCTGCGCAGGCTGGAGCAGGGGATGCCGCCGCGCGAGGCGGCGATCTGGTACGAGGCCCGCTACCGGGAGAGCCTGGACATCGACGACCTGATCGCCGCGCTCGACGAGCTCGGCTTCGTCCGCGAGCCAGGCGCACCGGACACGTCTCCGGTCACGGAGGACGCCCTCGTCCGCTGGCGGCGGCTGGGCGCCGCGCTCTTCTCCGTCCCCGCCTGGATTTGCTACGGCCTGCTCGTCGCGTGGGCGCTGGTCGCGATGGCCCGGCGGCCCGACCTGGCGCCCAGCTATCACAACGTCTTCTTCACCGACTACTACACCCTGATCCAGGCGTCGCTGTTCGTCGCGGCGGTCCCCCAGTTGCTGCTGCACGAGGGCTTCCACGCGCTCGCCGGTCGGCGGCTGGGCCTGCGTTCACGGCTGAGGATCTCCCGCAGGCTCTACTTCGTGGTGCTGGAGACGTCGCTGGACGGCCTGGTCGCCGTCCCCCGGCGGAAGAGATACCTGCCGATCGTGGCCGGAATGCTGGCGGACGTGGTCGTGATGGCCGTTCTCACGATCGCCGCCGACCTCACCCGCGAACCCGGGGGAGGCCTGTCCTTCGGGGGCCGCTTCTGCCTGGCGTTCGCCTACGCCGTCCTGCTCCGGATCCTGTGGCAGTTCTCCCTGTATCTGCGCACGGACCTGTACGTCCTCGTCTCCACCGCGCTCGGCTGCGTCGACCTGCACGGGACGGCCATGCGCATGCTGCGCAACCGGGTGAACCGGCTGCTCGGGCGCCGCGGCCGGCTGCTCGACGAGTCGGACTGGCATCCCGTGGACCGGCGCGTCGCCCGCTGGTATTCCTGGTTGATCGTCGGCGGCTACGCGGTGAGCCTCACGACGTTCCTCGTCGCGATCGCCCCGATCGTCTACCGCATGTTCGCCGGAGTGCTCGGCCGGTTCACCGGCCACGGGGCCTCCTGGCCCGAACTGCTGGACTCGCTCGTCTTCTGCGGGTTCATCCTCGGGCAGCTCGTCGTCCTCGCCTGGGTGACCGTCCGCGACCGCCGGCGCGATCGGGCACGGCGGCTCGACCACGTCATCGCCTGAAAGGAGCACCATGGCCACCCACCACTGGATCAGGGCCGCCCGGCGCCGCGACCGCGAGCTGTACCTGAGCCGGCTCGACCTCCCGCCGGTCCTGGCCGTGCTCGACGCCCACCGGCGGCTGCGCGGGCCGTACACCGCCGCGGGCACGTTGATGCGGTCGCTCGTGCCGGACGCGCTGCGGCGCCGGCCGGAGACGGGGCCCGCCCACAACATCGAGATCCTGACCAGCGCCCCCGAGCTCGCCCACCTGGTGCCCCCGATGTGGACGTCGCTGGAGTGGACCGCTCGCAAGGGGGAGCGCACCCGGTTCTACTCTCGGCTGCACACGCTGAACATCGCCAACGGGCTGGCCGAGCTGCTGCGCGACCACCTGCGGGAGTCGGGCGGCGGGCCGCGCACGCTCGTCTTCGAGAACGTGCACCAGGCGGACCCGACCGACCAGGAGTTCGTCGCCGTCCTGCTCCGCCGCGGTGATCTCGGCGAGCTGACGGTCGTGGTCGGCACCGGCACCGAACCGATCACCGACCCCCCGGGTGAGATCGCCGTCTCCCTGGCCGCCGTGCTGGAACGCCACACCGTACGCGCCGACGCGCCGGCGAGCGCCGATCCGGGCCCGGACGGGGATCCCGGGGCCGATCCGGCGCGGGACGTGCGGGCGTACGTGGACGGCGACGGGACCAGCGACGACCCCCGGCTGATCCGCGCGTACGAGCGGCTGGACGAGGCGGAGCGGGTGCGGCTGCACGACGAGCGGGCGGCGGCGCTGGCGGCCCGCGGCGAGTTCTCCCTGTCGCTGGGCGCGATCCCCTACCACGCCGAGCACGGCAGCGACCCGGCCGGCGCCGGCCTGACCGCGCTGCGGACGGCGCTGGACCACTGCCGGGGCATCGGCCTCTACCAGGCGGCGGCGGATCTCGGACTGCGCGGCAGGGCCATCGTGGACCGGTCGGTCCAGGAAGAGCTGTGGTGGCACTTCACGAACGCGACCAGCACCACGCTCGCCTCGCTCGGGCGGGCGGACGAGGCCCTGGCCATCTACGACGAGGCCCGTGCCGTCACCGCGGACCCCCTGGTCCACATGGAACTCGCCTACAGCACCGCGATGCTGTACGCCCGGCACTACCCCGAGCCGCGGCGGGACTATCAGCGGGCGAGAGCCTGGATGAACATGTCGATCGCTATCGCCTCACTGGTGGAGGACCCGAAGAAGCGCGCGTTCCACACGGTCTTCGGGCACAACGGCCTCGCCCTGGTCGAGGTGCGTCAGAGACGGGCCGACGAGGCGTTGCGCATGCTGGAGGACGGCATGGCCCGGCTGGACCGGGAGCTCGCCCCGGGAGAGCACGCTCTGCACCGTGCGGTGCTGCGCTACAACCGTGCCCAGGTGCTCGGCCAGATGGGCAGGCTGGAGGAGGCGCTCCGCGACTACATGACCGTCGTCGAGCTCGACCCCGACTTCCCCGAGCACCACTTCAACGTGGGCAACATCCTGCGCAGGCTCGGCCGCGACGAGGAGGCGATCACCTCCTACGAGGAGGCGCTGCGCCTGTCGCCGCCGTTCCCCGAGGCGTACTACAACCTCGGCGACACCCGGCTCGAGCTCGGAGACGTGGACGGGGCGCTGTCCGACTTCGGCTACACGCTCGAACTGGACCCGGCGCACCTGGACGCCCGCATCAACCGGGCCGGGCTGCTGTGCGAGCTGGGCCGGATCGACGACGCGTGGGCGGACGTCACGGCCGGGCTGGAGCTCGCCCCGGCGAACGCGCACCTGCTGTGCCTGAAAGGCCGGCTGCTCGCCGAGCGGGACGACCGCGACGGCGCCCGCGCGGCGCTGTCGGCCGCGATCGAGCGTGACGAGCGGCTGGCCGAGGCGTGGGCGCTGCGGGGAGAGATCGCGTTCGCGGCCGGCGACCTGACCGCGGCCGCACACGACCTGGACCGGGCGGTCGACCTGAGCGGGACGCCCGACATCCGGTTCAACCGGGCGGTCGTCCGGCAGGAGTCCGGCCGCTATGCCGACGCCGCGGCGGACTACGAGTTGGTGGTGTCCGCGACGGGCGACGAGGAGAGCCGGGAGCGGCTGGACCTCTGCCTGGCCGCGCTGCGTGCCCAGGCGTCCGCCGACGTGCCGGCCTGAGCGGAGGCGGAGGCCGCGATGCCCGATCTGTTCGAGCCCGTACGGCTGGGGCGGCTACTGCTGCCGAACCGGCTGGTGATGGCGCCGATGACCCGCAGTCGTGCGGACCGCCGGGGGGTGCCGGGCCCGGAGACGGCCCGCTACTACGCCCAGCGGGCGACCGCGGGACTGATCGTCACCGAGGGCGCCCAGCCGAGCCCGGCGGGCCAGGGATACCCCGGCACCCCCGGCCTGCACACCGACCGGCAGGCCGAGGGGTGGCGGGCGGTCACGGACGCGGTGCACGCGGCGGGCGGGCGGATCTTCGCCCAGTTGATGCACGTGGGCCGGATCGGCCATCCGAGCGTCAACGGGCTCCGGCCGGTCGCGCCGTCGCCGGTGCGGGCCGCGGGACGGATCTTCACCCTCGACGGCCGTCGCGACCTCCCCGTGCCCCGTGAGCTGACCACCGGCGAGGTGCGGGAGACCATCGCCGACTTCGCCCGTGCCGCCCGGCGGGCCGTCGACGCCGGGTTCGACGGGGTCGAACTGCACGGCGGCAACGGCTACCTCATCCACCAGTTCCTCTGCTCGGCCACCAACCGCCGCGGCGACCCGTACGGCCGCGACCGCGTCCGCTTCCCCGTCGAGCTGTGCGAGGCCGTGGCGGAGGCGGCCGGCGGCGACCGGGTGGGGCTGCGCCTCACGCCGGGCAACCCCTGCAACGACATGACGGAGGACGGCGCCGGGGAGATCTACCCCGCCCTGGCCGCGGCCCTCGCCCCGGCCGGTCTCGGCTACCTGCACCTCGCCGGTGTCGCGGCGGGTACACCGCTCGCCGGGGGGATCCGCCGGGCCTGGCCCGGTGTCCTGGTGGTGGCGCCGAGCACGGGAGGCGCGTTCCCCGCCGACGGCGGCAGGGCCGAGGGGGAGCGCTGGCTGCGCCACGGCGCCGATCTCGTCGCCTTCGGCCGGGCCTTCCTCGCCAACCCGGACCTGGTGGAGCGGATGCGCTCCGGCGCTGCGCTGAACCGCCCGGACCCCGCGACCTACTACGGCGGCGGCGAGCAGGGCTACACCGACTATTCCGTCTCCTCCGCCGCGCGGCTGCCCGCCGCGCGGAGGGGGTAGACGCGCAGCGCCCCGGGGGTTACGGCCGGTTCGACATCAGGGCGTCCGCGAGGACGGCCAGACCCGCCGCGACCCGTGCGGCGTCGCACTCCCGCAGCACGGCGGTGACGTGCTCGGCGGCGAGCGGGGCCAGCAGCGCGTGGGCGAGGTAGTCGGCGTCCGCGCCGGGGCGCGCCTCGGCCAGCAGGATCGCCAGATGGCGGTGCCAGAAGCGGTAGGACCCGATTCGATACCGGGCTCCGGGGCTCGCGGTCTCGGAGACGCGCAGCAGGTCCAGGTGATCGAAGAGGTAGTCGGCGTAGGAGGCCACGAACGCCCGCACCCGATCGGCGGGTGAGGCGCCGGGCCCCAGCGGCGGCGGCCCGGACAGGATGCGCTCCTGCAGTTCCCGTTCCTTGTCGTCGAGCAGGGCCGCGACGAGTCCCGACTTGTCCCCGAACCGGCGGAACAGCGTGCCCTTGCCGACCCCGGCCTCGGCCGCCACCGCGTCCATCGAGACCGCTTCGACTCCCTGCTCGCGGAACAGCTTCGCCGCCGCCTCCAGCACCCGTCGCCGGTTGCGGGCCGCGTCCGCGCGCTCGCGGGGCGGGTCCGCCATCAGGGACGTGAGGTCTCTTGACGAACCGGACTGCGGTCCGGTAATTTCCGGGTTGTTCACGAAAACGGACTGTAGTCCAGTTAATTGGAGGACGCAATGACCGCTCTCATCAGCAGGGACGAGCTCAAGGCCGCGATCGACGCGGGCGCCGTCACCGTCGTCGACGCGCTCGGCGGCGACTACTACGCCCGGCAGCACCTGCCGGGCGCGATCCCGCTGACGGAGTCCGAGGTCGCCGAGCGGGCCGCGGAACTGCTGCCGGACAAGACCGCCCCGATCGTCACCTACTGCTCGAACCCGGCCTGCGCCAACAGCCAGGCCGTGGCCAACCGGCTGACCGCGCTCGGATACACCGACGTGCGCAAGTACCGGGAGGGCATCCAGGACTGGGTCGAGGCCGGGCTGCCGGTCGAGTCGCTGACCACGGCGTCCTGACCGCCGCGATCGCTCAGGCGGAGTCGCGGACGACGAGCTCGGTCGTGAGGATCACCGGGTCGGCCGGGCCGCCCTTGAAGAGGCCCAGCAGCAACCGGACCATCGCGGCGGCCTGCTCGGTGATCGGGTGCCTGATCGTGGTCAGCGGCGGCTCGGTGTAGCGGGCCGCCTCGATGTCGTCGAACCCGACGACCGCCACGTCGTCCGGCACCCGGCGGCCCGCCTGGCGCAGGGTCTGCAGCGCCCCGATGGCCATGAGGTCGTTGGCGACGAAGACGGCGTCCAGGTCCGGGTCGTCCTGCAGCAGGTGGCGCATGGCGACGGCGCCGGACTCCCGGGTGAAATCCCCGACGGCCACGATCGACCGCCGGTCGGACTCGCGCAGCGCGTCGCGATAGCCCGTGAGCCGGTCCTGGCCGCCGATCATGTCCTGCGGCCCGGCGATCGTCGCGATGCGCCGCCGCCCGCTGTCCAGCAGGTGGCGCACCGCCTTCACCGCGCCGCCCACGTTGTCGTTGTCCACGTACGGCAGGGCCACCGGCACGGCCGGCCTGCCGTACGAGACCGCGGGGACGCCCATCCGCGCGATGGCGGCGGGCAGCGGGTCGGCGCCGTGCATCGAGATCAGCATGACCCCGTCGACGTGGCCGCTGGCGATGTAACGCTCGATCCTCGCGTGGCTCTCGGGGGAGCCGCCGAGCATGAGCACGACCTGCTTGTCGGCGGCCTCCAGTTCCAGACTGGCCGAGCGGATGACGGTGGAGAACATCGGGTCCTCGGAGAAGACCCTGGTCGGCGGCTCGGACACGACCAGCGCGATCGAGTCGGTCCGCTGCGTGACGAGGCTGCGCGCCGCCGAGTTGGGGACGTATCCCAGCTCGTCCACGGCGCGCATCACGGCATCCCTGATCTGCGGTGTCACCGTCATCTGCCCGTTGACGACCCGGGAGACGGTCGCGCGGGAGACCCCTGCCCGCGCCGCCACCGCCTCCAGAGTGGGTCGTTTCATTCATTCCCCCTTCGTCGTGCCTGACGAATCAAGCCCTGCTCGCGACGGGCGGCATTCGTCAGGCACTCCCCAGCCCATTACGTGCGATGACGTCTCGATACCACAGCGCGCTGTCCTTGGGAACGCGTCGCCGGGTCTCGAAGTCGACGTACACGATGCCGAACCTCTTGTGGTACCCGTAGGCCCACTCGAAGTTGTCCAGGAGCGACCATACGAGATAACCCCTCAGGTCCGCACCGGCGGTGATCGCGGCGTGCGCCGCCCGCAGGTGGCCGTCGAGGTAGCCGATCCGGTCGTCGTCGTGCACCCGATCGCCGTCGGGCCGGTCGTCGAAGGCCGCGCCGTTCTCGGTGACGAGCAACCCGACCTCGGGGTAGTCGCGCGACAGCCGTACGAGCAGGGTCTCCAGGCCGCCCGGTTCGATGGGCCAGTCCATCGCGGTCGTCGGGCCGGTCGGCGGTTCGAACCGGATGCCCTCGGTGCCGGGGAAGGCGGGGTTGGCCGGTTCCGCGGGTGCGGCCGACACGAAGGACGGGTTGTAGTAGTTGATGCCGAGCAGGTCGATCGGCTGGTGGACGACGGCCAGGTCGCCGTCCCGGATGTGGTCGAGGCCGCCGTGACGGGCGGCGACGTCCAGCATGTCCTCCGGGTAACGGCCCCGCAGCGCGGGGTCGAGGAACTGCCGGTTCATCAGCCCGTCCACGAGCGTGGCCTCCCGCTCGCCGCCGTCCACCTGGATCACGGGGGAGAGGTTGAGGGTGAGCGCGATCTCGGCGGCGCCGCCCGCCCGCAGGGCCTGCGTCGCGAGCCCGTGGCCGAGCAGCAGGTGGTGCGCCGCGCGAAAGGCGGCGGCCGGGGCGCGCCTGCCCGGGGCGTGGACGCCGGAGCAGTAGCCGAGGAAGGACGCCACCCACGGCTCGTTCAGCGTCGTCCAGGTGCGGACGCGGTCGCCGAGCCGCTCGTGCACGACGGCCGCGTAGTCGGCGAAGCGCGCCGCGGTGTCCCGTACGGCCCAGCCGCCCGCGTCCTCCAGCGCCTGCGGCAGGTCCCAGTGGTACAGCGTCGCGTACGGCGCGATGCCGTGGGCGAGCAGCTCGTCCACCAGGCGGTCGTAGAAGTCGAGACCGGCGGCGTTGACCCGCCCCGCCCCGGCCGGCAGGATCCGCGGCCAGGCCACGGAGAACCGGTAGGCCGCCAGGCCCAGCTCGGTCATGAGCCGGACGTCCTCGGCGTACCGGTGGTAGTGGTCGCAGGCGACGTCGCCCGTGTGGCCGTCGGCGACGTTGCCCGGGACCTTGGAGAACGTGTCCCAGATGGAGGGGCCGCGGCCGTCCTCGGCGGCGGCGCCCTCGATCTGGTAGGCCGCCGTTGCGGCACCCCAGATGAAGCCGTCAGGGAAGGCCAAGCCCGGCGAACCGGCCTCCCGAGTCGTGATGGTCTCCGCGGTCAACTCTTCACAGCTCCTCGCATGGTTCCTCCGATGATCCGTTCGCCCGGCAGGACGAAGATGAGCACGAGTGGCAGGGGCGCCGGCGCCGTGCCCGTGAGGCTTCCGCACAAGCATGCAAGAAGAGAGCGCTCTCAGGCCAGGGGGAGTCGGCCGGAGGGGCGTCAAGGGCTGGATCGGCAACGACACCTGTCATCTCGGAGGGTGGTATCCGCTGGTGATATCACTCCTGTTGCCGTCGATGCGACGTGGAGGCACCGTCCCCTCGCGAACGAGATCGCGTCCGGACGCGTTGAGCCGGCATCCCTGAGAGAGCGCTCTCACAGTATCCGTCACGTGGGTCTACCCGGCGCGTCTCAGACCCTCGCGGTACCGCTGCGGACTCACGCCGTGTTCCCGCTTGAAGGCCGTGCTCAGCGCGAACGCGGTGCCGTACCCCACCTGCCTGGCCACCGACTCGAGGGTCGCGTCGGTCTCACGCAGCAGGTCGGCCGCCTGCGCCAGCCGCAGTCCGGTCAGGTAGGCCATCGGCGGCTCGCCGACGAGCTTCCCGAACCGCTGTGCCAGCGCGGCGCGGGAGACCCCCACCCTCCCCGCCAGTTCGGCGACGGTCCAGGGACGGGCCGGGTCGGCGTGCAGCAGTCGCAGCGCCGGCCCCACCACCGGGTCGCCGTTCGCCCGATACCAGCCCGGGGCCTGCCCTTCCGGGCGGGAGAACCAGGTCCGCAGCACGGCGATGAGCAGCAGGTCCAGCAGGCGGTCGAGCACGACCTCCTGGCCCGGCTCGTCCTTGGAGATCTCCCGGCCGAGGAGCGCGACCAGGGATCCGTCCCAGGAGTCGCCGGGCAGCACCAGCAGCGTGGGCAGCGCCGCCAGCAGTCGCCGGGTGACCGCGTTGCGCATCTGGTAGGTGCCGATGAGCATCACGGCCGGACCGTCCGGGTCGTTGCCCCAGTTGCGGGTGCCCAGGTCCATCTCCGCCGACATGCCGCGCCCGTCCGGTGCGGTGCAGACCTGCCCGGGATGGATGACCACCTGCGGCGCGGTCGCCGGGTCGTCGGCGACCGTGTAGTGCCCGGGCCCGCGCACGATCGCCACGTCGCCGGGCCCCACCCGTACGGCGCGGTCCCCGTCCGGGGTGATCCACGCATGGTCGCGCACCATGGCGACCAGGCACAGCGGCGCCTCGTCCTGGATACGCACGGACCAAGGCGGGCTCAGCGTCGCCCGCAGGAGGAAGGCCCCCCGGGCGCGGGGCCCGTCGAGGAGATCGGCCAGCGCGTCCATGCCCGGAATCGTAGACGGCCGGATATGCGGTCGAGCTTCTCGACGATGTCGCCCCGAGCCGCCCGCCGCTTGACTGATCGCCATGACGTATCTCCTGGCCGTCGTCGCGGCGGCCCTGTCCATGCTCATGACCGCCGGGATGGCGGGCACCTTCTTCGGGTTCTCGGCCGGCGTCATGCCGGGACTGAACGCCGCGTCGGCCCCCTCGGCCGTCGACGCGATGAACGCGGTCAACGCCAGAATCCAGAACCCGGTGTTCCTGGCGGCGTTCGTCCTCGCCCCGGTCGCCGCCGCCGGTGCGGGCGCCCTGCTGCTGACCACCCCTCGCTCCGGCGCGGCCTGGCCGTTCTTCGCGGCGGCCGGGGTGTACGCGGTCGGCGTGATCCTGATCACGGCCGCGGTGAACGTGCCGATGAACGACGCCCTGGCGGCCGCCGCGGCCCACGGCGGCCCGGCCGAGGCCGCCGCCCGGATCTGGTCGGACTACTCGGCCCGCTGGACGACCTGGAACACGTGGCGGGCCGTGTCCGGCGCGGTGAGCCTGCTGCTGACCGGTTACGGCGTCTACCGCTGGGGCCGGGGCGCCTGACCCGGCGCTCCCTCTCTTTACGGTTAGTCTAACCTAGGTTAAGTTAACCCCGTGTACTCCGACATAGTGATCCTCCGAGGACTGCTGAACGCGCCGAAGCACGGCTACGAGGTGAAGAAGTACATCGAGCGCGCCACGGGAGGGCTGCTCAACAACAACACGCTCTATCCCGCGCTGCGCCGCTTCGAGCAGCGCGGCGAGATCGAGAAGGTGGCGGAGGAGGTCGCCCCGGGGCGTCCGCCGAGGACCGTCTACCGGATCACGGACAAGGGCCGTGCGCGTCTGCTGGCGCTGCTGCGCACGGCCGACCCGATGCTCCTCGCGAAGGACGAGGAGTTCCAGGTCAGGGTGGGCCTGTTCGACCTGCTGCCCGCGTCCGACCGGCGCAGGATCATCGAGGCGCGGCGGGAGTGCGTCGAGCACTCCCTGGCGGCGCAGGAGGAACTGGCCGCGGCCGCGGGACACGAGCCGTGGGGCCTGCGCGTCCTGCGCTTCAACCTCGAGCGCCACCGGCTCGAACTGGCCTGGCTGGACGAACTGGAGGCGGCGCTCGCCGAGTCCGCGCCGCAGGACCCGACATGACGGGCGCCGAGGCGGCCACGCCCACCCGGCTCATGTCCGCCGGGCTCGTCGCGGGCCCGATCCTGTCGATGGTCGACTCGTCGGTGGTCAACCTCGCGGTGCCCGGCCTCGTACGCGAACTGGACCGCCCGCTGGACGTCGTGCAGTGGGCCGTGAGCGGCTACCTGCTCGCGCTGGCGGTCGGCCTGTCCGTCACGTCCTTCCTCGCCAGGAGGTTCGGGCTGGTGCCGACGTACATCGCCGGCCTGGCCCTGTTCACGCTCGCGTCCGCCGCGTGCGCGCTGAGCCCGGACGCCGGCGCGCTGATCTGCTGCAGAGTGCTGCAGGGCCTCGGCGGCGCGCCGCTCGTCCCGCTGGCGATCGGCCTGCTCATCGGGCAGGGCGGAGCCGCGGCGGGCTCGGGCGGCAGGGTGCCGCTCGCCGCGGGCCTCGCGTTCTTCGCGGCGCCCGCGCTCGGCGTCTCCCTGGGCGGCCTGCTGATCGGCGCGTACGGCTGGCGCTCGATCTTCCTGATCAACCTGCCGATCGGGCTGCTCGCCCTGCCCGGCGCGTTCGCGGCGTATCGGGCCGGTCTGGGCGTCAGGGGCGATCGTGCCGTACGGCCGGACCTGCCGGGGCTGATCCTGCTGGCGGCCGGGCTGGGTCTGGCGACCTACGGAGTCGAACGGGCGGCGGCCGGCGGTTGGGCCACCCCGTGGTGGCCGGCCGGTCTGGCGCTTCTGGCGGCCTATGTCCTGTGGGCCCGCCGCCGGCCGCAGGCCGCCCTCGCGCTCGACCTGGTGCGGGACCCGGCGCGGGCGCTGACGCTCGCCGTGTGCGCGGTGTCGAGCGTCGTGCTGTTCGCCGTGCTGTTCCTCGCGCCGCTCTATCTCCAGACGATCCAGCACCACACCAGCCTCGTCACCGGGCTCGCGCTCCTGCCACAGGGCCTGGCGATGGGGCTGTCCACCTGGCTGGGCGGCAAGGTGGCCGAACATTACTCGGTGCGGTCCGCGGTCGTGCTCGGGATGGTGCTCCTGGCGGTGATGACGGGCCTCATGGCGCTGTTCACGCCGGACACGCCCGTGTGGCTCGCGACGCTCGTGCTGTGCGGGCGCGGCCTGGCCATCGGGTTCACCAGTCAGCCGCTGGTGGTCTCGCTGCTGGGCGGCCTGGCGCCGGAGCGCGTCCCTGACGGCAACACGTTGTTCAGCGTGGCGCAGCGGCTCGCCGGATCGTTCGGGATCGCGCTGCTCGTCACGTTCTTCACCGCCCGCGGCGCGGCGACGGGTTCCCCTCTCACGGGCTTCCGGGAGACCGTCGTGCTCCTGTCCGCGGTGGCGCTGCTCGGCGCCCTGGCCGCGACCGGGCTCCGCCGGACGACCGCACCGTGACCGGGCCGCGAGTCAGGCCGGTCATGGCGCCCAATCCTCCCAGCTCCAAGAATGCGTTGGAGAGCGCTCTCGCAGCTCGTGTTCCACCGGCTTTCTTCCCCTGAGAACGCTCTCTCAGATTTCACAGACCCTCTTGACGCGAGTGAGATTCAAAGGGGACAGTGTCGCTCAAGTGGTCCGCGGTCGCGGTGCGCGGGCCCTCACGGCCCTCTCCGGACACCGCCGTCCGGCCTCCCAGACGTCCATGTCCGCGCGCCGTGAGGAGCCGCCCGCACCCCCCGATCCCCCCGCCGCGACGACCGGACCGAGGAGAGAGGTACTCATGCGTGTGCTCCACTCCCCATGGCGGCGCTCGATGCTGGCGCTGCTCGCCGCGGCCGCCGCGGTCATGGCCCTCGCCGTACGGCCCGCCGGCGCGTCGGTCCCCTCGACGCCCTCCGGCTGGTCGCTCGTCTGGTCGGACGACTTCAACGGCACGGCCGGAACGCTTCCCTCGTCCACCAACTGGATCATCGACACCGGCCACGCCTACCCCGGAGGCCCGGGCAACTGGGGCACCGGCGAGATTCAGAACTACACGTCCAGCACGTCCAACCTGAGCCTGGACGGCAGCGGCAACCTGCGCATCACGCCGATCGGCAGCGGGCAGAACTGGACGTCCGCGCGGATCGAGACCCGCCGCGCCGACTTCAAGCCGGCCGACGGCCGCATCCTCCGCATCGAGGGCCGCATCCAGATGCCGAACGTCACCGGCAGCGCCGCCCTCGGCTACTGGCCGGCCTTCTGGGCGCTCGGCGCGCCCTACCGGGGCAACTACCAGAACTGGCCCTCGATCGGCGAGCTCGACTTCATGGAGAACGTGAACGGGCTCAACACGGTCTGGGGGACGCTGCACTGCGGCGTGAACCCCAACGGGCCGTGCAACGAGACCAACGGCCTGAGCAACAGCCGGGCCTGCCCCGGCTCCACCTGCCAGTCGGCCTTCCATACCTACCGGTTCGAATGGGACCGCAGCGTGAGCCCCAACCAGCTCCGGTGGTACGTGGACGGCCAGCAGTTCCACAGCGTCAGCCAGGGTCAGCTCGACGCCACGACGTGGTCGAACATGACCTCCCACGCCGGATACTTCCTCCTGCTCAACGTCGCCATCGGGGGCGGCTTCCCCAACGGCGTCGCCGGCACCTCCACGCCTGGTTCGGCGACGGTATCCGGGCGCCCGATGGTGGTCGACTACGTGGCCGTATGGCAGAGCGGCGCGGCCAGCAGCCCGTCGCCGAGCCCACAACAGCCGGGAGGCGTGGACGCCCGCTCCACCATCCAGGCGGAGAACTACCAGGCGCAGAGCGGCACGCAGACGGAGACGACCCAGGACGCCGGCGGCGGGCAGGACGTCGGCTTCATCGCCAACGGCGACTGGCTGCGCTACGACGGCGTCAACTTCGGCTCGACGGCGGCGCGGCAGTTCAAAGCCAGGGTCGCCTCCGGCGCGGCGGCCGGCGTGAGCGGCCTCGTCCAGGTCAGGCTCGACAGCCCGACGGCGACTCCGATCGGCGACTTCGCCGTCGGCAACACCGGCGGCTGGCAGAACTGGACGACGGTGCCGGCCAACATCACGCCGACGACCGGCACCCACACCGTCTACATCACCTTCAGCAGCGGCCAGCCGGCCGACTTCGTCAACCTCAACTGGTTCACGTTCGCCACCTCGTGATCGCAGGGGCGTGACCGCATGGGCGGGGACCGCGGCGGTCCCCGCCCATGCATCGCGGCCGCCGTCACCCGGTGGGCGGCACGGTCGCGGGTGAGACCCCTTCGCTGGGTGTGGCGGGCGCGGACGGAGTCTGCGGAGTCTGCGGGGTCTGCGCCGGGGGCGCGCCGCCTCCGCCGTGTCCCGGCAACGCCGGCCGGCTGGCGTCCGCGACGATGATCGCCTTCGGGTTGTCCCCGGTCGTGCCCACGACCCAGACCTGGTCGCCCTGCTGGATCCCCTGCAGGCCCTTGTAGTCCGCGACGATCCTGGTCGACTCGTCGACCGTGTAGCTGCGGCCGTCCACCGTGAGGGTGCCGCTCTGCACCGAGTCCACCGCCCCGGTCTGGCTGGTGAAGGTCTGGTAGTCGCCGGCCGTGCCGGGCCGCTGAGCCTGCCCGAGCTGGAGCAGAGCGAGCTCGGTCATGCCGAACTGCGCGGGGCCGGGCTGGAGCTGTCCCGCCTGGGCGTACCGCGGCTGGTCCTGGCCGGGAGCGCCGGCCGCGGCGAGGCCGGCGCCGGTCGCGAGGGCGAGCGCCGCGGCGACTCCGAGGAGGAGCCGGGGCCGCTTGCCGTGCGGTTTCGGCGGCTTGCTGGACATGGTCATCGGTGTGCTCCCTCCACTCGGCGCTGGGGCACGACATGACACGGTGCGACATGACACGGCGCTCTTGCGCGCTGCGGTATGACACGGTGCGGCCTGACGTGGCCGGCGCGGCTGGGATTTGCGCGAATGACGTGCGCGGACGCGACCGTGGCAGGTCATGAGACGTCCGCGGGAAGGTGCGCGCCGGGTGTACGCGGCCGCGCGTGGAGCGCGCGTGCCCGCGAACCCGTCGCGGCGGGCCCGCCCAAGGGTCACTGCCCGTGCGCTCCTGGCCGGTGCGCTCCTGGCCGGGCCGTCCGGCGGATCCGCCCGGTCAGCCGCCGGTGCGTGCCGGTCGGCCTGCCTCCGGATCCTCTGGCCGCCCTACCCCATCGAGTACGGCGTTCACCGCCCGCTCGGTAAAGCCATCGTCGAGAGGCAATTGCCGGAATACCACCCGCAGCCAGACCGCACCGGCGAGCAAATCCATGATCAGCATCGGGTCGCCGGGATCGGCGATCTCGCCGCGTTCCCGGGCCCGCTCGAAGATCGGGAGCTCGCGGGTGAACCGGTCGGCGAAGAAGTCCCTGGCCGCCTCCGCGAGTTCGGGGTTGTTGGCGGCGGCGCCGAGCGCAGCGACGGCGATGTCCGCCGCCGGGGGAGTGGTGAGCAGCCGGGCCAGGCCGCCCACCAGTGCGTGGAGGTCGCCGCGCAGGCTGCCGGTGTCGGGCACGTCGAAGTCGAGCGCCCGCGCCTCGACCAGCGCCGTGCCGAGCAGGGCGGCCTTCGACGGCCACCACCGGTAGATCGTCGTCTTGTTGACCCCCGACCGCTCGGCCACACCCTCGATGGTCAGGCCCTCGTAGCCCTTCTCCGCCAGCAGGCGAAGCGCGGCGTTCAGGATGTCGTCCTTCTTGCGTGGGGCCATGCCGGGAGCCTACTGCAACGCACCGTTGTGTTTTACTAAGAAACACAACGCAACGTCGCGTTGTGTTGGAGGAGGTGCGTCATGAGTATGCCGGTGGTCTTCGTCCACGGCACCCGCGTGAGCGGCACGATGTGGTCCCCGGTCCGGGCGCTGCTGAGGGCTCCGTCCGCCGCGCCCGACCTGCCCGGTCACGGACGCCGCCGCGGCCTGCCGTACGACACGGAGGCGGCCTGCGGCGTCGTCGCGGAGGCGATCGAGGACCTGGGCGGCCGGGCGCTGGTCGTGGGGCTGTCCCTGGGCGGCTACGTGGGCATCGCCACCGCCGCGCGGCACCCGGACCTCGTCGCCGGCCTGGTCGCGATGGGCTGCACGGCGCGGCCGGATGTGCCCTGGGCGCGCGCCTACCGGCTCGCCGGGCGACTGGCCGCCCGCGATCCCGCCCTGGCCGACCGGGTGAGCCGCTTCGTGCTGCGCCGCATGCTGCCCGGCGCCGCCGGGGAAGCCATGATCGAGGGCGGCCTGAGCAGCGAGGTCGTGGCGTCCGTCGTCGCGGCGGTCACGGCGGAGGACCCCCTGGCCTCGCTGGCGGCCTACCCCGGGCGGGTCTGGCTGGTGAACGGCACCCGCGATCACTTGCGCGCCGACGAGCAGGCGTTCCTGCGGGCCTGCGCCGACGGCAACCTCACGCATCTGCCGGGCCGGGGTCATCTGACCGTGCTCGCCGACCCCGCCTGGCTCGCCCGCTTCATCGACGACGCCGCCCGGACCGTCGCACCCTGCCCGGGCTGATCAGCCCCGCGCCGCACGCCCGGTCCCGCTCAGCGCGGCGACGAGGGCGAGCGCCAGGTAGACGATCCCCGACGCGTACCTGAGCGTGCTCGCGCGCAGGCGGCGGCCGAGCGACCCGGCGGTGAGCGCGTACGCGAGGTCCGAGGCCAGCCCGATGACGGCGAGGACCAGCCCGAGAAGGAGGACCTGCCCGGGTACGTCGCCGAAGGGATCCACGAACTGCGGCAGGAACGCCAGGAAGAACAGCACGGTCTTGGGGTTCAGCACGTTGACCACGACGCCTTCGAGGTAGACCCGGCGCAGCGGCTGTGGCCTCGGCTCGTCACCGTCGGAGCCCCGGCCGGTGAGGGCGCGGACGCCGAGATAGGCGAGGTAGGCGACGCCGGCCCACTTCACCGCCGTGAACAGCTCCGCGGACCGCGCGAGCAGATAGGAGAGGCCGGCCGCCGCCGCGGCGATGTGGAGCAGCGTGCCCGTCTCCACGCCGAGGGCCGAGGCGACCCCTGCACGGCGGCCCTGGGCCACACCCCGGGCGGCGATGTAGAGATTGTTGGGGCCCGGCACGGCCACCACCGCCGCCGAGGCGGCCGCGTACACCAGGAACGTCGATGCGTCGATCACGCTTGCCGAGGCTAGAAGCGTCCCGGCCCGCGTACCCGGGCCAATCGGTGCCCGCGTCCGTGGACCAATGCGCTCAGAGCGGCTCGGGGCCCTTGGCGAGGTCCCGTACGATCTGGATCAGCTCGGCCGGGTCGAACGGCTTGGTGAGATAGGCGTCGACACCGATGTCGTATCCCCGCCTGCGATCGTCCTCCTGGGCTCGGGCGGTGATGAGCATGACCTTGATGTGCCGGGTGCTCGGGTCCTCCCGCAGCCGGGTCGCCGTCTCCCAGCCGTCCAGGCGCGGCATCATCACGTCGAGCGTGATCACATCGGGATCCACGTCATGGACGCGGTCCAAGCAGTCCTGCCCGTCGTACGCGGTCTCGACCTCGAACCCCTCAAGGGTCAGGTTGACCGCTATGAGCTGCCGGATGACCTCGTCGTCATCCACGACCAGCACGCGTCCCAGAAGCTCGCCCACGGCGGCAAAGCTAGCCAATGAGACGGGGTGGCCGCGCGGTTTTCGCTGATCCACATGCCCGCACTCTCCGGCGGCCGAAATGATGTCACGAGCGGCCTTCAAGTGCTGGTAGCCTTATCAGCGGTTGAGCCCCCTTAGCTCAGGGGATAGAGCACCGGCCTCCGGAGCCGGGTGCGCAGGTTCGAATCCTGCAGGGGGCACCAAACCTTGACCAGCGGATCAAGCCG
The DNA here is from genome assembly GCF_040685655.1 of Microbispora sp. NPDC088329. Lineage (NCBI taxonomy): Bacteria > Bacillati > Actinomycetota > Actinomycetes > Streptosporangiales > Streptosporangiaceae > Microbispora > Microbispora sp. NPDC088329. The sequence goes on from NZ_JBFBIP010000022.1 coordinate 70,877, forward strand.
CTGACCAGGGCGAACGACAGATCATCGGGCGGGCCTCCAGTCTCACGGAGTCCCGCCCGTTCTCATTGGCGCTCGCTGGTTGTGGACCAGTTGTGGACCGAATCTCACTGGGTCAATGCGGCCTCGATGCGGAGGTTGTTCTGCTCCTGGCGGCCGTCGAGGCACTTGGCGTAGCGCTTCAGGAGGACCTCCACGCTGTTGCCGGCGCGGGCCGCCACCTCGGTCGCGTCCACTCCGGCGTTGAGCCATGTGGACAGGGCGGCGTGCCGCAGGTCGTACGGGCGGCCGGCCAGTGGAGAGGCCACCTGTTGAGGGGTGAAGGCGAAGTGGCGCGCCTCCTCCCAGGCCCGGGAGTAGGTGGAAGCACCGAGAACGCCACCGCGCTCGTTGCGGAACAGGCGCCCATCGGGGGCCGTGCCGAACTCCTCCAGGTGAGCGCGGAGGATGGCCACCAGTTCGGGCGGGATGGGGACTTCCCGGACGGCACGCGGGTCCCGCTGCTTCAGGCCGCGCAGGTCATGGACGGTGCCCGTGTCCGTCCACTGCTTTCCGCTGCTCGGACGGGTCTTGGCCAGCGTCAGCAGCCCCCACCCTTCCTCGGGCAGGTGGCAGTCGTCTCGCCGCAGTCCTACGGCTTCGGCCGGCCGGACGCCCGCGAAGTACAGCGTGGCGTAGAAGGCCACGAGGCGACGGCCCCGGGCGCGGTGCCAGCTCCCCACGTAGGACACGGCGGTGAGCAGTTCCCGCGCTTGCTCGGGGTTGACGACGGCCCGCCGGTCGACGACGTCTTCCTTGGCGACCTTCTTCTGCTTGATCCGCTTGAGCGGGTTGTCCTTGAGTTCACCGAGATCCACGCCGTACTCGAGCGCCGTGTTCAGCCCTCGGCGTCGACGAGCCGTGGTGTCGGCCGCGGCGGGCCTCCGGTCGAGAGTAAGGCCGAGGGCATCACTCACGCGGCGCGCGACGATCGGATCGGCCATGTCGGCGAGCGGGAGCGTGGACTTCTGCAGAATCCGCAGGGTCGGCGCCAGGTCGGCGGGTGCGGCCTCGCCGTCCTCCCGTGGGATCAGCGCCCATTGCATGGCAACGCGGATCTCCTTCCGGGGCAGGCCAAGTGCTTCGCCGTCGAGCATCGCGAACGTGGCCACGGCCAAGCTGTCCACGATGCTCTCCCGGGTCTTCGCGGCAGCGCCGGGCCAGCGCATCGCGGTGTACTTGATGGCGAAGTCGTACCAGCTCATGGGCGGCTCCTCGGCCGCCGTGGGGAGCATGGAGGCCGGCAGGCCGGTCTCCGTGTCGAAGAGCTCGCCGTTCTTTGCGGCCTTGAGGAGGTCGGCGCGGAAGTTGTCGGCGAGCGCCTTGGTCAGGAAGGCTTTCGACTTCGGCTCTGTCCCGACCTTCCATCGGAGCTGGTACGGCTTGGCACGGCCCTTGCGGTTGCGGATGCTCCAGATCACGACGTCATGAGTCAGCATGTATGCCTTCGCTCCTAGCCGATGGTGTTCTCGAAGGTGGCGAGCCAGGCGTCGAGGTCGCGGCGCCGGATCTTGCGCTTCCCGTTGGGCAGCTTGAGCGACTTCGGGCCGCGTCCCGTGTTGAGCCAGCGGTAGAAGGTGGACTTCGGTACGTCGATCTCGTCCAGGACCTCGGCGATGGTGAGCATGCTCTTCGCTCGCGTCGTCATGGTCGTGACTACCTTTCTCGTATCTGATGGCGTCGTTATGGGTGGGCCGGAATGTGCTCCGGGTGCGTCTCTGCTGCGGGGGGGCTGAAACATCTCCGCATCTCCGCATCTCCGCAGGACCGGCTTTGAGCTGGTCGGATGGTTGCGGAGATGGGGAGGCTGGGCCGGTGTCATCTCCGCAGACGGGGGGTCATCTCCGCACTGGTTGCGGAGATGCGGAGATGGACGGCGATTGATCATCGCTATCTCCGCACGCGTTTTGCCAGGTCGCAGGGTGTGTTGCGGAGATGCGGAGATGCGGAGATGTTTCAGCGCTCTGTCACCCATGGCGCTCGACCCAAAAGACGTTTCGGTCGCCTCGGTCGTTCTTGGCCGAGCGGATGACGTAGTCGCCGCGCCAGCGTCCGATCTGGCCGGTGAGGAGCCGGCCGAGGGCCAGGGGGTTGGGCAGGCGGCCGGTGTGGGTGGTGATGAACTGGCCGTCCCAGCGGTCGTTTTCGTCGAAGCCGAGGCGGTCGGGTTCGCCGGAGCGGCGTAGTTCTGCGGCGGTCATGGGCTGGTCGCCGTGCAGGCGGTGCCAGCAGGCCAGGAATGCGCGCCAGCGGGTTTCGTCCTCGTCGATGTCGCGGACGTCGGCGGCGTTGGCCAGGAAGCCCTCTATGCCGTGCTGGGCGAGGAACCCGCCGAGGGATTGCGCCCAGGGTGTGAACTGCCGCATCGACATGCCCGCGGCCCGGGGGGCACCGTGGCTGGTCCAGTCCAGGATCAGGATGAGCAGGTGCCACAAGACGGTGAGCTGGTTGGCCGGGGCGGTGATCCACTGGTCCAGGTGTGGGATGCCGAACCGGGACTGGTCGCGCTGTTCGGGGCGGGGCATGTTCGGGTCCAGGCGGACGCGCACCGTACGTGAGGCCATGTCGCCGCCGACTTGGAGGTTGTTGCCGGTGGCCATCCAGAGCCGGTCGTTGACGGTGGCGATGTTGCGGGAGGCGCCGAGCTGGCGGTCGGACCAGACACCGGCGGTGACGAGCAGGGCGAGGGTGGCTGAGTCGATGACGGTGCCTTCGGCGAGGTTGTCCCAGACCACGACGCCGACCTGTTCGGCCAGGACCGCGGTGATGCTCTTGCGGAGTTCTTCTTCGGTGTAGGCCCAGGGCAGGACGCGCTGGCCGTACAGCATGCCGGGGCCGCCGGTGAGGATGGACTTGCCGGAGGCGGGCATGGTCGCGTCGATCAGTGCGAACGGGGTCAGGCTGCGGGTGTAGTGCCGCAGGATCGGGGTGGCCAGCAGCGCGAGGTAGTTGGCCCGGTCGGCGGGGCCGGCCCAGGGGAAGTCGCGTAGGAACCGATTCAGTAGGAAGTCCCGGGCGGCCTGTACCTGCTCGGGGCTCGGGCGGTCGGGAACCTTGGGCAGCGCGACCTTGGAGGCCAAGTAGAGGCCGGTGGCCGCGTCGTAGCCGGGCCGCTGCAGCAGGGTGCCGTCGCGGCGCAGCACCGGGGCGCCGATCACCCCACGCAGCGGCGGCACGCCGGGCCAGGTCTTGCCCGCCAGGACGGAGGCCAGGATGTCCCGGGGCGGGGTGACCTCCTCCTCGTACGTCTCGACTCCTCCGCTGCCGTCTTTGCGGGAGCGCATCCGGTAGACGTAGGCGTGTTCGGCCAGCAGCCCGGCCAGGGTGGCCGGGGTGATGGTGCTGGCGGTGACCGGCAGGGGAGAGTCTTCGTCAGCGGCGGGGCTGGCCTGGCCGCCGGAGATGGTCTCCATGTGGACTAGGGCGCCGCCGCTCACGTAGGTGTCGGGCAGGAGCTGGTCGGCCAGGGCGGCCTTGAGGACCCGGATGGTCTCCGGGCCTGAGCCGATCTGAACCTGCGTCCAGCCGTTTGATTCGCTCACGCGGGCACGCTCCGGGGCCGGTTGGCGCCCGCGCGGAACCCGGACTGGATGGTCCGCCGGGCCTGCGTGGGCGGGTGCCCGGTCTGTACGGCTGCCTCCAGCAGCAGGCCCTCGGTGTCGGTGGCGTCCAGCGCGCCGCCGGCCACGAGCTGCCCGAGCGCGACGGCCGCGCCGTACAGGGTGGTGTTCAGGCTCCCGTCGGGCGCGGCGGCGATCGCGTCCAGGCTGGCGCGGATGGCGGCATCCAGGTAAGCGCCCCGGCGGCCGGTGCGCAGCGGGACGACGACGGGCCGCTGCGGCGGCAGAGGGGCGGGGCGGAGCCGTTCGGCCAGCCAGCCCGGCAACGGCGCCACCTCATCGCGGCGGGTGACCTCGTAGGGTCCGGCGCCGTCGGGCAGGTCGACGACGCTGCCGGGGCCGACGACGTACCCGCCGGCCGCGCGGGTGTCGATCTTCCAGCCGAGTCCGTTGCCGTGGTCGCCAGAGGTATTGCCCAGCGGCGGGTCGCCGGGTGGGGCGGTGAAGTACAGGTGGATGCCGCCGCGGCGGGTGGTGACGGTGAAGGTGTCGAACGGCAACGGCTGGCCGGCCTGTTCGCACAGCACGGCCAGCACGTCCGCGCCGTCGGTGACGCCGGGAAGCGCCCAGGCAGGCGGCGGCGTCTCGCCGGGCTTGGGCTTGTCCAGGTCGATCACCACCAGGCGAGAGGGGCCGGTGGCGATGCCGATATTGAACGGCCTGCACCCCCACAGACGGCGGATCAGCTCGGGGTCGGTGGTGTTGCGCTCCTTCCACGCCCAGCCCTTCAGCGGCACCTTGCCCCCCGGCACGAGCGGGAAGACGTGCCAGCCGCGGGTCGCGGCGGCCAGGGCGTAGCGAAGCTGATCGTTCATGCGGTGGTGCTCCTTGAGCGTGTTCGGGCAGCACGAGATCGGCAGGCGTGACAGGGGCGGGTGTCACGGATAGGGGCTGGGGATGGGAGTTACAGGTCAGCGGGGGTGTGACCCCGTGACAGCAGCTCCGTGACAGCCCTGTGACAGGGGGCGTGAACGGGCATGACACCCGTGCATGACAAGATCATCCGCGCGGGCGCGGCGCGTCCCACGCGCAGCCGCACGGGGGCTGGGGCGGCGCCGTCGTCACGGCCCGCACCGGGGGCCTGGGATCAGGCGGCGCGGTCGTAGCCGTCGCGGCCGTGGTCGTCGTGGTCCAGCGGGGACAGGTCGGTGATGGTGTAGGCGCGGGCGGTCCCGGACTTGGTCACCGTGAGGACGCCGCGGTCGGTGAGGTCGGACAGGACCTTGTAGATCCAGCCGCGGCCGTTGCCGGTTTTGTGCCGTACGGCGGTCAGCTCGTCGTCGGTGGCGGTGAAGGTGGGCGTGCCGGTCTGGTGGCGGTGGCGCAGCCAGGCGTAGACGAGCTGGCGCGCTTGGGCGGGGTCTAGCTTCACCAGGGGCCCGTCGGCCTGCAGCGCGTCGGCCTCCTCCGGGGTTGGCTGGCGGATCGCGTCGTCGGGGCCGGCGGACAGGGACGGGTCGGGATCGTCCATGTGGGCCAGGGCGGCGGTGACGACGTCCCCGGTGGCGCGCAGCTGCTCCACCAGCTGCACGGCGTTGCGGTCGTCGGCGGCCACCAGGACCGGCCGGAGGTCGTCACCGGGGGCGGGCGGGCCGACGATGTCCTTGCGCTGGAGGGCTTCCAGCAGGCGCAGGCAGTCGGTCCAGGCGATGCGAAGCTTGCGCTGCAGCATGGCCGGGGAGGCGTGCTGGGTGGCGATCACCAGCTCGGCGGCGTCAGCCAGCAGCTCGGCGAAGTTCGCGGCGAACTCCTCACGCTCGTCCTGCGGGCCGTACCCGGTGCCGGCGGGTGCCGGGATCACCGCCGTAGTCGCCGTACTCACGGCGGGGGCCGGGCCGGTGGGGCGGGCCAGGGCGGCGGTGAAGTCGTCCACCTGCTTGCTCCTCGCGGGGTAGGTGGCGGCGTGGGCGGCCATGGCGGCGCGGGCTTCGCTGCTGTTGCGGCCCCAGGTGTAGGTGCGCAGGGGCATGGCGTAGTGGGTGGCGCGGATGCTGCGGGCGTCGAGGTAGGCCATGCCGGGGTAGTGGTCTTCCCACTCGTGCGGGACGACGTCGGCCTTGCGCTGCCGCGCGGATACGCCGTATTTGACGTCGTCGGGGTCGGACAGGCCGAAGCACATCTTGGCCATCTGGGACCGGAACAGGGTGGGGATCTGGGTGTAGTCGGCGCGTTGCAGCGACAGGATCACGCTTCCGCCGGCGGAACGCATCTCCTTGAGGATCTCCCCGAGGCGTTCTTCGTCGTCGGCGCTGAGTTCGTTGACGAGCTTGGCGATCTCCTCGATGTGCAGGTACCAGTAGGTCAGCCCGCACCCGGGCTCCCAGTCGCTGTAGCCGTGGTCGGCCAGCCACTTGGTGCGCTGGGGGATCGCCTCATGCATGGCGCGGATCAGCTCCACCGCACCGGCCTTGCCGGTCTCGAACCGGTGCAGGCCCTCCCTGAGCGGCCCCATGGTCTGGTCGTCTTTGGAGATGTCGATGGAGAACACCGCCGCGTCGTGGCGGGTGATGATCTCCCCGATGATGTTCCACGCCCCGCCGATGCTCTTGCCGGAGCCGGTGCGGCCCATGATCTGCAGGTGGTGCCCGACGAACCGGTACAGCACGTCGTCCCCGTCCTGATACAGCCCGATCCGCAAAGGCTCGGTGATGGACGCGCCGGGGTGGGACGGGCCGGGCCAGGCGATCGGCTGGCGGATCGCGCGGGGGTCGGAGACGGTGATGTGCGCGCGGTCGGCCCGGTCGTCATCCCGGGCGACGATCACGCTGCCGGGCGGCAGCTGCATGCCCGACTCGATGCGGTCGGTGGCCTTGATGGCGTCGTCGGCGGTCTTCTCCCCGGGCGGCAGCTGCATCTGCCCCTTGACCTTGTGCTCGGTCACCTGGGTCGCGCGGACCTTCGCACCCTTGAGCCCGGCCTGTTCCCGGGCGCGGGCGAACAGCGTCCCGAGGGCGTCCCCGCCGTCGTGCTCCCCGTCGCCGCTGGTGTTGCGGATGACCGTGCGGATGTTCCACGACAGGGCCAGCGTGGCACCGCCGAAGAACAACGCCCCGTTGACCACCGGGGGGTGCAGGCCGGTGATGGTGGCGGTGGTGAACCATGCACTGGCGGCCGCGGTGGTGATGGTGGCGTGCAGGCGGCCGATCAACCTGCGCTGGTGGGTGATGGCCCACGTCAAGGCAGTGAGGGCGGTGGAGCCGAGGGTGCAGCCGACCGCCGCCCACGTCACCGCCGGCGCCTGGCCCCATATGGCGTGGGAGATGGCCCCGGCGGCGGCTTCGGCGCCGAGGATGACCCACGGCGGGACCAGCACGCCGACCTTGGACAGCGTCGCGGCGGCCAGGCGTTCCATGGTCGCGTCCTGCACGAGCTGCAGGGAGGTGGTGTTGCGTGCCATCACAGATCGACCTTCCCCTTGTACTCCTTGCCCTTGGTGTCGCGCTTTTCCATCGCTTCCAGGGCCTCGAGGAACTCCTGCCGGAACTGCAGGTTGAACTTGACCGCCTCAGCCGAGATCCCCTGGGCGATCTCGCGGGCCTCCCGTAGCTGGCGGGCCACCCGCCACGCGCGGGCGCGGATGTCGATTCCCCGCAGCAGGGGGTGCCCCTTCAGCTGGCTCATCGCGGCCTCGGCTGCGGCTTCGGCGTGGTCGAGCTCGCGGGCCAGGTCGTGCGCGAAACGCTGGGTGGCCAGAGTGTAGGCGGCGATTTTCGCCGGCACCTTGCCGTGGAACTCGATACCGGCGATCTCGTCCAGCCGGTCGTTACCGGTCCCCATGCCGGGGCCTCCCTTCACTGATTGGGCAGGAAGTGCTTGCGGTAGGCGCGGGGGAAGTCTCCGCCCCGCTCAGCCAGGGCCGCGGCCAGATCCCGGGCGCGCTTGAGCCGCTTGGCCACCCGGCGGGCCCGGACCTTGGAATCCAGGCCGAACAGCAGCAGGTGACCCTTCATGGTCGACATCGCGGCTTCGGCGTCCACCGCGGCGATCTCCAGCTCCACGCCCCACCGCTCCCCAAGCGCGGTGAGCTGCTTGCCGTAGGCGAGAAACGCCTCCCCGAGGGAGCCGGTGAACTCGATCGCGGACAGTTCGGTGATGTTGCGGCTGCTCATCAGCGCCATACCTCCTGATCGGTGTCGATGACCTCCGCGTCGACCACGTCGCTGCCGGGGTCGCTCAAGTGGCTTGTGCAGGTGCGGCACTCGGCGGCGACCACCCGGGCGACCGCCGCGGCCAGGCGGCGAACCCGGGGGAGCAGCGGGGGCAGCCCCAGCAGCGCGGTCAGCCACGCATCCGCCGCCGTGACCAGCAGCACCAACAGGGCCAGCGCCACACACAGCGCCAGGCGCAACCAGGCGCGGATGCGCGGCCAGGCGCCGGGCCGGGGCCGCTGGTGGGCGGCCGCGGGGACGCAGACGGTCCTCACGCCGTCTCCTCGCTGGTTGGGCCGGTCAGGGTGAACAAGGGCTCTTGGCCCTCGCACAGGGCGCACGGCTCCCACTCCCGGCAGTCGTGCCGCTGAGGGTCGCGGCACTGCTGGCGGGCGGGCACCAGCGGCAACGTCGTGATGTGCCGCTCCAGGTCCATCCGGGCCAGGCTGCGCACCTGGTGCACCTCTCCCGTCCTGCCGCAGGTGCAGCGCATCTGATAGGTCCTGCCGACTGCGTCGGCTCCGGACGCGACGACCGGGCGATGCCGGACCACGGCCGACACTGGGGCCGGTGCCTGGGCGGCCGTTGTGGTCTTCCTCGGGCGGTCCATCACGCACCCCCGGCCAGGGCGTCGCGGACGGCGCGAGCGTCGTCCATCCCGCACCGAAGGATCCGCTGCAGCCGGTACGCGCTCGGGGCCGCCGGAAGCTCCCCGACCGCGATCAGCGCCCGCGCCCGCTCGATCAACCGGGCCACCTCCGGCCCGATCCCCCTTACCGGATCATGGGCGTTTGCGCTGTACGTAAGGCCGGTAAGCCCGTGATCGAGGCTGGCGAACCGGGCTAGCAGGCGGGGCCAGCCGGTCATCACCGCGTACGCCACGACCGGGCCAAGCACATGCAGTACGAGGCTCGGGAAGCGGAACGGCTCGGCCACTCCGGGCAGGTGCGGGAAGGCGTTCATCCCGAGCGTGAGGGCCACGAACACGTACTCGATACGGTCCAGCGTCCGGTCGTCTGCCGGTTGCCCTCGGGTTCCGAAGTATGCTCGGGCGCCCACGAAGCACAGCAGCGCGATCGACATGAACGGCTCGACGAACCAGGCGAACAGCCACGACGGCGACCAGGCCGGGGCGCCCTCGGCGGCGAACAGTTGCACTCCGGCTGTCGACCAGCCCAGCGCCAGCGCCAGCGCGATCGACAGACCGACGTTCACCCGGCGCCGGGCCTTGGCCGCGCTGTAAGCCAGCTGCACGGGCTGCTGGGACAGCTCGTGCAGGCGGGCGGCCTCATGTGCCTTCTTCCGCCGCTTGCGGACCTTCGGCGTGTCCAGCAGCAGCGGCGCGTCATCGTCCTGCAGGCCGGCCAGCAGGTGTGCCTCGGCCACCTCCGCGCGCAGCCGCTGCACACGGCGAGTCTCTCCCGTCACGCCTCCTACGCCCTGCCCGTCCACAGGGGGCGTGAAAGGCGGGGCGGGCGCGGTCGGGGCCGCCTCGGCGAGGTGCCGCTCGATTGCGGCCAAGCCGCGCGTCACCTCGTCTGGATCTGGGGCGGACAAGGGAGTGGCACTCATCGGGACACCTCCTGCGCGTCGTGCCAGGCCTGCTCGCGCTCGTCGATGCGCTGACGGGCCTCATCCATGGCTTGAAGGCGGGCAGTGACCGAGTCCAGGCCCTGGCCGCGCAGTTCCTTGACCCGCTCGTGGTAGATCTCCAGGTCACTCACGCCGGCCCCGGGGGCCTGCGGCTTGACCTCGGCGTCGAGGTACACACGCGCACGGGTGGAAGCGCCCCGGCACGGGTAGCGGTCGGACTGGCTGACCACCCGCAACGCGTTGCCGATGATGCGGGCAGCCTGGGCGACCTCGCTCGGCTCGCCGATCAACCGGACACTGATCACGCTGTCACCTCCGGCCCGGCGATACGGGCGGCGGCAACCTCGCGCAGACGAGCGGCGGCCTCGGTCGCCAGCTCGGCCAGCCGGTCCATCGCGGCGGCCTCAGCCTCGGCGTCCACCGAAACTCCACCAACCTCGACGTACACGCCGCAACCGAGGTCGATGCGGACCACGCCGGGAATGATCGTGCTGACGGTGAGGTCGATGTCGGTGGCGCGGATCCCGTACAGGGCGCATCGAAGCTGAGCCATCAGGCTCTCACCGCCTCGGTTCCGCCGGCCTCCTGGGCCTCGCGTGCCAGGGCCGCCGTGTACTCGCGGATGGCGGAGGCGGGGATGAGCCGGGCGCGACCCTGGCGGACCGAGCGCAGCCGGCCGGACCGGATGAGCTCGTAGACGGTGCTGCGGCCCAGGCTGAGGAGCTTCATCGCGTCCGGGACGCGGTAGTGCTGGATGTCCTCGGTGGTGTTGGTAACGACGAACGCGGTCGCCATGATGGGTGATACCTCCATTGGTGGGGGTGCGGCCCCGACGCTGCTTTGGTCGGTGAGGTCGGGGCCGCTCTTCGCGTGGGTTGAGCTGCCGCTCCGGGCACCCGAGCACCCGCAACGTCAGCGCGCCGCTGCTACCGGCGGGGCAGCTTGGCTGGAATCCGGACCGGCCCCGACGCCGGGGCCTTGGGCGACGCCGGCGGTTTGGCCTGCTGCGCTTCCGACTGGGCGATGAGGTCTTGGGCGTAGCCCTGTACGTCTCGGCGGGTCACCGCTTGCCGCCCTTGTGGTCGTGGTTGATAGGGGCGGAGCTGACCGCGCCGCAGCTGCAGGTGTGAAGCGGCTTGCCGGGCTTAACGTCATTGGCGCCCGCCGGCCACTGACCGTGGCCTTGCTTCGTGGTCGTCTTGCCGCCGCTCACCGGGCCGCCCGCTTCCTCTGCTCGGCCTTGACCTGCTTGTCGTACTCGTCCCGCACGTTCCGGCTCGGGTCGGTGCCAGGCCACCCCGAGGGGCGCTCACCGTTCGGCCACCCCGTGTGAAGCGGGATGTGGTGAATGGTGGTCTGTCGTGCCATCCTGAAGCTCCTTGTTCGGTGACTCGGGGCGGCGTCTTGCCGGATGGACGCCCCAAGTCGGGGGACAGGGGTTGTTGATCAGGCCCTGGCGGGGTGCCACCCGCCGGGGCCTTTCTTGTGTCCGCGGATGTCCGCCGACGTACGCCTCCAACCTTACTGCCTTCCATGAAAGCTAGCAAGGTTGTCGCGTGTGATTGACCTGCGAGATCCGGTGCAGAACGCCTTACTGCCCTCCGAGTAAGGTGAGAAAGTAGGTGATCTGGCGGACCGCAGGAGGCAGCGTGCCGGAGCAGAAGTGGGCGAGCGTGTCGACGCCGTACATCCAGCCGTACACCGCTGGGCAGGCGGACGCATGGGCGGAAGAGGCAGCCCTGCACGGCCATACAGGGACGCATCGGCTTGGCGAGGTAGGGGAGCAGCCGGCACCGAAGGATGTCGCGGAGCGCCTTCAGCTCACCCCTGGCGACCCGGTTGTCGTCCGGCGCCGGATCGTGCTCCTGGACGAACGGCCCGTAGAGCTGGCGGACTCCTATTACCCCGCGGCGATCGCCCGGGGCACCCAACTTGCCGAGCCGCGCAAGGTCGCCGGCGGCGCCGTCGTGCTCCTAGCTGAACTCGGTTATGAGCCCCGGCATGCCGAGGAGGACGTCTACGCCCGGCCAGCGTCAGAAGACGAGCGGCATGCTCTCGGTCTCAACGAGCACGGCTGGGTCCTGGTGTTGACCCGCACACTCCGAGCGGACAACGGCAAGCCGATCGAGGTCAGCGTGATGAAGATGAACCCGCAGGGCCGCTACCTGCGGTATGAGACAACCCTGTAATCAGAGAGGAAACGGGCCGTGGCGCGAAAGTCGGACGATCGACCCCCGCAACTGAGGATTGCCGCCGACCTTCGGGCGAAGATCATGTCGGGGGAACTTGAGCCGGGCCAAAAGCTTCCCTCTACGGCGGAACTGGCAGAGACGTATGGCACCGCCCCGGCCACCGCGCACAACGCAACCAAGCTCCTTCAAGCTGAGGGGTTCGCTTATGGCCAGGCCGGCAAAGGCGTCTTCGTTCGCGACCGGCGTCCGTTCGTCGTCCGGACCGCCGCCTACTTCGACCCGGCCGAGCGCGGTGTCGCCTACCGGCTGCTAGATGTCGCAGAGGTCGAGGCGCCCAAGGCCGTGGCAGCCGAGCTGGGGGAGAAGCGGGCCGTACTGCGGCACCGGTTGATGTTGCGAGACGAGGAACCCGTCGAAGTGTCCTGGTCGTACTACCCGCACAGCTTGGTCGCCGGCACCGCGCTCAGCCGTCGCGGACGCATCCGAGGGGGCGCGCCGGCCGTGCTCGCCGAGCTCGGCTACCCGGAGCGTGAGTTCACTGACAGCGTCTCCGTACGGCCGCCCACCATAGAAGAGGCCGAACTTCTGGAGCTTCCCGAGGGCATCCCAGTGATCCGGCAGTTCCGCGTTGTTCACTCAGATGAAGCACGCCCGGTCGAAGCTTCTATCCTCATCAAGGGTGGGCACCTCTACGAGCTGAAATACCATCAGCTAATTCCGAGGTGAGATCTACTGACGTTATATGGGAAATCCTCTTGGCATCCAGAAGTTGGAGTGATGTTTCAGTAGCACAGCAGCATGCCCGGGGGGCGGAAGGGAATTTGCTCCTACGCTGGTCGTTCGGCTGTCTGCACAGCGGTCCCCAGCAGTGATCAATCGTCCCAGTAGAGGGGCCTGCGCTACCACATGCAGCTCCCTTTGGGGATTGACGCATGCAGCAGTTGGGACTCCGTGTCCCGGAGCCAACGCGACGGCGCGGAAGCGTCCCTCTACCTGCTTTTCGTGCTATCCCTCTGGCTGATCCGTCACATTACCCCATTGGCCCATCCTGATCAAAAGGAGCGCAAGGTTGGCAAGAATTCTTTGCGTCTGTATGTGCTGATCACCAAGTGCTGCAAAGGCTACCTGTACAGCCTGGACGAGTTCTCCATGGGCTTCCCGCAATCGACCTTGATCCCGCAAAACCGTTGCGAGGTTGCTCCAGCTGGCAAGTGTATTTGGATGTCCCTCGCCGAGTACTCGCCGTTGGCCCTGAAGGGCTAGCCGAAACTCAATTTCCGCTTCTTCTAAGCGCCCCGCGGACCAGAGAATCAACCCCAACTCGTTTCTCGTCTGAAGAGGAGCTGGATGCTCTTCGCCTTGAACGTGCTTCCAAATAGCGAGAATGGTACCCATCTCTGCCGCCGCCGCTTCCTGTAGTCCGAGCTTTGCCGATACTATTGCTAAGTATCTGCGAATCCTCAACGTGTCCGGATGCTCATCGCCCTCTGATTGCCGCTGAATATTCAGGATCGCCTCAAGTTCCGATTGCACCTCGGACAACGTCTCGGCTCTAGTTTCTTGGTCTTGCCAAACGCTGCGCTGTGCGCGTAAGTAGGCTATGTTTGTGCGGCTAACTAGCGTATCCGGATGCTCGGCGCCGAGGACTTCTTGAACGGAGCGTAGTTCCAAGAGGAGCTCCTGTTCTGCCTCTTCCCATCTCCCGAGATCCTGTAGAATCACCCCGAGATTGTTGCGGCTCACCAACGTGTGCCGATGTTTTTCGCCTAGCGCTATGCGACGCGCTTCCAATACCGCACGGTGCTCTCTTTCTGCCTCCATCCATCGGCCAAGGGCTTGCAATAGGGTAGCGTAACTACTTCTGCTATTTAGGGTTTCAGGGTGTTCTTCTCCTAGCACCCGCCGACGTGCAGCAAGTACTGCCAATGACTCTGCTTTGGCCTCCTTCCAGCGCCCTAAATCTACCAATACGTCTGCCAGGTATGCTCGACTGCGCAGCGTATCGGGGTGTTCATCTCCCTTGCTGGCGCCGTGAATCCAGACTGCCTTCGTAAATCCGTCCGCGGCAAGCTGGTAACGCCCTTGATTGAGCATATGCTCGGCAATAGCGTCAATGTCGGGCGTGTTGGCATGACGGTAAATTATCCGAACAATATCGTCAGGGACTTTCGAGGCTGGCCCCGTTTGCTGTTGGTGTTGGTCTACGAGATAATCGAAAACCTCTACCCTTGCTTCCATGCTATTTGCGGGTTGGAGTAGGGCTGCGGTAGACCGGCGCTGTCGTGTTGCCCACTCCCATGCCTGCTCCAGGGGTTCAGGCCGCAGTCGCTTCCCGCCGCGGCTGTCGAGGTGGATCTGATGAAGTTCTTCTAGAAGCTCCTTGGGAAGGGCAGATAGGTATCCCGCGCGGCGGCAGTCGATTGCTGCCGCTACCAGGGCTGCTCCTCTAGGGTTACGGCCAACCTCCCATGCGTTTTCGTAGGCGTCTTGGAGATGCGGACCTGCAGCCAGATATTCGGCCATCCCATACTCGTCGCTGTATTCCAACGCGTCTGCTATCCGCTCATCCGACGTGTGAGCGCGGGCGCGAGCCAGCTCATCTGGGCTAAACAGCCGACGTAGTCGGATTTTGTGGGCCTGGCTGAGAACCTGGATGGCCTCATCGCCCAACGTTCTTTTCCGGTCCTCAGCGTCGGCTGGCACTTGAATGAGCTGATCTTCTTCGGCGCTGCGTAATGTGGCGAGAATCACCTTATGCCCCTTACTGTCCCGTATACGGCTAATCTGCACGGTCGTGATCGCCCCGGACCGCAGGTAGTGTTCCAGGTCATCTAGCCAGAGCACGGCTTTTTTAGCCTGGATTACTTGCTCGACTACTGCGGCCATCACGTCCTTAGGGATATTTTTGTCACCGGGCACGAACAAATCATGCGTAGGCAACTCGGTGCGGGCGGTTTCGAACGCGGTCCGCGATTTTCCCGCTGTAGAATCTCCGACCAACACGACAAAACCGCCCGCGCGAAGCTGTATGGCGAGTTCTGTGTCAACGTCGCGAGGCACATAGGCTGGCACTCGGTCACCGATCACTCCTTCAGCCTCGGGAGCCGACCTGTAGATTGGGGTGCTGGGATGCACGCCTAGCCGTAGCGGATCGGCCATCTTGCGGACCTTTGGCACTCGACCGGACCTAAGCGTTAGTAGGCCGTCAGCGATTTTGAAACGTTGCTCATCGCGGCGCTGGGTCAGCCGCTTAAACCGCTCTTGCCACATTCCGGCAGCGACCAGCGCAAGCGCCGCCACGAGAGCTGCGCCACCAACTATCCAGGGGTTGGTTATTTTGAAGGCGTTTAGCACTGTCGGGATCGCTCCTACCACCACCAACCCGCCGATCATCGCGGTGATGCGGCTCCGTGCCATTCCGTGCCTCCGGTCCCTGCCTGCTGTTCCTACTTCACGAGTGACAGGAAAACGCATATCAGGGCGCGCGTCCACTCATGCAGGCATACGAAGTATCAGTGCGATCTCCGCAGTTGGCCCCGGCCCTGATCGCCTATCTGCCGTCGACCAACCCAAAAGGACAGCGCGGGCCGGGCGGACAGCCGACGGTAAGCAGGTGGGACTGGCGTTACGGTGTTCGCGCAGGCAATGCGGAGAGACCGATGCGGCCGTCCTCGTGGACCTACTGTGGACCAGAGCGCCGGTCGGACGGCGATTCGACGTCTTCTCCCAGCTCAGGGAGATGTGAGGCGCGGATGTGACACCCTCTCCGGAGCCGGGTGCGCAGGTTCGAATCCTGCAGGGGGCACCATTGTGATGTCGCAAGACATCGGAAACCCTCGAACCTACGGGTTCGGGGGTTTCTTCGTGTACTGGGGTTGGTAGTCGCGGGTGGGGTCGATGGTCAGCTCGCGGAGGAGTTGGCCGGTGGTGGCGTTGACCACGCGGACGTGGAGATCGTCGACGAGCAGGATGACGTGGGTTCGGGCGTGGGTTCGTCCGATGCCGATGTGGTGGAGCCGGCCGCCGACCCGGAGGGTGACGACGCCGGTGTGGTCGACGCGGTCGTGCCGGACCCGGGTGTGGGTGTCGCCGTCGCGGGTGCCGGTCGGTTGGGCCTTGGGCCGGGTGTTGTAGGCCCCGGCGGGGGTGGCGCGGTGCGGCAGCGATCGGTGGGGGCGGTGGTGGTTGTAGGCGTCGGCGAAGCAGTCGATGAGGGTTTGTAAGTCGCTGATGGTGGCGGGCTGGTCGGGCTGGGCGTGCAGCCATTTCTTCATGGTCTGCTGGAAGCGTTCGACTTTTCCGCAGGTGGTGGGGTGGTTGGGGGTGGAGTTTTTCTGGGTCACGTGCAGGCGGCGCAGTTCGTGTTCGAAGGCGTTGCGGCCGCCGCGTCCGCCGGCCAGGCGGGTGGTGAAGACCATGCCGTTGTCGGTCAGGGTGGAGGCGGGCACGCCGTGGGCGGCCACCGCGTGGCGGAAGGTGTCCCGCACGATCGGGCCGGTGACGCGGGGGTGGGCCGTCACCGGCAGGGCGTAGCGGGAGTGGTCGTCCAGCCAGGTGAGGATCTCGGCGTCGGTGCCGTCGGCGAGGCGGTAGTGGGTGAAGTCGGCTTGCCAGGTCTCGTTCGGCTGCTCGGCTTGGAAGCGGATGTAGGAGGAGCGTGGCCGTTTGGTCGGCTCGGGGGTGACCAGCCCCGCGCGGGTCAGGTAGCGGCTGATCGTCGCCCGGGACACGGTGGTCTGGTGATGCTGGTGCAGGTGCCAGGCGATCGTGTCCGGCCCGGCGTCCAGGCCCTGGCTGGACAGGTCCTTGCGCAGGCGGAGGATCAGTTCGACGGTGGCGGCGTCGATCGCCGTCGGTGGTTTCCTATGTCTCGAGACACCCGTTTCCTATGTCCTGAACCACAACACTGCAGGGGGCACCAAGCAGATCTGCGCTACGGGCATCCACCCCATTTCGGGGCGAAGGGTGCCCGTTTTTGCGTCCTATGGGATCGTTTGTCTGGCTGCCATCGGAGGTTGAGGCCATAGGCGGGCAGGCATGATCGTGATCACCCGAGCTGGTGTCGGTTTCGATCATGGATGCTTGAGGCCTGCCTGAGGGTGACGGGTTGCTTACTACCCTCTCGCTCAGGCTGACGATGTCACTGATCGTGTCGCTGTCCAGCGTGACCCTGATGAGGGCGGTGTTCGCGCGGGCGTCGTAGCGGACCTCCCAGGTGAAAGACCTCGAACAGCTCGCGCTGGAGTTCCTCAGGAGCTTCGGCGACGTTGGCGGTCAGGAGGGGGAGCCGGTCGAGTAACTCTTCCGCGTGGCCCTGCCGCGATGGTTGCGCCTCCAGGATGGCGAGCTGCGGTTCGAGACGTTCGCGGAACTCTTGAGCGCATTTAGGCCTCTACAGAGAACAAGCGCCCAGCCAGATGGCTTGCACATGCGAGCGGACCAACCGCGGCGATCTGCGCAACGAGAAGCACACTGCCCCGTCGACGTTCGCCGGATCCAGCAGTTGGGCGATATCGGGCATTGTCTTCACCTCTCCGCTGCGACTCGGACGGTACGGACTCGTCGCTTCGGGAGGGGGTGGACCGCCTCAATCGTGGTCGAGTGCGAATTGCCTGGTTAGAAGGGGTGCCTCTTGTTTCCCTTCTGTTGGGACCCTCGCGGGGGGCACCAGACCTTGACCAGCGGATCAAGCCGCTGACCAGCCCAACAGCACAGGAACGGGCGGGCCTCCAGTCTTATGGAGTCCCGCCCGTTCTCATCAGCGCTCGCTGGTCGTGGGCCAAGGATCGGATCGCCTTCCTGGGCAAGGGGATGTGCCAGGGGAACTTTCCTGACTATTGACACCTACGACACGCCGTCGGTAGCGTCACCGCCAAGTTTGTACATGGTTGTCCATGAACAAGAGGCCAGGATGAAGATTGCAGTGGTCGGCAGCTACGGTGCCGGGCTCACCATGCAGGTGCCCCGGATGCCCGTCGCGGGGGAGACCCTCTCGGGCGGCCAGTTCACCTCCGGGCACGGAGGCAAGGGCTCTAACCAGGCAGTGGCCGCGGCCCGCCTCGGTGCGGAGGTCAGCTTCCTGACCGCGGTCGGGCCGGACCAGTTCGGCGCTGCCGCCCGCCGGCTATGGGCCGAGGAAGGGGTCGACGCGAGTCGGGTCCGCACCGCCGGCGCCGCCACCATGGTCGGCATCATCCTCGTCGACGACGAGGGGGAGAACCGGATCGCGATCGCACCCGGAGCACTGGACGAGCTGACTCTGGCAGACGTCGAAGGGTTCGCCGACCGAATCGCTGCGGCAGACCTCGCCATGGTCAGCCTCGAGATTCCCCTGCCGGTCGCGCTCGCGGCCCTGCGGACCGCGCACGAGCACGGGGTCCGCACCCTGCTCAATCCCGCCCCGGCCGTGGCCCTGCCCGACGAGGCGTGGGCGTGGATCGATGTGCTGACCCCCAATGCCAGCGAAGCTCGGGTGCTCACCGGTCGAGACCCGGACAGCACAGCCAGCGGCGATGAGCTCGTCGACCTGCTCCGGACCCGTTACGCCGGAACAGTCGTGCTCACCCTCGGCGCCCAGGGCGCACTGGTGGACTCAGGTGGGCAGCGCACCCGGGTCGCGCCTGTCACCGTGCCCCGCGTGGTCGACACCACCGGTGCAGGCGACGCCTTCACCGGGGCGCTCGCGGTCGCCCTAGTCCGGGGCGACGACCTCACCGAGGCGGTTCGGTTCGCCGCCGCGGCCGGCGCCCACAGCGTCGGCATCGCCGAGGTCATACCCGCCCTGCCCCGCCTGGACGATGTCGCGACCCTGTTGAAGAGATGAGAGAGATGGCCCAGATGACCACTCAGGCGGCGCCTCCGGTGAAGTCCGGGGTCGCGGCCCCCAGCAACCCCTCGCCCCTCCAGCGGTTCCTGCACGCCCGGGAGTCCAGCACCTTCCTCGCCCTGGTCGTGCTCTTCCTGCTGGGCACTCTGCTCGCTCCGGGCTTCGTAGGGACCAGCAACTTCCTCACCGTCGGCCAGCAGATCGCGCAGATCGGCATCATGGCGATCGGCGTCACCTTCGTCATCATCAACGCTGAGATCGATCTGTCCGTCGGCTCCATTTACGGCCTCGGAGCCGTCGTCTGCGGTCTCCTTATGACTTCGGATGTCGCCTGGCCGCTGGCCGCTCTTGCCGGGATCGCCGCCGGCACGGTCGCAGGCCTGATCAATGGCCTGATGACCGTGGGATTCAGAATCCCGTCCTTCATCGTCACTCTCGGCACGCTGAGTGTCTATCGGGGCGTCACGCTCCTGCTCAGCGGCGGGTCGCCGATCTCCCTGTCCGCCAACGACCCTGACATCGCCGAGTTCAACCTGCTCGGTCAGGGCAAGCTCTTCGGCGTCCTGCCGATGCAGCTCGTCATCTTCGCCGTCGTCGCCGTCCTCGGCACGATCGTCCTCTCAAAGTCCCGCTACGGCTTCAACACCTATGCCGTCGGCGGCAGCGCCGAGGCCGCGCGGCTGTGCGGCATCAACACCGGCCGCGTGAAGGTCACCGCTTTCATGCTCTCCGGCACCCTCGCCGGTCTGGCCGGCGTGCTCGGTCTGTCCTTCCTCTCCTACGTGCAGGGGGTCACCGGTTCCGGCATGGAGCTCACCGCGATCTCCGCAGTGATCATCGGCGGCGCGGCCCTGTTCGGCGGCTCCGGCACCATGCTTGGCACCGTCATCGGCGTCGCGTTCATCGGCGTCCTGCAGAACATCCTCAACCTGCGCGGCATCTCCTCCTTCTGGCAGACGGTGGCTACCGGCACTGTGATCATCCTCGCCGTAGCCGCCGACACCTGGCTTCGCAGACGTTCCGGACGTCGGTGACCTTCACCTGCACGCGCCCCTGACTACCCGTCCCCCCACACCGTAAGGAGCCACCCGAAATGAAGTTCTCCCTCGGGCGTCGGGTCGCGGTCGCCGTGACCCTCAGCCTGGCGCTGCTGGCGAACGCCGCCTGCGGCGCGGTCACCCCGGCCAGCACCGCCTCCGCCGAGAACGGCGGCTTCAAGCTCGCCGACTACATCAAGGAAGACGTCAAGCAGGGCAAGCCACTCAAGATCAAGCTGAGCTACCACGACCCATCGCTGGCCTTCGCCGTCCCGATCCGAGAGGGCATGGAGCGTGGCGCCAAGGAGTTCGGCGTCGACGCGCAGATGATCGGGCCGTCCGGCGGCAACCCCGCCGACCAGGTCGCCGAGCTGCAGACTCTGATCAACCAGAAGCAGATCGATGGCCTGGCCGTCTCCTCGGCCAGCAACGACGCCCTCAAGCCCGTCATCGCCCAGGCGTACGACGCCGGCATCCCGATCATCTCGTTCAACACCAACAACCCCGAGTCCAAGCAGATGGGCTTCGTCGGCCAAGACCTCGTGTCCTCCGGCAAGTCCCTCGCGAAGGAGTTGCTCGGCGTGCTCAAGGGTAAGACCGGCAAGGTTGTCGTGGTCTCCGTCGACTCCGGTGCCGGCTGGTCCAACGACCGCTTTTCTGGCTTCCAGGAAGGGCTGAAGGACTCCGGCCTGCAAGTCGTCGGTCCGATCAACACCGGTAACGAGCCGAGCG
Organism: Microbispora sp. NPDC088329; assembly: GCF_040685655.1. Lineage (NCBI taxonomy): Bacteria > Bacillati > Actinomycetota > Actinomycetes > Streptosporangiales > Streptosporangiaceae > Microbispora > Microbispora sp. NPDC088329. The sequence goes on from NZ_JBFBIP010000022.1 coordinate 91,061, forward strand.
CGGCCTACAACACCATCGAGTCCACGATGGCGGCACAGAGCGATGCGATCGCGCTCGTCTCCCTCGACTGCTGCAGCTTCACCGCCGGGGCCAAGTGGCTTCAGCAGTCCGGTAAGGCGGGCAAGATTCACGCCGTCGGTTTTGACGTTCAGCCGCAGACGGTGGAGTACCTCAAGAGCGGTGTGGTCGACCTCACCATCAGCCAGGGCCCGGCCGAGCAGGGCTATCAGGCGGTCAAGCTTCTCGCCGACTTCCTCAAGAACGGCACCGAGATTAAAGACGTGGACACGGGCGCACTTGTGGTCACCCCTGACAACGTGGCCTCCGCGCCAGTGGAGGGCTGAGCCGATGACCAGCCCGGCCACGAATGCCGCCTCGACGGCGGCCGCCGTCGAGGTGACAGGTCTGTCGAAGCACTTCGGAGCCGTCCGCGCGCTGCAGGACGTGAACCTGAGCGTCCCTGCCGGCAGCCTCACCGCCGTGATGGGTGAGAACGGCGCCGGCAAGTCGACACTCATGAAGATCCTGGCCGGGCTGGACACCCCCACTTCCGGCACTGTGCGAGTAAACGGTGAGCCGGTCCGCCGGTACGATCCGGCCACCCTGCTCAGTCGGCATCGGGTCGCCTTGGTGCCCCAGGAGCTGGCTCTCGCCCAGGACCGGACCGTCGCCGAAAACATCATGCTCGGCGTCGAACCGGGATCCCGCCCCTTCCCCGACCGCGGTCGGATGAACGAGCGGGCAGCGGAGTTGCTGGACCGGCTCGGTCTGGGGGTCGACCCCCGACGCAGCATCCGCCACCTGGACGCCGCCTCCCAACAGCTAGTGATCATCGCCCGGTCCCTGGCCCGCGAGGCGCGAGTGGTGATCCTCGACGAGCCGACCTCGATCCTTTCCCCATCGGAGTCGGAGCGACTGTTTGAGGTGATTCGGTCGCTGCAGACCGACGGGGTGACCATGCTCTACGTCTCGCATCGGATGCCCGAGGTGTTCGCCCTCTCCCAGCACGTCCATGTCCTGCGCGACGGTCGGCACGTCGGGCACTGGCCCACTGCGGAAGTCACCCCCGACCAGGTCGTCGCCGCGATGGTGGGCCGGGAACTCGCCGCCGACTTCAGCCGGCATGACACCCCCGCACCCGTCGCCACGGCCGCCCCCCGCCTACGAGTCCGGGGCGTCTCCGGCACCGGTTACACAGATGTCGATCTGGAAGTCGCCCCGGGCGAAGTGGTCGGCCTGGCCGGGCTGCCCGACAGCGGCCGGATCGAGCTGTTGCGCGGCATCTTCGGCGCCGATCCGGTGACCGGCGGTGAGCTCTCACTGGACGGGAAGGCGTTCACCGCGAAGTCACCGCGCGACGCGATCGCCGCCCGGGTGGCATACCTGCCGGGTGAGCGCCGGCAGCAGGGGATCCTGCCGACGATGAGCGTCGCCGACAACGTCAACATCCTGGCCCTGAATCGTCGGCAGCGGTTCGGCCTGCTGCAGCGGCGGGCCCTGCGTCGAGACGCGGACGCCCGGGCTCAGGAACTGCGGGTGAAGACCTCGACGACCGCCCAGGGCATCACGCAGCTCTCCGGCGGCAACCAGCAGAAAGCGCTGCTGGCCCGATGGCTGTCCATCGAGCCCCGGCTGATGCTGCTGGACGAGCCCACCCGGGGCGTCGACGTCGGCGCCAAGGCGGAGATCTACCGACTGTTCCGCAATTTGGCCGACAAGGGCGTAGCGCTCGTCGTCTCTTCGTCGGACCTGCCCGAACTGCTGACCGTCAGCGACCGAATTGCCGTCATGGCCGCCGGCGCCCTGGTCGGCGTCATCCCTGCGGCGGAGGCCACCGAGGAGAGGGTGATGGCCCTGGCCACCGGCGCTCACACTATGAAGGAGAAGGCATGAAACGCAGGGGCGTGCTCAACGCCGAATTGTCCGGGGCGCTGGCCACCCTCGGCCACACCGATCTGCTGCTCGTGGTCGACGCAGGCTTCCCCATCCCGCGCACCGCCCACCGCATCGACCTGGCCATCACCGAGGATCTGCCCAGGCTCACCACCGTGCTGGACCTCGTCGCCGACGAGATCATCGTCGAGGGCCTCGTGGTCGCCGAGGACGTCACCACTCACAACAAGCCCCTCGCGGATTGGCTGGGGCAGCGCTTCCCCGGCGTACCGCTTACCACCCGGCAGCACGCCGAGATGCTCGGCGAGCTGGCCCACCAGGCCAAGGTGATCGTGCGAACCGGGGCGTTCAACCCGTGGGGCAACGTGGGGCTGATCTGCGGCGTGGACGTCCCTCGATGGTTCGACGAGCCCGGCGTCATCGTGCCCGACTACTACCAGGACCGGATGTAGCGGCGTCATCGCCCCCACGACGTACCCAATTGGAGATAGAACGTGAGCACTGCCACTCAGACCGACGCCGCGGCCACTCCTGCGGCGCTGGCCCCCTACATCCAACACACCCTGATTGAGACCGGAGTGACCCGGGACCGGATCGTAGCCCACGCCGAGGAAGCCGTCCGATACGGCTTCAACGCCGCGATGGTGCCGGGCTCCTGGGTCCCAGAAGTCGCCGAGGTACTGCGCGGCACCGGCGTCGAGGTCGCCTCCGCGCTGGATTTCCCCACCGTCGGAGTGACCACCAGCGCTGGCAAGGCCGCCGAAGCTGAGAGCCTGGTCCAGGCCGGTGCCACGCAGATCGACATCGGCGTACAGATCGGCTGGCTCAAGAGCGGCCGATACGACGCGTTCCGCGACGACATCGCCGGGGTGGTCCGGGCGTCCGGCGTGCCGATCAAGGTGATGCTCGAGTTGCCGCTGCTCACCCCAGCCGAGCGGGAGGCGGCCGTCGAACTGTCGATCGAGGCCGGTGCGGCGATCCTGAAGAACGCCAGCAGCGGTGCAATCGAGGTGGCGAACCCGGAGAGTATCGCTTATCTGGTGGCCCGGGCACCGGAGGGCGTGAAGGTCAAGGCCTCCGGCTCGATCAAGTCCTTCGATCAGGCCGTGTCCCTGCTGCGGGCCGGGGCGGTGCTGCTTGGCACCAGCGCCGGGGTGGCTATTGTCACGGACACGACAGACGGACAGACTACGAGCTATTGATCATCCGTCCGCCCCTCGACCCGAGCGACAGGCAGCGGCTGTGATCGGCAGCCGTGGGTCGAGGGGCGGCGGAGTCCCCCATGGAAGGTGACATGTCCGACCAGTTGGGCCCGTCCGGTGCGTCCGAGCACCTCGACCGTGACGCGCCGATGCCCCTGCACGCGCAGGTGTCGGAGCAGATCCGGGCGCGGATCCTGTCCGCCGAGTGGCCGCCGCACTATCGGCTACGCAGCGAGCCGGAACTGGCGGCCGAGCTTGGCATCTCCCGGGGTACCCTGCGTCGAGCGCTGTCGACCCTGATCCGGGACGGCCTACTGGTGCAGGTCCGGGGGCGTGGCACCTTCGTCACCTCCACCACCATCGAGCCCTCGATCGCGCAGAAGCTGACCACCCTGTCCGAGGACTTCGCCCGGCAGGGGGTCTCCATGACCACCCAGGTGGTCACCCACGAGATCATGGCCGCACCCTCGCCGGTGGCTGCCCTGCTCGACCTGCGTCCCGGCCAGTCAGTGCTCCGCTTGGAGCGGCTCCGCGCCACCTCCTCCGGCCCGGTGGCCTGGCTGGTCAACTACGTACGTATCGATCTGGCTCCCGGCCTGGACCGGGTCGACCTGGCCGACCGTTCCCTGTTCGGCCTGTTAGAGAACGAGTACGGGCTGAAGATCAGTACTGGGCGACGTACCTTCGGCGCGACTGCCGCCGCTGGACGAATCGCGGCGGCGCTCGAGGTGCCGGAGCAATTCCCGCTGCTGTACCTGGAGCAGATCACCTACCTCGACGACGGTCGGCCGATCGAGTACTCCGACGTGTGGATCCATAGCGAACGAATGCGGGTCACCTCGCTGCTCTCCCGTCGCTGACCTACGTACGGGTCCGCCACAGGGGACCGCTGCGGCGGCAGACGCCGGTCAGGCCTCAGCAAGGAAGGCAGTGCGCCGGTCCGCTTTAGACTGCTGCTCTACGCGGCGTAGAGCAGGGGTGGAGGTCGTGCGGCACCCGCCTGGATGGTTTCGGCTGATGCGCACCGGGGTTTTCGCCCTGGTACGCGTTGGCCTGTCCCAAGCAGGTCATGATCTGATGGCCCCACGGCTGTGCCGGCATGGTCGGTCGGCATGGCCCTGGGCCTGGTGACGTTGATCGGCTACCGCCTGGCTGGTCGTGAGTGGTCGGCCCGCTGGCTTCTGGCGGCTGTGGAGACGGTCCGGCTCTACCTGCACGTGTGGTTCACCTGGACGACCCCGGCGGACGGAACATCCAGCGTCGGCGCGCACGCCATGATGCCGGGGCACACGGGCCCGATGGCCGTCGCGCACGGCGCGATCCCCGCACACGACGGGATGTCTGTCCTGGCGATGTTCGCCGCGCACGCGGCGGCGGGCGCGTTGGTCGCCTTCTGGCTGTCGGTGGGCGAACGCGCGCTCTGGCGAGCCCTGCGTTCGCTGGCGTTCGCCGTCTCCTCTCACCTCTGTCGCGTTCTCGCGCTCATCGGGCCCGTGGCGATCCCCGTCCGACCGAACGCGGCGCCAGCGTCCCACGACGAAGGCGATCTTTCGGCCACGACCGCGCTCCGGCACACCGTGGGCGCTCATCCTGCGGTGAGGAGATCGTGGACATGGCCGATCTTCGCCAGGTCTGGGCGCAGATCCCCGACTCTCGTGATCGGCGCGGGCGCCGGCATCCGCTGGTGGTGATGCTGGCGCTGGTCCAGGCGGCGATCGTGTCCGGCGCGGTCTCCTACGCGGGCGATCAGGCACTGGATCGCCCGCGCACCCCAGGAGGTCCTGGCCCACCTCGCGGCCCGCCGGTGCCGATCGACTGGGTCACCTACGACCGCGGTTACGGCCGCACCGAGATCCGTACCATCCAGGTCATGTCCGCCCCGGCCGGAACCCGCTTCCCGCACGTCAAGCAGGTCTTCCTGCTCGAACGCCACGTCTACGACCTGGGCTGGAAGCCGCTGTCGGCGGTCGCGGTGCTGGGCGTCACCAACCTGACCGCGGAACTGACCGGCCCACGACGCCTGGCCGAACTGGTCAGGGGCGAATGGTCGATCGAAACAGAGATCATTACGTCCGGGATGTGACGCTCGGCGAGGACCGCTGCCGTGTCCGCACCGCCTCAGCCCCGTTCATCCTCGCCGTCATGCGCAGCCACGCGATCGGCGCGTTACGCCTGCTCAACCACACCAACATCGCCGAAGGCACCCGCTGGGCCCGCGACGACTTCCGTAACCCGCTCATCGCCCTCGGTCTCACAATGTGAGAACTCCTTCAGCCCTGCTGCGGACCTGGACAAGCTCCTGCCGCCGGGTCTGGCGCGAAGGACGAACGCGGCGATCTTGGCGGCAGACGCCGGCCACACGGCCTATGTGGATGATCCTCCGGCTACAGCCGCCCCGGTCGGTTGTCATTACGACAGAGGCTTTCGTGTCCGGAGAGGTCGGCTGTGGACGAAAGGCCCTGCCGTCCCAGCGGAGTAGGAACGCCTGGGGGTCGCGGTCGTCGCCGTGTCGCGCACCACGGGTGACGGATGCGGTCAGCTTCGGAAACTGACGCGGGCTTCGATGGTCAGTCTTCGTCCGGATACAACCTCTGGTGGAGCCGGCGCAGATCTGGTTGGTGCCACGCAGGGGGCACCAGACCAAGGCCAGATCACACATCGTGTGATCTGGCCTTTTTCGTGTCGTACGACTGTTGCGGCTTGCCGTCTTGCGACGGTGCCGGATGCGTGGCGAGCGAGGGCCGCAACGCCTTGCCCGGAATCCCGACCGTCGGCGGGGATGGGCCGCGGACGTGCGCGTATGACCGTCCGCGGCCCGGTAGGACCTCACATCAGCTGCGCAGGCTCCACTGCTGGTTGGTGCCGCCGTTGCACGACCACAAGATGAGCTTCGTACCGTTGGCGGTGCCGGCGCCGTTCGCGTCCAGGCACAACCCGGACTGCACACCGGTGATGGTGCCGTTCGAGTTCAGGTTCCACTGCTGGTTGTTCTGTCCGTTGCAGTCCCAGATGATCACCTGGGTGCCGTTCGAGGTGCCCCGGTTGTAAGCGTCCAGGCACTTGTTGCCGAACACCTGCAGTTGCTTGCCGGACGTGTACGTCCACCGCTGGTTGGTCTGCCCGTTGCAGTCCCACAGCTGCGCCTGGGCGCCGTTGGTCGCCGAGGCGCCGGTGACGTCCACGCATCGGCCGGACTGGCCACCGACGATCGAGCCGCTCGGCTGGCCGGTCCCGCCGCCGTTGCCTTGCCTGACGAGCGACTTCGACTCGGCCGATCGGTTCCCCTGGGCGTCCACGACGTAGAGCCGATACTCACCGTTCGTCGTCGGAACGGCGATGGAGGTCGCGGTTCCGTCCGCCCTGGTCATCGTGGCGCCGGCGGTGAAGGACGTCGTGCCCGAGGGAGCCAGCCACACGGTCTTGCTCGCATCGCCGGTGCTCCGGATGGGAATCGACGTCGTACCGGCGGCGACGAACGTGCTGGCGGGCAGGACGTAATCCGGCAGAGAGAGATTGCTCTGCGGGATGATGTTCCGGTACGCGTCCTCGAGTCCGGAGTTCACGGCGATGCCGTAGGCCTGCGACGGCCAGACATAGTCGGAGTACACGAGGATGTCCTGGACCGTGCTGTTCGGCAGGTTCTTGTTGGAGACCTTGTTGATCGGGCCGTAGGTCTGCGTGATGCTCAGGTCGTGCTTACGCCCGAAGTCGTCGGAGTTGATGAGCCACGTGACATTCTTGTCCACGCTCAGGACGTTGTCGCGGAACGTCATGTTCCCCGAGCCCTCGTCCGGGTGGAGTCCGTACTTGTGACCGGACGGGACGCCCTGCATGTAGTTGTTGGTGATCGTGGTCCCCGGCTGGTTGCCCAGCGTGTAGACGGGCGCCGTGTCGCTCAGCCGCTGCACCGTGTCGATGAAGTGGTTGTAGCTGATGGTGTTGTTCTTCGCCGTGGTGGTCGGCCGGTTGGGCGCGATGGAGCCTGACGACCCGTCGAAGTTCCACCACCCCCAGCCGAGCGTGACGCCGGACCACGGGGTCTTCTCGATGCGGTTGTGCTGGATGGACAGGGTGTCGGCGAAGTACGCCGAGATCGGGCTGTGCCCGTTGAACAACACGGCGCTGTCGTAGATGTAGTTGTTCTTGATCTCGATGTTCTTGGGCGCGCCTTCGACCTGGACGGGATACTTCTCGCGGTTCGTCGAGGTGTAGTCGCCGATGTAGACATGCTGGGGATGGCCCACGGAGATCGCGGATCCGGCGATGTCGTTGGTGTAGTTTCCGATCAGCTTCGTGTTCACCACGTCGTTGGCCAGGGTGATTCCGTCGACGCCGGTGTGCTGGATCCGGTTGTTCTGCAGGACGAGCCCGTCGGCGTTCTCGATCTGGATCATGCCGGGCGCCAGGTCGACGTTGCGGTAGTAGTAGGCGTGGAAGTTCTGCTTGGCGTACGCGATGGCGCCGAGATTGCCCTGCTGGGCCTGCTTGAGCACCGAGCCGGCCACGTTGAACAGGTTCCAGTCGGAGTGCTGGACCGTCAGGCCGGAGAACGTGATGTTCCGGGCGCGGCTGCTCGTGGAGGTGCCGGCGACCTTGATAAGGGTGGACACGTTGTTCGGCGCCCAGACCGACGCGGTCGTCATGTCTTCCGAGCCTGACTTGTAGTAGTACAACGTCCGGCTCGTCTTGTCGAAGAAGAACTCACCCGGCGCGTCCAGGAACTCGTAGGCGTTCATGACCTTGTGGCTGCCGCCGACCTGGGCGTTGCCGTTGAAGGCGCCCTGGGCGATGGCCGCTCCCGGCTGCTGGAACAGGGCTATGCGATTCGAGCCCTCAGTGGTGACCTGCCGGACACCCACGATGGCCGTGGTCCAGGTCGTCGCGGTCTCTATCTCGATGTCGTCCTGATTGGCGGCGACGGCGGGAAAGTCGTTCAGACTGTATTTCGCTCCCGCGCACTGCGAACCGGATTCCCACGCCCAGGACGCCTGTCCCGCCGTGATGGTGTAGTTTCCGTAGCATCCCGCCGAATTCATCGTCTTCGATGCCATGAACGCGCGCTTGTCGTTGACATAGAGTGCACGGAGCTTGTTGCTGCGATTCAGCGGGGCTTTCCAGATGTTACCGCTGTGCTGCGTCCATCCGGTTACCTGAACGCCTCCGCTGAGGATTGGCGTCTCGTTCTGGTACGCGGAGTAGATGACCCGGTAGCCGTTCGTGCCGGAGTCGGCCGGAGTGAAGTCGATTGTGCTGCCGACCGTATAGGTGCCGCCGCGGAGATAAACGTAGATGTCACCTGTCATGTTGGCGTTCACCGTGCGAACGACGTCCCTCGCGCGCTGCAGGGTCCTGAACGGTGACGTGATCGTTCCAGGGTTGGCGTCGTTGCCGTCGGGGGCGACGTAGTAGGTCGCCTGGGTCGCTGCCGAGGCCGGGATGCCACCTGCGAAGGTGGGTAGCAACACTGCGGCGACGAACACCGCAAGCGCTGCTAACGCCTTCCCCGTGGTGGACAGGGCTGACTTCACGCTCTGTTCCTTTCGCTGGTTCCGAGCAGATTTCCGCCGCGAAATCACCCCGCCTCAGCGTGTGCCATGGGGCGGGCGTGGCGCCTTGTCGTGCAGTTGCCGACATCGATCGGAGAGCTGTGCCACCTTTGCGGGCCGAGGGTCCGGCCGTCCTCACGCCATGCGCGGCGATCGCCGTGGAGCGTGGGCCTCGGCAGGCTCGTCGCCGGGAAGGCCGAATGTCCTTACCGCGGGATGAGGGGGGCGGCCGGTCGTGCGCGCCGGGCATTCGTCACAGGCGGGCTTACGCACCCTTCAGCAGGCGAAGGACGAGCCTGCCGGTGCCGTAGGAGTTTTGCCGTCCACTCCGGCCCCGCGCTGACGAGGGTCACGCTGCCGGGGCGCGAGGTCGCCTCATAACACGCCCTAAGGGTCTGTGGAAGACGTGGCGCTACCATTGCGAGGAGAAACGTATGACGTATGCCGAATGATGTCTAGCGTTGAGATCCGCACCGACAGGGGGTCTCGCGACAGTCGATGGAGTGCGGGAAGGCGTACCTCCCCGGCACCGCGACGCCGGGTGATCTCCCGCGACTTGTGGATCCCGCGGGCCGCGGTGCGACCCCGCCCTCATGCGTACTGCGAGCTGGCAGCTCGCGGCCCGATCCTGCCAGGTCAGGGCTGGTGTCTCCGGCTCGGCGCCGGTCGCCGGCGGCCCGGCGAAATCCTCCGTACGGTGTCCGCAGCGCATCAGGTCCCTGCTGGATCGGCCGCCCTCCGGGCAGGTTCAGGCAGAAAACGCTTCATCTCGGCAGTGGTGAGTCACATTCGCTGCTGCTGAAACTTTCATCCGCAGTTGTGACCCCTGCCGGTACCGGCGGCTGAGCCGAGGGTGCGCGGGTTCGTCGCGGTTGATCTGCTGCGGCATAGGGTGAGCGGCATGGCGCTGCGACTCGGTCTGCTGAATTTCAAGGCTCGGGACAACTCGGCGCTCGGCCGGTTCTGGGCGGAGGCGCTCGGTTGGAGTGTTTTCAGCGAGGGACCCATTGTGACGGGCGTCGGGCCCATGGGCTTCGTCTGGGCCGACTCCGACGACGCCTGCGTCTGTCTCGTCACCGTCCCGGATCCCGAAACGGTGAAGTGCCGCGTGCACCTCGATCTCGCGACCACCTCTGTGGCCCATCAGGCGGAGTTGGTCGCGCGCCTGAAGGAACTCGGCGCGACGCCCGCCGACGTCGGCCAGAGCGACGTGCCGTGGACGGTTCTGGCCGACCCGGAGGGCAACATGTTCTGCGTGCTGGAGCCTCGGGAGATCTACCGCGATACCGGTCCGATCGCCGCGGTGGCGGTCGACTGCGCGGATCCGCAAGCCATGGCCAGGTTCTGGGGCGAGGCGATGGACTGGACCCTGCACGAGGTGACCGACGACCACGCGGTGCTGCGCTCGGCCAAGGGTGCCGGGCCGTATCTGAGGTTCCTCCGCGCGACACCCGGCGTGAAGACCGTGTGGAACCGCGTCCATCTCGACCTGGTGCCGTACGGTGGTGACGATCAAGCAGCGGAGGTCGCCCGGCTGCAGGCCCTCGGTGCGACGCTCGCCGACGTCGGCCAGGGCGACGTTCCGTGGGTCGTCCTCGCCGACCCGGAGGGCAACGAGTTCTGCGTCCTCGCTCCTGCGTGACGCGGGGCCTACGTCGGCTCCGTACCGCGCCTCCGCCCTCGCCGTCCGACGTCCCGCGGTCGTACCGGCGAACCCGTTGACGAGGAGGACCTCGATGCGCAGCGTGACCTATTCGATGGGCGTCTCACTTGACGGCTACATCGTCGGGCCGGACGGCGACTTCGACTGGTCGGCGCCCGACGAGGAGGTCTTTCGCTTCGTCACGGACGAGATACGAAAGGTCGGCGTCCACCTGATGGGACGGCGGCTGTACGAGACGATGCTGTACTGGGAGACCGCCGATCAGGATCCGTCGCTCGACGAATCGCTGCTCGAATGGGCCGCGATCTGGAAGCCGCTCCCGAAGATCGTGTTCTCGACCACTCTGTCGGCGGTGCAGGGCAATGCCCGCCTGGCCTCCGGCGGCCTGGCGGAGGAGATCGAGCGGTTGCGCGCCGAGCCGGGAGAGGGCGAGATCGCGATCGGCGGCGCGACTCTCGCCGCCGAGGCGGCCGCGGTGGGTCTGATCGACGAGTATCGGGCCCGGGTCCACCCGGTGCTGGTCGGCGGTGGCATCCCGTTCTTTCCCCAGCGTGAGCGTCGGGTGGATCTCGAACTCGTCGAGACCCGCACCTTCGGCTCGAGAGTCGTTTACCTCCATTACCGCGTGGCGCGCTAGTCGACTTCGCCGCAGCGACAGGTGTGACTCCACGTGCGCCTTGACAGGCAACCATTTGGCTGCCTAAGTTAAAGGCAACCGAAAGGCTGCATATCGACAACGGTGACCCGGGTAGGAGGGCGGGCATGGACGAGGTGTTCAAGGCGCTGGCCGATCCGAGCCGACGCGCGCTGCTCGACTCGCTCAACGCCCGCAACGGGCAGACGCTGCGCGAGCTGTGCGCCGGACTCGACATGACCAGGCAGTCCGTCAGCAAGCACCTCGCGGTGTTGGAGGAGGCCGGGCTCGTCGCCACCGTGCGGCGGGGACGGGAGAAGCTGCACTACCTCAACGCCGCGCCCGTGCACGAGGTCGCCCACCGGTGGATCAGCCGCTACGACCGGGCCAGGGTGCAAGCCCTGGCGGACCTGAAACTCGCCCTGGAGGAGACCCCGATGGACGCGCCGACCTTCGTCTACACCACCTACATCCGCACCACCCCGCAGAAGCTCTGGCAGGCGCTGACCGACCCCGCCTTCACCCGCCGTTACTGGGCCACGGAGTTCATCACGGACTGGTCCGTCGGCTCACCGATGACCTGGGACAACCACGGCGTGCTGATCAGCGACCCGGAGCAGGTCGTGCTGGAGGCCGAACCCTACAGCCGGCTCTCCTACACCTGGCACGCCATCACCCCGGACCTCGCCAAGCGCTTCGGCTGGGACGAGGAAACGCTCGCCCGGCTGTCCGGCGAGGCCCGCTCGAAGGTCACCTTCACGATCGAGGAGGCCGCGCAGGTCGTGAAGCTCACCGTCGTGCACGACGGCTTCGAGCCCGGATCGAGCCTGGCCGAGATGGTCAGCCACGGGTGGCCGAACGTGATGGCGAGCCTGAAGACGCTGCTGGAGACCGGCGAACCGCTGCCGGACGACGCGTGACCTCCCCGATCGGGCTCGACGTCGTCGCGAGGTGCCGTCGGGCCGGCCCGCCTGGGCGCGTGGCCCGGGCGGCGCCCCGCTGCGTTGCCGTCGCGACCTAGGCGGCGAAGAGGAGAAGTAGCCCCACGACGGTGTAGACCACCATCAGCACGAGCAGGGGAATCTGCCCGAGGACGGCGGTCCGGCGGGGGAACAGGGCCAGCGCGCGGTCGTGCGCCAGTACCGTGCCCAGCACGTGACCGATGACGATGACCGTGACCTGGAGGGTGGCGATCCCCGCCGGGGTGGTGCCGAACGCCTGGATGGTCCACCCGGCGGTGCCGAGCCAGTCGGCGCCGGTGTCCAGCGGGTCGGACAGCAGGGCGATGGTCCGCTGCCCTTCCAGCAGGAACAGGGTGTAGTAGTGGGCCACCACGTATCCGACGGCTATCGGCACGATCGAGTGGGCGATCTCACCCGCCGTCGTGCCGGGCTGGGCCGCGCCCCATCGGCCGGCGAGCGCGGTCGCGGCCCGGTACGCCGCGAGCACCAGAGCGATGACGGCGACCAGCCCGGCGGTGCCCGTGACCGGGGCCGGCACCGAGCTCTCCTGCACGAAGCGCACCCAGACCGGGGCGTTGGACAGGCTGTCGTACATGGTGGAGCCCAGGAGCGTGACCACCAGTGTCGTCAGACCCGGCGCCGGTCGTAGCCCGGCCATGCCGTCGAGGGAGTTGCGCCAGACCACGGCGCCGTCGCCGCGTCTGGCCGCCGGGGCGAGCCTGCCCACGAGATCGCTGTAGACCTCGAACGCATCCGCGTGGTCGAACCAACGGGAGCCGAAGACGACGGCTCCGGCGAGCATGAGCACGGCGTAGGCCGCGAGCCAGGCTCCGATGACCGGCAGGGTGGCCCGTTCGGGGGCGACGAGTTCCAGCCAGACGAAGGCGAACAGGCCCGCGCAGGCGGGCCAGTATCCGACGCCCGGCGGCAGCGGCCGCAGGCCGAGCTCAGGGTCGCGTCCGAGCCCCTTGCAGGCCAGCAGGTGCAGCGTCCGCAACGGGTTCAGGCCGCGCCACACCGGTCCGAACAGCAGCGACAGCGGCACCAGGCCGACCCAGAACAGTACGTAGAACGCCCCGGCCGTGGGATTGTCGGCCCGATCGGGACCGAAAATCAACCCGATGCAGAAGTACGCCGCGACGACGAGCCCGGCGATTCGCCAGACCCACCTCCATGCCGGCGCGGTCACCGCCGTCCGGATGGCGCCGGGCAAGGAGCGGGCACCGGTGAGGGCGGCGTTCAGCCGCGGTTCCTTCCACAGTGCGCCGAGCGCCACGAACGACACCAGCAGCGCGAGGGCCGCGCCGGTCAGTGCGGCCGAGAACGGGATCGGCAGGTCCTGGCGGCCGCCGACGCCGTGAGCCAGCAGCATCCCACCGGCCTAACGCACGAGGAGCTGGAACAACTGCAGTCCAGACTCGTGGGTTTCCATCTCGAACAGGCCGGTCTCGTCGGCGACGAACTCGATGCTCGCGGGGGTGCCGGGCTGCAGGCTCGCGGCCTTGTCGTACCCGTGCAGGTGCGCCTCGTCGGCGGTGTCGCTGGTGACCGTGATGCGCACCGTCTGGCCCTTGGTCACCTCGATCCGTCCCGGCGGAGGCGTGACCTTCCGGCCGGCGATGGTGACGGTGATCTCCTTCACGGCCGGGTCGGCGGGGGCGGCGGCGGCCGACTCGCCGGCGGCCGGGGGGGCCGACTCGGCAGGAGCCTGGGCAGCCGACTCGGCGGGAGCCGGGGCGGCCGATTCGGTGGATGCCGGGGCGGCCGACTGAGCGGGGGTGGCGGCATCCGACCCGCCACAGGCCGACGTGGCCATCAGCAGGGCAACGCCGAGCGGGAGCGCCGCGAGCAGCGGGCGCAGGCGTGCAGGGGCGATCGTCATCGGGGGTTCTCCTGAGGGATGGGACGAGTCAGCGTCGCTTGGTGGATTTGGGACGCTGCGGAGTACGTGACGCCGGGGCGCGTGCGGGTTTCCTGGCCTGTGGACGGCCGGAAGACCGCCCGGCCGCCGGGGTGGCGGGCGCGGGTCGCCGCGCCGCCCGTACCACCAGGGCGCCCGCTCCCACGACGATGATCGCGGGCACCAGCCATACCGACAGCCCGGTGCCGGAGTCGGCCGGCTGCGCTGTCCGGGCGGCAGAGCTGCCGGTTCCGGACGCCGCGGCCTGACTAGCGCCGGTCTGCGTGACAGTGCCCGGGCCGGCGCCGGTCTCCGTGCCCGGGCTGGCGCCGGCTGGGGGCACCGCCGGGCCCATCGCCGCCGGGCTGCCGCCGGTGTCGGGCGCCGGGGTCTGGGTGTCGCTCCCCGGCTCGGCCGAGCCGAGCAGGATGGGGTCGGGCTTGTTGTCCGGGGCCTGCCAGCCCTTGGGCGGCCCCGAGGTCCTGCCCTTGTAGGTGAACCGCAGTTCTCCCCGCACCGGCTCCCCGTCGGAGGCGATCGACAGATACTTGACGACGTACTCGCCCCGTTCAGGCCAGTAGGCGACGGGGATCTGCGCCGGAAAGCCGGTGTTGTAGACGCTCGGTTCCCAGAAGCCGTCGACGAGGTTGTACTCCTGGACCGGCTTGTCGAGGCGTTTCGGCTGACCGTGCGTCCAGGTCTGGTCGACCCGGGCGCCGCTGGGAGCGGTGACCGCGAAGTACGCGTTCGGGGCGGGCGCCTCGGTGAAGTAGAGGGAGAGGGACTCCAACGGCTCGCGCACCGTGCTGTCCTTCGCCGGTGTCGACATCGCGAGCTGGCCATGGGCGGACGCGGGCGCCGCCAGGGCGGCCATCACCACCACGCCGACGACGACCGGCAGAAGCAACCGGCCCAACCAGCGCGCCATCGTCACTTCTGCTCTCCATGCGATACGGCCCCTGAGGGGAGATGCGGCGTGGACCCGTAGGACCAATTCCGTCGAGGTTAACGACTTTTGCCACAGAAGAACAGAACTTGCACCGTTGACACCAAAAGTAGAGCCTGTACCCAGTGTCGCAGCGATGCCCCCTGCCGGTCCAGGGCGGGCCCTGCCGGACCGGGGCCGGATCGCTCTTGGCCGCGTGGTACGTCGGCGAGGCCACCGGCGTCGACACGCGCAGCCGGCGCCTCCCGATCATCGGGGCGCACGCTCTAGTCGATGTTGGTCTTTCTGCGCAGGCTCGCCTAGTAGCCCTCAAGCATCGTACGGAGCGCCGGGCGGTCGGTGAGCTGGATCGACTGGACGACGTGGGCCAGCCGGCTTCGGCGGCAGCAGGTAGTGGGCGTGGGCGTCGCGGTAGGCGACGCCGACGGTCGCGGTCGATCCACGGGCTACCGCCACCGGTGGAAGATCCTCCGCCGGCTGCTGCGCCGAGCCGCGCTCTCCTTGGACTCTCCGCGGACCATGCCACCGTTGTCATCCCCGGGATCGGTTCCCGGTTGCCGGGCGCGTGCAGAAGGTGACCTATCGGTAGGCGCTTTTCCTGCTATTCGTGCTTATGCCGCAAAGGCGTCATCGCGGCAGGCCGGACGGCGGTCGTCGCGGGGGAGGGCCGCCAGCATGCGGGAGCTGGTCGCCGCCGCCACTGGGATGGGAATTCGGCCTGCGTGATTGTGAAACTTACCGGTATACGGTTCGCCGGCATCCGCACCCACCTCTGCGACTTCGCGTGACGCCGGAGTCATCGTGCCTCTCCGGCCCTGCCGATATCGGCTACGGCTATCCCTTCTGGCGGGCCGCCTTCGTGCCCAACCGGAGGATTTCGCCTGCCAGATCAGGGGACAGGGCGAAATTGGGTCTTCCTCCGATATTGGGGATCCCTCATCCTTCGGGGCGACTGCGAGCGTCCTGGAGAGCCGATGACCGAAGAGCCGACCGCGCGCCGTTGCGGATGCGGACAGGGATCCGGAATGGAGGTCACCCGGCGTGGAGCTCTGCGCCTGGGAAGAAACCTCGCCGTGGCGGCGACCGCGGGCGCTGCCCTCGGCGCCTTGGCGGACATCGCGCAGGCGGACACCGAAACGCCTCTCGCGGCACCGAAGATAATCGGCCCGGTGACGACCATCAGCCCGACCGTGCGAGTGGACAACGCCCACGCCGGCAGCGTCGTCACCCTGTTCGCCGATGGTGCCTTCCGCACCTCAGTGCCCGCGAGCGCCGACGGCGTCACGCTGATCCCCACGGCCGGGCTCGGTCTGAAGACGGGCCAGCAGCTCACCGTGACGCAGACGGCGCCCGGCGTCACCGGAGAGCCGTCCCGGGCGGAACCCGTGCAGGACCCGCCGGCATCGCTGGGGGCGGTGCATTGCGCGAGTTTGGTGCATGAGTGCATCGACTGGCTTGTGGTGGCCGGCGCCGTGGCCGGGGCGACCGTGACCGTCCGATATCTGGGAGTAACCGTCGGGGAGACGCTCTGCGACTGGCCCGACTGGTCGCAGGTCTCGGTGCTGCTGAACAAGAGCCGCAGCGGCGCGTTCAAACCGGGTCAGGTCCTCACGGTGTGGCAGCACTACGTGGACCCTGTGACGAAGGCGGTGATCAGCGGTCCCGTGACGGTCAGCCCGCCGGTGGTGGCCTCGCCGGTCTCCCCGCCACTGCCCGCTCCGCAGTTCCAGCGGAACCCTCTGCAGTGCGATACGGAGGTCGACGTGTCGGGGGTGGTCCCCGGGGCCTCCTTGCGGATGACCATCGACAGCACGATCCTGGACTATCCCTATGTGGGAGACACGATCCGCTGTGCCGTGGGGTCCCTGAAGCAGGGTAGTAAGGTCGGGCTGTATCAGCGGTTCTACACGGGCTGCGGGGCGGAGAGCCGCACCACCACCATCTCGGCGGACAAGGCCGCCCCCTATGAGAGGCCGACGGTCCACGCGCGCGTGTGCGAGAAGACCGCGGTCATCACCGTCTCCAAGCTTCGTCGAGGAGCGCAGGTTCTCGCGAGGGCCGTCGACAAGCACAACAAGACCGTCGACCTCGGCCTCTGGACGGCCTCGCAGGACGGCGACGACTGGTTTCCCCTGCTGTCCTCGGCGCCTGCCGTACTCGCCGACCCCGACATGCAGGTGTACGTGGAGGTCTCCAACTGCCTGGGCCAGGCCACCATGTCGCAGCCCGTCGGCGTCGACTACTCCGTCATCAGCCGCGACATCTCGATCGGGCCGCTGTACGAGTGCGGCACTCTGGTGGAGGTGCGGGGCACCACCCCGAACGCCCTGGTGTGGCTCACCGTCGGCAAAACGCCGATAAGCGCACCGGTGGCGGCGACCTCCGACACCACGGTGGTGCGCTGCTATCGGCCCCTGGTCACAGACGAGGTGGTCAGCGCCGTCGAGAGCGGCTGCGGCGGTGACATCGTGAAGAGGGCGGACTGGAAGGTGGTCAAGATGCCCCCGCTGGGGGCGCCGGCCGTGCGCCAGCCTCTGGAGGCGTGGCGGACGGAGGTTCCGGTCGAGGGTGTCGTGCCCGGCGCACTGGTGTCGGTGTATGTCAACGGCGTGTGGCGGGGCGCCCGTGAGGCCACGTCGACGACGGTCAGGGTCCCGGCCGGGCAGCTCAAGGCGTCCGCGTCGGGGCGGCCCGACTACGTGCACGCCGTCCAGCAGCTGTGCACCGCGACCGCGAGCGGCTCGGCCGTCCCCGTGACGTTCGGCAAGATGACGCTGGACACCGACCCGAACCCGGTCACCACCGGCGACACCCGGTCGGTGAAGGTGATCGCCAAGAACGCCGACGGACTTCCGGTGCGCGGACGGGTCCTGATCGGCGGCAACTACGTCGGCGATACCAACACCCCCTTCCTGTGGACCTTCCCCACCGGCCAGCCGGGTCCCTCCACGGTGGTGCGTGCCGACGGCTACTTCGACGCACCGCTGACCTGGCATCTGGTCGACCCGGTCAAGGGGACCCTCACCCTGCGGGTGGCGGTGCAGACCTATGGCATCACGATCAACTCGGTGAACTGGAAGCTGGTCGACACATCCACCGGCACCACGGTTCCGACCCCGGCGGGCATCACGGCCGAGGTCGCCCTGCCACCGCCCCCGGCGGGCCAGGAGTCCGTCAAGTACGACGTGAACTGCAGCGTCGAGCTGACCGGCCAGGACAACAAGCACTACACGGTGTCGATCACCGCGCCGTTCGTCGGCGTCGCGCACATCGGCTGGTTGGGCAAAGACCTCACCGCCCCCTTCTATCTGGAGGAGGTGACACACCCCGATCCGGTGACGGGCACGCCCGTTGTGGATTACCACAAGCTCACCTATATGGAGCCTCCGAACCCGTAGCCGGTCCGTCCCCATGACGTCCACCCCCCCTTGGTCAGGCGAGGCTCGAATGCCGGCAGCGCGCCGCTCTCAGTACAGTGGCGGAGTGCCGGGTGAGCAGGTGAGTGCGCGGGTGGACAGCTGGATCTGGTCAGTACGGCTGACCAGGACTCGTTCGATCGCGTCCGACGCCTGCCGGGGCGGTCACGTCCGGGTCAACGGGGTGCGGGTCAAGCCCGCGCATGTCGTCCGGGTCGGCGACGAGGTCCGGCTGCGGCACGAGGGGCGCGAACGCATCCTGGTCGTCTCCCGCGTCATCACCAAGCGCGTCGGCGCCGCCGTGGCCGCCGAGTGCTACGTCGACAAGAGCCCTCCGCCTCCTCCGCGCGAGGAGGTCGTGACGGTGGCCGTTCGGGCTCGGGGCGCGGGACGTCCCACCAAGCGCGAGCGCCGCAGCATCGACAAGCTGCTCGGGCGCCCGGCGGTGGAGGGGCGGGACCGCCGGGCACGCCCGGAGTGATACGGGCCTGCCCGGGTCACGCTGTCGGCGAGCGCAGTCGAACCCGAATTCGCCGTCCTGAACGGGCTCGGAGCTTTACTCGGGCTGCGCCCGGCGGCAGATGAGGCGTGGTCGACGAGCGTGTTTTGCGGTCTGGCATCGACGGTGGCAACATGCGCCGATGCATCCATTGAAGTTGATCGAGTCGGTCCCGGGCACGTACTCGCTGTTGCTGGACGCCGGGACCACGCAGGTGGACAGCGTGATCGAGGAGCTCGGTCACGAGCCGAACGGATATTTCTGGGAAGGCGTCGCGCAGGTGCTCGTCGGCACCGAGGTCCCCGCCCTGCAAGGGCGGTTCTCCTGCGATCCCGAAGCCGACATGTTCTGCGCGTACGGAAGCGACCGCGGCGTGCTGGAGGAGCTGGGCGCCCGGTTGGCGTCCGTCGCGACGGACGCGAACCGCATGCGGCGGCTCGTCGAGGCCGCCAAGGCGGACGGTTTCGAGTTCGACGACTGACTCGCCCCGCTGCCGGGCGGGACGAGTCCCCACATCGGTCAGGTCAGGTCCAGAGCGACCTCCAGGCGCAGGTACGCGTCGACCCAGGCCCGCTCGACCGCCTCGTCGAAGTCGCGGGCCCGCGCCGCCGCGAAGGCCGTGACGGCCTGTGCGACGCGGTGCAGCCCGAGCACGGTCAGCCGCCGCGCCGCGGCGGCGAGCCGGTCGTCGTAGGTCGGCGGCAGGTGAGACAGGCCATGATGAGCCACTTCGGCGAGCAGTCCTCGGGTGTCGATCAGAGCCCCGGTGAGGGGGTCGTGCCGGTCGTCTTCGGCGACCGTGAGGGTGCCGCTGCCGCCGGCGGGCTGTAGGTCGGGAACGACGACCCGGTCGCCGGCCACCAGGCCGACCGGTTCGATGACGACACCGCCGGCGGTCCGCCCGGCCACGCCGCTGACGAATCGCAGCTCGCCCCTCTCTCCGGCGAGCACGGCGGCCAGCGAGTCGAGGCGTCCGGGGGCGGCTCCGGTGTGCGTGGCCCTGACGGTGGCGGTGTTACCCGTCCGGTCGACGATGACAGCGTCGAGGCGCTGGTCTCCTGGCGCATACCGGATGGTCTCCACCCGGGCGACGGCGACGACCCGGACCAGTTCCGCTTCCACCCGCGGACGGATGGGCCGGAGGGGGAGGGCGTCGAGCTCACGGCCGAGCGCGGCGAGGTCGGTCACCACCAGAGACGGCGGCAGCTCGTCCCAGTCGCCCCGTGACGGGCTGACCGTCGTCGTGGAGATCCGCCCGGTGGCCAGCCGCACCGTACGGCTGGCGCTACGGACGGCGGATTCCGTTACCAGGTTTCCGGTGGCCAGAGCGGCCAGCGTGGACGTGGCGATCCGCCGCCGCGCCAGCGTCGCCCCGTCGTCGTCGCCGTCCCACTGACGGCGGAGGACCAGCACCATGGCACTGTCGCCGTGGGCCAGATAGACCTCGGCGATCCGCTGGTCGCCGAGACCGCGGATCCGGCAGCCGAGGCTCTCCATCCGGGCCCGGCGCAACGGGGTCTCGGCGGCCTCGGCGGTGCCGAGCACGCTGCTGCGCAGGGTGGCGTCCGGCCGCGTCACCGCCCGGTGGCGGGCGTGGAGTTCGGCGACGTGACTCGCGAGCAGTTCGGGACGGTAGTGGGCGCTACGGTCGCGATAGGAAACCAGCTGTGCGGCGACGTCGCCGACGGCCAGCAGCGGCCAGCGCAGCCCGGCGGCGTCCAGGTGGCGTCGCACGTCGGCGATGGTGGCGTCGAGGCCCGGGCCGAGATGCGCGGCGCCCTCGCGCAGGACCGTGCCCGCCAGGCCCAGGGCACGCTCCAGCCCGGATCCGGTGCCCGCTCCGGCCTCACCGCCGACGTCGACCCGCACCTCGGGGACGCCGGGGTGCAGCTCGTCGGCGACACGGAACGCCCACACCGCCAGGGCGATGACGTCATCGCGGCTACCGGCGACGGTGTCGGTGTGGACGAACCCGAGATCGCCGGGGACCAGGAAGCGCACGGTCGCGGTGGCCAGCTCGACCTGCGACACCGGATCGGCGGAGGTCGCCCGGCGGACCCGCGCGGTGAACCCGGCTTTCGCCGTACGGCGAGCGGCGGCCATCAGCCGGGCACCGAGCTTGGCGGTGAGCTCCTCGTCGGTCAGCTGACCGGGCGACCAGGGCGGGGGCTCCGCGGCGGCCTCGGCGGGCGCTGTGTGAGCTTCGGCGGGCGCTGTGTGAGTTTTGGCAGGCGCTGGGCCGGCCTCTACGGGCGTCGTGTCAGCCCCTGGGGGAATCGAGGCGGCCTCGGCGGACAGGCGCTGGTAGGCGAGGATCACCCCGATGACGTGCCGGCAGGCGCCGACGGCACCGCAGGTGCAGCGGGCCAGGTCGAGGCCGCCGGGAGGCAGGGTCGTGGCCGGGCCGTCGGAGAAGCTGCCGTGCACGGTGCCGTCGGCGTCGGTCCGAAGCTCCGGCGCGGCTTCTTTGCCGGCCCGTTTGACCAGACCGCGATTGGTGAGCGCGGCGAGGGAGTCCGCCGTGAGCCCGAGCAGATCCGTCCTCATCGGCCCACGTGCTCCGCGACGAAGAACGCCAGCTCGGCGGGGGTCATCGCGCCCACATGGGCTCCGGCGTCGGCCAGGCGCTGCGCCAGCTCCCGGTCGTAGGCGGGATTGGCCTGCTCGTCGAGCGCGGCCAGGCCCAGCACCGTGCTGCCCTGTGCCACCAGCTCGCGGACGACCCGCACCAACCGGCGCGGATCACCGCCCTCGTAGAAATCGGAGATCAGCACGACGATCGCGCGGCGCGGCTGATCCACCAGGCCCGCGCCGTACGCCGCCGCGCGGGCGATGTCGGTGCCGCCGCCGAGCTGGACCTTCATCAGCAACTCCACCGGATCGTCGACGTCGGCCGTCAGGTCCACCACTTCGGTGTCGAAGGCGACCAGGTGGGTGCGTACGCCGGGCAGCCCCCACAGGCAGGCCGCGGTGACCGCCGAGTGGATCACCGAGTCGATCATCGACCCGGACTGGTCGACGAGCAGGATCACCTGCCACTGCTCCAGGTGGCGGCGAGTGCGGGAGAAGAAGAACGGGGTCTCGATCACCACCTTGCCGGTTTCCGGCTGGTAGCGGCCGAGGTTGGCGCGCAGGGTCCTGACCATGTCGAAGTTGCGGGCCAGCCGCATCCGGCCGGGCCGTCGCGCCTTCGTGCCGGAGAACGCGCTGCGCACCTCGGTGGCGAGCCTGTCGGTCAGCTGCCGGACGACCTGCTCCACGATCCGCCTGGCCAGCCGCAACACCTGTGGGTTCATCAGGTGCTTGGTCCGCAGCACCGCCCTGAGCAGCGCGGGATTGGGTTCGATGCGCTGCAGCACGGCGGGGTCGGTCACCACGTCATGGATCTCGTAGCGCTCGACCGCGTCACGGTGCAGTCGTTCGACGGTCTCCTTGGGAAACAGCCGCGTGATGTCGTCGAGCCAGTCGACGGTGGTCAGCGTCGATTCGCCCGTCCCGCCCTGCCGCGCACCGCTTTGCCGCACGCCGCGTCGGCGCAGGTCCTCGTCGCGGCCGTAGAGCCAGTCCATGGCCGCGTCCCGGGCGGCGGCCTGCGCGTCGAGGCCCTGCCCGCCGAGGCAGGCGCTGCCGGCCTCGCCGAGCAGCAGGCGCCACCGTTCGAGGGTGGGGTCGGTCATGATGCGATCAGTCCTTCCCGGCGCAGTGCCGCCTCGACCCGCTCGTCCAGTGCCCTGCCGGCGGCCACCAGTTCGGGGGCCGCGTCCAGCCTCATCAGGTCCCAGGCGGACGCGTCGCCGGCCCGCCGTTCGACCAGGCGAGTGGCGATGAGGTGCCGTTCGCGCGGTGGGAAGAAGCCGAACGCCTGGCGCAGCGCGGGCAGGGCCACGAGGAAGTCGTGGTCGGTCATCTCCGCGACCAGGTCGTCGAGCAGCTCCAGCATGCCGTCGGTGTGCAGCACCTCCTCGCGGGCGAGCGCGAACAACCCGGCCAGCCAGTCTCCGGCCGACGCGGGGACGAACGCGCCGCGCACCGCCCGGGCGGGGTCCGCGGCGGCCCTACCACGCAGTGACCAGCCCAGCCCCAGCGACGCGCCACGCAGGTCGGGTGGCGCGTCCCGGCAGGCGGCGATTCGGTCCGCGACGCCCAGCGCCGCGTCCGTGTCCAGTTCGAGCGACGGGCCGGCGTGCCTGAGTGCGTCGCGGACGGCGGCCACGGCGTTGACGCGCTGGAGGTCGGCCGGTGCGGGGCCGCCGCGCACGCCTTCGGCCAGCCACAGCGCCCGGCGGGTGGCGGCCCGGACGACCGTGGCCACGGTGGTGCTGCCGCTGGTGCGGAACAGGTCGTCGTGGCGCCACATCGCCAGGGCGACGGTGAGGGTGCGGCCCAGCGATCCCAGATCGGCCGCGGCGCCGACGGCCCGCGCCATGTCGTCCAGCACCTGTCCGGCCAGTTCGCCGATGCCGCACAGCGCCGCGTCGAACAGCAGGTCGGCCAGCTGGTCCAGGTTCGCGCCAGGAATCCGTTCGGCGAGGGCGGCGGCCGCAGCCTCCTGCGGGTCGGCGCCATAGCCACCGGCCTCGATCAGTGCGGGCAGCCGGTCGCCCGACTCGGTCAGCGTCCATCGTTCGACCAGCTCGGCGCCGTCCGCCAGGCGGGGTCCCGAGATGCGCTCCACGCCGGGGATCCGCAGCACCCGCAGCCGGTGCAGCAGGCGGCTGCGCTCGCGGCCGGGCTCCTCGCCGAGGTCGAGCAGTTCCTCACCCGGACCGCCCAGCACCGCGAGAACGGCGTGGACCAGCGGTGGCAACGGAGTCGAGTCATGCAGACGGCCCACCCGGTCACCGCTGAGGGCCGCGATCATTTCCACGATCACGGGATGACTGCCGGCCTGCAGCGGGCCGCGGGCCGCCCAGGGCAGCGGGGCCTCGATCGCCTCGCCGACCAGCGCGCCGGCGAGGCCGTCCAGCACGTCGACCCGGGCCGGGTGCGGGTGACCGCGCATCAGCGCGAGCCCGTCGGCGGTGGCCCGGGCGGCGATCAGGTCCGCGGTGGACACCGGCCGGCGCCGGGCGCGCAGCCGGGCCGTCACCGTCTCGGTGAGCCTGCGGGCGGCCTCGGCGGGACCGGACTCCCACAGGTGCTGGTAGTAGCCCGGCGACGGCATGCCCGACTGGTAGCCGTCGAAGGCGTCCATCCGCCGGAACGAGTACGGCACCAGGTAACTGCCGACGACCGCGTCCGCGGGCGGCCGCGGCACCTCCGGCCAGGTCCGGTCGCCCTGCTTGGCCAGTCGCATCAACGCGGGGCGGTGGAAGCCTCCCGTGACCACGACCACCGGCCTGTCGCCCGCGTCGGCGACGGCGGCCCGGACCCACTGCGCCATGTACGCCTCGCGGGCCATGTCGTCCGAGTCGGTTCGCGTGTCACCGCGCACCAGGTCGAAGTAGGCGGCCAGCCGCTCGGCCAGCCCGTCGGCCGGCTCGATCTCGAACAGGTGGTCCCACAACGCGTCCACGTTGTCCACGGAGAAGGTGCGGCACAGCCGCCCGGTCACCTCGCTGTAACGGGCCTCCGCGTCGGCGTACCGGTTGCGCACCTCGGCCAGCGCCGGATGCCAGGCGGGCAGGTCGATGAAACGCAGCTCGGCGCCGACGGCACGGCCCGCGGTCAGCGCGACCCATTCGGGGGAGTAGTCGCACAGCGGCGTCCACGACCCGTGCCGCCGATGCGCATCCCGATAGCCGGTGTAGACCGCGATCGGCAGCTCATGCCCCAGCAGGAGCTCGTCCATCCTGTGGTTCATGTCCGCCGGACCCTCGACCAGCACGTACGCGGGCCGTACGGAGTGAATGGTGTCGGCGACGAGCCGGGCGCAGGCGGGGCTGTGGTGCCGCACGCCGAGGAACGTGACCGCCATCGTCAGCCCGGCAGCAGATGACGGGCCTCGTACACGGCCTTCCACTGGTCTCCGGACCGCCGCTGCTCCAGATATCTGCGGAGTTTCGCCAGGTCCTCCGGGTTGTCCTTGGCCGCCGTGCCGGCCAGGCAGGAGACCAGGTCGGCGGCGTCGCCGGGCTCCCCGCGCAGAAACCACCCCCGCAGCCCGACGGCGTGCGCGACCGAGACGGCCTCGGCGGTGCTCATCACCCCCGACAGCCGGTCGGTGGCGTCACCGCGCGCCGTCTGCCCCTCCCGCAGCTCACGGAACGCGGTGACCAGGACCTCCAGCACGTCGCGTCGTGGCGGCGCACCGACGCCCGACCGCTTCAGGAGAGCGGCGGCCTCCGCCTCCACCAGCAGCAGCTCGGTGTCGAAGTCGGCGATGGGGAAGACCGTCTCGAAGTTGAACCGGCGCTTGAGCGCGGCGCTCATCTCGTTGACGCCGCGGTCGCGGGTGTTGGCGGTGGCGATGACGGTGAACCCCTCCTGGGCGAACACCATCGCCTCCGGACCGGTCAGCTCCGGCACGGCGAGCACACGGTCCGACAGCGGCGACAGCAGGCAGTCCTGCACCTCCAGCGGGCACCGCGTGATCTCCTCGAAGCGCACCACCTTGCCCTCGGCCATGCCGCGCAGCAGCGGAGCGGCCACCAGCGACCGGGTGGACGGGCCCTCGGCGACCAGCAGCGCGTAGTTCCACGAGTACTTGATCTGGTCTTCGGTGGTGGCCGCGCCGCCCTGGATGGTGAGCGTCGAGGTGCCGCTCACGGCCGCGGCGAGCAGCTCGGACAGCAGCGACTTCGCCGTGCCTGGTTCACCCACCAGCATCAGCCCGCGCTGGGTCGCGAGCGTCACCAGGGATCGGTCGATCAGCGAGGGGTCGCCCACGAACTTGCGGCTGACGCCCAGCCTCTCGTCCCCGAGGACGAAGCGCCGGGCGGCCCGCAGGCTCAGCGCCCAGCCCGGCGGGCGGGGGTCGGTGTCGCTCTCCCTCAGCCGGGCCAGCTCGTCGGCGTAGCGGATCTCGGCCGGGGGCCGCTGGGCGTGGTCGTTCATCGGGTGATCTCCCGGAGGTCTCGCAGGATCTCGGACGCGGTGATCGGATCGAGGCCGTCGAGGGTGACCTCCACCAGGGTCTGCTCGTCGGCGAAGTCCAGGTAGCCGATCGCGATGCCCGGGTCGAGACCGACCGTGACGGTCTCGCCGCCGGGCACGTCCCGCTCGATCCAGCCCTGCCAACCGGCGTCCTGCGGGTCGCCCCGCCGCCAGCCGCGCCGTTCCAGCCCGATCACCTTGACGGTGGGGATCTTGGCGGCGCAGATCTCGGCCAGCAGCGTCTCGTCCGGGGCGTAGGTCTCCCGGCCCAGCTGCGGGAACGGCTGCAGGATCTCGTAGTCGGCGAACACCTCGGCCCAGGCGGCCAGGTCCTCGCCCAGCTCAAGCGGGTGCGCCACCCCGACGACGGCATCGTCGGGCAACGTCAGCGTGTCGTCCTCGACATCGGCGAAACTGCGATCCTCGGCCACGCGCAGCGCGCCCGTGAGCCGGCCCGAGGGATCGTAGAGCCCCCAGACCAGCCGCCGCACGATGTGCCAGAGCAGCGGGTGGCCGACGAGCAGCCGCGCGAAGTCCGCACCGCTCCAGCGGCGCCGGTTCACCATGGCCTGCTCCAGCCGGTGGATGGTGTCCCCCGCTACGGCGCGCACGTCCTTCTTCAGCCCCGCGAACCGCTGGTAGGCGGCGGGCGCGAGCTCCGGATCGTCGTTCGCCCCCGGCTTGGGGAGGTTCTTCAGCCGCTTCCCCGCGGAATCGGCCACGTACGGCTTGAGCTGCTCGTCGAAGCCGACGACGAACCGCCTGCGGCCGTAATCGAGGGTCAGGCTGCCGTCGGCGGACAGCCCGAAGTCCGGCACCAGCCGGTCGGCCAGCTCCTGCGGCGTCAGGCCGAGCTCCGCGGCGACCTCGTCCAGCTTCTGCCTGGCCCGGTTCTTGAGCCCGCTGAACTTGACCTTCTCGGCGATGCCGTGCAGGTGCATCAACGCGACCTCGGAGCCGATGGCGGCCAGCAGGTCCAGACCCGCGACGGCACGCGCGTGCCCGCCCTCACCGGGCCAGGTCCTGATCAACGGCGTCAGCCGCCGGACGGTCTCGTCGTCGCCGAGCAGTCCCAGCGCGTCCATCACCCAGCTCTCCTTGGACGGGTAGCCGGCCGTTTTCCAGCTCTGGAACAGCGCCCAGGCGAAGTCCGCGAGGCTGCGGCTGTCGCAGGCCTCCTTGACCAGGGCGAGACCGGCGTACGGATCACCGGGCCGGGAGATCGCCAGCATCGTCATCACATGGCGGACCGCCTCGGGCGGCAGCGCACCCGCGTCGCCGCGCAGGTGGATCGGTGTCAGGATCGCGACCTCCGCCCACTCGGGCAGCGCGGGCATCTTGGCGGGCAGCGCGTCGAGCGGGTCGGCCGCGAGCAGGTCGGCGACCGCGGCCTCGGCGGCGGGGCCGTAACCCGCGGCGGCCTCCGCCACGGCGTCACGGGCACCGCCCGCGGCCAGCACCGCCAGAGCCTGCTCGGCCTGCCGCCGGGGCACCCCGGGCTTGCCCAGAGCCGGCGGGATCAGCGCCCTCGCGGCCGTCTCGGGGTGGCGGGCCAGCCACGCCAGCGCGGTGGCGCGCACCGACTTCAGCCGGGACAGCCACTCGGCCATCAGCACGGCGACCTCCGGAGCGGCGAACGGGAGCAGCGCCGGAGCGATGGCGACGGGGCTGCGCCGGGCGCTGTCCAGCACCGCGGGCAGCGCTGCCAGCTCGAACCTGGCGACCACCCTCGGCATCCATTCGGAGGCTCCCCACAGGTCGGCCGGGCGCCACTTCCCGATCAGTGGCCCGGCCAGTTCCTCGGGCCCGGCGACGAACAGGGCGACCTCGTCGTGCCAGTTGCCCTTCCGGGCATCGGCGATCTTACGAGCGATCTGTTCCCAGGTCCCGTTCCAAGCCCGATCCCATGAATCGTGCCCCGGCCGGGCGGAGCGCCACGTGTCCCGCTCGCCCGGCCCCCACAACACGGCCGGTTCATCGGCGCACACCAGATCACTCACGACGACCGGCTTGCGGACCTTGCGTGGACGGGTCCAGGGCGGGCTGACCAGCACCTCGGGCAGGGCCTCGACCGCGGCGGTGGCGGCCGGGGCGCTCGCGATCGCGTTGATCCGCTCGGCGGCGGCATCGTCGACGGTCGCGAGCACCTCGGCCACCAGGTCGGGATGGGCCAGTACGTGGGCACGCAGCAGCAGGTCCGCGGCCTTGCCATCGGAGGCGGCCAGCATCCGCATCGCCCGGCGCGGGAAGCGGGCCGCCGCGCGCAGGAGCGCCGCCTGGGTGAGCTTGTGCTCGATCCGGTCGAGGAGTGCCTGCATCGCCGCGTCGCCCGGCAGTTCGGCGAGCACGCCCAGCAGCCGCCGCTGGGTGTCCGCGTCGCCGAGCTCGTCGAACCAGCCGGCCAGCACCGGCACCGCCGCGTCCCCCATGCCGTCGACGACCGTGGCGGGCAGCGCGAGGGAGCCCATCACCCAGTAAGCCGGCACGTGGGGCACGATGAGCGCCGCGTGCTCCGGTGTGCTGATCGCGGCGACCAGGATGAAGGCGAGACGCGGATTGACGCGGCTCACTTCGGCGCAGTCGGCCGTCACCCACTCGACCTCGGTGGGAGCCAGGTAGGAAGCCGACACCCGGTGGTGGAGTCCGCCTTCACGGCTCACCGCCAGCGCCGCGACGACCTCGGCGTACTCGGCGTCCGATGCGGTGGCGAGGACGGCGCGGACCCGCGCGGCGAGCTCCGGCCGATTCCAGCCGTACCAATGCTGGGGGGAATCATCGGCAGCCAGCCGCCGGACTCGCCACGTGTCCCCGTCGAAACCGAAAACCAGCGAGGCCAGCTCGGTCACGGTCACCGCCGCGAACACCAGGCCGCGTCCGACCAGCCAGGCCTCGGCGAACAGGGGCAGCGGCGGCTGGTCGTCCCGCGGCAAAGACGCGGCCACCACCTTGGCGACCACCGCGGCGCCCAGCGGCGTGGCGGCGGGCTCCCCGGCCAGGTACGCCGCGCCCGCGGCGGCGATCTCCGGGTCGGACCACTTCGCCAGCGAGTCGAGGATCAGCTGCCGATGCTCGTCCAATTTCGCGGCGAGTTTCCCGGGCGCGCCCGCGTCCGGCCTTTTCACGGACACCTTCACCCCACCCCGCCGCGGATGAAGAGCGCGCAGCCAAGCGGCCGGCATCGTCAGCCGATCCTCGTCATCGACGTCGCCGATGTCCGCCGGGGCAGCCTCCGGGGCGGCGACCGCTTCGTCTTCCGTGTAGCCCTTGCGTAACTTCTCCGCCGCCAGTTTGTCGGCCGCCGCCGCGGCGGCGGCAGCGGAGTCGAACGACTTGACCTGCGTCTGGCCGGCCGCGCCCATCCGCCCATAGCGGATGTGCAGCTCGGTGCCGTCCTGACGCACCTCCCAGAACTTCGCCGAACCGCCGCCGACATAGGTCAGCATCCGATCTGCGCTCATGCCGGTACCTCCACGGTGTGCCTGCTCGTCGTCAAGCGACACGACGGAGTGACCGCGCCATCTCGGATACCTCATCCTCGTGATCGCCAGCGGCGAGTATTGCGCGCAAGACTGACAAATCGGCATTCACCGCGGGCACGTATCAAGGAGCGTGCGCCGCACGGGCGTGCTCCGCGTATCGATCACGACGCGGGACACGACCTAGCGTGGCGGATTCGCCGTCCACGGCCAGAGCTTGTCGGGGTTGCGTACCGCCCAGATGCGCGTGATGCGATCGCCGGGAACGTCGAACGCCGCGACCGTCACGGTGACGCCGTCGTGCTGAGCCACCAGACCGGGCTGGCCGTTGACCGTACGCTCCAGGATCGTCAGGGTGGCCCTGTCGGCGATAGCGATCATGTAACGGGCGATCTGCTCGCCGCCCTCGATGGGACGGAACGCGGCGCTGACCAGCCCCCCGCCGTCGGCGATCAACGTGGCCTCGGGGGCGAGGAGGCCGATGAGGGTGCCGATGTCCTTGGTCTCCCATGCCTGCTTGAAGTCTCTGACGAGACCGGCCTGCCGGGCCGCCGGGGCCGAGGGAACCTGTGAGGCGCGGATGCGGCGGCGGGCCGAGGAGGCCAGCTGGCGGCAGGCCGCCGGGGTGCGGCCGACGATCTCGGCGACTTCGGCGAAGGAGTAACGGAAGACGTCGTGCAGCACGAACGCGACCCGCTCGGCCGGGGTCATCGATTCGAGCACGATGAGGAAGGCCATGGTGACCGACTCGTCGAGCGTGACCCGGTCGGCGGGGTCGAGAATGGCGCCGCCCGGCCTTCCGGTGATCCACTCGGTGGGTTCGGGCAGCGGCTCGGGGATCCACTCGCCCACATAGCTTTCGCGCCGGGCCCGCGCCGAGCCGAGCAGGTCCAGGCAGATCCGGCCGGCCACCTTCGTCAGCCAGGCCCCGGGGTGGTGGATGGCCTCCTGCTGCTGCCGGGACATGGCGTACCAGCGGGCGTAGGTCTCCTGGACGACGTCCTCGGCGTCGGCCAGAGAGCCGAGGAGCCGGTAGCCGAGATTGATCAGCTGACGCCGCTCGCTCATGATCACGCTCAGACTCGGATCGACCCGGGCGTCTCCCGGCTCGGTGGGGGTGGTCCCCGGTTCGGTTGGGGTGGTCATGGTGTCGCCGGCTCCCTGGGTCGCAACTGCCCTCACCAGATCGACGAGGCAGTGCGCCGAACTGTGAGGCTGGTTCGTCGCCTCACATTTCCGGCGGGTGTGTCGTCGGACTACTGAGAGACCGGGGCGCACGCCCCGGACACCGCTGAGATCGCGAAGGGAAGACCTCGCCATGCCAATGCGCACGACGACGAAGCAAGGCACCCTCATGTTCGTACGTGCCGCGGTCAGCCTGCAAACCGTGGCCGTCTTCGTGCAGGCGGTCACCGCGGGGCTGGTGCTGTCCTCACCCGGCCGTGGGGCACTGCACAGTGCCGGGGCGTACACGGTGTTCGTTGTGGCGCTGGTGCACCTGGTCGTCGCCGCCCTGGCATGGCGGCCGGGCGGCGGCTCGCCCCGGCCCGTCCTGTACGCGGCCGGGTTCCTGGGGCTCACGCTGGCGCAGGTGGCGCTCGGCATCGCGCACGTGAAGGCCCTGCACGTGCCCTTGGGCGTCCTGATGTTCGGCTTGAGCGTCGTCCAGCTCGTCTGGATGCGGCCCGGTTTCCGCGCTCGCCTCGCCACCACCTCTTGACGGCCGACGCGTCGCCGCACGCCCTCGCCGAGATCGGGAGGGGAACCCGGCATGCCCACGGCGACCCCTCTCCTCGCGTTGCTTCTCCTCTGTCTTCCGCTGTCTTCCGCGCCTTCGACAGATGGATCGTTCCATTATCGATGTGTCAGGAATTGGCCGGCCCGCGCGAATGGCCGTAGGCCTCGCGGATTGGCCGCGAAGGGCCCGCACGTTCGCTTGTAAGTCTCGAAATCCCTGGTCATGCGACATGCCGGAAGTACGCGTAGGTGTTCCCCGGTGAAGATCCCGTGGCCGCTTCTTGGCCGCTGATACGCTTTACGCCTTTCGGTAAACCTGATCATTACGGGGCGAAAGTGACGACGGGGCCCGGTTATCACCAGCAGTATCCGCCTCAGCCGCCGCAGTGGCAGTCTCCACCTTCACCTCCACCGCAGTGGCAGTACGGTTCTCCACCACAGCAGTGGCAGCCTCCGCCACCCCCGCCCGTACCCCCACGCAGGACCGGGCTGTGGGTGACGCTCGGCATCCTGTCCCTTGTCCTCGTCGTCGCGGTGGGCGCAGGGGTGGGCCTGGTCCTGCGGGGCGGCGGCACCGGCGGCGACACCACGGGGGACGCCGCCGCCACCGACCCGAACACGGTCGTCGTGAAGGACGACGAGATCGCCAAGCTGGTCCAGGCGCACACCGCGGCGCTGACCTCCGGCGATGCGAAGGCGTTCACCTCGATCTTCGACAAGAAGAACGCCGCTCTGACGCGGGATCAGGCGCGGGTCTTCGCCAACCTGCGCAAAATGCCGCTGGCCGAGCAGTCCTACCAGGTGTTGCGCCGACAGGGCCGGGCTGAGGACAGTTTCGGGCGGGGCGTGAAGTTCACCCAGGATGTGGCGTTCGTCCACCGGTTCGCCGGGATCGACCTGCGTCCGGTGTCCGAGTGGTACCGCTGGACCATCGAGAAGGCGTCGCCGAAGGCGCCCCTCGTAGTGACGAAGGTGGAGGGCGCGCCGCCGCCGACGGGTGGCGAGGTGACGAAGACCATGTACTACCCCGGCCCGTGGGACGTCTGGCCGGACGTCACGGTCACGAAGGCGGGCGACAACCTCATCCTCGCCAGGCCGCAGAACGCCGCCCTGGCCCGGCGCATGGCGCCGACCGTATCCGCCGCCGCCGCGAGCGACCTCGCCTTCTGGCGGAAGAACGGCGACCCGGGTGCGGAGGTGCCGTCCGGATTCGTGGTCGCGCTGGTCAAGGGGCAGACGCAGCTCGGCAGGCTGTTCCGTACGGCCAAGGCGAACGAGGCCGGCGTTTCGATCGCGATGCCGAGCTGGCGCACCGGGGACGACACGGTGAAGATCGGCGGCACCCGCGTCGTCATGGACACGACGTCCGAGTTCTTCAGGAACGAGCAGGGGATCATGGAGATCTCCGAGCACGAGCTCGCGCACTCGCTCGTCGCCGGGCTGGACAGCGCGCAGTTCGCTCTGTTCGGCAGGGCGAACTGGATCACCGAGGGCTTCGCCGAGTACGTCGCCGGCCGCAACCAGCCGATCAACGGAAACCGGCGTATCAGTGAGGGCCGCGCCTACGTGGCAGGACAGCTCGCCATGCCGTTCGACGGGAAGCTGCCGACCAACGCCCTCTGGGACTTCAAGCAGATGACCAGCGTCAACTACCTCATGGGGCATCTGGCCATGCGGTTCGCCGCCCAGAAGTACGGCGAGCGGAAGCTGGTCGCGGGCGTGGTCGCGGCCTACCGGGCGCCGGGCGACGACAGCGAAGCCGCCCTGTTCCAGGCGCTCGGCGTGACGAAGGCGGACTTCGAGCGGCAGTGGGCGGGCTTCGTTCGCGCCCAGCTCGCGTGATCGGGGGAGAGACATGACGGATCAGCACAACAGCGACCCGTACGGCGGGCCCACTCCGCCCACTCCGCCCTCGCCGTACCCCACCGGCCCGGTCCGATCGCCCTATGGCGGACAGGAACAGCCGCACCTCGGGCAGGGACAACCGGGTGACGCCGGAGGCTGGGGCCACCAGCCCGCACCCAATCAGCCCGCACCGGGTCAGCCCATCCCAGGTCAGGCCGTACCCGGCTACTCGGCCTATGGCCAGGCCGCGCCCGGCCAGCCGGCATACGGGCAGTCGGCGTACGGGCAGGCCGCGCCCGGCCAGCCGGTGTACGGGCATCCGGGGAGTCAGGGGCAACGGGGCGAACCCGCGCAGTGGAGCCAGGCCGGGCCGGTGCCGCAGGCCCCGGCTCCTCCGGTCGCGGCTCCTCCGGCTTATGGTCCGCCCGGGCAGACCCCGGCTCCTCCGGTCGCGGCTCCTCCGGCTTACGGTCCGCCCGGGCAGGCCGCGCCCTGGGGTCCGGGCGCCCCTGGCGTGCCGGCATATGGGCAAGCAGGTCAGGGCCAGCCGGGGCAGGGCTACGCGGGTCAACAGGGGTATCCGGGTCAGGGCCGGCAAGGCCAGGGCCAGCCGGGGCAGGGATACCCGGGCCCGCCGTACTCGCAGCCCTATGGGCAGCCGCAGCCGGTTCAGGCGGCTCCGGCACTCGCGCCACCTGGGCAGGTTCAGGCCGCTCCGGCACCCGCCTTGCCAGGCCAGGGTCAAGCGCCCTGGTATCCGAATCAACAGGGGTATGCCGGTCCGCACGGACATCCGGGTCAACAGGGGTACCCCGGTCCGCCGGGGAGCTACCCCGGCCAGGGCCATGCCGCTCCGGGCCAGCCCGTGCAGGGGCTTCCACCACAGCCCCAGGCGTCCGGCGGCAAGGGCAGGACTGCGCTGTTCGTCGCGCTCGGGCTGGTCGTGCTGCTGGCGGTGGGGGCGGGTACCGCCTGGTTCGTCGCGGGCGGGAGTTCCGGCGCCGGATCCGGCGGAGGCTCGAAGGAGTGGTCCGTGCCGCTCGCCAACGCCGACAGCATGGACTTCAGCCAGGGACTCGCGTTCGCGGGCTGGCTGACCGACAAGACGGTGATCCGGGTGCAGCGTGACGGGGTGCTCGCCTACGACCTGACCTCGGGCAAACGTGCCTGGGGCGCCCCCTCGCCCGGCGACCAGCTCTGCGGCGCCACCGCCGCCCTGGCGGCGAACGGCAAGGGCGCCGTGGCGTACGGCAGTGACCAGCTGTGCGACCACCTGGCCGGCGTCGACGCGGCGACAGGAAAGATCACCTGGAAGATCAAGATTCCGGCGGAGAAGTCCCGGCTGGCCAACTCGCTCACGGTGCCCCGGATCATGGATGCGGGCGACGTCGCCGTGGTGTACGCGAACGACGTCCTGTCCGGCTACCGCCTGTCGGACGGCGCGAAGCAGTGGACGGCCCGGTTTCCCCAGGGCTGCCACATCAAGGACGTGAACACGGCGGCCACCCGGGTGGCCCTGCTCCTCGACTGCAGCTTCGAGGGCTCGGGCAACTTCGTGCAGGTGCTCGACCCGAAGAGCGGCAAGGTCGCATGGCACTACAAGATGGGTGATCTCAGCCTGATGAGCCTGATGCTGTCGGCCGACCCGCTGGTCGTCCGCCAGGAGGACGGCGACAAGAGCACCTTCCTCGTTCTCGACGACCGAGGCGGAAAGCGCAGCGAGTTCACGACCGGCAAGGTGGACATGCTCGCCATGAACACGGTGGCGTTCGTGGACGGGATGTTCGAGCAGCGCCGCTACGCCGTGCACGGTGACCGTCTCTACCTCACGACGTTCCCGGAGAACGTGCCGGGCAAGGCGCGATCGAGTGACAAGGTGCTCGCCTTCGACCTCAGGACCGGCAAGCAGGTCTGGGAGTCGTCCGGCACCCAGCCCACGAAGCTGAATCTCGTCCGCGCCGACGACCACGGCCTGCTCGCGCTGGAGGTCGGCGACTGGCGCGACCTGCCTCCCCGGCTCATCCGCCTGGACGCGGCCACCGGCAAGGCGGCGGAGGTGGCGCAGCTGCCGCAGAAGTACGGCACCGAGGGGGACGACGCGAGAATCTTCGAGCGGGACGGCGCCGTCGTCATCGTGCCGTGGACCTCGGTCGCTGTGAAGCACGCGGTCGTCTACGTCCAGACCAAGGAGAGCTGACGGGCCAGGCGATCAAGCGGCCGGGACATCCGAAAGGCAGCGGCGGGAGTCGATGCCGCGTCCCCGCGGACAGGCGCGGACGGCGCGGGAGCTGACGACGCGGGAGCTGAAACCCTTGAAGACACACCCCGGTGGTCTGGTCGGGCAGTATGCCCCTGTGGATCACGTCCTGTGCGGCCTCGCCGCCAATCCTGCCCTGCCGGCCGATCTGGTGGACCGCTTGATCACGGTTGCGGACGATGACATCGCTGCGGACCTGGCCCGGCGCGCGGACCTGACCCGCGGGCAGGCGGCGGCGCTGGTCTCGCGGGTCCAAGACGTCGCCGCGCTGCTTGCGGAGCGGGGGCTGCTGACGGCCGCCGACATCGATCCGGTGGCGCAGCCGCTCGCCGTCTTCGCGCTGCTGACCGAGGGGGTCGGCCGCCCGGAGTGGGCGCGCCTGTTCGCGGCGGATCCGGACGCCGACCGCCGGGAGCGACTGGCGGCCTGTCCCGGCCTCCCGCCCGATGTGGCGGAGACCCTCGCCGGCGACACCGAGATCAGGGTCGTCGTGGAGCTCGCCCTGTGGACGACCGCGGACATGGCGGCGCGGCTCGCGGAGCACCCGCATGCCGAGGTCCGCCGCGCGGTGGCCGCCAACGAGGCGACCCCGCCGGCGGTGCTGGCCGCGCTGCTCACCGGCGAGGGGATGCCCCCGGCGCGGCGGTGCCTGGTCTGCGACCGGAAGGAGACGCCGTTCGTCCACGTTCCGTACTGCTCGGAGCCCGATTGCGAGCTGCACCCTGGTGCCTCGTGTGACGGCTCCCACGAGTCGACCGTGCACGACACGCAGGAGCAGGCGCTGAGAAACCCGGCCACGCCCGCCGCGGCCGTGATCGGCTTCGCCGGCGACTCTTCGCCGCTGCTGCGATGGGCGCTGGCCGAGCGCACCGGCCTGTCCCCGGAGGCGTACGAACGCCTCGCCGGCAGCCCGGAGCCCTGCATCCGCGCCACCCTCGCGGAGAATCCCACGATCGGTGACCGGCTGATCCGCAGGCTGGCCGCCGACCCCGGTCATGAGGTGCAGCGCGGCCTCGCTCACAACCCGCGCGTGCCGCTGGACGTGCTCACCACCCTGGCCGAAACCGTCAAGGTCGGTCCCACCCTGCTGCCGCGGATCGCCACCGCCTCACTCGCCGAGATCGAAGAACTCGCCGCCTCGCGGAATCCGGCCGCGCGCATGCTGGTGGCCGAACGGCGCGACCTGCCGCCGGAGATCCGTGACGCGCTTGCCGCCGATGCCGACGCCAGGGTGCTCAAGTCCATCGCACCACATCCGGGCCTGTCCGAAGCCCGGCTGCGGGCCATGGTCGACCGGCACGCCGTACGGGTCCTCGCCAGGGTGGCGAGGAATCCGGACGCGTCCCCGGCGCTGCTGGAGGACCTGGTGCGGCACCGGCCGCCGGTGCGGAAGGCGTTCCGCGAGGTCGCACGCCACCCCCACGCGACGGCGCGGGCGCTGTCGGCGTGCTTGCACGATCGGGAGGCCAGGCCCGTCGCCGCGGGCCACCCGGCCCTGCCGCCCGAGGTCGTCGTCGAATTGCTCGCGGACGACAACTGGCAGGTGGTGGAGGCGGCCGCCGCCAACCCGTCACTGCCGCTCACGGTGATGTCCGCGCTGGTGTCCCAACGCGTCCAGGAGAGCGGGTGAGCGGGTTCAGCGTGTCACCCGGACCCGGCCCCCCGAACGGCGCACGGCCCCCGAACGGCGCACGGCTCCCGAACAGCGCCTGGCCCCCGAACAGCGGGGGCGACCGGACACGGGTCCCGTCCGGTGATCGGACGGGACCCCGCCGGCGTCGTTCAGGTCACGGGCTGGTGCAGGTGGCCGCCGGGGCGGCGGCCGAGCCGTTGCCGAGGAATCCGAAGGTCGTGGTCGTGCCGGCCGCGAGTGAGCCGTTCCACGATTCGTTGCGCACCGTCACGTTCGAGCCGGAACCCGAACGCACGCCTCCCCACAGCTGGGTGATGGTCTGCCCCCCGGGCCAGGTCCAGTTCACGGTCCAGCCGTTGATCGCCGCGCTGCCCGCACGCACCGTGACCTCACCCTGGAAGCCGCCGGTCCATGAGTTCACCACCCGGAACGTCGCCGAGCACGCGCCGGTCGCCCCGCCGGACGGGGACGGGGACGGGGACGGGGACGGACTCGGACTGGGGCTGACCCGCGGGCTCGGGCTGACGCTGGGCGAAGGGCTGGGCGAAGGGCTGGGCGAAGCGCTGGGGGAGGGGCTCGGCGACGTGACCGGGCCGCCCCATCCCGCCGTCGAGTCCAGCCACGCCGCGCGGCGCAGCATCCAGTCCCGCAGGTAGTCCACCTGGCCCTGCCAGGTGGACGCGGTCGGCGTGTTGAAGAAGCCGATCGTCCGCGTCGTGAGGTTCGGCCAGCGCTGGAAGTTGCGCTGCGCCGCGTTGGTCAGCGGCCCGGCCAGAGCGTCGATCCTGCTCCGCAGGGCGGTGTCGGACAACGCGCCGCGACGCAGTGCCTGCCAGCGCGCCTTGACCTGGTCGACGAAGGCCGGGTCGCGCATGAGCTGGGTGAACCAGTCGTTGGCGACCGGCTGCCGGGTCTGCTGATACTGCCAGCCCGCGGTCTGGTCGTTCTGGAAGAATCCGCCCACGCCGAACGTGAGGTCGTAGTCCCACAGCGGACCGGCGAAGATCTTGGTGTCCCTGTCCTTGTAGAAGTAGGCGCTGCGGTAGTTGGCGTCCATGTTCCGGCTGAGCTCGTAGACGATGAGCTGGTCGATGAAGGAGTTCACGTCGATGTACGCCCGATAGCCGGTGTTCGGGTCGGCGAAGTTCTGTGAGTGCAGCACGTTGTGGAATTCCTGGATGTAACCCCGCAACCAGTCCTTCTGCTGGGTCTGCAGCGGTGAGGGGTCGACCACTTCGAGGTAGGTCCAGCAGGTGCTCGCCGACCCGCTGCACGGCAGCGTCGGTTCCTCGGCGGCCATCCACTCGAACTTGAAGATGTACCCGCCTGTGATCTTCGGCAGGGTCGTGTCGTCCTCGTGCAGCTTCTTGAGGTCGAGGCGGTTCTTCGAGTTCTTGATCGTCTCTGCGAGCAGGTAGACGCCCATGTAGTCGTCGGCCCTCACCGGGCCGGTGTCGGTGTTGAGGTACAGCTCCACGAACCGATACCGGGGAGCCTGCAGCCCCATCTCCTTGCCGAGGTCGTAGACGAGGGCCTCGCGGATCAGCGACTTGTCGGGGAACGGCCCGCGCAGCACCCAGTCGGAGTCGGCGGGCATTCCCAGCACCGGGTAGTCGGCGTCGTCGTTGTCGTTGTCCCAGAACTCGAGGCGGTACGGCGCCTTGTCGAACGAGGCCGACGACTGTCCGCGCAGGTGGACGCCGGCACGGGTGGCGACAGCCGGAGCCGCGGCCAGCGAGGTCGTCGCACCGCCGCCCGGCTCGAAGATCATGGTGGCGGAGTCGAGGTACTCCCGGCCGGGCTTGCCCTTGCCGTACGAGTCGATCACGACCACCGGCAGGTCGTGGGCCGTGGAGGTGTCGCGGGCGACGTACACGGCCGTTCCGCGCTTCCCGGACGCGGCGCCGCCGACGAACGCCTGTGCCCGCAGCTGGGTGGTGCGGGTGAGCTGCAGCGGCTGGCCCGCGTAGAGCGACGACTGCGCGGTGGGCGGTGATCCGTCGGTGGTGTAACGGATCTGCGCGCCGCTGATCGCGGTGCTCAGCGACACCGACACCTGTCCCTGGAAGGTGCCGCTCGGCACGGAGAAGACGATGTCGCCGGTCAGGTCGTCCGCGGCGGCGGCCGTGGTGCCGGCAGTGGTCGTGGAGCTGGCAGTGGTCGTGGTGCTCGCGGCGCGGCCCGACGGGGGCGTCGACGCCGATTCGGCGCCCGCCGATGAGGGGTACGCGTTGAGCAGTCCCGCGAGGAGCACGGCGGCGACCGCGGCCCCCGTGATGCGGCGGGTCGCGGCGGCGCCGGTGCTGCGGAGGGTCAGACGCACGATGCCTCCTGTTCGGGGCGGTGGGAGACGGCCGGTGCGGGGCCGGCAGGCGACTGGGTGCTGCGGAAATGGCGGCGCAGTGTCCGCCGCCATGGCGCGTCGGGCAGGTCGGGACGGAGAGCGGCCAGACCGGTTGCGTACTTCGAGATGCGGCCGGGCCTCACCCCGGCCCGCCACAGGATGCGGTCGACCGGCGTCGGGGCCGAGGCGGATTTGGTCTCGACCACGGCCAGTCCCGGCAGCCACAGCGTGGAGTCGCCGTGCCGCCAGGCGAGTGCGGTGTCGACGGTGACCCGGCTCGCGGTGTCCGGCAGCAGCAGGGTGGCGCGGTCGTATTCGGTCACCAGGATCGGGTCGAGGGAGCTGCCGGCGGCGGGGCCGATCGACTCGCGGGTGAGCGCCTCGTCGACGAAGCCGCGCCCCGGGTCCACGGTGCCGCAGTTTCGCGGGTCGTAGGGCAGCCGGTGTTTGGTGATGCTTCCCCGCGCGCCGTTGATCTTGACCTCCAGCCAGCATTGGGCGGAGTCGAGGTAGGTGCGGGTGCGCACCTTGAAACGCCGGCGCCTGCGGTAGGCCGCGCAGTGGAAGCTGACCAGCTGCGGGGTGTCGAAATACACCGACCTGTAGCGGAAAGTGCGCTCACCGTCGATGTCCAGCACCCGCGCGTACGGCATGAGCCGACCAAGCAGCTGGGGCAGCGCCTCCACCGGGACGAGATACTTGCGGTCCACTCTGGTCTGCAAGGCGGCCCGGTCGACGAGCTCGGCGAGCCCGACCGGAGCCAGCCGCGCCAGGGTGGGGCCGAGGGGCGTCGTGGTCATCGGTGCGCTCCGGCGTGGGCGGGCGTGCCGGGTTCGGTGGTGAGGGCACGGTCGGTCAGCGCGTACCGGACGTCGACCAGCGTGGTCTCGTTGACCAGGTCGAGCCGCTGGACGGTGACGGCGTGCACCCGGGCGTCGAGGAGTTGTTCCAGGTGCGCGACGAGCGCGACATGGTCGGTGAAGGCGGATTCGAGCACCAGGATCTGGTGCCGGTACCGCCGGAACAGCCGCCGGTGGTCGCCGAGGAACATCACCGCGACGATGAGTGCCATCAGACCGGCGTTGAGCCACACCGAGCTGGTGCTCAGCGCGCCGAGGATGCCCAGGGCGAGCGCGGAGAAGTAGTACGCGACCTCGTGCTGGTCGAGCTCCGTCGAGCGCAGACGGATGATGGACAGCACGCCGAACAACGCCATTCCCAGCCCGAGCCCGGCGCCGACGTTGCTGGTGCTCAGCGCGCTCGCCACCGCGAGGACGCCGATGTTGACCCCGAGATAGGAGACGACCAGATCGCGCCGGCGGTGTCGGGGGAAGTAGAGCCCGAAGACGAGCAACACCACTGCGCAGATGTCGATCGCGAACAGAACGATCTGTGACATCACCGTCGTTCCTCCTGAGTCGCTGCGGGGGCAGGACGCCGCCTGGTCCTTCATGTGGATTTCCGGGAAAGGCGTCCGAAACTTTCGAAATCGGAAAGAAAGTTTCGGAAGTCCATGCCGAACGATAGGTGCACGACAGGTGACCCGTCAATGAACATCTGTTGTCCAGATATGTTCTGGGCGGGAGTCTCCCTGCGTCAGGGGATCGGTTTTCCCTGCTGCGGGGAATTCTCAGGTCCCGGGGGCCGTCGCCCGGCGACGTGGAGGAGCGACGGGTGACATGGTGCGCTTATGGCGGGCCAATGTGAAACTTTCAGTTCCGGCCGTTCGACAGAGTGAGACGTGACCTCAGGAGCGAGGTGTTGCCGGGAGCGGTCAAGGCCGGGACGACCGCCGGTGTCGGCGGAACGCCTATGGTGTGGAGCCGTCGCGGCGGTGCTGACGGCGAAGAACCACCTGCCCGTGCGTGCCTTCCTCTCCTGCGTCCGATGAGAACGAAGCCGGGAGAACAAGAGAAGCGCCGCCCGGACGGAGGCTTTCCGCCGGTCGTACGGGCGTGCGGTGTCAACATCATTGTTGATCTAATTGGGCTGATATCCGTGCGATGCGGCGCCTCGGCGGAGGCTTCCTCGGTGTTCCGGAAGATGAGGCCGCCCACGCCCCGTTCGTACGCGCTGGAGAACGGGGTTCGCATCGCACTTCCGGTGCCGGAGAAGCGGACGTGCACTCGCCGCGCGTGAGCGGACCGAGGGCGCGGGGGAGCGATGACATCGGGAATTCGCCTGTCGCGGTTTCCGGCCCGTGGCTTGCCATGACGTGCGAAACTCGGTGCCGGTTTTTGCGCGATTCACCCGGATGTGCCATCGTCCCGAACGCATCAGTCGAAGACGCGCTTCTCCTTGCCCTCGCTGAGCGGGGCGTAATGCTCGGTGAACAGCTTCGCGACGAGCTCACCGTGGCTGGTGACGCGGACCTTCCCGAAGACGGACTTCACGCGGTCGCGGACCGTGTGCGGCGAGATGAACAGCTTCTCGCAGATTTCGGCGGTTCCCATGCCCCGCGCTATGAGCTGGGTGATTTCGAGTTCGCGATCGGTGAGCTGGTAGGCCCGCACCATCAACGGCGCGACCTCCGAGATCGGTGCGCGCTCGATCACCACCACCGAGGCCCCCGGCTCGCCGTCCGTGCCGCGCAGGCATGAGGCGTGGCACACCAGCCACCGGCCGGCCCTGTCGCGGACCCGCACCCGAGCCGAACCCCCGGCCCGGCCAGCCGCGATCGCCCGGGCCTTGCTCACCGTGCTGTGGATCCAGGCGGGCACCGCCACCCCCAGCGGCGTGCGGCCGGCCGGCTCCGCCCCCAGGGCGGCGATCTCGGTCAGATAACTCCGCGCCTCGTCGTTCAGGGACACCAGCTCCCCCGAGGGGGCGAAGTACAGCAGCCCGGGCCCCGCATCGTCGCCGGGCATCGGCCCGGAGCCGGGATCCACCCGGGGTTCGGCGAACGACCTCAGCCGGTGGGCGATGACCGCCGACAACCGATGCAGGACCATCGCGTCCCCGGCATGGAAGACGGGCTCTCCCTCGGCCCTGAACAGGCTGATCTGTCCCCACGGGTGCCCGTCCGCACGCGCCACCGCGCGCAGCTCGTCGTTCAGGCCGCGTGGCCGGAGAAACGCCCGATAGAGAGCACTGCGACCGGGAAGCCCACCGGTCGCCTCGTGCAGCCCGGCGGCGGGCACCCTGGCGCGCGCCAGGTCGCTGAACAGGTTGACGTTCTCGGTCAGCAGCTCGGACTCCCAGTACACCGAGCAACCGTCCTGACCGAGATTCTCCACCCGGACCGGCGAGGTCATCATGCCGGTCATCGGATCGATCGCCCGCCACACCGCGGCGTCGAAGGCGACGATCGGGCGCAGCAGCCGCGAAGCCCGGGAGAACAGCGTCGACGCGTCGGGCGCCTCGCCGAGCTCACGCCTCAGGGCCGTCAGCTTCCGTGCCACGGCCGTGGGCAGTCCGCCGTTCCCGCTCATGGCCGAGGTCTTTCTTCCCGTCGCCGTGGATGCGCGGTGTCCCGTCCATGAGACCGAACCGCCGGCCGCCCGCACAACCCCCCGTTTGAGGGATGCCTCCGAATCGTCGACACCCCGATCGCGGGATACCGCGGCGGCCCCGCCGCACCTGACGATGCCGATGTCCGGCAGAACCGTTCTCGCCGGGCGCGACCGCGCCGGCCCGATCCGGCACGGGAGACCGTCCGGCACGGTGCCGGACGAGCCGCGCCGTAAGCCCTCCGGCAGGCCGATCGCCGTCACCCGCACCCGTGCCAAGAGCCGGCGGCTGATCGAGGAGGGCGCGGCCGAGGTCGTCGTCTCAGACGAGGAGGACGTCGCGGGGCGAGTGCTGGAGCTGACCGGCGGCGCAGGCGCCGCGTACGTCTTCGACGCCGTCGCCGGGCCGGGCGTGACGGAACTGGCCAGGGCCGTCGCCCCCGGCGGGACGTTGTTGCTGTGGGGTGTGCAGAGCGGGCGGCCGACGCCCTATCCGGGGTTCGACCTGGGCATGCCCGCGCTGAACATGCGTACGTACACCGTGCTCGAGATCACCAGGGACCCGCAGCGGTTGCGCCGTGCCGTCGCCTACGTGGCCTCGGGTCTGCGTACGGGCGCCTTCCGCCCGGTGGTGGACCGCCTGTTCCCGCTGGAGGAGGTCGCGCGGGCCCACCGGCACATGGAGTCCGGCACCCAGATCGGCAAGATCGTGCTCACTGTGGACCACTGAACGCCGAGGCGGCGCAACCGGCCAGGCCGATTCCGGCTGTCACGATTGCGCGGCCGGTCGTTCGGACGGTTATAGGTCTACACTTCTTATAACTGCAGACCTATGACCGGGAGGGCTCCCATGGACAAGCCGGTCGAGGTGTTCGACCGTGATTATGAGTGGTCGGCCTTGGCGCGGTTCATCACCGACGAGCAACCCGGCGCGACTCTCGGCGTGGTCTCCGGGCGACGCCGCCAGGGCAAGACCTTCCTTCTGGACGCCGCATGTCGTGCCGCGGGCGGTTTTTACTTCGGGGCGACCGAGGCGGCCGACGCGGAATCTCTGCGTCGGTTGAGCGTGGCGTTGACGGCCCATGCCCGCCCTGTCACCCCCTACCACTTCGCCGACTGGTCCGAAGCCCTCGACGCACTGCTCGCTCTCGGCTCCGAGCGGCCCACCCCCGTCGTGATCGACGAGTTTCCCTACCTCGCACGGGCCAACCCGGAATTGCCTTCTCTCGTGCAGGAGGCGTTCCGGCCGATGCGGGATCAGCGCACCAACTCGCGTACGCGTCTGTTGCTGTGTGGTTCGGCCCTGTCCTTCATGGGGAAATTGTTGTCCGGCAACGCGCCGTTGCGCGGACGGGCGGGACTGGAACTGCTCGTCCGTCCACTCGATCACCGTCTGGCCGCCGAGTTCTGGGGGATCTCCGACCCGGCGCTCGCCCTCAAGGTCAACGCGGTCGTCGGCGGCACACCCGCCTATCGCCGCGAGTTCGCACGCGGTGACACCCCGGAGGGGCCCGACGACTTCGACGGCTGGGTGGTCCGCACTGTGCTCAATCCTGAGACGCCCCTGTTCCGTGAGGCCCGTTATCTGCTGGCGGAGGAACCGGACCTGCGGGACAGCGCCCTGTATCTGTCCGTCCTGTCGGCCGTCGCCGACGGCAACGCCACGCGCGGGGGCATGG
The DNA here is from genome assembly GCF_040685655.1 of Microbispora sp. NPDC088329. Lineage (NCBI taxonomy): Bacteria > Bacillati > Actinomycetota > Actinomycetes > Streptosporangiales > Streptosporangiaceae > Microbispora > Microbispora sp. NPDC088329. The sequence continues at coordinate 135,177 of NZ_JBFBIP010000022.1, forward strand.
CCGGCTACCTGGAGCGCAAGGCGACGGACATCGCACATCCCATCAACGTCCTCGAAGACGCCGGCCTGCTGCATCGCGATGCGGATGTCTTCCGGGACAATCGTGCCACCTATCGAGTCTCCGAGCCGTTGATCCGCTTCTATCACGCGATCATGCGGCCGGTCTGGGACCAGCTCGAGCGACCGGGCAGTGGCGCGCGGGTATGGCAGGCCAGCCGCCGCCGCTTCGTCAGCAACGTCCTAGGTCCGCACTTCGAGCAGATCTGCCGCGACTGGTCGCTCCATCACGCCGATCCGGACCTGTTCGGCGGCCTGCCCGCCCGGGTCGGTCACGGAGTCGTCCACGATCCCAAGGCGAGAACCGGTCACGAGGTGGACGTGGCCGTGATCGGCGTCGCCGACGGCGGCAAGCCGCCACTGCTGGCCATCGGCGAAGCCAAGTGGAACGACACGATGGGAGTCGCCCACATCGAACGTCTCCGGCACATCCGCGACTTGATCGCCAAGTCCGGCCGGTACGACACCACGGATACCCGCCTCGTCTGTTTCAGCGGCACCGGCTTCAACGACAAGGCGCTCGCGCAGGGCGCTGCCTCGCCTGGTGTGCACCTGATCGGCCTGCCGGCGCTGTACGGCCGGAGCTGACGCGGGCCGGTCCGGCGTGGCGCGGCCTGTCGCGAAAAAGCCGCCCTTGTCCCTGCACGGTCCATCCCAGCTGACGCATGCCCGGGACCCGGGCGGGCGCGGTGGCGCCGTCGATAGGGTCCCCTGGGTGGGACGCCGGCGAGAGGAGCCGTGAGCATGGTAGAGCGGGCCGACGGGGCAGGGGTGCAAGATGCAGGGCTGCACGAGGTGGTGCCGGGGATCTTCGCCTGGGTGCAGCCGGACGGCACCTGGTGGGTGAACAACGCCGGAGCCGTGGCAGGTGAGGGCGGCGTCCTGATCGTGGACACCTGCGCGACCGAGGCGCGCACCCGGCGGTTTCTCGACGCGGTGGCCGAGGCGACCGGCGGCGCCCCGGTCCGGATGGCGGTGAACACCCACCAGCACGGGGACCACTGCTACGGCAACAGCCTGCTCCCGGATGACACGGTCGTCTTCGGGCACGCGGCGATGAGAGAGTCGTTGCTGGCCGATCCGATCATCGACGGCTGCCCGCCGGCGTGGACGCCGGTGCCCGACTGGGGGCACGTGACGCGCCGCCCGCCGTCGGTGGTGTTCACCTCCGAGCTGACCGTCCATCTCGGGGCGCGCCGCGTCGAGTTGCGGCACCCCGGCCACGCCGCCCACACGTCCGGGGACGTGGTGGCGTGGCTTCCCGGCGAACGGGTGCTGTTCGCCGGAGACCTGCTGTTCAACGGGCTCACGCCGCTGGTGCTGATGGGATCGATAGAGGGCGCGTTGCGGTCGCTGGACTGGCTGGTGGCCTTCGAACCCGAGCACATCGTGCCGGGACACGGGGCGCTCGCCACCGCCTCCGAGCTGCCGGGGGTCCTGGCCGCGCACGAGCGGTACTACCGCTTCGTCCTCGACGTCGCCCGGGCGGGACGTGAGCATGGGCTCACCCCGCTGGCCGCCGCTCAGGCGGCGGAGCTGGGCGAGTTCGCCGGATGGGCGGACGCCGAGCGCCTGGTGCTCAATCTGCACCGCGCCTACGCCGAGGCCGAAGGCGGCGAGGTGGATCTCCTCGCCGCCTTGGCCGACGCCGTGACCTGGCACGGTGGGCCGCTGCCCACGTCGGTTTGAAGCGGGCGCACGGAAACTTAGGCTCGCAAAGTAGTTGCCTGTCTATCAACAGCGATGAGGGCATGTATGGAGATGCCTGATCCGGTTGACTTTCGCTTACAAGGTCCTGCACCATCCCCGATGGGGTAGTCACACGAGAACGGAGAAACTCGCTGCGTGACGTCTTCGGGGATGCAGGGCGTGCAACTGGGGTGGCTGCAGACTTTCATCGCCGTCTACCACACCGGCTCGTTCACCAAGGCATCGCGGCAGCTGGGGATCACGCAACCGGCCGTCACCCAGTACATCCGCGGGCTTGAGTCCCAACTCGGCACGCTGCTGTTCGACCGTACGCCCACGGGAGCGGTCCCGACCACTCAAGGTGAGGCGCTGGCCCACGACATCGAGGGCTCCATCAGCCAGCTCAACACCGCCGTGCGCCGCCACTTCGGGCAGTCCCCATCCGAACGGCCCCTGCGACTGGGCGGCCCGGCGGATCTGGTCGCGGCCCGGGTCATGAGCTCCATAGCGCCGCTCATCGCCTCGGGGGTCGACGTCCGAATCAGCCTCGGGGAGGCGTCCGACCTCCTGAGCGACCTGAAAAGCGGGCATCTGGATCTGGTGATCTCCACCGTGAAACCGGGCGGACGGGGGCTGCACTCGGTGCCTCTGACCGATGAGGAGTTCGCCCTGGTCGCCTCGCCCGGTGTCGCCGACGGCCTGCCGACCGGCCGGCTGTCGGACGACGGAGGCCGGGCGCTGGAGAGGATTCCTCTCATCTCCTATGCGCAGTCCATGCCGATTATCCGCCGGTACTGGCGCACGGTCTTCGAGGCCCCGGCGCCGCACTCTCCGTCGGTGGTGGTCCCCGATCTGCGTGCCGTGATCTCGGCTGTGGTCGCGGGGGCGGGGATGTCCGTCGTACCGACCTACCTGTGCGCCGAGGAGGTCGCCGCAAGGGCCCTGGTGCTCCTTCTCGAGCCCGAGATCCCGCCGATCAACACCTTCTACCTCGCCGTCCGCTCCGGCACTCTGACCGATCCCCGGCTGGCGTCACTGCACCGGTTCCTCGTCGAGCGGTCCAAGACCTGGTAGTCCCCGGGAATGGCTGGGCCCGTCATAAAAGCGGTGGGGCCCAAAAACTCTGATGCCCCTCCTTATGGCTGCTTATTCGAACGTCGCGAGTCGGGCATGTGAGGGTTTCAGCACGGCTCCGGCCCCGTGGCGCTCAGGGGCGCAGCACCGCTGCTTTTGGAAGAGGCGACACCCGTGTTCCCACTCCCACCCGAGGACGCCGGTCGCGCTGATCAGCCGCCGGTTCCCGCCGCCCCTTCGCCTATCACCGTGTGACGAGCATCGGTGGCCGCGTGGAGGTGGTCGCGCTCGCCCGGCAGCCCGCGTTCATCGACGCCTGGAATCCCGGCGGCGAACCGATGCCCGCGGTCGGCGCCGGCGCCGACCGGCTTCTGACCGTGGCCGGTGACACGGCCGACGCCGGGCACGTCCGTCAGGCGGTGGACCTCACCATGGAGACCTTCGGACGGCTGGACAACGTCGTCGTCAACGCCGGTTTCTCGTTGCCGGGCACGCTCGCCGACCACTCACCCGAGTACATGCGCTCGATGGTCCTCACCAACGTCCTCGGCCCGGCCCTGGTCGTGCAGGCCGTGCTGCCGCACCTGAGACGGACCGGGGGCAGGCTGGTCCTGGTCGGCTCGGTCGCGGGGGTCAAGAACACGCCGGGCAACCTGTATTCGGTCACCAAGTGGGCGCTGCACGCGCTGGCGGAGAACACCCGCCTGATGGTGACCGGAGACGGTGTCGGCGTCACCCTCGTGGCGCCCGGCATGGTGGACACCCCTTCTGGGACAACCGCGGCGGCCGCCCCGGCGCCCCGGTCATGACGGCGGAGCAGGTCGCCGACTGCATCCTGTTCGCGCTCGACCAACCGGACGGCGTGGACATCAACCACCTGCAGATGCGCCCCATCGGACAGGTGAACTGAGGCGTCGTTCCGGCGCCGGCGCGAAACCCCCGGGTGACCGGGGGTTCCGCGTCCCCGGTCCTACGACCAGCCCTGCAGGCCGGCGCCGTACGGATAGAGGGGGTCGCCGTAGGTGGTGGGGACGGTCTGGCCCGCGTCGATGCGGGCCCGGATCTCCGACCGCTGGGCGGCGGTGGCGCCCAGGTCGTAGGGGAGGTTCCAGTCCTCTACGGCGTCGGCGAGCACGTCGCCGCCGCCCGGCTTGAGGATCTGGTCGAGGCCGCGCGGGAGCTGCCACGGCAGGCGGCCGCGCGGCGTGTAGTCGCCGAACAGGAGGCTCGCCGTGGCCGGGCCGACCTCCTCACCGCCCCGGTACGTCACCACGACGGCGTCGGCCAGGCCGTTCCACTCGCTGATGACGATGGGCCGGGGGAGGGTCAGCACGACGACCACCGGGATGCCCTGGTTCTTGAAGTTCTGGATGACGGCGAGCTGGTCGGCGGGCAGCTGGGGCTGCTCCTTCACCCAGGCGGTGGCGTGCGTGTAGGTCGGCTCGCCGACCGCCACGATCGCGAGCTTGGGCGAAGGCCCGGTGTCCTGGTGGACGTTGACGCCCATGGTGGCCGCCCGCGCCTTAACCGCCTCCAGGAGCGTCTGCGAGCCGTACTCCTGGTGGAAGAAGCTCGTCCAGATGCAGCAGGACGATCCGTCGGTGGCCCGCGGACCGGCGACCACGACGTTGTCGCCCGCCTTGAGCTTCAGCGGCAGCACGCCGTTGTTCTTGAGCAGCGTGACGGACTCCCTGGCGGCCTGGTTGGCGAGCGCGACGTACGACGGCTGGTGGAAGCGGTAGGGACCGTTCACCGGGTCGCCGTACGGACGCTCGAACACGCCGAGCGTGAACTTCAGGCGCAGGATCCGGGTCACCGCGTCGTTGATCCGCGCGATCGGGACTCCTGCGAGGAACGTCGCCATCGTGAACCCGGTGGCTCCGGGGTCGGCGCCGCCCATCACGTCGGAGCCGGCGTTCGCGGCCTTGACCCAGACCGACGACGGCAGCCAGTCGGTGGTGATGAGACCGGTGTAGCCCAGGTTGTTCCGCAGGTAGTCGAGGATCGGCTTGCTGTCGCCCGCGCCCGACCCGCCCGGGTCGAGGTAGGAGCTCCCGGCGTAGCCGGGCATGATGTTGACGGCGCCGGCCTCCATCGCGGCCCTGAACGGGATCATGTGGTACTTGATCGTCACCGCGTCGTAGGTGATGCCGGCCTCGCCGCCCGCGCCCTCGCCCGGCCAGTGCTTCACGGTGGCCAGCACCGAGGCGGGGTTGAGCTCGGGGCCGCCCTGGAGCCCGGCCACCAGCGCGCGGACCTGGGCGGCCGCGACGTCGGCGTTCTCGCCGTTGCCCTCCTGGATGCGGGGGTAGAGGACCTTGGTGCCGACCTCGGCGAGCGGGCCGAGCACGCCGCGCGCCCCGACCTCCAGTTCCTCTCGGCGCTGCATGTCGCCGAGTTTGTAGTCGAGCGCGTAGTCCTTGCCCGCCGCGAGCGTGCTCTGCAGCGGATAAGTGGTCTGGTATCCGGCGATGGTGTCGCCCGCGGAGACCGGCGGAATGCCGAGCCGGGTTCCGGACGCGCTCAGCAGCACGGCGTGCAGGTCGTTCGGCAACGCCGGGCCGAAGTGCCAGCCCGACAGCGGGTAGGCCTGGGCGTTGTAGAACATTTGGTACGCCTTCTCCTCGGGGGTCATCCTGCCGAGAAGGTCGTTGACGCGGGTTTCGACGGGCAGCCGCCAGTTCTCGTACGGCTCGATCGTGCCGTTCTTGTTGAGGTCGCGGGCGCCGTTGACGATCGGGACGCCGTCGGCGACCTGCTCGATTTCGGGCAGGTAGAGGCTGAAGGTGCGGATGTTCGAGGTCGTCCTCGCGCCCGAGCCGCTCACCGCGACGACGAACCACTTGTACGTCCACCGGTCGGGGATGTCCCAGGCAGGCGTGTAGCTCGTGCCGGTCGGCTCGGCGACCTTGGTGTAGAGGTCGATCAGGTTGCCCGAGGCGGTGAAGTCGTAGTCGGTGCGGCTGACGTTCAGCCAGACCTCGTAGCGCACCGCGCCGGAGACGGCCGCCCAGGAGAACGCGGGCCGCCGGGTGTCGGTGACCATGGCCTTGTCGGCGGGGGCGGACAGCGCGAACTGGCCGGTGACCGCCGGGGCCTTGGCAGGCGGGGACAGCAGGGGAGCGGTCGTGGCCGCCGTGTCCACGGTGCCGAAGACCTGGAACTCCCACAGCGAGTAGCCGTAGCCCGTCGCCCGGGCGGTGCCGACGAAGCGGACGTAGCGGCCGTCGCCGGTGACGTTCAGGTTCTCGACGCCGCCCCTGCCGGTGGTCGTGGTGTGGATCGGCGTCCATGACGTGCCGTTGGCGGACACCTCGATCCGGTAGCCGGTGGCGTACGCGGATTCCCAGTTGAGCGTGACGCCCGTGATGTGCCCGGTGCCACCGAGGTCCACCCGCAGCCACTGGTCGTCGGAGTACTGGCTCGACCAGCGGGTCGTCGTCCGCCCGTCGAGCGCCGCCGCCGGGGCGTTGCCGCCCTCCCACGACGAGGCCGTCACCTGCTTGTACGCCGAGATCGGCGTGCCGGTCGGCGGTGGGTCGGTGGTGCCGCCGCCGCTCGTGTGGACGGCGAACTCCCACAGCGAGTAGCCGTAGCCGGTGGCGCGGGCGGTGCCGTACAGGCGGACGTAGCGGCCCGAGCCGGTGACGTCGAGGGTTTGCGTGCCGCCGGTGCCGGTGGTGGTGGAGTAGACGTCGGTCCAGGTGGTGGCGTTGTCGGACGCCTGGATCTTGAAGGCCGTGGCGTAGGCCGCCTCCCAGGTCAGGACCACCTTGCAGATCGTCTTGGCCGAGCCGAGGTCGACCTGCAGCCACTGCGGGTCGGCGGCGGCGCTCGACCAGCGGGTGCCGGTGTCGCCGTCCACGGCCGCGGACGCGGGCGTGCCGGCGTTCTCGGTGGACGAGGCGGTCGCGGGCCGGTTCAGCGCGGCGTTCGGGCCGGTGCAGCCCGAGGACGTGCCGGTCGTGCCGTAGACCTGGAACTCCCACAGCGAGTAGCCGTAGCCGGTGGCGCGGGCGGTGCCGTACACGCGGACGTAGCGGCCCGAGCCGGTCACGGTGAGGGTCTGGGTGCCGCCGGTGCCGGTGGTGGTGGAGTAGACGTCGGTCCAGGTGGTGGCGTTGTCGGACGTCTGGATCTTGAACGCCGTGGCGTAGGCGGCCTCCCAGGCGAGGGTGACCTGGCTCAGCGTCGCCGTGGTCCCGAGGTCGACCTGGAGCCACTGCGGGTCGCCGAACGCGCTGGACCACCGGGTGCCGGTGTCGCCGTCCACCGCCGCCGAGGCGGGCGTGCCGGCGTTCTCGGTGGACGAGGCCGTCGCGGTCTTGCTCTGCGACAGCAGTACGGGCGCGGCGTGCGCGGGCCCGGCGACGACGCTCGCGAGCAGCGCCAGCGCCACCGCCAGGACGAGAGCGAGCCCGTGCCGGAGCGGAAGGGTGTGTCTCATGGCGTCTCCTGTCCGCGCTACCAGCCGACCGCGACCAGCAGCCACTGCGGGTCGCCGTGCGAGATGAACGACGAGTGGCCCGCGTAGTCGTCGTAGGGGAAGCCGTAGGCGAGCTTGCCGATGGCGTGGTCGTGCCAGAACTTCGCGTAGTAGTTCGCCGGGGCGGCCTTGTAGTGGTTCGCCGCGTCCGACTGCTGGGCGTCGGACATCCCGGCGACGTGCCGGTTCAGCGCCGCGCACATCTTCGGGGCCTCGGCGAGCGGTCCGGCGCACCCCGTGACCTGCGAGGTCGTCGCCGTCACGCCCTGCTGAGCGGCGTAGCCGGTGAAGTAGTTCGCGTACGCCCCGCCGGGCTGGAAGATCGACGCGCTGCCCGGGGCCGGGATGCGGTACGGCGCCTGCACCTGGGCCAGTTGCTTGAACTCGGCAGGCACCTCGTCGATGAACCGCTGGAACGTCGCCGCGCGGGACTCGGCGAAGGTGGCGTAGTCCTCGCCGACGGCGACGTCGTAGCCGTCGCGGGCGTGCAGGCGCATCGCGAGCTTCAGGCCGAACGCGTCCACCCGGGTCGTGTTGCCGTTGAACACCGACGGGCCGACGGTGAACTCGATGAAGTCGTAGTACTGGCTGGTGGGGGAGCCGAGATAGAAGTACATCCGGCCCGCCGTGTTGGCCGGCATGTCGAAGTAGGGCTGCTCGGCGATCGAGTGGACCTGGCCGTTGTAGCTCCAGTAGACCTGCGAGTCGGGATACCGGCCGTTGGTCCTGTTGAGGATCTTGACCATGACGACGTTCCTGGCCGCCGGGATGGTCGAGGTGTCGCCCCAGAAGGCGTCGGGCGGGGTCGTCGGGCCGGTCGTCGGATCCGTCGAGCCGCCCGTGGTGTTCACGGTGAAGCTCCACAGCGAGTAGCCGTACGCGGTGGCGCGGGCGGTGCCGTACACGCGGACGTAGCGGCCCGAGCCGGTGACGTCGAGGGTCTGCGTGCCGCCGGTGCCGGTGGTGGTGGAGTAGAGGTCGGTCCAGGTGGAGGCGTTGTCGGACGCTTGGATCTTGAAGGCCGTGGCGTAGGCGGCCTCCCAGGTCAGGACGACCCTGCAGATCGACCTGGTGGAGCCGAGGTCGACCTGGAGCCACTGCGGGTCGCCGAACGCGCTGGACCAGCGGGTCGCGCCGTTGCCGTCCACGGCCGCCGACGCGGGTGTCCCGGCGTTCTCGGTGGAGGAGGCGGTGGCGGGCCTGCCCTGTGCTGCGTCGGTCGTGCCGCAGGTGGCGGAGGACGTCGTGCCGTAGACCTGGAACTCCCACAGCGAGTAGCCGTAGCCGGTGGCGCGGGCGGTGCCGTACACGCGGACGTAGCGGCCCGAGCCGGTGACGTTGAGAGTCTGCGTGCCGCCGGTGCCGGTGGTGGTGGAGTAGAGGTCGGTCCAGGTGGAGGCGTCGCCGGACACCTGGATCTTGAACGCCGTGGCGTAGGCGGCCTCCCAGGTGAGGGTGACCTGGCTCAGCGTCGCCGTTGCGCCGAGGTCGACCTGGAGCCACTGCGGGTCGCCGAACGCGCTGGACCAGCGCGTTCCGATGTTCCCGTCGACGGCGGCCGACGCCGGTGTGCCGGCGTTCTCGGTGGACGAGGCCGTCGCGGTCCTGCCCTGCGACAGCAGCGCGGGCGCGGCCGCGGCCGGTGCGGACACGGCCGCCGCCGCGACGACGCAGGCCACGACCAGGACCAGTGCGCTGAGCACGGCCGTCAGGGCGCGGCGCGTGGGATGGATCCTCGAACGCTGTCTCATGATGGCGATCTCTCTTCGGGGGGTGAACGGGACGAGCCCTGACCAGAGAATGATCGCCTTCGATACTTAGGTCAATACTTGAATTTAGTGTGCAAGAAAAAGATCTTGACACGCGGCGTCTACTGTCGCGTACGACCGGGATTCGCCGGGGGCCGGGCGCGATCCTCGGCAGTAGGGGCTGCCGCGTTCGGCGGACGGCGGCCCGGCTCCGGGCCGCGGGGGCACGTCAAAGCCGGCTGAACACGGAGGTCAGCGTCTCGATCTCCTGTGCGGAGAGCTTGTCGGTGAAGTGGCGGCGTACCGCGGCGTCCAGGCCGGGGTGTGCGGCGGTGATGGCCGCGCGCCCGGTGTCGGTGAGGGTGACGATGACACCGCGGGTGCGCTCGCGGGTGACGAGTCCGCGCTCGCTCATGCGGGTGAGCTGGTGGGAGATGCGCGTGCGATCCCAGCCGAGTGAGGCGGCGAGCTCGCTCTGGCGCAGGGCGCCTCCCGCCTTGACGAGGTTGACGAGAATCGTCAGGTCCGGCTCGGACAGGTTCGCCGCCTCGGCGGTGTCCGCGATCACGAGAGCTCGGACGATCTCGTGGGCGCGCTTGAAGGCGACCCAGAAATCGACGGGCTCCGGTGCGGCGCCTGTCGCGGCCTCGTTCGACGCGGCGGCCTCTTCGCCCTGTGTTGACATATCAACGCGCCTCTTCCTAGTGTTGAGATGTCAACGTTAACAAACGGCCGCACCCGTGGCGTCCCCGTCCCACCCTTCACGCTCCACAGGAGGCACCATGCAGACCCGACAACTTGGAACCGGTGGCCCCCGGGTCGCCCCTGTCGCGCTGGGCTGCGCCGGCATGTCCGACCACACCGCCCCCGCGGATGAGGGCGACGCCATCGCCACGATCCGTACGGCCCTCGACGCCGGCATCACCCTCCTCGACACCGCCGACTTCTACGGCATGGGCCACAACGAGGACCTCATTCGCCGCGCCCTGCGCGCCGGTGATCGCGACAAGGTGCTCCTCAGCGTCAAGTTCGGCGGTCTGCGCGGTCCCGACGGAGCCTTCGTCGGCATCGAGGGCCGGCCCGCTTACGTGAAGAACGCGCTCGCCTACTCGCTGCGCCGCCTCGGCAGCGACCACGTCGACATCTACCGCCCCGCTCGCCTCGCCCCCGACACCCCGATCGAGGACACGATCGGCGCGATCTCCGAGCTGGTCCAGGCCGGGTACGTCCGCCACATCGGGCTCTCCGAGGTGGGGCCGGAGACCATCCGCCGGGCCCACGCCGTGCACCCGATCTGCGATGTGCAGATCGAATACTCCCTGTTCAGCCGTGGTCCCGAGACCAACGGCATCCTGGACACCTGCCGCGAGCTGGGGATCGGCGTCACCGCCTACGGGGTCCTCGCACACGGCCTGCTCACCGGTGCCTATCGGCAACCGGCCGAGGGCGACCCGCGCGCCCACTGGCTGCCCCGCTTCCACCCCGGCAATCTCGCCGCGAACCTCACGCTCGTCGACCGGCTGCGGCCGCTCGCCGACGCGCACGGCGTCAGCGTCGCGCAACTCGCCACCGCCTGGGTCATCGCCCAGAGCCGCGAGCGCGGCACCATCGTGGCCGTCCTGGGCACCCGCCGGCCGCGCCGCGTCGAGGAGGCCCTGGCCGCGGCCGGCGTCGCCCTGACCGACACGGACCTCCGCGCGATCGACGAGGCCGTCCCGGCCGGCGCGGTGGCCGGCACCCGCTACGCCGCCCCTCTCATGGCCCTGCTGGACAGCGAACGCGTTCCTGCACCGTCTACAGAAAGAACAGGTCGCTGATCATGAACACCTCTCAGTCGCCGCTCGCCGAGCCGGCCCGGTCCGGAAAGCCGATCGGAGTGGGGATCATCGGACTCGGGGCGAACGGAGGCTGGGCCGAGCGCGCCCACCTGCCGGCCCTGCGTGCCGTCCCGGGTTACGAGCTGAGGGCCTCGCCGCGAGCTCGAAACAGTCGGCGGAGCGCTCCGGCCACAAGCACGGTGTGTCGCGCACCTTCGGGACCGCGGCAGAACTGGCCGCCTGCGACGAGGTGGACCTCGTGGTCGTGGCGGTGAAGGTGCCGCATCACCGGGAGCTGGTGCGGACGGCGCTGAGCGCCGGCAAGAGCGTGCTGTGCGAGTGGCCGCTGGGCAACGGGCTCGCGGAGGCCGAGGACATGGCGCGGCAGGCACGCGGCCGCGCGCTGCCGACCGTCGTCGGACTCCAGGCGCGGTCGCACCCGGCCCTCGCCTACGTGCGGGATCTCGTGGCCGACGGCTACGTGGGGGAGGTGCTGTCCACGACGGTCGTCGGCTCCGGCGGCGCCTGGGGCGCCACCGTCGGCCCCGGCGATCACTACGTGCTCGACGCCGCCAACGGCGCGACACTGCTGACCATCCCCTTCGCCCACACCCTCGACGGACTCGCGTCCGTCCTGGGAGAGCCCGAGGACCTGCGGATCGACCTGGCGTCGTGGCGTACGTCCGCCGTGGACACCGAAAGCGGACTGCCCGTGCCCATGACCGCCGCGGACCAGGTGGTGGCCTCGGGACGGTTGCCGGGCGGCGCGGTGGTCACCTTCCACTACCGCGGAGGCGTTTCCCGGGGCATCAACTTCCGCTGGGAGATCAACGGCACCGAGGGCGACCTCGTCATCACCGCCCCGATCGGCCACCTCCAGCTCAGCCCGATCACCATCGAAGGCGGCCGCGGGACATCCACCGGACTCGCTCCCCTGACGGTGCCGGAGTCATACGTTCGCGTCCCGCGGCTGGACCCCCACGCCGACGCGCCGGCCTACGCGGTCGCGCACGCCTACCAGCGGTTCCTGGACGACCTGCGCGAGGGCGGTACGCCGGGCGTACCCGATTTCACGCACGGCGCCGCCCGGCACCGTGACATCGAGTCCGCGATCACGACGGCCTGACCGGACGTACGGGCCTCGGCTCCGCACGCGGGAGGCGCCGGCGGCGGTGAAGTACGCCGCCACCTCCGCGGGGAGTATTCCGGCTTCGCGGAGACCCGGCCGAAGGCGAGCCAGAAACGGAAGCGGGTGCCCCGCGACTCGCGTCACGGGGCACCCCGGGTGAATCAGATCGGCGCGTCAGCGCCGTCGATCTGCCCTCTGGCCGACGAAGGTGTCTCCTGTCTGCTCGCTCGCACCGGGCAGGTCAGGTCTGGTTGAACAGCGAGAGGGTCAGGGTGGAGTGGTACTCGCCGGCGGCGACGTCGACCGGGGTGCGCAGGGCGAGGTCGGCGTTGAC
>NZ_JBFBIP010000023.1:0-145413 GCF_040685655.1 Microbispora sp. NPDC088329
CCCCACCAGCGACAACATGGAGCCACAACCCGCCCCCAGCCCCGCCACGCCACCCCCAACCGAGCCCCAGGACGTCGAAAACCCGGACCGGCAACACCCCCGACAACACCAAGCACCAAGCGCCAGGCACCAAGCGCCAGACCCAGACAGCCGGCCAGCTACCCACACCGACCCGGCCCGGCAAGGGTGCCGGGGCTCCAGCGGACCCCTGCGCCATGGGTGCGCACGCGGCGGGAACGGATACAGCGCAGCTGCTCACAGACAGAGCGCTACATGCACACGAGACGGACGCGGCACCGGCCCCGGGACGGGTTACCTGCGATGGGCGGCATGCGCGTGGACGCGTACGCGGCACCTGCGGCGGGAGGCGGACTCGTCACAGCTCGCCGCGTTCGACGGCCAGGGTCAGCTCCACGCGCGACCGCAGGCCGGTCTTCGCGTAGACGCGAGTGAGATAGACCTCCACGGTCTTTCGGCTGTAGTGCAGCTCCTCGGCGATCTGCGGGTTGCTCAGCCCGTCGGCGACCAGTTCGATGACGCGGCGCTCCCCGGGGGTGAGGCGGCCCGCCGACTCGGGAACCAGCCCGGCCTCGCGCAGGCGGCGTTCCGACAGCGCCGCCCAGGGCGCGGCGCCGAGCCGCGTGAAGATCGCGTGCGCGCGGGGGAGTTGTGTCGTGTCACCGAGCGCGCCGAGCACCAGCCGGGCCCGAGCCTCCTCGAACGGCAGACCGTCCGCTCGGGCCCGCTCCAGGCCGGCGCCGGCTCGCGCCCGGTCCCGGAACGCCCAGCCCACCGCCAGGTCGGCGGAGAGCCGGGCCCGGGGGGTCCCGTTCGTGGACCGCTCGTCCAGCCGGGAGGCCGCCGCGCGGCAGCCCGCGTCGTCGCCCGCCGCCCCCGTCACCAGCACCTCGACCGCCAGGGCCCGGTGCACCACCTCGGGCACCTCGTACGCGAGAGCGTCGGCGAGTTCGCGCCGTGCGGCGGCGAGGCCGCCCCGGCCGAGCGCCAGGCGCGCGCGGAACACGCATCGCATGCCCTGCTGCAGCGCGCAGCCGGGCGGCGGTTCGGCGAGGACCCGCGCAGCCTCGTCCAGCCTGCCCTGGTCGAGCAATATGTCCAGTTCCATGTTGCGCAGCAGGGCGAGGTTCTCCAGCAGGCCCGCCTCGGCCAGCGCCCGGCCTGCGACCGCGATCTCCTCCAGCGCCCGCGCCCATTCGCCGCTCATCCGCCGGATCACGGCCATGGTCCGTACGTGCTGCCCGGCGATGTCGTGCCAGCCGAGGCCCCGGTGGATCTGCTCGGCCTGGTCGAGCACTTCGACGGCGCGGGAGCGCAGGCCGGCTGTCGCCAGCACGTGCGCCGCCGACTCCAGCGACGCGAGCCGGGCGCCCGGCGGCAGCGCCGCGGCGAAGGTGAGCAGGTCGTCGACCGCCCGCCGCGTTTCGGCCCAGTCGCCCTGCACGAGCGCGTGGAGGGCCAGATAGCCGACCGTGATCGCGCGGTCCTGCGGCGGGCAGTCGGCCACGCCCTCCCAGGCCCGCCGTGCCGCCTCCCCGCTGGGGTGACCCATCTCCGCGCTGACCAGCGCCTGCTGGGCGAGCAGCGCCGAGGCGTCGTCGGCCTTCGGGATCTGGCGGCGGGCCACGTCGAGGGCCACCTCGTACCACCCCATCGCGTGGGCCGCGCCGACCGCGGTGTACGCGGCGCGGGTGCCGCGGCGGCCGGCGGGCAACGCGGCGAGCGCGCGCTGGGCCGAATTCAGGGCAAGAGCGGGCCGTGAGCCCTTCCAGTACGCGAGAGCCTGCCTGGCCAGCAGTTCGCCCGGCTCGGCGGACAGTTCGGCGGCCTTGCCGTACCAGTGCGCGGCCGACAGCGGCGCGGTCCAGCGGGTGAGCTCGGCCGCGCGCAGCACCGCGGGCAGGGCCTCGGCGGGCGGCCCCGCCTCGGCCATGTGGGTGGCCCACTCCAGGACGCGCCTGGTCCCGGTCAGTCCCTCGCGTTCGAGCATGTCGGCGATGCGGCGATGCACCCCGCGCCGGCCGGCGGCGCCGAGGTCGTCGTAGAGCGCCTCGGCCACGAGCGGGTGCGCCAGCGCGTAGCCGTCACCGTTCCTGGTGACCACGCCATCCCTGACCAGCGCCTCGATGGCGCGTTCGGCCCGGGGTGGGTGGAGTCCGGCAAGTTCGGCGAGCGCGGGGAGGCCGGCGGTCTCCCTCGTCCGCGACAGCGCGGCCAGCACGCGGGCGAGGTCGCGTCCGCCCCGGTCGCGCTGGAAGAGGCGGCTCAGGATCGCCCCCCGCCGTGCCCCCGGATCCGCCGAGCGTACGGCGCCGCCGTGCACCAGGGCCAGCACGGCCTCCTGCACGAACCACGGGTTGCCCCGGCTCGCGACGTGGATCCGCCGCAGGACGGTGTCGCTCGGCGTACGGCCGAGCAGCCCGGTGACCAGGTCCGCGACCTCGGTCATGGTCAGCGGCTGGAGCCGTACGGACATGTCGACGTCGATGGCGGGAGGGTGGCGGGCGGTGCCGAGGATCGCGACGGCGTCGTGGCGGCGGGGGAGGGCCCGCAGCACGCCCAGCGTGTCGGCGTCGGCCAGGTGCAGGTCGTCGATGGCGAGAAGGGTGGGACCGGGCAGCGACTCCAGCAGCCGGGCGGCCATCGCGCCGGGTGCCGCGGCCGGGTGCCCGAGCGCGGCCTGGTCTATCGCGTCGAGCAGGTCAGACAGGGCGTCGGCCGCCCCGCCGCGCAGGGCCCCGAGCGCCTCGACGAGTGGGGCGTAGGCGCGCCCGCCGTCCAGTTCGCGGGCCTGGCCGCGCAGCACCCGGAAGCCGTTCAGCCGCGCGGCGGCCTCACCGAGCAGGTGGGTCTTCCCGATGCCGGGCTCGCCGAGGATGAGGACGGTCCGCGGCGTCTTCGACAGGGCCGACACCACCTGGTCGAGGGTGCCCGCGCGGCCCTCGCCGACGGCCGGTACGTCCACGGCTCGCCGTCACTCCCTTCACATCGTCCCGCTGGTGTCTCCTAGGACGCGGCGGAAAGGTTGAACGTTCACACGAAATGTGACGCGCTCACAGAGTGATCGCAAGGGGGTCCGTCTATCGAGATTCGAACACGGCGACGGCGGCAGCGCACAGCGTCTCCTCGATCACCTCGGCGGGCATGTCCATGGTCTTCACCACACCGGTTCGCACCGCGCCGAGGGCGGCCCAGGCGCGTACGCGCGTGCCCGGTGAGGGGTCGGGCCCGGCCAGGCGGGTGAACAGCTCACGGCCGACCTCCCTGATCGCCTCGCCCGGAGATCCTGGAGGGACGCTGTCGGCGCCGCCGACGTCCTCGGTGAGCAGCCGGATCACCGTCCGGTGCCGTACGGCGAACGCGGTGAGCGCGCGCAGGAACTCCCGATGGCCGGAGAACCGGGCGCCGAGCAGCGCGAGCAGGTCGTCGGCCGCCGGGGCGACGAGCTCGGCCGCCAGCCGGTCCTTGGGGTGAAAGTGATAGGCGACCGCGGTCTTGGTCAGACCGATCGCCGCCGCGATGTCGGCGAGCGACACGGCGGCGTACCCCCGCTCCGCGAACAGGTCGCGGGCCGCGGCCAGGATCCGGGACCGGGTCGCGTTGCCCTGGTCGGATGTGGTCATCGTCTCATTTTCCGGCGCGCCGTCCGCCCGCCGATAAGTCCCGTTTACCCTCGTTCTGTATGGCCGTACAGGACGGCCGTCAGGACATGATACCCGGGGCGGACGGCGATGAGCGGGATTCTGGGGCGGCTCGGCGGATGGTGCGCACGCCACGGCTGGATCGTGCTGACGCTGTGGGTGCTGGCGGCGGGCCTGCTCACCGCGGGCACCCTGGTGTGGGGCCGGCCGGTGAGCAACGACGTGTCGATCCCCGGTACGGACGCGCAGCGGGCGCACGAGCTGATGAGCGAGGGCTTCGGCCCGGGATTCGACCCGGGCGGGACCGTACAGCTCGTCCTCCACACCGCGAACGGCACGCTGACCGACACGTCCCGCGAACAGGCCGTCGAACAGTCGATGGACGCCCTGCGGCGCGTTCCCCACGTCGTCGAGGTGGATACGCCGTACCGGGCGGGCGGCATGTCGTCCAACCGGCGGATCGGCATGATCACCGTACGGCTGGAGGGGCAGGACACCACCAAGATCGTGCAGACCTCCGAGCGGCTCGTCGCCGCCGCCGCGCCGGCGGTGCGGGCGGGCATCGAGGTCGTCCCGTCCGACGGCTCCACGCCGGCGGACAAGCAGATCGAGACCGGGGCCAGCGAGATCGCCGGCGTCGTCGTCGCGCTTC
This sequence comes from Microbispora sp. NPDC088329, assembly GCF_040685655.1. Lineage (NCBI taxonomy): Bacteria > Bacillati > Actinomycetota > Actinomycetes > Streptosporangiales > Streptosporangiaceae > Microbispora > Microbispora sp. NPDC088329. The sequence continues at coordinate 4,312 of NZ_JBFBIP010000023.1, forward strand.
TGGTGCTGCTGTTCGCCTTCGGGACGCTGGTCGCCGCGCTCGTGCCGATCTTCACCGCGCTGATCAGCATCGGCGTGGGGCTCGGCCTCATCGCGCTGCTCGGGCACGTCGTGGACGTGCCCTCGACCGCGTCGATCCTGGCCACGATGATCGGCCTCGGCGTCGGCATCGACTACGCGTTGTTCCTGCTGTCGCGGCACCGGACGCTGCTGGCCGGCGGTGTGCCGGTGCGGGAGGCGGTCCGGCGCACGGCGGCCTCCTCGGGTGGGGCCGTGCTGTTCGCCGGCGGCACGGTCGTGATCGCGCTGAGCGCGCTGATGTTCGCCGGCGTCCCGCTGCTGCGCACGCTCGGCTGGATCACCGGCGTCTCGGTCGTGTGCGCCGTGCTCACCTCGATCACGCTGGTTCCCGCCCTGCTCGGCATCCTCGGCCACCGGGTGAACGCGCTGCGGCTGCCGCTGGCCGGGCGCACGGTCTTCTCCGGGCGCACGGTCTCCTCCGAAAGCACGGGCCGCCGCGACGGCCCGGCCACGGGCTGGGCCAGGCTGGGCGCCTGGGTGGCGCGCCGCCCCTGGCGGGTGCTCGCCGTCACCGCGGTCGTGCTGGCGGCGCTGGCCGCTCCCGCGGTCACGATCAAGCTCGGCCCCCTCGACAACGGGTACGGCGACAAGGGCACCCCCGCCCGCCGGGCGTACGAGCTGATCGAGACGGGCTTCGGCCCGGGGGCCAACGGCGGGCTGGTCGTCGTGGCCGAACTGGACCGGAAGATCGCCGGTTCGACGCCGCCCGACCCGGTCGTGCGGACGCTGGCGCAGCGGGTGGAGCACACCGAGGGCGTCGCGGCCGTCTCCCCGCCGAAGGTCAACGAGGACGGGCGCTCCGTGCTCATCCAGGCCGTCCCCGACTACGCGCCGAGCGACTCGCGGGCCTTCGACGTGGTGAAGCGCATCCGCGCCATCGAGGTGCCCGGGGCGCGCGTCCACGTCGGCGGAGAGGTGGCCGGAGTGGCGGACATGGGCGACCGCATCATGGCCAGGACCCCGCTGGTCGTCGGCGTCGTCGTGCTGCTCAGCGCCCTGCTCCTGCTGCTGGCCTTCCGCGCGCCCCTGGTCGCGATCAAGGCGGCGCTGATGAACCTCGTCTCGCTCGGCGCCGCCTTCGGCGCCCTGGCCGTGGTGTTCTCTCACGGCCTGGGCAGCCGTCTGGTCGGCATGGATCCCCCGCCCTCGTCCGGGGGGTCCTCCCTCGACCCGCTGTTCTTCTCGGTGCCGATCGACACGTACGTGCCGCTCATGCTGTTCGCCGTCCTGTTCGGTCTGTCGATGGACTACGAGGTCTTCCTGCTGACCTCCGTACGGCAGGCCTACGCGCGCAGCCGGGACAACCGGAGCGCGGTGGCCGAGGGGCTGGGGTCGACCGGCCGTGTCATCACCTCCGCCGCTCTGATCATGGTGGCGGTGTTCACCGCCTTCATCGCCTATCCCGACCCCCTGGTGAAGGTGTTCGGGGTCGGGCTGGCCGTGGCCGTCACCGTCGACGCGACCCTGATCCGGGGCTTCCTCGTGCCCGCCACGATGGTGCTGCTCGACCGGCTCAACTGGTGGATTCCCCGCTGGCTCGACCGGATCCTGCCGAACCTGTCGATCGAGGGCCACGAGGAGGACGGTGAGCCCGCGAAGACGGAGCCCGAACCGGCCGGTGCCGGCCGGCACGCCCGCCCCTGACGCGGTCACACGTCCGGGGCGGGCCTCCACCGGGTCAGAAGTTCTTGGTGCGGACCGTCCAGGGAGCCTTGGCCGCCAGGCCCGAGGAGCCGAGGATGTACGCGCGAGCCGTGGCGTTGCCGTTGAGCGTCATGTCCAGGAACTGGACCACGGTGGTCATGCCGTCGGTCATCTGGCTGCCGGTGATGAACCCGACGTGACCGGCCTGGGGATGCTCGGCCAGCACCGCCGCCACCTGCGTGAGGTCGTAGTTGGCCCGGGTGTTGTCGTAGGCGATGTCGGAGGGCCCGCCGTCCAGGAACATCACCGGGGTGTGCAGCTTGGCCAGTTCCGCGCGCGAGTATCCGAACGAACCGTCGGCGAACAGCCCGCTGTCCAGCGAGACGACGCTCTTGACCCGCCGGTCCTGGCCGGCGATCAGCGCTTCCAGCCCCCCGCAGGAGTGCCCGGCCGTGGCGACCTTGGACAGGTCGAGGCGCTGGTAGAGCGGCGAGCCGGCGCGGCTGTTCTCCCGCTCGGCCCAGCTGATCCCGTCGGTCAGCAGCGACGGAATCGGGGAACCGCTCTGCACGCCGTTCGACGCGCCGTCGACCGAGGCGGTGTCCACCACGACGAACCCGCGGGCCGCGATGAACGTCAGCGCCTGGATCACCTCGCTGCCGTTGGTGTGCGCGCAGGCCCCGTTGCCGAAGACCAGCACGGGCATGGGACGCCCGACGGACGAGGGGTTCGACGGCCGGAACACGGTGTAGCGGTTGGTGCCGTACGCCCCCTCCCGGGTGACCGGGAAGTTGTTCTCGATGGCCGGCCTGGTCGGCGGTGTGGGACTGGCACTCGGCGAGGCACTGGGGCTGGGGGTGGGGCTGGGGGTGGGACTGGGACTGGGACTGGGACTGGGGGAGGTGACGCCTCCGGTGCAGGCCACGCCGTTCAGGGCGAAGCCGGACGGCACCGGGTTGGAGCCGTTCCAGCTGCCGTTGAACCCGAAGCCGGCGCTGCCGCCGCTGGGCAGGTCGCCGTTGTAGGAGGCGTTGGTCACCGTGACCTGGGAGCCGGACTGGGTGTGGGTGCCGTTCCACAGTTGCGTGATGGTCTGCCCGGCCGGGAACGACCAGGTCAGCTTCCATCCGTTGATCGGGTCGCCGAGGTTGCGGACGCTGACGCTCGCGCCGAACCCGCCGGGCCACTCGCTGGTCACGGTGTAGACGACCTGGCATCCGGCCGTGGCCGCCGACGCGACGTGAGCCCCGGCCACCCCGGCACCGGCCGTCAGCAGCGCGGCGACGGCGGCGGACAGTCTCAACCGCCGGCGAAAAGTGCTGTCATGTCGCACAGGCTTTTCCCATTCTTCGAGGTGTGACGTTCGCGCCGACGAATGCACGCTGGTGGAAACACGGCTTTCGGCCCCCGCGCCGGCGCGACATGGGTGTGAGCGCTAACAACGCCAGGACGCCGATGTTGTCCGTGAAGGCGCTCCGCCGCTGCCGGGAGTCAATCCCGGCACGGAGGGACGAGTCAACGAAGCGGCGTTTCCGCTGTTCTCACGACGCGGCGCCGGATCCCTGTCGAATCCCTGTCGAACAGGCGCGACGGGAAGCGGGTGAAAGCCCGGCCGTGCGGACACCGGTGAATATTTCATTCCTCCTGTCCGCCGTCGCCCGTGTCAAGTGATCACCGGAGGGGGCGGGCTGTCCTGCGGATCGGGACTCTGCCGGCCCGGGTTGCGCGGCCCGGGATCGTCCGGCCGGGGATCGTCCGGCCGGGGACCGCCCGACCCGGGGTTGTCCGGCGCCGGGCTTCTGGGCGGGCCGGAGGACGGACTCTCGCGCGGGTCGGGCGTGGTGGGCGGACTCGGGCTCTCCTTTCCGGGGCCTGAGCCTGAGGCGCCCGAAGGGGACCCTTGCGGCTCCGGGCACCGGGGGCCCGTGACGGTCCTGGTGGCCGACCTGGTGGTGCCGCCCGGCGACGCCGTGACCGACACGCTCCGGACCTCCACGTAGCCGCATCGGGGCGCGCCGCGCGGAGCGCCGAACGTCGCGGTGAACCGCTCGGCGTACCGGCGCGACCCGGACAGCGTGCGGTCCTCCGCGTCCCGTGCGGTGCTGGTCCGGCCGGCGTATGTGACCCTGCGGACGAAGGCGACGTGCAGGTCCACCGGGTCCTTCGTGGCCGACCTGACCCCGACGACGGCCGTCGTGCCGTCCCAGGCGTCGATCTCCACGCCCTCGACGGCGGGCGCGGGGCAGGGCGCCCCGGTGAGCTTCTCCGTGCGCGTACGGGTCCCTCCGCGTGCGGCGGGCACCGTGGACACCCGGACCTGCCGGTAGACGGTGGTCCCGCAGGCAGGAGAGGGGAAGGGCTGCTGCAGGCCGATGTGGTAGGAGGTGGCGCCCCGCAGCGCGACCGTCTGCGGCGCAGTGGCGGCGAGCGCGTCCGGCGACGGCCCGGAGGCGAAGCGCGCGGTGAGCAGGACCCGGGCCGTCGTGCCGGCCCCTACGTCGACCGTGACCGCCTGGCCGTCGAACGCCGCGATGCCGAGGCCCGTGACCCGCACCGGTCCCGGTGACGCGGTCGCGCCCATGTGGGACGGGGTGACGGCCGGCTCGGAAGAACCCGGTGGCTCGGAAGGATCCGAAGGATCCGGCGGCGTGGCCTCCCCGGTGGACACCGGTGTGCCGGACGGCTCGGGCGGCGTCGTCCCCACGTTCTCGTCCGGCGGGACGTCCGCGGCCGGGACGTCCCCTGCAGGGACATCCGCCGGGACGTCCGCCTCCGGGACAACGGCGGCCGGAGGGCCGGCGGCCGGGGGAGGCACCGCCAGGGCGCTGTGCGGCGGCGGGGTGAGCAGGGTGTCCCGCGCGACCGGGGTCTGCCGGTTGGCCGCGACCACCGCCGCGATCACGATGGCGGACAACACGGCGGCGCCGATGACGAGCCGGGGAGCGAAACGCGCGAGCCGTTCGGCCAGCACGGTCTGGGCGAGGGACGTGGACGCCTCGACCGGCTCGGCCGGAGCGGCGAGGGGGAACGTCAGTGCCAGCAGGGTCGCCAGTTCGGCCAGGTGGCGGCGGCCTCGCTGCTCCCAGTCGGGCCCGTACGCGGCGGTCGCGGCGGTCTCCAGATCGGAGATGAACGCCCGCGCCGTCGGCGGCCGGTCCGCCGGGTTCTTGGCCATGCCGCGCGTGATCAGGTTCCGCACCGAGCCCGGCACGTCCGCCGCCGGAATGGGAGCGCCGCGGTGCAGCATGCGCAGCGCCGTCAGGTCGTCGGCCCGGTACGGCCGGCGCCCGGTGAGGCACTCGTAGAACACGCAGGTGGCCGCGTATACATCGGCGGCCGGGCCGGCGAGCCCGCCGTACCACTGCTCGGGAGCCATGTAGGGCGGCGTGCCCGCGGGGGCCTCCGCCGAGCCGCTCGGCGTCGCGATGCCGAAGTCGGACAGCTTGCTCGTCCCGTCGGCCTGGATCAGCACGTTCTCCGGTTTGTAGTCCCGGTGGACGATTCCCGCGGAGTGCGCGGCCGACAGGCCCGACAGCGAGCCCTTCAGCACCACCAGCGCCGCTTCCGGGCTGGTCGAACCGTGTTCGGCGAGGATCCTGCGCAGCGAGACCCCGTCGACGAGTTCCATGACGATCGCCGCGCCGTCGCGCGCCTCGACGTACTCGTACAGGCGCACAATGCCGGGATCGCTCAGCTCGACCATGACCCGGGCCTCGTGCCGGAACCCGGCGAGGAAGCGCCGATCCCGCCGCAGTTCCTCGCGCAGGTACTTGATCGCCACGTAGGCGCCGGTGGTGACATAGGTCGCCAGCACGACCCGCCCGGCACCGCCCGCGCCGAGTTCGCGCACCTCCCGGTAGCCCGGCACCGACCAGGCGTTCATGACGCCGCCCCCTCGGATAGCTTCGACTCAAGGTCTCACCCGAAAGGGCGGTTGTCACCGGAGCAAAAACGTCACCTCGCGGATGTAGTCCGAGCCTGCGCGGTCACGTGCCGGGCAGCCCGTACGGCGAGGTCGCGTGCCCGGTCCACGTTCAGGTTTGTCAGCCGGCCCCCGCGCTTGACGGCCCGCCCGCCGACCAGCACCGTGTCCACGGCGGCGGTGTCGGCCGCGGTGACGACCGCGGCGACCGGGTCGTGCACGGGCGCGAGACCGGGGGCCCCGGCGTCCAGGACGACGATGTCGGCCTGCTTGCCGGGGCGCAGCGAGCCGATCCTGCCGTCCATGCCCAGCGCGGCCGCGCCCTCGATCGTGGCCATGCGCAGCACGTCCGCCGCGGTGAGAGCGGGCCCGTCCCGGCGGGCGCGTCCGGCCGCGAACGCCGCGCGCATCACGGAGAACATGTCGCAGGGAACGTCGGTGACCGTGTCCACGCCGAGTCCCGTGGTGATCCCGGACGACCGCAGCCTGCCGGTCTCGGGATGGCCGTGTCCCATCTGCGACTCCACCGCCGGGGCCACCGAGGCCGTGCCGCCGCTGCCGGCGATCAGCTTCAGCGACTCGTCCGGCATGCCGTTGCAGTGCACGAACAGCACGTCCGGGCCGAGCAGGCCGGCGGCGTCCAGCCGCTCGACCGGGCCCTCGCCGGTGGCGTGCAGGCTGACCCGCAGGCCGAGATCGCGGGCGAGCGCCCAGTCGGCCCGCGCCGCCTCGACCGAGCCGTAGACCGGGCCCCACGCGGCGAAGGCCGCGGTGACCAGGCCGTCGTCGGACGGCAGGAGCGCCGAGCGGACCCGCCGCACCTCGTCCTCGGCGCGGTCGGCGTCGCCCGTGCCCCGATGGGCGTACCCGAAGACCGCCCTCACCCCGGACTCGCGTAACGCCTCGACGGCCGCGTCCGTGTGGTCCGGGGTGAGCTGGATGTGCGACCAGTCGTAGACGGTGGTGACGCCGGCGTTGAGCGCCTCGATCGCGCCCCAGAGGTTGCCGGCGTACACGTCCTCCGCGCGGAACGCCGGGGTCAGAGTGCCGAGGACCAGGTCGAGGTACTCGCCGAGCGTCGCGTCGGCCGCGATGCCGCGCAGCACGCTCTGCCACACGTGGCGGTGGGTGTCCACGAAGCCGGGAAGCACGATGCCGCCGGCGGCGTCGATGATCTCGGCGTCTTCCGCCCACACGTCCGGCTTCGGGCCGGTCGAGACGATGACGCCGTCCTCGATGACGACGGCCGCGTCCGGTACGACGTGCGGATGCGGCTCGGTGTCGACGACGGTGCCGTTGACGATGACCGTTCTCATGGCAGGCCTCTTTCTCGAATGCTTTCATAAAAGCTTTCTGTAAAGCTATCAGCATGAGGGACTAGGCTCAACCCATGCGACAGCGGGACCGGGTCGACGAGATGATCGAGGGATGGCGGGCCGAGCTGCCGGAGGCGGCGACCGTCCAGCTGGAGATCGTCAAGCGCGTCAGCCGGCTCAAGGCCCGCATCGAGGAGGTCACGCAGGCGGTGCTCGGCCGCCACGGCCTGACCTACGCCGAGTTCGACGTGCTCGCCACCCTCCGCCGGGCCGGCCGGCCGTACCGGCTCAAGCCGAGCAGGCTCGCCTCCCACCTGATGCTCACCACCGGGGGAACGAGCAACATCCTGCAGCGGCTGGCAGGCGCCGGGCTGGTGGAGCGGGAGCCGGATCCGGCGGACGGGCGCAGCTCGTGGGTCAGGCTCACCCCGCTCGGCGTCGAAAGAGCCGAGGAACTGTCACTGGCGACCACGCAGGCGCACCGGGAACTGCTGGCGGACGTGCCGGAACACGCCGCGCGCGCCCTGGCCGACCTGCTCAGGGACGTCCTGCTCGCGCTGGGCGACCGCAGCGGGCCCTGAACCGCCGCCCCGGCACGCGTACGGTCCCGGGCGTTCGCGGACAGGGCCTATCGTGCTTGCATGCCGCGCAACCTCATCCTGTCCGGGGGAGTGGCCCACGACTTCCCGGCCACTTCGGCCGCCCTCGCGGGCGTGCTCGCCGAAATCGGCATCGACTCGGAGATCACCGAGGACATCGCCGGAGCCCTGGCCGGGCCTCCGCCGACCGGCCTGATCACGGTCAACGCGTTCCGCTGGAGGATCGACGGCGACGACTTCGCGGAGGAGCGGGACCGCTGGCGTTTCGAGACGCCCGGCTCCGTCAGGCGGACGCTACTCGATCACCTCGCGAGGGGCGGCGGGCTGCTCGCCGTGCACACCGCCTCGCTGTGCTTCGACGACTGGCCGGAGTGGGCCGAGATCCTGGGCGGCGCGTGGAGATGGGGCAAGTCGTACCACCCGCCGATCGGGCCGGCCCGGGTCCGGCTCGGCGGCGGTCATCCGATCGTCGACGGCCTGACCGGCTTCGAGGTGACCGACGAGGTCTACACCGACCTCGACGTCCTCCCGGACGTGGAGCCGCTGGCGTACTCGGCGGACCAGCCCCTGCTGTGGGCGAGGACCGTGGCGGGCGGCAGGGTCGTGTACGACGCGCTCGGCCACGACACCCGGTCGTACGAGAGTCCGGTGCACCGCACCCTGCTGCGCCGGGCGGCGCGGTGGCTCCTCGGGAGCTGACCTCCGGGACCTACCGCCCCCAGAGCGTCGCGGCGACGAGTTCGGGCACCAGCGTCTCGGTGAGCAGGGCGACGTCCGGGTCGTCGTCGTGGAGAAAGCGCACCGCCGCCGCCTGCCCCTCGACCTCCCCGCCGACCGCCAGCACGCGCGACCCGCGCATGCGGATCCATTCCATCGCCTGCTCGTCGTAGCGCGACCCGGGGAACAGCACGGCCCGGTAGTCGCGGGTCTTGGTGAGATAGACGTCCACGTGCGCCCAGTCGCCCGTCTCGCACGCGTCCGCCTGGATGCGCGGTCCCTCGCGGAACATCAGCGCCGACTGCTCCGCCGACGACAACCGCTCGGCCGGCGCGATCGTGTAGACGCCGTGCGGCCCGTCGAGCAGCCTCACGGCGTCCACCAGCCACTCACGCCGGTGCTCCAGCAGGTCGGTGGTGGCCGCCGCGGCCCGCCGTACGAGGCCCGCCACGGCACCGGGGCCCTCGGCGAGCGTGAGCAGCAGGGCGAGCGTGTGCTGGAAGGTCCGGCAGGCGACGCCGCCCCGCTCCTCGCCCGCGAGCATCGGCACGACCAGGTCGGCGCCCTCGGTGACGGGGGAGCCGGGCCGGTTGGTCAGCGCCACGACGAACGAGCTGCCCCGGTGGCGGGCCAGGGCGTCGAGCGTCTCCCGGCTGCCGCCCGTCGCCGACACGACGACGGCGGCGGTGCGCGGGCCGGGCGGGGTGCCGAGCGCGGCGGAGGCGTACTCCGCGACGGCGTCCACCCCGGCCGCCCGCAGTCGTTGCGCCGCCACCCCCGCGGCGTAGCGCGAACTGCCCATGCCGAGGAACACGACGCGGTCGAACCGCCGCGTCAGCCCCTCGAACGGATCGCCGCCGTCCAGGAGGCCGGCCAGCGCCTCCAGTGCCTCCGGCTTCGCCTCCAGGTCGGCGAGAAAAAGCCCCGCGTCCACGCGTCCATCCCCTCGTTGTTAAGGCGTTTCGTAGTCGGGCGTTTCGTGGTCAGGCGTACCAGGCCCGCAGCACGCCCATCGGCGCGTACCGCCAGCGCGGCAGGTGGCGGGCGGCGTAGATCAGTTCGCGGCACTCCTGCTCGACCTCGAACGGCCGCAGCAGCGACCGGTCGAGCAGGTCGGCGCGGCCGGCCCGCGCGAGCGTCCGGGCGTAGGCCGCCGTCAGGTCGCGGCGCGACGCGGCGGCCCAGGCGGCCGTCGCGTCCGGGTCGGCGGACCTGCGTCTGACCGCCACCTGCCCCGCGTGGTCCACGCTCGTCGTGAGCTGCGCGAGGTCGCGAGCCGCGGGCTGGTAGGGGTCGGCGTCCGCCACGGTCGGGTTGCCGTCGAAGTCGACCACCGCGTAGCCGTCCCGCCAGCGCAGGATCTGTCCGACGTGCAGGTCGCCGTGGACGCGGATCAGCGGTGTGGCGGGGGTGCGGGCGAGGGGCTCCAGCTCGCGGCGCAGGGCCTCGGCCCGTCCCGCCAGCCACGCGCCGTCCGCGCCGTCCGTCAGCGCCAGGGCCTCACGCAGCGCATCCTCGGCGCGGCCCCGCCACGCGCCCTCGCCGGGCGGCGACAGCCGTACGGGGTCGGGGATGACCGCGGACGGGGTGGCCATCGCGAGGTGCAGTTCGGCGGCGAGGGTGCCGACCTCGGCGGCGAAGCCGGTGCGGCCGGCCTCCGCCTCGTCGACGCACCACTCCCAGCCGTCCCGCGCCTCGGGCAGGTACGCCGTCACCAGGGCGACCAGCGCGTCCTCCCAGTAGACCGCCGCGTACGGCGTGGCCGTACGGGCGAAGCCCGCCAGGTGCGCGAGCAGGCGGGGCGCAGGATGGGGGGCCCGCGACGGCCGGGGGAACCACTTGACCACTACGGTGTCACCCGCGATCACCGACTGGTTGGTCTGGTCCACGGTGATCGGCCGCTCTCCCGGAGGCACCGGCGGCAGCGGCCGCAGCGCCCGCACCGAGAAGGGCGGCGGAGCGAACCCGCGCGCCAGATCGCGCAGGACGCAGCCGGTGACTCCGTCGCCGATCTCCAGCAGGAGGAGGCCGTCCGGCTCCTCGGTCACCCGCGGCCAACGGGAGCCGTCCACTCAATCTCCTGAACGTAAATTCAACAACACAACCAAATTACAGGTTTAACGTGGCATCCGAAGTTTTGTCCATGTTGAGCTATCGTGCAACACTGGCCGCCATTCCTCACGCAAGGGAGCCCCCCATGACACGTCGCGTGCCCGTCGTCGTGGCCTCTGTTTGTCTGGCCTCCGCGTTGACCGCCTGTGGTGGCGGCGGCGCGGCCACCGACTCCGCGCCCACGAAGCTCAGTGCCAGCGCGGACCTATCCAAGCAGAGCCTGACGATCTCCATCTGGGACGGGTACAGCCCGAAGGATCTGCCGGAGCGAGTGAAGGCCAAGCTCGGTTTCGACACCAAGGTCGCCATCCACGACACGAACGAGACGATCATGGCCAAGCTGACCGCCGGCGGCGACAGCGGCATCGACGTGGCGTTCGTGTCCGGTCAGTACGCGCAGGCGCTCAACGCGCAGGGCCTGCTCGAGCCTCTCCACCGCGACCTGATTCCGAACCTGAGCAACCTCTACCCCGAGGCGTCCCAGCTCGCCTACGACAAGGGCAACGTCTTCTCCGTCCCGTACACCTGGGGGACCACCGGGCTGTGCTACCGCAGTGATCTGATGAAGACGCCGCCGACGAGCTGGAAGGACCTGCTCGAACCGGCCAAGGACGTGAAGAAGAAGATCACGATGATGACCACCGAGCGGTGGCTGGCGCTTCCGGCGCTCAAGCTGCTCGGAGCCTCGGTCAACACCACGGACCAGGCCACGATCGACAAGGCCAAGGAACTGCTGCTGAAGGTCAAGCCCGACCTGCTCGCCTACGACGACACCACGTTCGGCGACCGGCTGAAGTCCGGCGAGGCCGTGATGGTCGAGGCCTGGGACGGCTGGTGCCCGACGTCGGAGAAGAACATCAAGTTCGTGGTGCCGAAGGAGGGCAGCGACCTCTGGGCGGACACGATGGTGATCCTCAAGAGCTCCAAGAACAAGGAGGCGGCGCACGCCTTCATCAACTACATCCTCGACCCCGAGGTGCACGGCTGGGTGCCCGCGAACATTCTGTACAGGATCCCCAACAAGGCGGCCATGGAAAAGGTCGACCCGAAGCTGCTCGAGAGCTACCCGACGCTGGCGGAGGCGCCGTCCGAGCTGCTCAAGGGTGAGAGCCTGGTCGACCTGGGCGAGGTTTCCACCGCCTACACGCGACTGTCCACCGAGGTCTCGGCAGCGCAATGACGGCCCGACAGCCCGCCCGCTTTCTCGGGAAGGCGGCCGGCCGTCTCGCGACGATGGGGCCCGGGTTCGGCTTCCTGACCGTCTTCATGCTGGTCCCGCTGGCGCTGGTGCTGAGCTACACCGTGTTCCGGCGGGGCCGGTTCGGGGGAGTGGTCTACGAGCCGACGGGGGAGAACTTCACCCGCCTCGCCGACCCGCTCTACCTCGACGTGGTGATCGGGTCGGTGAAGCTCGCGGCGATCACGACGCTGCTCGCCCTGCTGCTCGGCTATCCCACGGCGTACCTGATCGCGAAGCTGCCCGCCCGGTGGAAGGTGATCGCCCTGGTGGCGGTCGTGCTGCCGTTCTGGACGAACTTCCTCATCCGCACCTACGCCTGGATCGTGCTTCTCAACTCCGAGGGGCCGGTGAACTCCGGGCTGAAGGCACTCGGGCTGGAGCCGGTGAAACTGCTCTACACGGACGGCGCCATCGTCGCCGGGCTGCTCTACGCCTACCTCCCGCTGATGATCCTCCCGCTGTACTCGGCCGTGGAGAAGCTGGACCCGGAACTGCGGGAGGCCTCGGCGAACCTGGGCGCGCGGCCGGCCAGGACGTTCTGGTCGGTCACGCTTCCGCTGTCGCTGCCCGGCGTGCTGACCGGCTGCGTGTTCGTGTTCGTGCCGAGCCTGGGCAACTTCGTGATCCCGGAGCTTCTCGGCGGCGGGCGCCGGATCATGGTCGGCAACCTCATCCGCGACCAGTTCCTCAAGGCGCGCGACTGGCCGTTCGGTTCGGTGCTGGCGCTGGCCGTGATCGCCGTGCTCGTGTTGCTGCTGTTCGCCCAGGCGTGGGCCTCGCGGAGGGCGGGACGCGGTGCGTAGACACGGCTGGCTCCGGCTGCCCTTCTGGCTGACCTACCTGTTCCTGTACGCGCCGATCGTCGTGCTCGTCGTGATGTCGTTCAACCGGAACAAGTCGCCCTACACGTGGGGCGGCTTCTCCCTGGACTGGTACGGCAGGCTGGCGGAGAACGACTCGATCCGCACCGGGCTGGTGAACACGCTGATCGTCGCCTTCGGTTCGACGGTGCTGTCCACGGTGCTCGGCACGCTGCTCGCGGTCGGCCTGGCGCGCCACACCCGCTCCCGGCTGCTCGACGCCCTCTCGACCCTTCCCGCGATCCTGCCCGATCTCGTCATCGCGATCGGACTCCTGGTGTTCTACACCGCGATCAAGCTGACGCTCGGGCTGCACTCCGTGCTGATCGCGCACACCGTCTTCGGCATGGCCTTCGTCACGGCCGTCGTACGGGCCAGGCTCGGCGGGATGGACACGTCCCTGGAGGAGGCGTCCCGGGACCTCGGCGCGGCCCCGCTGACGACGTTCGTGAAGATCACGCTGCCCACGCTCGCCCCGGGCATCGTCGCGGGGGCGCTGCTCGCCTTCACGCTCTCGCTGGACGAGTTCGTGATCGCGTTCTTCACCGCGGCTCCGTCCGAGCCGACGCTGCCGATCGTCATCTACTCCATGGTGCGGTTCGGCGTGACCCCAGAGATCAACGCGCTGGCGACGCTTCTGCTCGCGGTGAGCTTCACCGTCGTGATCGTCGCGCAGCGCCTGACCAGACTGACCGAGGCACTGCGATGACTCTCATATCCATCGACGGCGTGAGCCGCCGGTTCGGCGAGGTGACCGCCCTCGATTCGGTCAGCCTCGACATCCGGCAGGGCGAGTTCTTCGCCCTGCTGGGGCCGTCCGGCTGCGGCAAGACCACCCTGCTGCGGATCCTCGCCGGGTTCGAGCAGCCGGACACCGGCTCGGTGCGGCTCGACGGGTCCGACCTGCTCGCGATCCCCGCGCACCGCCGCCCGGTCAACCTCATGTTCCAGTCGTACGCCCTGTTCCCGCACATGAGCGTGGAGAAGAACGTGGCGTACGGCCTGGAGCGGGAGCGGCTGCCCCGCGCGGAGATCCGGGAGCGGGTCGCCGCGGTGCTGGAGACCGTCGGCCTGACCGCACAGGCCCGCCGCAGGCCGCACGAGCTGTCCGGCGGGCAGCGCCAGCGGGTCGCCCTGGCCAGGGCCGTCGTCAAGCGCCCCCGGCTGCTGCTGCTCGACGAGCCGCTGAGCGCCCTGGACAAGAAGGTCCGCTCGGAGATGCAGCTCGAACTCAAGCGGCTGCAGCACGAGGTCGGCATCACGTTCGTCGTGGTCACCCACGACCAGGAGGAGGCCATGTCGCTCGCCGACCGGATCGCGGTCATGAACGGCGGCAGGGTCGAGCAGGTGGACGCTCCCGCGGACCTCTACGAACGGCCGCGCACGCCGTTCGTGGCCGGCTTCATCGGGGCCAACAACCTCTTCACCGGCAAGGTGACGGAAAAGGGGCTGGAGGTGGACGGGCTGGGCGTGCTCCCCGCGCCCGCGGGGCCCGTGGAGGGCGAGACGGCGATGCTCGCGGTACGGCCGGAACGGATCCGCCTCGACCCTGTCACGGAGGATCAGGGGGTGCTGCGCGGCCGGGTCGTCGACGTCAGCTTCTACGGTGGCGTCTCCCACGTGGCGCTGAGCCTGGCGGGCCACGACCGCAACCTGCTCGCGGCCACGCAGGGGCGGGCCAGGGTCGAGACCGGCGCCGAGGTCGTCATCGCCTGGGACGCCGACGACGCCGCCCTCGTCCCGACGGAGGTCAGCGGCGGTCAGCCGTCCTGAGCGGGTTGCCCGTGGCCAGGCGGGCGTAGTCGAGGATCAGCTCGACGGCCCTGTCGGAGTCGATGGAGTGGTGCCGGGCGACGATGCGGTAGCCGTACGCGTCCTCGAGGGCGACGAGGTTGCGGGCGATGGTCTCGGAGTCCTGCGCCAGCGTGAAGACACCGTGGGCGGCGCCCGTCTCCAGGATCGTCTGGTACATCGACACCTGCCGGTCGAACAGTGTGGTCAGCAGCGCCGCGTAGACGCGGTTGCGGCCGGCCGCGCCGCCGAGCTCGCACAGCAGTCGCACCCCCGCGTCGTCCGGGCCGTCGGGCAGGCCCGAGCGGATCGTGACGATGAGCTTGTCCGCCGGGTCGGAGATGCCGCTTATCTTCTTCACGCGCCGCTCGTAGAAGCGCTCCATGCCGGCGTGCTGAGCCTCGATCAGCAGGTCGCGCAGGTCGGGGTAGTGGTAGAGCACCGCGCCGGAGGTCAGCCCCGCCTCCTCGGCGATCTGGTTGAGGTGTACCCCTTCGGCGCCGTGCAGGAGCATCGCCCTGTGGGCCGCCTCGATGAGGTCGAGCCGCCGGTCCGCCTTGCTCTTGCGCTGAGTCATCCCACCCCTGTCATTGCACCTCGCTTCATATCGCCCGACACGATACCCCTCCAGGTCTTGACGGGTGTATCAGGTAGGTATTTGAATCACGCTTCAACTAGAATAAGAGGAGCCCCGAATGACGGCCACGCCCTTGACGATCCTGTTCATGCCGGAGAGCGCCTACGGGCCGACGAACAACTGCGTCGGCATCGGCGACGTTCTGCGCCGCCGCGGTCACCGCGTGGTGTTCGCCGCGGAGGCGTCGTGGAAGGGCAAGCTGGAAGCGCTCGGCTTCGAGGAGGACCTGGTCGACCTGGCGCCGCCGGCGCCGGAAGAGGACGGGGCGGAGCAGGACGCGGGGCAGTTCTGGAAGGACTTCATCCGCGACACGGCGCCGGAGTATCGCAAGAGCACCCTGGACCAGCTGGAGACGGTGATCAAGCCGATCTGGGAGGCGTTGATCGACGGGGCCAAGTACTGCGAGCCGCAGCTCAAGGCCATCATCGAACGGGTGCGGCCGGACGTGATCGTCGAGGACAACGTGCTGGTCTTCCCCGCCCTGGTGACGGCGGGCGTCCCGTTCGTACGGATCGTCTCGTGCAACCCGCTGGAGGTGCAGGGCCCGGGCGTGGCCCCGCCGTTCTCCGGACTGCCGGCCGACGGCACCGGCTGGGCGGAGTTCCGGGCGGAGTACGACCGGACCCACCGTGAGATGTGGGAGGCGTTCAACGCCTGGGTGGTCGAGCAGGGCGCTCCGGCGTTGCCGGAGTTGGAGTTCATCCACGAGGGTGACGCGAACCTGTACGTGTATCCCGAGATCGCCGACTACACGGCGGAGCGGCCCCTGGGGGACTCCTGGACCCGCGTCGACTCGTCCGTACGGGAGACCGACGAGGAGTTCGCGCTGCCGGACATCTCCGGCGAGGGCGCGCTGATCTACTTCTCGCTGGGCTCGCTCGGTTCTGCGGACGTCGAGCTGATGCGCCGCGTGATCTCCGTGCTGGGCCGCACGCCGCATCGCTACATCGTCTCCAAGGGCCCGCTGCACGAGGAGATCGAGCTGGCCCCCAACATGTGGGGCGCGGAGTTCGTCCCGCAGACGAAGATCATCCCGTTGGTCGACCTGGTGATCACGCACGGCGGCAACAACACGACGACCGAGGCGTTCCACTTCGGCAAGCCGATGATCGTCATGCCGCTGTTCTGGGACCAGTACGACAACGCCCAGCGCGTGCACGAGACCGGCTACGGCGTCCGCCTGGACACCTACGGATTCGCCGACGAGGAGCTCACCGGGGCCATCGAGAGACTGCTCGGCGACCATGGACTGCGCGACCGGCTCGCGGCGGCCGGCGAGGAGATCCGCCGCCGCGACGGCCTGCGCGTGGCCGCGGACGTCATCGAGAACATCGCGGCCAAATGACCAAGGGAAGCCGTCTGATCGGGGACGCCGCTCCGCGGGTCTTCTGGACCGACCGGCCCGGGGCACCCGGCCCGTACGAGCCCCTGCGCGGCCGCACCACGGCGGACCTGCTGGTGGTCGGCGGCGGCTTCACCGGCCTGTGGGCCGCCGTGCTGGCCAAGCAGGAGAACCCCGCCTGCGACGTCGTCCTCCTGGAGGCGCACTCGATCGCGTACGGCGCGAGCGGCCGCAACGGCGGGTTCGTCTCCGACTCCCTGACCCACGGGCTGGGCCAGGGAGCGAGGCTGTGGCCGTCGGACAACGCGGCCCTGCTCGCGCTCGGGCGGGCGAACCTCGCGGCCATCGCCCGCTTCGTCGACGACCACGGCATCGACGCCGACCTCCGCCTGGTCGGCAAGACCACCGTCGCGGTGGCGCCCCACCAGGTGGAGGAGCTGAAGCGGGCCGAGAAGCTGCACCGCGAGCACGGCGAGGACGCGGTGTTCCTCGGCCGCGACGAGATGCGCGCGGACGTCGAATCGCCCACCTATCTCGCGGGGCTGCGCCTGCGCGGCACCGGCGGCGTCCTCGACCCCGCCGCGCTCGCGTGGGGCCTGGCCCGCGTCGCGGCGCGGCTCGGGGTGCGCATCCACGAGGGCACCGAGGTCACCGCGCTGACCCGGACGCGGACCGGCGTGGAGGCCGGGACGAGAGGCCGCGGCGTGGCGAACGGCGGGTCGGACGGCGCGGTGAGCGCCGGGCAGGTGCTGCTGGCCACCAACGCCTTCCCCTCGCCCCTGCGCAGGCTGGGCCTGTTCGTGCTGCCGGTCTGGGACTACGTGCTCGTCACCGAGCCACTGTCTCCCGAGCAGCGGGCGTCGCTCCGGTGGCCGGAGGGCCAGGGCCTGACCGACGCGGGCAACCGGTTCCACTACTACCGGCTCACCCGCGACGATCGCATCCTCTGGGGCGGGTACGACGCGATCTACAACTTCGGCGGCGGCGGCTCGCAGCAGCGCGACGCCACGCACGAGCGGCTCGCGCGGCACTTCTTCGCGACGTTCCCGCAGCTGCGTGGCCTGCGCTTCACGCACAGGTGGGGCGGGATGATCGACTCGACCAGCCGGTTCACCCCGTTCTTCGGCACGGCGATGGGCGGGCGGCTGGCCTACGCCCTCGGATACACCGGCCTCGGCGTCGGCGCGTCCAGGTTCGGCGCGCTGACCGGTCTCGACCTGCTGGCCCGGCGGTCCACCGAACGGACACGGCTGCGGATGGTCCGCCGCCACCCGGTGCCGTTCCCGCCCGAGCCGCTGCGCTGGCCGGTGGTGCAGCTCACCCGCCGCGAACTCGCCCGCGCCGACGAGAACGAGGGCCGCAGAGGGCCCTGGCTGCGGTCACTCGACCGTTTCGGCATCGGCTTCGAAAGTTGAGGACGACCTCATGACGACATTGATCAATCCCGCCGACGGCCGGGTCATCGAGGACGTGCCCGACACCCCGCTCGACGGGGTGGCGCGGGCCGTACACCTGGCCCGGGAGGCCTTCGAGCAGTGGCGCGAGACGACGCCGGGGGAGCGGGCGCGGGTGCTGCTGCGCCTGGCGGACCTCGTCGAGCGGGACGCCGCGGAGCTGACCCGGCTTGAGGTCGAGGAGACCGGCAAGCCCGCCGCCGTGTTCCGGGACGGCGAGCTGCCGTTCGCCGCCGACAACCTCCGGTTCTTCGCCGGCGCGGCCAGGTCCCTGGACGGCACGGGCGCCGGCGTGTTCAGCGCCGGATACACGTCCGTGCTGATCAGGCGGCCGATCGGGGTCGTGGGGGCGATCGCGCCGTGGAACTTCCCCCTCATCATGGCGGTGTGGAAGATCGGCCCGGCCGTCGCCGCGGGGAACGCCGTCGTGATCAAGCCGGCTCCCCGTACGCCCCGCACCACGCTGCGGCTCGCCGAGCTGTTCGCCGAGGCCGGGGCACCGGAGGGCCTCGTGCGGGTGGTGACCGGCGGCGCGGACGTGGGGCGGGCCCTGGTGACCGACCCCGGCGTGGACATGGTCAGCGTCACCGGGTCCACCGCCACCGGCCGCGAGGTCATGCGCGGTGCGGTGGACGGCCTCAAGCGGGTCCATCTGGAGCTGGGCGGCAAGGCCCCCGCGCTCGTGTTCGCCGACGCCTCGCTGGAGGACATGGCGGCCGGGGTGGTCATGGGCGCCACCTACAACACCGGTCAGGACTGCACGGCCGCGACCAGGGTGTACGTCGAAAGGTCGCGGTACGCCGAGGCGGTCGAGGCGCTGCGGGAGGCCGTCGCCCGCGTCCGGCCCGGCGACCCCTGGGCGCCGGACGCCGACATCGGCCCGCTGATCAGCACCGAGCACCGTGAGCGGGTCCACGGCTTCGTGACCAGGGCGTCCGGCCGCGTCGTCCACGGGGGCGCGCCGATCGACGGCCCCGGCTTCCACTACGCGCCCACGCTGATCGCCGACGCCGACCCGGCGAGCGAGATCGTGCGGAGCGAGGTCTTCGGCCCGGTGCTGGTGGCGATGCCGTTCGACGGCGAGGACGAGGCGGTGCGGCTCGCCAACGCCACGCCGTACGGGCTGGCCTCGTCGGTGTGGTCCACGGACGTGGCCCGCGCCCTGCGCGTCTCCCACCGGCTGGACGTGGGCGTGACGTGGGTGAACGACCACCTGCCGATCGCCTCGGAGGCGCCGCACGGAGGCGTGAAGGGCAGCGGGTTCGGCAAGGACCTGAGCCAGGAGGCCGTGCAGGAGTATTCGGTCACCCGGCACCTCATGATCAAGCACGCGGCCCCGCAGTCGCGCGACTCGTTCCGCCCCGCCTGACTCAGGCGTCAGGGACGTTGCGCAGCGCCTCGCGGCGGCTCAGCCCGCTGATGCCCTGGTGCTTCACGTAGCGGAGCACCTCCTGCGGGTTGGTCTTGGCGTACTCCCGCAGCGCCCAGCCGATCGCCTTACGGGCGAAGAAGTCGGTGTCCGACAGGCTCGGCTCGATGCAGGCGTAGAGCAGGTGGGCGTCGGTCCGCTCCTTGAAGGAGTTCTGGCACAGGATGGCGGTGCGCCGCTTCCACAGGTCGGTGTCGTGCGCCCATTCCAGCACCAGACGGCGCATGCTCTCGGGGTACAGCCGCAGCAGCGTGCCGATCCGGTGCACGGCGATGTCGTCCACCAGGTCCCACCAGGCGCCGGTCACGACCATCTCCTCGTACATGGGGATGGTGTAGAGCGTCTGCCAGGACCGGTAGAAGCGGTGGGCGGACAGCTCGATGGCGGCGTAGCGCTCCTCGCGGTACTCCGCCTCGCGCCACAGCGCGAGCACCGCCCTGCGCCACTCGGGGGCGCTGTCCAGCCGGTGCTCGGCGAAGACCTTGCGCAGCGCGGCCCGCCGGGGCACGGCCGTCACTCCCAGGAACGGCATCTCCGACTTCATGTACGACCGCATGGAGGCGGCGCGGGCGGGGTCGGCGGCCTCGGTCAGTGCGAGCCGTACGGCCTTGAGTAGCGTCATGACGGCTGACTCGTCCGTTCGCCGGTCGCCAGGCCGTCGAAGAGCAGCTTGACGAAGTGGTCCGCGAGCGCGTCCGTGTCGAGCCTGCCGTCGGGCCGGAACCAGCGCACGGTCACCCAGATCGTGTCGCGGATCATCCGGTAGGTCAGCTTTGGATCGACGTCGGGACGGAACTGCCCGGCGGCCTGGCCGCTCCTGATCTGCTCCACCCACATGCGCTCGACCTCGTCCTCGGCCCGCACCAGGTAGTCGAAACGGTCGCCGGGCAGCGAGCGCAGGTAGTTCCAGTCGTTCTGCATGACCGTGATGGCCGCGCGGTGGTCCTCCAGCGTGCCGAAGCCGATGCGGACCATCTCCGCCAGGACCGAGCGCGGGTCGGCGTGTGTGCCGAGGGCCGCGCGGTAGCGGGTGATCAGATCCTCGAGGAAGGTGCGCAGCACCTCGTCGACGATCGTCTCCTTGGAGTCGAAGTGGTGGTAGAGGCTGCCGGACAGGATGCCGGCCTCCAGCGCGATCTCCCGCACCGTGGTGGCCTGGAAGCCCTTGCGCGCGAACAACTCGGCGGCGAGTTTGACGAGGTGGTCGCGCCGTTCGGACGCCGAGCCGGCCGCCCCTCGCTTCGCCTTGACCGGCGCGGCCGTGCCGCCGGAGTCCTTACGCTGGTTCACGGCTCCCATTATGACGGTCAAGCAAGAGCTTGTTCACATTCTCGCCTCGCCCGACCTCCCCGCATGGGAGGGATCTGTAGGGCAGGATCGAACCCATGGCGAAAATGGGGTATCCGTTCACCTTGGGGGTGGCGTCAGGAGAGCCGTTATCCGACGGCGTGATCCTGTGGACCCGTCTGGCCCCCGAGCCGCTGCATCCGACACAGCCGGGCGGCATGCCCAACCGGGCGATGACCGTGCGATGGGAGCTCGCCGAGGACGAGGCGTTCAAAAAGGTCGTCCAGTCGGGCACCGCGCCCGCGCAGCCGGACTGGGCGCACAGCGTGCACGTACGGGTGACCGGGCTGCGGCCCGCGGCCGACTATTTCTACCGCTTCTCCGTCGAGGGTCACGTCAGCCCGGTGGGCCGCACCAGGACGGCGCCCGGCCCGGATTCGACCGCCCCCGTGCGGTTCTGCTTCGTCTCCTGCCAGCGCTACGAGCACGGCTACTTCACCGCGCTGCGCCACCTCGCGGGAGAGCGGCCCGACCTCGTCCTCCACCTCGGCGACTACATCTACGAGTACGGCAAGCCGAAGAACCCCAAGCCGGGCCGCTGGGTGCGCCCGCTCGAGTCGACGGCCGAGTGCACCACGCTCGGCGCCTACCGCGACCGATACGCCCGCTACAAGATGGACCCCGACCTGCAGGCCGCACACGCCGCCGCGCCGTGGGTCGCGATCCCCGACGACCACGAGGTCCGCGACAACTGGGCGGGCGCGCTGCCCGGTGACGGCGGCAGCCCCGCCGCCTTCCTCAAGCGCAGGGCCGCCGCGTTCAAGGCCTACTACGAGCACCAGCCGCTGCGCGTGCACCCGTCCGGGGCGGTCCTGCAGAACTACCGCCGGCGGCCGTACGGCCGGGTGGCCGACTTCCTGCTCGCCGACACGCGGCAGTACCGCGAGGGGCGCGACATGCTCGGCGCCGAGCAGGAGAAGTGGCTGACGGACCGGCTGCGCGGATCGACCGCCCGGTGGAAGGTGCTCGCGCAGGCGGTGTTCTTCTCCCAGCGGAAGTTCCCGCTCGAACCCGTCAGCGCCGATGCCTGGGACGGCTATCCCGCGTCGCGCTCCCGGGTCCTCGCCGCCGCCCCCGACGGGCTGGTCGTGCTGAGCGGTGACGTGCACAGCGCGTACGCGAGCGACGTGCGCGCCGACTGGGCGGATCCGGCCTCCCGCGCCCTCGGGGTCGAGTTCGTCGGGCCGTCGGTGACGAGCATGCCGGGCATCACCGACGCGAGCGCGATCCTGGAGCTGAACCCGCACATCGCGTTCTTCGACAGCCGTCACGGCTACGTGTCCTGTGTGGCCGACATGGAGAACTTCCGCGCGGAGTATCGCGCCGTCGCCTTCGTGGACCGTCCCGGCGCGCCGATCACCACGATCGCCGGCTTCGAGGTGAAGGAGAACCGGCTGCGCCCCGTCGATCTGTGACCGGACGCGCCCGACATCCCAGGCCTGCCCTCTAGCAAATAGGAAACTTTCCTATTAAATTGCGGGGCATGCCTGAGCGATGCCTTGCGGGCGCAGCATGAAGCGAAGCCCCGACCTGCTCCGTCTGGCCGACACGGTCCTGCTGCCCGGCTTCACCGGGACCGCCGCCCCCGACTGGGTGCGGCGGCGGCTCGCCGGCGGGCTCGCCGGTGTGGTGCTGTTCTCCCGGAACGTCGACACCCCGGCCCAGCTCGCCGCGCTCACCTCGGCCCTGCGCGCGGAGAATCCCGAGATCCTGATCGGCGTCGACGAGGAGGCGGGGGAGGTGACGAGGCTCGAGGCCCGCACGGGCAGCTCCCGGCCGGGCAACTACGCTCTGGGCGTCGTGGACGACGTGGAGCTGACCGAGCGGGTGGCCGGCGACATCGGGCGGGACCTGCGGGCGGCCGGGGTGAACATCGACTTCGCCCCGGCCGCCGACGTCAACTCCAACCCGGACAACCCGGTCATCGGCCTGCGGTCGTTCGGCGCCGACCCGCTGCTCGTCGCGCGGCACACGGCCGCCTGGATCCGCGGGCTGCAGTCCGCCGGAGTGGCGGCCTGTGCCAAGCACTTCCCCGGGCACGGCGACACGTCGGTCGACTCCCACCACGGTGTCCCGCGCGTCACGGCCTCCCGCGAGGAGCTGGCCGAGATCGAGCTGTGGCCGTTCCGGGTCGCGATCGACGAGGGCGTGCGCTCGATCATGACCGGCCACCTGCTGGTCACGGCGTACGACGAGGAGCTGCCGGCGACGCTCAGCCCGCGCATCCTCACCGGCCTGCTGCGGGAGGAGCTGGGCTTCGAGGGCCTGATCGTGACCGACGGCATCGAGATGGCCGCCGTCTCCGGCCGGTACGGCCTGGGCGGCGCGAGCGCGATGGCCGTGGCGGCGGGGGCCGACGCGGTCTGCGTGGGCGGGGAGAACGCCGACGAGGCGACCCACGAGCACATCCGCGACGCCGTCGCGGACGCGGTGACCGAGGGCAGGCTGTCGGAGGAGCGGCTCGCCGACGCCGCGGCGCGGGTGCGCGCCCTGGCCGCCTGGCAGGCGCGGGTCCCGCCCCCCGACGACCGCCGGGACGAGATCGGGCTCGTCGCCGCCCGCCGGGCCGTACGGGTGACCCGGCGCGGGGCGCGTGACGTGCTGCCGCTGACCGCCGCCCCGCACGTGGTGGAGCTGGCGCCGGAGACCAACCTCGCGATCGACAAGGGCATGCCGTGGGGCGCGGGCGAGCCGCTGAGCAAGCTGCTGCCGGGCACCACCGTCGCCCGGTTGCGGCAGGGCGACGTCCACAACGGCGTCGCCGGCGCGATGCTGAGCCAGGCCGCCGACCGGCCCCTCGTCGTCGTGGTGCGGGACGCTCACCGCCACCCCTGGCAGACGGACCTGCTGGAGCGCCTGCTGGCCGCCCGGCCGGACGGCGTGGTGGTCGAGATGGGACTGCCGGGCCGTACGGACCTGGGGGCGGTCCACATCGCCACGCACGGCGCCGCCAGGGTCTGCGGACAGGCGGCGGCCGAGGTGCTGGCCGGTCTCGCCTGACGCTGCCCATAGCATTGGTCACTGCTGACATGCGGATGGGAGCGTCATGAAGGTCGCCTACGTCACCACGGACCATTCGGCCGCCGAGCACGATGACGAGCGGGAGATCGCTCTCGCCGCCTGGCTCGGGGCCGGCATCGAGGGCTCGCCGGTGAACTGGCGCGACCCTCGCGTCGACTGGTCGGAGTTCGACGCGGCGGTCGTCCGCTCTCCTTGGGACTACATCGACCACCGCGACGAGTTCGTCGCGTGGGCCCACCGGGTGGAGTCGGCGACACGGCTGTTCAACCCGGCGTCGGTGATCGAGTGGAACACCGACAAGACCTATCTGCGCACGCTCGGCGTGCCCACCGTCCCGACGCACTGGCTCGTCCAGGGCGCCGAACCCGGTAGGGACCTGCCCGAATGGGACGAGTACGTGGTCAAGCCCGCCGTCTCCGCGGGGGCCCGCGACACGATCCGCACCGCGGACCGGGACGCCGCCGCGGCCCACGCGGCGGCGCTGCTCGCCGAGGGCCGCACGGTCATGGTCCAGCCGTACATCCCGTCCGTCGAGCAGGAGGGTGAGCTGTCGCTGCTGTACTTCGGCGGGCGGTTCAGCCACGCCGTACGGCGGCACCCGATGCTCAGCGGCGTGGCGGAGACCCGGGAGAACCGCGCCACGCTGCGCGACCCGGACGACGACCAGTTCGCCCTCGCCGAGCGGATCCTGGCCGCCGCGCCGCCGGACCTGCTGTACGCCCGGGTGGACCTGGTGCGGATGCCGGACGGCGAGCCGGTCCTGATCGAGCTGGAGCTCACCGAGCCCTACCTGTTCCTGCGGGACGAGCTGGCCGCGCCGGACCTGTTCGCCGAGACCCTCGCCGAGATGCTCAAGGGCTGAGCGCCTATCCGTGGGTGGAGATCCCGCCGTCGACGGGGATGACCGCGCCGGTCAGGTACGACCCGGCGCGTGAGGCGAGGAAGATTGCCGCGCCCGCCATGTCGTCGGGCCTGCCGATCCGGCCCAGCGGGACGTTGCTCTCGATCGCGCCGCGCATCTGGGGGTCGTCGAGCGCGAAGGCCATCATCTTCGACTCGAACGGCCCGGGCGCGATCGCGTTGACCGTGATCGATTCCCGGGCGAGCTGGTGGGCCAGGTGCCGGGTCAGCATGTGGACGCCCGCCTTGGCCGCGGAGTAGGCGTAGTTCTCCATGAACGGCACCCGGAGCCCGTCGATCGAGCCGATGTTGATCACTCGTGCCGGATCGTCGGGCGACGCCGCGGCGCGCAGCAGCGGCAGGAGGCGGCGGGTGAGGAAGAAGACACCCTTGACGTTGATGTCCCAGAGCTTGTCGAAGGCGTGCTCCGGATACTCCGCCAGCGGCGCCCCCCAGCTCGCCCCCGCGTTGTTGACGAGCACGTCGAGCCGGCTCTCCCGCTCCGACACCGCCCGCGCCAGCGTCTCGACGCCGTCGGGGGTGGACAGGTCCGCCTGTACGGCGTGGCAGCCCAGCTCGGCGGCGGTGGCCTGCAGCTCGTCCTTCTTCCGCGAGGAGATGTAGACGACGGCGCCCGCGTCGAGGAATCCCCGCGCGATCATCTTCCCGATGCCCCGGGACCCGCCCGTGACCACGACCGTCTTGCCTTCCACCGAGAACAGAGTCATGCGGGCAGCATACCGACCGGTCGGTTCCGCGTCAGGCCTAACGGTGGCGCGTCCTGGCGGGCGTGGGGGACCCGCCAGGACGCGCTCCGCCCCGGCGCGAGACCTCGACCCCGGCGAGGGTTGGGGTCGAGACCTCGTTTATTCGCACGGAGTCCATGGGGAGCGGTCGTTCTCGACCGGCCGCTCCGGCGTGCGGTGGTACCGCGTGCTCGGGCATGTCACGCCGTTCCCGCACAAGGCGGTCATGTCGGTGGATACCGACAGCTCTGACATGTCGTTCCCGTCGCTCTGATAGGTCTGGCTGGGAGATGGGGCCTCAGGCCCACCTCCATTGGATGGATTTGTACCAACGTTTGGATAATGCGCGGCTGGGTGGGCTCAGGTCAAGGGGTTGTTTCCCGCTAGACCGAGATCCTCTAGATTTGTTGGAACAAAAGGGTGGATTGAGGAAAGATGGCACGATCGTCGCTCTACCAGCAGGTGGCCGCAGAGGTACGCAGGGCCATCTATGCGGGCGAACTCGCGCCGGGCGACCAGATTCCGACCGAGGCCGACCTCATGGAGGCGCACGGCGTCAGCCGCAACACCGTACGGCTGGCGCTGGGCGAGCTGGAGAACGAGGGCCTCATCCTGCGGATGCGCCGGCGTGGAACGTTCGTACGCGAGCGCCGCCCCCTCCTCATGCGCCCTCAGGACGAGTTCCTCCCGTACGACCAGGAGGAGCCGCGGTTCGACACGTTCGTCCACGCGGTCCGCTCCGAGGGCCGTACGGCGGACCAGCGGATCGAGGTCTCGATCGTCGAGCCGCCCGAGGACGTGGCCACCCGCCTCGCCCTGTCCGACGGCGCCCTGGCCGTCGTGCGCCGCCGCCTGCGCTTCGTGGACGGCCAGCCGTACAACACGCTGGACTCGTACTTCCCCCTGGAGATCGTGGGGGACTCCGAGATCGCCCGGCCCGGCGACATCATCCGCGGGGCCAACCGGGTGCTGGAGGAGCTGGGGCATCTCCAGGTCCGCGTGATCGACGACCTCTCGGCCCGCATGCCGACCTCCGACGAGTCGTCACGACTCCAGCTGGAGCCCGGCACTCCCGTCGTCGTCCACACCCGGGTCGGTTACGACGCCGACGACACGCCCGTCCGCGTCGCCGTCTCCGTGCTGCCCGCGGACAAGCATCTGATCCGATACGAGCTGGAACGCCATTGACGAGGCCAGGACGCCCCCTGGCCTGAGCGGGCGTCCCCGGCCGCCGGGCCCTCCTCCGGAGGGCCGTTTCCGCGATTCCCATCCCGGCCCCGGCAGAGGGCCCCGCCGGACCCGCGCGCCCTAGTGGGGCCCGCCGTCTCCGGACGGGCGCTGTACGGCATCGCGCCGTCACTCACAGTAATCGAATCGCCGCCGTCGGCACGAAAGGAATCAGGCATGCCCGCGAACACCCTGGATCTTGTTACGGAACTCACGCTGCGTCGCGCGACCCCGGCCGACCTGCGGGGCGTCCTCACCCTGCTGGCGCGTACCGCCGGGTGGCTGAACGGCCTCGGCGTACGGCAGTGGCCCGCCGGGGGTTTCCCGGCCGAGCGCATCGAACCGCTCATCGACGAGGGGGTCATGTACGTCCTGGACGCCGGCGACCAGGTGCCGGCCGCCACGATCGCCGTCGACGGCCAGGCCGACCCGGAGTTCTGGACTCCCGCCGACCGGCCCGGCGACGCGCTCTACGTCCACAAGCTCGCCGTGAGCAGAACCTACTCCGGGCAGGGCCTGGGGGAGACGCTGCTCGACTGGGCCGCGCTGCGGGCCGCCGTCCACGGCCGGCCGTACCTGCGGCTGGACTGCGCCAAGGACAACGCCCGGCTGCAGTCGTACTACCGGAAGGCGGGCTTCCGGCACGTGCGCACCGTCGACCTGCCGCACCGCGCCTCCGGCGCGTTGTTCGAGCGGGACGCCAGTGCCGCGATCCCGGCCGCGGCGGCCGGACCCCGCATGCCGGCGGTGCCGGCCCCACGCTCCGAACATGCCGCCCACGCGTGGAGGGTTCTTGACAACACCGCGCACAACTAGTTGAACGAGGGCTGAACAGGGCGGATGCCGTCAGGTGCCGCAAAGGGACCGGATACTGTTCACATCATGACGGGATCCCTCCTTGAAGTGATCGCGCTCGACCTGCGTGACGCCGCTGCCGCCGAGGAGGGCGGGGCCGACCGCCTGGAGATCGTGTCCGATATGGACTCGGGCGGGCTCACCCCCTCGGCGGACCTCGTCGCGGCGATCGCGCGTGAGTGCGGGCTGCCCCAGATGGTCATGCTCCGCTGCAACTCCGGGTTCACGGTGACGCCGGAGGAGCTCGATCGGCTGCGCGCTCACGTCAAGGAGCTCGCCGAGGCCGGCGCGGC
This sequence comes from Microbispora sp. NPDC088329, assembly GCF_040685655.1. Lineage (NCBI taxonomy): Bacteria > Bacillati > Actinomycetota > Actinomycetes > Streptosporangiales > Streptosporangiaceae > Microbispora > Microbispora sp. NPDC088329. Next base: position 31,844 of record NZ_JBFBIP010000023.1, read on the forward strand.
GGGCTTCGTCTTCGGCTTCCTGACCGGGGACGGGTCGGTCGACAGGGAGTCGACGGACGCGCTGATCCACGCCGTCTCGCCGCTGCCCTGGACCTTCCACCGTGCCGTGGACCACGCCGCCGACGTACGGGCCGCCTGGCGTGCCGTACGGCTGCTGCCGAACCTGGCGACCGTCCTCACGTCCGGCGTGCCCGAGGGCGTCGGCAGCGGCCTCGGCGTGTTACGCGCACGGGCGGAGGCGGGGGACGCCTCGCTCGTGCTCGCCGGCGGCGGCCTGCGCGAGGAGCACGTCCCGGTGCTGCTCGACTACGGCGTCCGCGCCTTCCACGTCGGCAGCGCCGTGCGGGGCTCGTGGCGGGAGCCGGTCGACCCGGACCGGGTCAGGCGCTGGCGCCGCACCGTGGACCGGTTCTGACGCTCTTCACGCGCGGCGGCGGGCGACGAGGACGGCGTCGCGGATCGTGACGTCGTGCCCATCCGGGTCCACCCCGGTGCGCGACCGGGTCTCGGCGGTCACGACCTCCCACTCGACAGGATCCAGCGAGGCCGCGATCTCCTCGGCGGTGAACATCATCTGCGGGAAGTGCGCCCGGCGAGCCGTGGTCAGCAGGTCGGACGGGTGGTGCCCGACGATCAGCAGGGTCCCGCCCGGGGCCACCGCGGCGGCCAGCCGGGCGTACAGCGCCCGCCTGGCCTCGGCCGGCAGGTGCATGTACTGCGCCGAGACCAGGTCGTAGGCGCCCTCGGGAAGAGCGTGATCGCGCAGGTCGGCCTTGAGCCACTCGACGCGGTCCGCGACGTCCGCGCCGGCGTCGGCGGCGTGCGCGGCGGCCCGCTCCAGCGCCGTGGCGGAGATGTCCGTCGCGGTCACCCGCCAGCCCCGCGCCGCGAGCCAGACGGCGTCGGCCCCCTCGCCGCTGCCGACGTCGAGCGCCCGGCCCGGGGGCAGCTCCGCGGCCTCGGCGACGAGCTGCGGGTTGGGCCTGCCGCTCCAGATCGCCGGCCGGGAGCGGTAGCGCTCCTCCCAGGCGGCCTCCTCGAACATCGTGCGCACCTGGTGGCGGTAGGCGTCGACGGCCTGTTCGGTGTCCTCGGCGACGAGATCCCTGTTGATCGCCGCACCCGCGGCGAGACCGGCCGCCGCGGCCGTGATCAGCTGGGCGAACACGTCCGTCACGTTACCCGCCACCCACACGCCGGGCACGGCCGTCGCTCCGGCGGGTTCCGCGGCGATCCGGGTGCCCACCACCTGGCCGCGGGCCTCCGCCTCGACCGGCTTGAGCCCGAGCGGCTCCAGCACGCCGGCCCGGGCGGCGAGCCGCGGCGCGACGACGACCGCGTCGAGCGCGACGACATCGCCCGAGGCCAGCCGCACGCCGGTGAGCGCGTCGCCCGTCACCTCGATCCCCGTGACCGGGCCGTGGGCGACGGCGATCCGGCGCGCGGCGAGCCGCTCGGCCTCCTCCTCCGACGGCGCGGGGCGGTGGTGGGTCAGGAGCACCACGTTCTCGCTCCACTGCCGCCACAGGAGGGCGTGTTCGACGGCGAGCGGCTCGGTGGCCAGCACGCCGATCCGCCGGTCGCGGACCTCCCAGCCGTGGCAGTACGGGCAGTGCAGCACGTCGCGGCCCCACCGCTCGGCCAGTCCCGGCACGTCCGGCTTCTCGTCCGCGGTGCCGGTGGCCACCAGCAGCCGGCGGGCCCGGACGGCGCGCCCGTCGTCCAGCGTCACGAGGAAGCCGTCGTCCTCCCGCGCGGCGGCCTCGGCCCGTCCGCTGACGACCTCGCCGCCGTACCGGGCGAGCTCCTCGCGCCCGGCCGCCAGCAGTTCGGCGGGCGGCGTGCCCTCCCGGGCGAGGTAGTTGTGCACGTGCCCCGCCCGCGCGTTGCGCGGCTCTCCCGCGTCCACCACCAGCACCGACCGCCGGGCCCGCGCCAGTGCCAGGGCGCCGCTGAGCCCGGCGGCGCCGCCGCCCACGACGACCGCGTCGTACTTGTCGTTCACCTGTGCCTCCTGTGTCGACTTGTGCGTAACAGTGCGGCACGTCCCGCGAACGTGGCAAGAAATGTTGCGGATATGGCAAATCTCAGCAGAGAGCCCGGTCGGCCCGGGCCAGCGCGGCGGCCAGCGTCCTGATCGTCGCGGGCTCGTCCAGCTCGCCCCCCGAGGCCGCGCGCCGTTCCTGCCAGGCACGCACCCGGTCGGCGTACTTCTCGTAGCAGGCGAGATGGAACGCGTATACCGTCGTGAAGCGGCTGACGAGATGCGAGGGGTGCATGTCCCAGCCCTGGTAGAAGCCGTGCGCCAGCGAGTGCGACACCAGCGCCGAGTGCCTGCGCAGCAGGGCGTGCACGTCGGCCGCCGAGTCCGAGGCCGGGGCCGCGGCCAGGGAGCCGTCCGACAGCTCCACCCCCGTCCCCGACAGCGCCGTCTGCATGACGTGCCGCGCGTGGTCGCAGGCCGGATGGTCGAGCCGCTGCTCTTCCGGCGGCAGCCCGAGCGCGGCCGTGTAGTCGAACACCCCGAAGTGGGCGGCCGACAGCCGCCCGCCCAGCGAGGGCACCAGGTCGGCCGAGCGCTGGAGCATGAGCACGGTCTGCGGGGCCTCCACCTGCATCTCGAAGCGCAGCGTTCCCGCGGGCAGCCGCAGCGCCCGCTCCAGCGCCTCCAGGCAACCGGCGAACTGGCGCAGGTAGTCCTCCATCAGGACCTTGGGGAACGTCACCGTGAACCCGTCGGGAAGCCCGCCGGCCCGCCGTACGACCTCGGTCAGGAACCCGTCGAGCGTGCGCACCGAACGGTGCGGGTCGCCGTCGGCGAAGGACTTCACCCGCAGCCCCCACCTTCGGGGCAGCGTGCCCGCCTCGTGCATCGCGGCCACGGCCGCCGCCGCCGACTCGGCGTGCCGGTCCTCCTCCTCCGAGGAGCGCACGCCGTAGCCGTCCTCGAAGTCGATCCGCAGATCCTCGATGGGCTCGGCGTGCAGCTTCCTGCGTACGCGGTCGTGCACGGGCGAGGCCAGGTCGGGCTCGAGCCCGAACAGCGCGGCCAGTTCGGCGGGGGTGAACAGGAGCCGGTGGAGGAGATCGGTGGCGGCGTGCCGCCACCGCTGGACGATCTCCGCCGTCACCCGGTCCGCGGGCACGTACACCGTGTGCACCGGCTGCCACGCGGGTTCCCGTACGGGGAACCGGGCGAGCTGCTCGCGATGGGTGCCGGCGAAGCCGTCGAGCAGCCCGTCCGGGCCGGCCAGCGTCGTCTCCATGGGGTGATCCTCGCAGACGCCCCGCCACGAACACGTCATCACTCAGCGTCGCAGGACGGCGCGCGCTACCATCGGCCGGCGCACTGGTCCTGACCGGGACGCCCGTCAGGAAGCGCCCCCCGGCCGGGCGACCCGGCCGCACGCGCCCAGCATCGCGTCCCTGCCCACCAGCTTCACCCGCTCGCCCCTGCTGAGGCTGCCCGCCAGCGCGGTCTCCGCGGCCTCGATCGCGAGCCAGTCCTCGTACGTCACCGGGCTCAGCCCGCGCGCGGCGAGTAGATCGTCCAGCCGGGCGGTCGCCGTCCCCGGCACCGCCTCGGCGAGCAGCGTGCGCGCGGTCTCCGCGGCGTCGGACTTGTTGGTCCCGATCACGCCCGTCGGCCCCCGCTTGAGCCAGCCCGCGACGTACTGCCGGTCCGCCGCCCTGCCGGCGACGTTCGGCACCGTCATCGACCTCGGATCGAACGGCACCCCGGGCAGCGCCACGCTCTGGTAGCCCACCGAGCGCATCACCATGTCCGCCGGGATCGTCTCGAAATCGCCCGTCCCGACGACCCGCCCGTCCTCCAGCCGGGTCCGCTCAAGACGTACGCCCTCCACCCGGGACACGCCGAGGATCTCCGCCGGGCGCAGCCAGAAGCGCACCTCCAGGCGGCGGGGCCGGTCGGCCGGCTTGCGCTCCGACCACGAGCGCAGCACGTCCACGTTGCCCCGCACCTGCCGCGACAGGGTGGTCAGGTCGGAGACCGCGACCTCGTCGGGGAAGGTGAGGACGTCGGCGTTAAGCAGCTCGCCGAGCTCGCGCAGCTCCTTCAGGGTGAACTTCGCGTGCTCGGGGCCGCGCCGGCCGACCATGTGGATCCGCTTCACCTTCGAGGCGGCGAGCCGGTCGAGCACCTCCTCGGGCACGTCGGTGCCGCGCAGCTCGTCGGCCGTCTTGGCCATGATCCGGACCACGTCCACGGCGACGTTGCCGACGCCGATGACGACGACCTCCTCGGCGTCGAGGGAGAAGGCGTCCGGCGGGACGTCGGGATGGCCGCAGTACCAGTTGACGAAGTCGGTCGCCGCCACGCTGCCCGGCAGGTCCTCGCCCGGGACGCCGAGATGCCTGTCGACCATCGCGCCGGTGCAGTAGACGACGGCGTCGTAACACGACAGCAGATCGTCCACCGAGAGGTCCGCGCCCAGCTCGACGCCGCCCAGGAAGCGGACTCCGGGGGTCTCCAGCACCCGTCGAAGGTAACCGGCGATCGACTTGATCGATGTGTGGTCGGGCGCCACGCCGTACCGGACGAGCCCGTACGGCGTCGGCAGGCGTTCGAGGACGTCCACCTCGACGGGGTCGTGCGACTGCTTGACCAGCGCCTCGGCCGTGTAGATACCGGCCGGGCCCGAACCGACGATCGCGACGCGCAGTGTCACCATGGCCTCCAGGCAGCGGAGCGTCCGCATCGTGTCCGCGGACACTCCCTACCAGTGATTCTTTATCACCGCCGGTGGCCCTGCCAGGGGAACGCCGTGCCGTGGACCGGATTGTCATCCGGGTTGTGATGTTTCGCGGGGTTGCGGCGACCCGGCGGCCACGATCAGAGTGATGCCCGTGGGCTCTGGGGCTAAAAGACGGGGAAACCCGCGGACGAGAAGGCCGGGCGGTGGCACCCTCCCTGACATGAGGGGACTCCGCGGGGGGCGGGACGAGTCCGGGGCCTCACCGGCCACGGCGTACGGCCCGCAGAACGGTCAAGACGGCGGCGGCGCGCCGCCGCCGCACGGCTCCGGGCCGGACGGGCTCAGGTACGAGGCGCTGGGGCGGGTCATGGCCGCCCTGTCGAGCGAGGCCGAGACGCTGGAGGCGTGCCGCGACCTCACGTGGTGGCGGGGCACCGACCGCTCCTGGCACATCGAGTGGCGCGACGGCCCGTACGCCGCCGAGGTGGCGGCGCTGCTCCTGGAGCGGATCGGCGAGCCGGGGCCGGACGCCGCGCCGGCGGCGCCCGCGGGCCCGGCGACCGCGTCGACGGCGATGCTGAACGTGATGGGCGTCACCTTCGTGCTGCGGGCCATCGACCCGGTCGGCATGGACCGGCTGCGGACGAGGGCCGGCCTGTGGCGGATGGCCGCGGCGCTCGACGGCCCGGCCGGCCCCGTCGGCACGGGCGGGCGGTCCCGCCGGCACTGGGAGGAACTGCTCGGCGGCTGACCTCCGGCCGTCCCGCGCGGCGCGTACGTGACGGCGTCGCTTACGGGGAGGCGACGGGTGTCCCGAGTCGATAGCCTTGGAAGCACATCGTCTTCGTCTCGTCTCTCAGATCGTCTCCCAGGGGCCGCGAGGAGATCCTCATCGCGGGACCCCGGGGAGACGCTGCGGACGAGGCCTCTCACGAGCAAGGAGTAGCCGTGCTGCTGCGTATGTCGACCCTGTTCCTGCGCACCCTGCGTGAGGATCCGGCGGACGCGGAAGTGCCGAGCCACAAGCTGCTCGTCCGCGCCGGCTACATCCGCCGGGTCGCCCCCGGCATCTACTCCTGGCTGCCGCTCGGCAAGATCGTGCTGGAGAACGTCGCGCGGGTCGTGCGCGAGGAGATGGACCGGATGGGCGCGCAGGAGGTGCTGTTCCCCGCGCTGCTGCCCCGGGACTTCTACGAGCCCACCGGCCGCTGGACCGAGTACGGCGACACGCTGTTCCGGCTCAAGGACCGCAAGGGCGCCGACTATCTTCTCGGGCCGACCCACGAGGAGATGTTCACCGACATGGTGAAGGGGGAGTACTCCTCCTACAAGGACTATCCCGTCACGCTGTACCAGATCCAGACGAAGTACCGCGACGAGGCCCGGCCCCGGGCCGGCATCCTGCGGGGCCGCGAGTTCGTCATGAAGGACTCCTACTCCTTCGACCTCGACGACGACGGCCTGAAGCGGTCCTACGAGATGCACCGCGAGGCGTACATCCGCATCTTCGGGCGCCTCGGCATCGACTACAAGATCTGCTTCGCGATGTCGGGCGCGATGGGCGGGTCGGCCTCCGAGGAGTTCCTCGCCCCCTGCCCGACCGGTGAGGACACGTTCGTGGCCTGCCACAACTGCGGCTACGCGGCGAACGCCGAGGCCGTCGTCACGCCCGCGCCGCCCGCCGTCACCGCCGAGCAGCCGCCCATGAGGGTGCTCGACACGCCCGACACCCCGACGATCGAGTCGCTGGTGACGTACGTCAACGAGCGGCACGGCCTCGGCATCACCGCCGCCGACACGCTGAAGAACCTCGTCGTCAAGGTGCGCACGCCCGGGTCCGACGAGGTCAAGACCGTGATCGTCGGCGTGCCCGGCGACCGCGAGGTCGACTTCAAGCGGCTGGAGGCGGCGCTCGCGCCCGGCGTGCCGGAGATCTTCGAGGCCGAGGACTTCGCCCGCCATCCCGGCCTGGTGCGCGGCTACATCGGCCCGCAGGTGCTCAGGGACCTGGGCATCACCTACCTGGTCGACCCGCGTGTGGTGGACGGCTCGGCCTGGGTGACGGGCGCCAACGAGCCGGGCAAGCACGCCGCGCACGTGGTCGCGGGCCGCGACTTCCAGCCCGACGGCACGATCGAGGCCGCCGAGGTGCGGGCGGGCGACTCCTGCCCCCGCTGCGCGCACCCGCTGTCCATCGACCGGGGCATCGAGATCGGCCACATCTTCCAGCTCGGCCGCAAGTACGCCGACGCCGCCCAGCTCGACGCGCTCGGGCCCGACGGCAAGCCCATCCGCATCACCATGGGCTCGTACGGCGTCGGGGTGTCCCGGGCGGTGGCCGTGCTCGCCGAGCAGCGCCACGACGAGTTGGGCCTGGTGTGGCCCAGGGAGGTGGCGCCCGCCGACGTGCACGTCGTCGGCACCGGCAAGGAGAACCAGATCGAGGTCGCCGGCACGCTCGCCGAGGCCCTGGAGGGGCGAGGGCTTCGGGTGCTCGTGGACGACCGTCCGGGGGTGTCGCCCGGCGTCAAGTTCAAGGACTCCGAGCTGCTGGGCATGCCCACCGTCCTGATCGTCGGCCGGGGCCTGGCCAACGGCGTGGTCGAGCTGCGCGACCGGGTCGCCGGGACCAAGGAGGAGATCCCGCTGGACGAGGCTGTCGAGCGCGTCCTCGCCGCCTGCCGGGTCTGATCACCGGACACCCTGATCACCGACAGCCTGCGCCGCCGTCCCCCAGGGGGCGGCGGCGCCGCCTTTCGCACGAGCCGCTTCCTGTGCGGGAGCCGCTCATGGCCGTGGGCCCGTGGCCCGCGCCGTCTACTGGCCGTCCGGCGCGGACGGCTCCGGCTGGGCCTCCTGCCCGGGCGCCTCTGCGGACCCCGCAGGTCCTGAGGAGGCCGCCGACGGGGACCCGGCCCCCGGATCGGGGACGGCGACGTCGAAGTCGGCACCGCTCGCGTCCATGCCGGGGAACGCCGCGATCCGCGGCTGCCAGCCGTACGCCCGGGTCGCGCACTCCTGCGCGGCCAGCGCGGCGATCCGCCGCAGCGCCGGGTCACGGTCGGCCGCGAGCTCCAGGTAGGCGGTGGTGACCCGCTGCTCCACGAGCACGGCCAGGCGCACCGCGTCGGCGGTTTCGCGCACCTCGAAGGGCAGGCGATAGGTGGGGCCGGGCTCGGCGGGCCTGCCGCCCCGCTCGGCGATGAGCGCGCGAAGCTGGTCGCGCCGTGCCCGGTGCGCGTCGAACCCCGCCGTGGCGCGCCTCAGCAGCGCGCCGCTCGTCCTCCCGCCGATCACTCCGTACGCGTACACGGCGGCGTGCTCGGCGGACAGGGCCCGGCCGAGCGCGTCGACGACCGGAGCGCGGGCGGGCTCGGTCGCGTTCTCGGTCGCGCTTTCAGCCACGCACCCTCCCCAGGGCGACGACGTGAACGGCCTCGCAGGCGCCGATGCTCGCCAGAAGCTGGGAGAGCGCGGGGGAGGCGGCCGCCATCTGCCCCGGTCGCGCCGACGCCGCGCGCCGCTCGGCGTCCCTGAGCGCCCCGACCGAGACCGCGGTCGGCCCTTCCGACGGTGACGCGCCGGACGCCGGCGCCGGCGGCGAGACCGGAGGTGCGGGGCTGGAGGAGGCCGGCCCCTGGCCGCTTCCGGGAGGCAGGAGCGCGCGCAGAGCCTGGAGATGGGCCGTGTGGCGCTGCCGGAACGGCTCCAGGTCGGCGGCACGGTCCGGCAGGGCGGCGACGGCCCGCCCGTACAGCGACACCAGCTGCTCCTTGTTCGCGATCAGCGAGGTGAGCAGCACGGTCTGGGGATCCGGTGCGGCCGGTGCGGCCGGTTTCCGCGGGCTCGAGGAACAGCCCGCCGCCAGACCGGCCACGGCGGCGGAGCCCAGCAACGCACGTCTCGTCACTCGTGCCCCGCCGCTGTGTCTCACGACACAGCATCGTACGGCGCGGCGCCCACTGGTCATCGCCCGTGACCATGATGATCGTGTACGTGTCGGATCGCCGCTCGGGTGTGGCGCTGTTTCCACCTCCCGGTGTCGATAGGCTGTTGGCACATCGGGCTAGTTACACGTCATTGGGAGGTCTGCATGGGCAGCGACGCTCGACGCGGCCGCCTGGTTGAGCTGCTCGGCCCGGTGGTCGCCGCCGAGGGCTTCGACCTGGAGGACGTGACGGTCACACCGGCGGGCCGCCGGCGGCTGGTGCGCGTCGTGGTGGACCGGGACGGCGGCGTGAGCCTGGACGACGTGGCCGACGTGAGCCAGTCCGTCTCCAAGCGGCTGGACGAGGCTGACGTCCTCGGCGGCAGCCCGTACGTCCTCGAGGTCACCTCTCCCGGAGTCGACAGGCCGCTCACGGAGCCGCGCCACTGGCGCCGGGCGCGTGGCCGGCTGGTGAAGGCGGAGCTGGGCGACGGCACCTCCGTGGAGGGCCGGGTGACCGAGGCCGACGAGACCGGCGTGGAGCTGGACGGCGCGCGCCGCATCGCCTATGGCGAGCTGGTGCGCGGCCGGGTGCAGGTCGAGTTCAACCGGCGCGACGCCGGGCTCGACGACGAACTTGATGAGGACCTCGATGTCGACGAAGACATCGACGACGCCGACGACGAGGGCTAGGGGGAGCCTTGTGGACATTGACATGAGCGTCCTGCGCAGCCTGGAGCGGGAGAAGGACATCTCCTTCGACCTGGTCGTCAAGGCGATCGAGGACGCGTTGCTGATCGCGTACTTCCGCACGGAGGGCGCGGCGCAGAAGGCGCGTGCCGAGCTGGACCGCGACACGGGCCACGTGATCATCTGGGCCGCCGAGCTGGACGAGAACGGCGACGTCGTGCGTGAGTACGACGACACTCCGTCCAACTTCAGCCGGATCGCCGCCACCACGGCCAAGCAGGTGATCCTCCAGCAGCTTCGCGACGCCGAGGACGAGATCAACTTCGGCGAGTTCGCCAGCCGCGAGGGCGAGCTGGTCGCGGGCGTCATCCAGCAGGGCAAGGACCCGCGGGTGGTGCTGGTCGACCTCGGCAAGATCGAGGCGATCCTGCCGCACAACGAGCAGGTCCCGGGTGAGGAGTACGCGCACGGCGAGCGCATCCGCTGCTACGTCGTGCAGGTGAAGAAGGGCCCGAAGGGGCCGTCGGTGACCCTCTCGCGCACGCACCCCAACCTCGTGAAGAAGCTCTTCGCGCTGGAGGTGCCGGAGATCGCCGACGGCACGGTGGAGATCGCGGCCATCGCCCGTGAGGCCGGCCACCGCACCAAGATCGCGGTGAGGTCGCGCAAGCCCGGGGTCAACGCCAAGGGCGCCTGCATCGGCCCGATGGGCTCGCGCGTGCGCAACGTCATGACGGAGTTGCACGGCGAGAAGATCGACATCATCGACTGGTCGGAGGATCCGGCCGAGTTTGTCGGGAATGCCCTCTCGCCCGCGCGTGTTTCCCGTGTCGAGGTGGTCGACGCCGACAACCGCACCGCGCGTGTCATCGTGCCCGACTACCAGTTGTCCCTGGCGATCGGCAAGGAGGGGCAGAACGCCCGCCTCGCCAACCGTCTGACGGGCTGGCGGATCGACATCCGGCCCGACACCGAGCAGGCACCTGCTGATCCCGCTGATGCGTCGGCGAGGTAAGCTGGAATATGGTTACCAGGCAGCCCCGCTGAGAACGTGTGTGGGCTGCCGGGTTCGCACGGTAAAGTCCGAGTTGCTCCGCCTGGTCGTGGTCGAGGGAGTAATCGTCCCCGACCTGCGAGGACGGCTCCCGGGACGCGGTGCCTCACTGCATCCGTCCCCGCGCTGTCTGGAGCTCGCCGAGCGTCGCCGGGCGTTCCCACGCGCGTTCCGCGCGGAGGGATCGCTTGACACGTCGCTCTTGCAAGCTCACTTGGAGGGGTTGACTCCGGAGCGGTCCGGGTGAATGGTTACCGCTGGCCCCCGGTATCGGCTCCGGGAGCCAGGGCACGACGAAATTGTCATGTAGGACGCCGAGTTGATGGGCGGAGTCAGATTGCTATGAGCGCCTGATGAGCACGCGGCGATGAGTACGTTCAGGTAGCGACGGTCCGGCGGCACTGCAAGCCTCCCGGGCCGAGTTAGGGAGTGCAGTGGCGAAGGTCCGCGTATACGAGCTCGCCAAGGAGTTCGGGGTCGAGAGCAAGGTCGTCATGGCCAAGCTCACCGAAATGGGCGAGTTCGTGAGGTCGGCGTCCTCGACGATAGAGGCGCCGGTCGTCCGCAAACTGACCGAGGCGTTCAAGGGTGACGCCTCCAAGGGCGGGGGCAAGCCCGCCCGTCCGGCGCAGCCGAAGCCTGCGCCGAGGCCGGCAGAGAGCCAGGCCAACGGGGGCGCCCCGCAGGCGCCCGTTTCCCAGTCCACCGGCGCGGTGGCCAAGCCGGGCCCGAAGCCCGGTCCGCGGCCCGCTCCGCGTCCGGTCCCGATGCCTCACCCGCCGGTGTCACAGCCGGACGCGGCGCGCCCCGAGGCCGCCCGTCCGCAGACGCCTCGTCCGGAGACCCCGCGTCCGGAGACCTCGCGTCCCGCGGCCGCCGGTCCGAGGCCGAGTGTCCCCGGCGCCGGTGCGCCGAAGCCCGGCCCCAGGCCGGCTCCGGCCCCGCGCCCGGGTGGCGCACCCGCAGGTCCCGGTGCGCCCACCGGCGGCGCTCCGCGTCCCGGCGGGCCCAAGCCGGGCCCGCGCGGCCCGCGTCCGGGCAACAACCCGTTCTCCTCGAACGCTAGCGGCATGGGCCAGCGCCCCGCGCGGCCCGGCGGCCGCGACGGCGGTCGTCCCGACCGCGGGGATCGTCCCGAGCGTGGCGACGGCGCTCCTCGCGAGCCGCGTCGTGACGGCGCACGCGACGGGGGCATGCCGCGTCCGCCGGGTGCACGTTCCGGCGCTCCGGGCGCCGGTGGCCCGCGTCCCGGACCCGCGGGTCCGCGTCCCGGGCCGGGCATGGGCGGTCCGCGTCCGGGTCCCGGCGCGGGTGGTCCGCGTCCCGGTGGTCCGCGTCCGAACCCGATGATGATGCCGCAGGGCCGTCCGGCCGCGCCGGGCGGCGGTCCCGGCGGCGGTGGCCGTCCGGGTGGCGGCGGCGGTCGTCCCGGCGGTCCCGGCGGCGGTGGCCGTCCGGGTGGCGGCGGCGGTCGTCCCGGTGGGGGCTTCGGCGGTCCGCGTCCCGGCGCCACGGGTGCCGGTCGCCCCGGTGGTCCCGGTGGCGGTCCTGGCGGTGGCGGCGGCGGTTTCGCCGGCCGTCCGGGTGGCGGCGGTGGCCGTGGCCGCGGTGGCGGCACGGCGGGCGCGTTCGGGCGTCCGGGTGGCCGTCCGACCCGTGGCCGCAAGTCCAAGCGCCAGAGGCGCCAGGAGTTCGACAACATGCAGGCCCCGGCGATCGGCGGCGTGCAGGTTCCGCGTGGCGGCGGTCAGAGCATCCGCCTCCCGCGGGGCGCGTCCCTGTCGGACTTCGCCGACCGGATCGGCGCCAACCCCGCCTCGCTCGTGCAGATCATGCTGCACCTCGGCGAGATGGTGACGGCGACCCAGTCGGTCAACGAGGAGACGCTGCAGCTTCTCGGCGCCGAGCTGGACTACAACGTCCAGGTCGTCAGCCCGGAGGAGGAGGACCGCGAGCTTCTCGAGTCCTTCAAGATCGAGTTCGGCGAGGACGAGGGCGACGAGGGCGACCTTGCGCCGCGTCCGCCGGTGGTGACCGTCATGGGTCACGTCGACCACGGTAAGACGAAGCTGCTCGACGCGATCCGCCACACCAACGTGGTGGCCCGCGAGGCCGGCGGCATCACCCAGCACATCGGCGCCTACCAGGTGGCGACGACGCACGAGGGCGAGCACCGGAAGATCACCTTTATCGACACCCCCGGTCACGAGGCGTTCACCGCCATGCGTGCCCGTGGTGCGCAGGCCACCGACATCGCGGTGCTGGTGGTCGCGGCCGATGACGGTGTGAAGCCGCAGACCATCGAGGCGCTGAACCACGCCCAGGCGGCGAACGTCCCGGTCGTGGTGGCCGTCAACAAGATCGACAAGGAGGGCGCGGACCCCACCAAGGTGCGGGCCCAGCTCACCGAGTACGGCCTGGTGGCCGAGGAGTTCGGCGGCTCCACCCTGTTCGTGGACATCTCCGCAAAGCAGGGCGTCGGCATCGACAACCTGCTCGAGGCCATCCTGCTGACCGCGGACGCCGAGCTCGATCTGCGGGCCAACCCGGAGATGGACGCCCAGGGCCTCGCGATCGAGGCGCACCTCGACAAGGGCCGCGGCCCGGTGGCGACCGTGCTCGTGCAGCGCGGCACGCTGCGGGTGGGCGACTCGATCGTCTGTGGTGAGGCGTTCGGCCGCGTCCGCGCCATGCTGGACGACAACGGCGAGACGGTCGACGAGGCCGACCCGTCGCGTCCGGTCCTGGTCCTCGGTCTGACGGCCGTCCCGCGCGCCGGTGACAACTTCATCGTCGTCACCGACGACCGCATGGCCCGCCAGATCGCCCAGCAGCGGGCGGCCAGGCAGCGGATCGCCGACATGGCCAAGTCCGGCCGCCGTCGCACCCTCGAGGAGCTGTTCAAGGACCTCGAGAAGGGCCAGGTCGACGAGCTCAAGCTCATCATCAAGGGTGACGTCTCCGGTTCCGTCGAGGCCCTGGAGGACGCGCTGCTCAAGATCGACGTCGGCGAGGAGGTGCGCCTGCGGGTGCTCCACCGCGCGGTCGGCGCCATCACCGAGCACGACGTCAACCTGGCGATGGGCGACGACAACGCCGTCATCATCGGCTTCAACGTGCGTCCCGAGGTGCGGGCGCGCGACCTGGCCGAGCGCGAAGGCGTGGACATCCGGTACTACTCGGTCATCTACCAGGCGATCGAGGAGATCGAGGCGGCCCTCAAGGGCATGCTCAAGCCGGAGTTCGAGGAGGTCAGGACCGGCACCGCCGAGATCCGCGAGGTCTTCAAGGTCCCGAAGATCGGCAACGTCGCCGGCTCGATCGTCCGCTCGGGCGTGATCACCCGCAACAGCAAGGCCCGGCTCATCCGCGACGGCGTCGTGGTGGCCGACAACCTCACCGTCTCGTCGCTGCGCCGCTTCAAGGACGACGCGACCGAGGTCCGCGAGGGCTTCGAGTGCGGTATCGGTGTCGGCTACAGCGACATCAAGATCGAGGACGTCATCGAGACGTTCGAGATGCAGGAGAAGCCGCGCGTCTGACGCACCGGACCGCCGCCCCCGCCACACGCGGGGGCGGCGGCGGTCGTCCGTGACGTGGTGACAACCCCATGTTCATCGGTGCTCTTACTCTTGACATCCTGCTCGGCGACGTCCGTTCGCTGAAGCAGAAGCGCTCGGTGGTCCGGCCGCTCGTCGCCGAGATCCAGCGTAAGTATCCCGCCGTCGCCGTCGCCGAGGCGGGCCACCTCGACCTGCACCGGCGCGCCGAGATCGGCATCGCCGTCGTGTCGGCGTCCGCGGCCAACTGCGACGAGGTGCTGGACGCCTGCGAACGACTCGTCGCCTACCACCCCGAGATCGAGTTGCTGTCCGCGCGGCGGCGGCTCTTCAACGACCACGAGGAATAGACGCCGGGGGCCCGCGCGTCAGCCGTACAGATACGAGGGAGCGTGAGCATGGACGCAGCGCGTGCCAGAAAGCTGGCCGATCGCATCCAGCAGGTGGTCGCGGAGATGCTGGAGCGGCGGATCAAGGATCCGCGGCTCGGGTTCGTGACGGTGACCGACGCCAGGGTCACCGCGGACCTGAGCGACGCGACCGTCTACTACACGGTTTTCGGCTCCGAGGCGGAGCGCGCCGACACGGCCGCCGCGCTGGAGAGCGCGAAGGGCATCATCCGGTCCGAGGTCGGCCGGCAGACCGGCCTGCGGCACACCCCCGGCCTCACGTTCGTGCACGACCCGCTCCCGGACAGCGCCCGTCACATGAACGACCTGCTCGCACTGGCCAGGGCGAAGGACGCGGAGATCGCCCGACAGGCGGAGGGCGCGCAGTTCGCCGGGGACGCCGACCCCTACCGCTTGCCCGAGGACCTCGACGCCGAGGCGGCCGAGGAGGAGGGCGAGGACGAGCCCACCGGCCGGGCGGGACGCCCCACCCGGTGACCGCGAACGAAAGCGCCGTCGGCGAGGCGGACTGGCGGCGCGCGATCGATCTGATCCGCGCCGCCGACACGCTCGCGCTCGCCTGTCACGTGTCCCCCGACGGGGACGCCCTCGGCTCGATGCTGGGCCTCGGGCTGGCGCTGGCGCGCACCGGGAGGAAGGTCGTCGCGTCCTTCGGCGACCGCGTCTTCGCCGTGCCGCGGCTGCTGCGGTTCCTGCCGGGGCAGCACCTGCTGGTCGAGCCGTCGGCCTACCCCGCCGAGCCCGACCTGATGATCAGCTTCGACGCGTCCACGATGGAACGGCTGGGCCTGCTCGCGCCGCACGCGGGCAAGGCCGGCGAACTCGTCGTGATCGACCACCACGTGTCGAACACCCGCTTCGGGACGGTTCACCTGGTGGACCCCTCGGCCGCCTCGACCACGATGGTCGTCGAAGAGCTCATCCGCGGGCTCGGCCTCCCGATCGACCGGGATGTCGCCACCTGCCTGTACGCGGGGCTGGTGACCGACACCGGCTCCTTCCGGCACTCCATCACCACTCCGGCCGCCCACGCCATGGCCGGTCGGTTGCTGGCCACGGGACTGCGCCCCGAGGAGATCGCCAGGGAGCTGTGGGACCGCTCGCCCTTCGCGTACCTGCGGGTGCTCGGCACGGCGCTCGGCCGGGCCACTCTGGAGCCGGACGCCGCGGGCGGGCTGGGCCTGGTGTGGACCTACGTGAGCCGCGCCGACCGCGCCGCGGAGGGCCTGCCGTACGACGAGGTGGAAGGCGTGATCGACGTCGTGCGCCGGGTCGACGAGGCGGAGATAGCGGTCGTGCTCAAGGAGGACGACGAGGGCGGCTGGAACGTCTCGACCCGGTCGAAGGGCGCGGTGGACGTGGCACGTGCCTGCGCCGCGCTCGGGGGCGGCGGCCACACGCGCGCCGGCGGCTTCTCCTCGGCGCTGTCCGTGACGGACACCATGGCCGCCCTGCGCCCTCTCCTCACCCCGACCCCGCCCCCGTGATCTCGCATTGGAAATCGTCATGAGCACGGCTCAGCCGAGAAGAACGCAGGCCAGAAGAACGCCGCCGCCGAGCGGTCTGATCATCGTGGACAAGCCGGCCGACTGGACGTCGCACGACGTCGTCGGCAAGATGCGCGGCATCGCGGGCACCCGCAAGGTCGGCCACGCCGGCACACTCGATCCGATGGCGACCGGTGTGCTGGTTATAGGGGTGGAGAAGGCGACCCGCCTCCTCGGGCACCTCGCGCTGACCGAGAAGGTCTACGAGGCGACGATCCGCCTCGGCGTGACGACCAACACCGACGACGCCGAGGGCGAGACGGTCGCCACCACGCCCGCCGGGCACGTGACCGACGAGCAGGTGCGCGAGGGCGTCGCGGCCCTGACCGGCGAGATCATGCAGGTGCCGCCGCAGGTGAGCGCCATCAAGGTCGACGGGCAGCGGGCCTACAAACGGGCCCGTGCCGGCGAGGAGGTCGCGCTGGCCGCCCGGCCGGTCACGATCCACGCCTTCGAGGTCGGGGAGATCAGGCGAACCCCGGACACGGTGGACCTGGACGCCGTGATCACGTGCTCGAGCGGCACCTACATCCGGGCCCTCGCCCGCGACCTCGGCGCGTCGCTCGGCGTCGGCGGCCACCTCACCCGGCTGCGCCGCACCCGGGTCGGGCCGTACGGCATCGAGGCCGCCCGTACGATCGAGGACCTCGCGCGGGAGTGTGTGATCATGCCGATGGCCGACGCGGTGGCGGCGGCCTTCCCCCGCAGGGACGTGGGCGAGGACGAGGCGCGGCTGGTCGCGCACGGCGGCAGGCTGCGTGGGGCGGGCCTCGGGCCCGGCCCGATCGGCGTCTTCGGGCCGGACGGTGCGCTGCTCGCGCTCGCCGAGGAGCGCGGCGGGACCGCCCGGCCTCTGGTGGTCTTCGTCTCCTGACGCCGGGGCTGGTTCCCCGGCACCCTGGTTCCCCGGCACCCCCTGGGGCATGGCAGTCTTGTCTACTGCGCGCCGACGGACCGCAGGCGCCCGAGCCGCCGAGGCAAGGCGTGGCAATTGGACACAGAAGCGAGGTCGAGGTGCAGAGCTGGCACGGGCTGGACGAGGTCCCGCAGGACTGGGGCAGGTCCGTCGTCACGATCGGCGTGTTCGACGGGGTGCATCTCGGTCACCAGCGCATGGTGGCCCGCGCGGTGGACATGGCCCGCGATCTGGGGCTGCCCGCCGTGGCGGTCACCTTCGACCCGCACCCCGACGAGGTCGTACGGCCCGGCAGCCACCCGCCGCGGCTGACCACCACCGACCGCCGGGCCGAGTTGCTCTTCGCGCTGGGCGTGGACGCGGTGTGCGTGCTGCCGTTCACGCTGGAGTTCTCCCGGATGTCGCCGGACGAGTTCGTCCAGACGGCTCTGGTCGACCGGCTGCACGCCGCGGGGGTCGTGGTGGGGGAGAACTTCCGCTTCGGCCACAAGGCGTCGGGCGACGTGGAGACGCTGCGGACGCTGGGGGAGAAGTACGACTACACGGCCGAAGCCGTTCCCCTGGTCAGCGACGGCGACGCCATCTCCTCCACGCTGATCCGGGAGCGGCTGGCCGTGGGGGACGTCGCGGGCGCCGCGGCCCTGCTGGGCCGCCCCCACCGGGTGGAGGGCGTGGTGGTCCGCGGCCACCAGCGCGGCCGGGCGCTCGGCTTCCCCACCGCCAACGTGGAGTCGCCGCAGCACACCGCGATTCCCGCCGAGGGCGTCTACGCGGGTTGGCTGCAGTGCACCCAGAGCCCCTCGCCGTACGAGGGGGAGCGCTGGCCGGCCGCGATCTCGATCGGGACCAACCCCACGTTCGACGGGGTGGAGCGCACGGTCGAGGCGTACGCGCTGGACCGCGACGATCTGGACCTCTACGGCGCGCACGTGGCCGTGGACTTCGGCGAGCGGCTGCGCGACACGCTCAGGTTCGACTCGATCGAGGCGCTGATCGAGCAGATGCACGACGACGTGGCCCGGGCCCGCGAGCTCACTTCCTGAACCTTCTGTGTGGCGCGTCGTGACAGGGTGTGTCCGCCGAGCTGGTAGGGTTGTATGTCAGCCATGTTCAGGTGGCGTGAGCCGCCCGGCTGTCCTGTCACGGCGACTGTAGGCACGCACGGTCGTTCGCGGGCTTGGAATCGTTGCGCGTGCCACTTCATCAGAACGGAGAAGCAGTGTCGCTTGACGCCGCTACCACCAAGGCCATCATCGGCGAGTACGGCACCACCGAGGGTGACACCGGGTCGCCGGAGGTCCAGATCGCGCTTCTGAGCAAGCGGATCAGCGACCTCACCGAGCACCTGAAGACGCACAAGCACGACCACCACAGCCGTCGTGGTCTGCTCCTTCTGGTGGGCCGCCGCCGCCGGCTGCTGAAGTACCTGCAGGCCAAGGACATCACCCGCTACCGCTCCCTCATTGAGCGGCTTGGCCTTCGCCGATAAGGTGAGGAAGGAGCGGCGATTCTTCGCCGCTCCTTTTCCATAACCGGCCACAATGAGAACCGGGCCACAATCGGCCCGAGCACAACAACTGAACAGCCGAGACCAACTGCCCCGCGTCCGCAAGCAAGCCGCAGCGCGATCCCGCGGCGTGAGAGGGCCGGTCCTCGGTAGTGGCCCCCGGTCGCCACGGCGACAGCCGTACGGACGGACCGGGCGCTTCGATCGAAGACCGGCACTGCACCTGAACGGGGAGCCCGGCAACCCAGGACGTGGGAGACCGATCCGAAGAGGAGGTCCCCCGTGGAGGGTGTCCACAGCACAGAGGCCGTTATCGACAACGGTCCATTCGGCACGCGCACGATCAGGTTCGAGACCGGGCGGCTCGCCCAGCAGGCGGCGGGTAGCGCCGTCGCGTACCTGGACGACGAGACGATGATCCTGTCCGCGACCACCGCGTCCAAGCATCCCAAGGAGAACCTGGACTTCTTCCCGCTCACGGTCGACGTCGAGGAGCGGATGTACGCGGCCGGCCGCATCCCCGGCTCGTTCTTCCGCCGGGAGGGCAGGCCGTCCGAGGACGCGATCCTCACCTGCCGCCTCATCGACCGGCCGCTGCGCCCGTCGTTCGTGAAGGGCCTGCGCAACGAGATCCAGATCGTCGCGACGGTCATGGCCCTGCACCCCGAGCACCTGTACGACGTGATCGCGATCAACGCCGCGAGCATGTCCACGCAGCTCGCCGGGCTGCCGTTCTCGGGCCCGATCGGCGGCGTGCGCGTCGCGCTGATCGACGGCCAGTGGGTGGCGTTCCCGGCCCACACCGAGCTGGAGCGCGCCACCTTCGACATGGTCGTCGCCGGGCGCGTCCTGGCCGACGGCGACGTCGCGATCATGATGGTCGAGGCCGAGTCGACCCGCGACACGCTGAAGCTGGTCGCCGAGGGCGCGGTCGCCCCGACCGAGGAGGTCGTGGCCCAGGGCCTGGAGGCCGCCAAGCCGTTCATCAAGGTGCTCTGCGAGGCGCAGTCGAAGCTGGCCCAGGTCGCAGCCAAGCCGACGGCCGAGTATCCGATCTTCCTCGACTACCAGGACGACGCCCTGGAGGCCGTGACCGCCGCCGTCAAGAGCGAGCTCGCCTCGGCGCTGACGATCGCCGGCAAGCAGGAGCGCGAGCTGGAGATCGAGCGCGTCAAGCTGCTGGCGGCGGAGAAGCTGCTGCCCGACTTCGAGGGCCGCGAGAAGGAGATCGGCGCCGCGTTCCGGTCGCTGACCAAGAAGCTGATGCGTGAGCGCGTCATCAGCGAGGGCGTCCGCATCGACGGCCGCGGGCCCAAGGACATCCGGCAGCTCAACGCCGAGGTCCACGTGGTGCCGCGGGTGCACGGCTCGGCCCTTTTCGAGCGGGGCGAGACCCAGATCCTCGGCATCACCACGCTGAACATGCTGCGCATGGAGCAGATGATCGACACGCTCAATCCCGAGCGGACCAAGCGCTACATGCACAACTACAACTTCCCGCCGTACTCCACGGGTGAGACGGGCCGCGTCGGCTCGCCGAAGCGCCGCGAGATCGGCCACGGCGCGCTGGCCGAGCGGGCGCTGATCCCCGTGCTGCCGACGCGCGAGGAGTTCCCGTACGCCATCCGGCAGGTGTCGGAGGCGCTCGGGTCGAACGGTTCGACCTCCATGGGGTCGGTCTGCGCCTCCACGATGGCGCTGCTCGACGCGGGCGTGCCGCTGAAGGAGATGGTCGCCGGCATCGCGATGGGCCTCATCGGCGAGGGTGACACCTATGTCACGCTGACCGACATCCTCGGCGCCGAGGACGCCATGGGCGACATGGACTTCAAGGTCGCCGGCACCAAGGACCTGATCACCGCGCTCCAGCTCGACACCAAGCTGGACGGCATCCCGGCCCACGTGCTCGCCGCCGCGCTGAAGCAGGCGAGGGGCGCCCGGCTGGCGATCCTCGACGTGATGCAGGAGGCCATCGACGCCCCGGCGGAGATGAACCCGACCGCGCCGCGCATCATCACGATCAAGGTCCCGGTCGACAAGATCGGCGAGGTCATCGGCCCCAAGGGCAAGATGATCAACCAGATCCAGGACGACACGGGCGCCGAGATCACCATCGAGGACGACGGCACGATCTACATCGGCGCCACCGACGGCCCGTCCGCCGAGGCCGCCCGCACGCTGATCAACGGCATCGCGAACCCGCACATGCCGGAGGTCGGCGAGCGTTACCTGGGCACGGTCGTCAAGATCGCCGCATTCGGCGCGTTCGTCTCGCTGCTGCCGGGCAAGGACGGTCTGCTGCACGTCTCGCAGATCCGCAAGCTGCACGGCGGCCGCAGGATCGAGAACGTCGAGGACGTCATGAACGTCGGCGAGAAGATCCAGGTGGAGATCGCGGAGATCGACTCGCGCGGCAAGCTCTCGCTGGTCCCGGTCGAGGTGGTCGAGAAGGAGGCCGCCGAGAAGGCCGGTGAGAACGGCGCCGCGGACGACGGCGCCCCGGCCGCCGAGGCCCCCGAGGCCGCCGCCGCGCCGGCCGAGGAGGAGCAGCCGCGGGCTCCGCGCCGCAGCCGCAGCCGCACCCGTGGTGGCCGGGACGAGCGCAACTCGTGACGACCGAGACACTGTTTCCGGGCAAGGACGGCGCGGGGGTCATCCGCCGCACCGTCCTTCCCGGCGGCCTTCGGGTCGTGACCGAGACGATGCCGACCGTGCGCAGCGTGGCGGTCGGCCTGTGGGTGGGCATCGGGTCGCGTGACGAGGCCCCCGAGCACATGGGGGCCACCCACTTCCTCGAGCACCTGCTCTTCAAGGGCACGCCCACGCGTGACGCCATGGAGATCTCGGCGTCCATCGAGGGCATCGGCGGGGAGATCAACGCGTTCACCGCCAAGGAGTACACCTGCTACTACGCCCGGGTGCTCGACGAGGACCTGCCTGTGGCGATCGACGTGCTCGCCGACGTGGTGACCTCCTCGCTGATCACCGAGGAGGACGTGGAGTCGGAGCGCGGCGTGATCCTGGAGGAGATCGCCATGCACGACGACGATCCCTCCGACGTGGTGCACGAGCAGTTCTCCGCCGAGCTGTACGGCGACACGCCCATCGGCCGCCCGATCCTCGGCAACGAGGAGTCGATCAACGCGCTCACCCGTGACCGCATCCACGAGTACTACCAGCGGTTCTACGTCCCGCCCCGCACGGTCGTGTCGGTGGCGGGCAACGTCGACCACGAGCGGGTGGTCGCGCTGGTCGCGGCGGCGTACGAACGGGCGGGTGCGCTGGGCGGCTCCGCCGCGCCGGCGTCCCCGCGCATCGGCGGTCCCGGCGTGGACGTGCGGACGGGTGTCCGGGTGCTCGACCGGCCCACCGAGCAGGCCAACCTGGTGCTCGGCATGACCGCCGTCCACCGCAACGACGACCGGCGCTTCGCCCTCGGCGTCCTGAACGCGGCGCTCGGCGGCGGCATGTCGTCGCGCCTGTTCCAGGAGATCAGGGAGAAACGCGGTCTGGCCTACAGCGCCTACAGCTACACCTCGCAGTACGCCGACACCGGGCAGTTCGGCATCTACGTGGGCTGCCTGCCCTCGAAGGTGGACGACGTGCTGAAGATCTGCCGTGACGAGGTGGCCAGGGTCCTGGCGGAGGGCATCACCGACGAGGAGATCGCCCGCGGCAAGGGCCAGATGCGGGGCGGGCTCGTGCTCGGCCTGGAGGACACCGGCTCACGCATGTCGAGGATCGGCAAGAGCGAGCTCGTGTACGAACGGCTCATGACGGTCGACGAGGTGCTCGGGCGGATCGAGGCGGTCACCCCCGAGGAGATCGCGGCGGTCGCCGGGGACATCCTCAACCGGCCGCTGACGCTCGCCGTGATCGGGCCCTATTCCGACAAGGACTTCGGCTTCGCCATCGCCTGAGCGTGCCGTCGGAGGCCGCGCCGGAGCCCTTTCCGCACCGGCGCGGCCTCCGGCGTCGCCCGGCTCAAGACTTGCTCAGGGTGATGAACGGGCCGCCGCCCTCGGGCGGGTGATAGCGGTCCACCTCGGTGAAGCCGTGGGACTCGGCGAAGCGCAGCCCGTCGGTGTTGGACGCCAGCACCACGGTCTCGACCACGCTCGCGCCCAGTGCGCGGGCGTGAGCCGCCGACCGCGCGTACATCTCCTCGCCGTAGCCCCGCCGCCGATGGGCGGGGAGCACGCGCACGATCACGGTCGCGACCGGCGAGCCGTCCCTGGGCGGGCGCACGGTCGAGCATCCGATCAGCTCGCCGTCGGCGTAGGCCACCTCGAGATGGTTGCGCCCGGCGCGCTCACGTACCTCGTCGAGGGTCAGCGGGTCGTCGGGGATGATCACGTTGTGGGCGTGCCGCCAGTCCTGGAGAGTGGCGTCGGTCACCCGCTCGATCCGCAGAGGGGACATGGGAGGACAATTTATCAACGGCTGTCGCCGGGGGCGGGGTTTTCCCGCCGTACGGGGACTCGGCCGCGTCGGACCGCTCCTCGCCGTCCCGCCTCCCACCGTGACGTATAGCCTTGGCCCGTGATTAAGGTCGGTGTTCTCGGCGCCAGAGGGCGCGTGGGTGTGGAAGTGTGCAAGGCCGTCGCGGCGGCCGATGACCTGGAGCTCGTGGCGGAGGTCGACAAGGACGACCCGCTCGACGCGCTGACCGCTGCCGAAGTGGTGGTGGATTTCACCCACCCCGGCGTCGTCATGGGCAACCTCGAGTGGTGCATCTCCCGCGGCATCCACACGGTCGTGGGCACGACCGGCTTCGACGCCGAGCGGCTGGAGACCGTGCGGGGCTGGCTGGCCGCCAACCCCGGAACCAACGCGCTCATCGCCCCCAACTTCGGCATCGCGGCCGTGCTGATGATGCACTTCGCCGCGCAGGCGGCCAAGCACTTCGAGTCGGTCGAGATCGTCGAGCTGCACCACCCGCACAAGGCCGACGCTCCCTCGGGCACCGCCCGCCGTACGGCGGAACTGGTGGCGCAGGCGCGGCACGAGGCCGGGCTCGGCCCGTCGCCCGACGCGACCACCACCGCGCTCGACGGCGCCAGGGGCGCGACGGTCGGCGACGTCCACGTGCACGCCGTACGGCTGGCCGGGCTGATCGCCCACCAGGAGGTCATCCTCGGCGGCGCGGGGGAGACCCTCACGATCCGGCACGACACGATGAGCCGGGCGTCGTTCACGCCGGGCGTCCTGCTGGGCGTACGCCGGGTGCAGGGGCTCGACGGCCTCACCGTGGGCCTGGAGCGCCTTCTCGACCTGTAGCGGTACGTCCCTGTGATGATCTCCATGATCGGGCCCGCGGTGGATAATCGCGGGCATGCGGTTCGGAATCCTCGGTGAGACCCGGGCGTGGCACGACGACGGGACCGAGGTCCCGCTGGGCGGACCGGCGCGGCGCGCGCTGCTGGCGCTGTTGCTGATCCGCCCCGGTCAGGTCGTGCCGTCCGACCGGCTGGCCGGGGACATCGATCCGGACGGCCTGCTGTCGGCCCACGCGCTGCAATCCCAGGTGTCCCGGCTGCGCGCCGCGCTGGGGGCGGCGGCCGCGATCGAACGGACCGGCGCCGGATATCGGATCGTGGCCGCGGACGACGACGTCGACGCCCGCCGGTTCGAGCGGCTGGCCGGGCAGGGCCGGGAGGCGCTGCGCGACGGCGAGGCGGAACGGGCCGTGGCGCTGCTGCGCGAGGCGCTGGACCTGTGGCGAGGACCCGCGCTGGCCGAGCTCACCGAGAGCGGGACGGCCCGGGCCGCCGCGATGCGGCTGGAGGAGCTGCGGCTGGCGGCGTTGGAAGACCGGATCGAGGGCGAGCTGCGGCTCGGTGGGCATCGCGCCGCCGTCGCGGAGTTGCGTGAGCTCGTGGGCTGTCACCCGCTCAGGGAACGGCCGGCCGGGTTGCTGATGCGCGCGTTGTCCGCCGAGGGCGGGCAGGCCGAGGCGCTGGTCGTGTTCGAGGAGACCAGGCGGCGCCTGGCGGAGGAGCTGGGCGCCGATCCTTCGGCCGAGCTGGTCGCGCTGCACCACGAGTTGCTGAGTGCCGATCCCTCGCCGTCGCCGGCCGCGCCGCCCGCCCCGCTGACCTCTTTCGTCGGCCGCGACGAGGAGGTGGATGAGGTCGCCGGCCTGCTGCGGGTGGCCCGGCTGGTCACGCTGCTGGGCCCTGGCGGCGTCGGCAAGACGCGGTTGTCGGCCGAGGTCGCCGCAGCGGAGGCCGGCGAGGTGTGCTTCGTGGAGCTGGCGGCGCTGGGCGACGGCGCCGGGCTGCCACGGGCGGTGCTCGGCGCGCTCGGCCTGCGCGAGCGCGGACTGCAGGTGGGGGACGGCCCGCGGACGCCGGTCGACCGCCTGATCGCGGCGCTGTCGGACCGGGTGCTCCTGCTCGTGCTGGACAACTGCGAGCACGTGGTCGAGGACGCGGCCGCGCTGGCGGCGCGGCTGCTGGCGGCCTGTCCGCGGCTGCGGGTGCTGACCACGAGCCGTGAACCGCTGGGCGTCATCGGCGAACACCTGCACCAGGTGCGTCCGCTCGGCGGGGACGCGGCGGTGCGGCTGTTCACCGACCGGGCCCGCGCCGTGCGGCGCGGTTTCGCCGCGGATCCCCAGCGCGTACGGCGGATCTGCGCGGCCCTGGACGACCTGCCGCTGGCCATCGAACTCGCCGCGGCGCGGCTGCGCACGCTGGACCTCGGCGAACTCGAGGGACGGCTCAACGACCGGCTCGGGGTCGCGGCCCGCGGCAGCCGCCCGGCCGACAACCGGCACCGCACGCTGCGCTCGGTGGTCGCGTGGAGCTGGGACCTGCTCTCCGAACCCGAGCAGCGAGCCGCACGGCGGTTCACCGTCTTCGCCGCGAGTGCGACGGCGGAGTCGGCACGGCGGGTCTGCGGCACGGACGCCGAGACGTTGGATTCGCTCGTCGACAAGTCGCTCCTGGAGGTCTCCCGGGGCCGTTACCGGATGCTGGAGACGATCCGCGCCTATGGCGCGGAGCGGCTCGACGAAGCAGGCGAAAGCGACTCGGCGCGGCACGCCCACGCCCGGCACCTCCTGGAGCTGGTGCGCACGGCCGATCCGCATCTGCGGCGATCCGGGCAACTGGAATGGCTGCCGATCGTCGCGGCCGAGCACGAGAACCTGCTCTCGGCGGTGCGCTGGGCGGTCGACGCTCCGGACGTCGCGACGGCCCTGGAACTGCTCGCCTCGGCCGCGGCGTACCTGTGGATCCGCGGCGTGTCCGCCGCGGTCGCGCCGTACGCGATCAGGCTGCTCGGCGCGCTCGGTGACACGCCTCCGGACGGCCTCGGAGAGGAGTACGCGACGTGCGTGCTGCTCGCCGCGTCCGACCGCGAGACCTGGCGACGCCACCGGCCGGCTGCGGAGAAGGCACTGGCCGCCGCCTGGCCCGGCGATCGGGCGGGACGCTATCCGGCGGCCCTGTTGCTGTGGATGATGCGCAACGCCGGCGGCGGCAACGCCGCGCGGGCCGCGTTCACCTTCCTGTCGGCTCAGCACGACTGCCCCGAGCCGTGGGCGCGAGCCGTCGCCCGATACGTGTCGGGCTTCGGCGCCCTGGGGGACAGGGACGTCGCACCGGCGGAGCGGGACTTCGGCGCGGCCGCCGAAGAGTTCCGCGTCCTCGGCGACCGATGGGGCACCGCGCTGGCTCTCGACATGCTCGCCGGGCTGGCGGGCGGGCGCGGCGACCACGCGCGGGCGATCGCGCTGACCGACGAGGCCCTCACCCTGACCGGCCTGCTCGGCGCCCGGGAGGACGCCGCCGATCTGCTGGTCAACCGGGGCGACTACCTTGTCGCCGCCGACGACGTGGAGGCGGCCCGCGCCGACTACGCGAAAGCCGCCGATCTTGCCCGCCGCGCCGGCAGCACCACCTGCTTGGGGGCCGCCCTGCGCGGGCTCGGCGACATCGCGCTGGGGGAGGGCGACCTGGACGAGGCGGAACGGTTGTACGCCGAGGCCGTGGAACGAATCGACCCCCACTGGATCAGAAGCCTCGGCCACCGGGTGCGTACGCTCGCCGGGCTGGGCCGCGTCGCCGAAGCGCGCGGCGATCACGCCACGGCCCGGGCACGTTACCGGGAGGCCGCCGAGGCCGCGGCGGTGGGCGGAATCCCGGTCTCGGACACGCTGCGCCTGCTGGGACTTTCCGGTGCCCTTTCCGTCGCCCTCACGGAGGCGGTGAGCCGGTGGTGAGCCTCCGGTGAGCCCTCACCGGCAGGCTCACCACCATGAACGACGCCATGACCAACCGCAGCGTGCTGATCTCCGGCGCCTCCGTCGCCGGCCCCGCCCTCGCCTACTGGCTCCACCGCCACGGCTTCACCCCCACCATCGTGGAACGCGCTCCGGCGCTGCGCGACGGCGGCTACGCCGTCGACTTCCGGGGCGAGGCGCACCTGTCGATCCTGCGCCGGATGGGCATCCTGGACGCCGTCGAACGGGCACGCACCGGCATGGGCTCCATGTCGTACGTCAACAGCACGGGCAAGCCGGTGGCCGAGCTGCCCGCCGACCTGTTCAGCGGAGACGTCGAGATCCTCCGCGGCGATCTGGCCCGCATCCTCTACGACGCGACCAAGGAGCGCACTGAGTATGTCTTCGGCGACTCCGTCACCTCGCTCACCGAGGACGCCGATGGGGTGACCGTCACCTTCGAACGCGGCGAGCCCCGCCGGTTCGACCTCGTGATCGGCGCGGACGGCCTGCATTCCACCACCCGGCGCCTGGCCTTCGGCCCCGAGGAGGACTACGTCCGGCATCTTGGCCTCTACTGCGCGATCTTCACCACCGGCAACCATCTCGGCCTCGACCACACCGGCCATGCCTACCGCACGGCGAACAAGCTGGTGGCGATGTACAGCGCCCGCCGCAACGCCGAGGCGAAGGCGGTTTTCTACTTCGGCTCGCCGCTCCTCGACCTGGACCGCCGCGACGTGGCCAGGCAGCAGGCCGTCCTCGCCGAGCAGTTCACCGGCAACGGCTGGCAGAGTGACCGGCTGCTGCGCGACATGCGCGTCGCGCCGGACTTCTACTTCGACTCGGTCGGCCAGGTTCACATGGACTCCTGGACCCGGGGCCGGGTGGCCCTGGTCGGGGACGCCGCCTACTGCCCGTCCTCCCTGTCCGGTATGGGGTCCGGCCTCGCCCTGGTCGGCGCGTACGTCCTGGCGGGCGAACTGGCGGCCGCGCGTGGCGACCACCGTGTGGCGTTCGCCCGCTACGAGCGGGAGATGCGCGAGTACGCGGAGGGCTGCCAGAAGATGGGCGACGGCGTGGCCAAGCTCATGGTCCCCGGCAGCCGTTTGCTGGCCTCGGTCCTCAACCGCTACTACAAGATCATGCCCTACCTGCCGGGGAAGAACATGGCTGCCAAGATGGCCCGGAAGACGGCCGAGAACATCACCCTCCGCGACTACACGGTGAACGACGCCCGCTCACGCTGATCGGAAAATCATCTCTGCCCGGGGCCGTCCACCACCTTGGCCTCCAGCAGGGCCGTCAGGGTGAGTGGCGTGCCGGCCTTGACGAGGTGGTTGGGGTCGTCGGTGTAGTCCGTCATCCGGTCCCGCACGGTCACCCCGTACGTCCCGAGAAAGTGGAAATCGACGGGATCCAGGATGAGGTCGTAACGGGTCCATCCGCCGGTGTAGCTGAACGCGACGCCCTGCCGGCCGTCGGCGTCCACGGCGTTCTGGTTGACGGTCACCCCGGGGATGGTGGCGAGGCCGCGGAACAAGGCGGCCCGCACCTCCGGCGGCAGCGCCTGGGTGGCCATGATCTGGTAGACGGCCTGGAACAGCTGCTCATCCATCGAGGGCGGCGCATCGGTTCCCCCCCACACCATGTGCAGATCCGTCAGCTTCTGACGGATCTTCGCGAGCACCGCCTCGGGAGTGACCGGCCGGCGGGCCAGCTCGTCCGCGCCCAGTCCGGGATGGTTGCCCTGCACCAGGAGCTTGCCGTTGGGGAACAGGGCCGCCGACTGCAGGCCGTCCACGCTGTTCCACTGTTCGCGTACCTCGCGTCTGGACAGGTCGACGCCGTAGCCGCCGTCCGCGGACCGCGGGGCCTGGAGCTCCTTGATGTACAGCCACTGGCCGGGGCCCGGCACCTGTCCGCGGTGGTCGTAGGCGGCCTGCGCGGCCCGCTCGCCGAGGTCGCGCACACTCGCCATCGGGACCGCGCGCGGATGATCCTTCGGCACCACCACGGCGACGCCGACGGCCACGGCCAGCGCACCCGCGAGCACCAGCCGCCGGCCGAGCCGAGGTCCGCGCCGGGGGCCGAGCCGGGGGCCGAGCCGGGGGCCGAGCCGGGGGTGACGGTGCGGTCCGGGCTCGCGTGCCGCCGCGAGGAGCCGGTTCCGGGCGGCGCTTTCCGCCTGTGCCGTCATCGGCGGGGTGTCCCGCCGGAAGTCCTTGATCGTGCTCATCACAGCTCCTCGTCTCCCAGTACGGCCCGCGTCTTCCGCCTGGCCCGGTGCAGTCGCGACCGCACCGTCCCCGGCGGGATGCCGAGCGCCTGGGCCACCTCCTCGTAGCTGAGGCCCTCCCACGCCACCAGCAGCAGCACGTCGCGGTCGCCGCGCGACAGCGACGCCAGCGCCTGCGCCAACTCGCGCTCCTTGTCCCGCGCGGCGACCCGCCGCACCACGGCGTCGGCGAGCGGTTCCGGCAGGGGATCGACACCGGTACGCGCCAGCGCGCGCAGCATCCGCTCCTCCTGCCGCCTGTGTCTGGCGACGAGCGTCGTGGCGATGCCGTACAGCCAGGGGCGTGCCAGCGGAAACGACATGTCGTACGAGCCGCGCCGCCGGAACGCGGCCAGGAACGTCTCGGCCACGATGTCGTCGGCGGCCTGCGTGCCGATGCGCCGGGCGGCGTACAGGTGGATCTGCCGTGCGTACCGGTCGAACAACGCCGCGAACTGCTCCGGGTCGCCGACGGATCGCCTGATCAACTCGGCGTCGTCGATCTCGGCCGTCTCAACGGTCAACGGCCCTCCTTAGGGTCGGTCGGTCACCCTGCTGTCTCCCGCACCCCGCGGTAGGGTTCTCGACCCGGAGGAAAAGCGACGGACGCCACAGGCGCCCCCGTCGAACGGCGCTTACGGCCGCGCTGTCAGAACAGGGCCAGGCCGAGGGTGAACAGGGCGCCGAAGACGAGTTGCAGCCGGCCGGTCTGCTGGAGGGTCGCGATGAGCGCGGGACCGGTCGCCCCCGAGCGGACCGTCTTGATCGGCGTCACCACGAGGGGGAGCGCCAGCACGGTCAGCGCGGCGAAGGGCCGGGCCGGCACCAGGGCGAGCGCGAACACGAAGGGCAGCACCAGGGTCGCCGAGTAGGCCAGGCGTGTACGGGCGTCACCCAGCACCACGGCCAGCGTGCGCTTGCCCGAGGGACCGTCGGTCACGATGTCGCGCAGGTTGTTGACCACGAGGAGCGCGCAGGCGAGCAGCCCCACGGGCACGGCCGCGGCCAGCGAGAGCCAGGTCAGCCGCTCCACCTGGACGTACGTCGTCCCGGCGACGGCGACGAGGCCGAAGAACACGAAGACCGAGATCTCCCCGAGCGCGCGGTAGCCGTACGGACGAGAGCCTCCCGTGTAGAACCAGGCGGCCAGGATGGAGGCGAGGCCGACAAGCAGCAGCCACCAGGCCCGGGTGGCCACGACCAGGACGAGACCGGCGACCGCGGCGGCGAGGAAGCAGCCGAGAGCGGCGGCGAGCACCTGCTTGGGGGCCGCGACGCCCGAGCCGACCAGCCGCAGGGGCCCCACCCGGTCCTTGTCGGTGCCCTTCACGCCGTCGCTGTAGTCGTTGGCGTAGTTGACGCCGACCTGCAGCGCCAGCGCGACGAACAGCGCGAGCAGGGCTCGCCACCAGACCGCGCCGTCCTCCGCGACGGCGACTCCGGTGCCGACGGCGACCGGGACGACGGCGGCGGGCAGCGTACGGGGGCGTGCGCCCGCTAACCATTGAGCTGGGGTGGCCACGTGACTCCCTTTTCCTACCTGTGCGTAGCCGGTGAGGGCGTACCTAGTCTGGCCAATCCCCCGTCACCTCGTGACGGCGGGGTTGGCGGACGCGACGCCACCGGGGGCTGAACGCCATGCGGACGGGCAGCGGGGGAGGTGTGACCATGGTCCGGCGCGGGCTCGGTGAGCGGATGGCCGTGGTCAGGACGGCCCTCTCCGCGGCGGATTCTCAGCTGATGTCGGTGGTGAGGCGGATCATCCTGATCGGGCGGCCCATGTCGAGGACACGCTCGGCCTCGTCCTCGCCCCAGCCGGTCGACTCCAGGAAGCCGAGCATCGGATGGTTGTCGGCGAACACCCAGGTGACCACCGTGCTGTAGCCGTCCTCGCGCAGGTGGTCGACCGTGGCGTTGAGCAGCCTGCTGCCGTGCCCGCGCCTGATGTGGTTGGGATCGACGAGCAGCGTCATCAGCTCGGCCGTCGTGGCCGGGTGAAGGTCGGGATCCTCGGCGGGTCCGTGCGACGCCAGTCCCACGACCCGGTCGGAGGCGCGCTGCGCCGCCGTCGCCAGGATGCCGCCGGGCCCGAGCGCGGTGAACGCGTCGGTGTCGGGCACCACCCGCTCGACGGCGACGAGCAGGCGGTGACGCGGCGTGGGCGGCGAGAGGATCGCCTCCTCCCACTGGCGGCGCCACATCTTCTCCGCTGCCGGCCCGGTCATCTGCTCCAGCGGGATCGGTGGCAGGAAGTCGCGATAGACCGCCTTCCACGCCCGGATCTGGGTGCTGGTCACCGCGTCGACGTCCTCGAGGCGGGCAGCTCTAACACCCATTCGGCGGGCTCCTTTCTTAGCCTGTAACACCGTACTGGTCAGGAGGGCCTCGGCGTACCTTCCGCGTGGCGTCGTGCCCGATATGCCCGGGTTTTTGTGCGGTTTCCGCAGACGCGCATGGAGCACCAGGAGCGAGACCGGTTTTTTGAGGAGTCAATGAACGCCCATTGACAGGTGCTCTCGGCACAGACCTTCAGCCGCGGCCAGGTGCCGTCGGCGTGGGCGGCCGGGATCAGCGCCGCGAGCCGCGCCAGCCCGCCCGCCACTCCGGACGCCGTCGGCTCCAGCGCCGGCGTCCCGGCCGAGAGCGTCACACGTATCGGCAGTCCCGCCAGCGCCGCGTCCAGCCCCTCCGGCACCTCGTACGGACCCCCGTCGTGGTTGCCGCGCAGTGCGGCCCGCAGTCCCTCGCGCAGCTGGGCGGCCACGGCGAGGTCCTCGTCGGCGGCGCGGTCGTCGTCGCCGATCAGTCCCCGTTCGCGCAGCCAGACGGACAGGTCGGCCGGCGAGGCCAGTTCGTCGGCGTCTCCCTCGACGTCGTAGGTGTTCACGAAGTCGCGGAGCAGCTCCGCCGGGCCCGTCATGATCGATCACCCCTCGTGACCACTGTACGACAGTCGGAGGTCGCGGAATAACAACACCGCCATAGACGTTTCACTGGTGTTCGCCATTCCCGAGGGGGATCTCATGCGTTTCGGTTACCTGGCCTATCTGGCGCTGCGGAACAGCGAGCGCCGCGAGCGTCTGTCACGGCACGGCCGGCGGGAAGAGCTCCGGGAAGAGCGCCGCTCCGGCCGCGAGCGTCGCTGACCCGGGGACCTAGAGTCCGAGCCGCCGCACGGCGGTCCGCCAGTCCTTGGCGATCGCCTGCTGCGCCTTGGCGAGCGGCACCTCGCCGTGGCAGACGGCCCTCCACAGGGTGAGCTCGACCTTGTCCTTGTCGGCCGGGGTCTTCCCCTTGCCCGCCAGCACCGGCTGCGGCCAGAGGTTCTTCACGCTCTTCGGCGCCCCGCCGAGGGACAGCGGGATGAGGTGGTCCTCCTTGTAGTGCGACGGCTTCCTGTCCGTGTGGCCGTACTGGGCGATCTGCGTGAGACGCAGGGCGTTGGTGTAGCTCGCCGGGGGCGCGGCCTTCCTGCTGTATCCGGCCGTGCAGATCGTCGACGTGATCGTCGCCTGGGCGACCTTCGGGTCACGCGCTCCGGGCTGGCACTTCGGGTCCGGGAGAGGCAGATACTTCCGCGAGCACTTCGACCCCGTCGGCTTGGCCGTCGGTTTCGGGGTCGGCTTGAGCGTCGGTTTCGGGGTCGGTTTCGGGGCCTGGCCGGTGGAGGAACCGGCCGGCTTCCACCGCCAGTAGGAACCGTCCTGCACGCATCGGTAGGAGTCCCCGTCTTCCGCGTACCCGTTCTTGCCGTGGGCCGCCGCAGGGCAGAACGCGCCGGGCGTGACGCACTCCCAGTGGTCCCCGGCCTGGCGGTAGCAGCCCGAGGAAGCCGAGGCCGAGGCCGCCGTCGCGGCGGACGGGACGACGAGCAGGCCGGCCGTCGTGAGCACGGCGTATAACGCGATCAACAGAGAGCGGACGCGCACGATGTCTCCTCTGTGAAGGGGTTTTTACAGAAGAGAGACGGTTCTGACGGGTCGCAGGTTGACCCGTGGGGCTGATGCGGCTGCTGTGACTAGTCGCGCCCTGCTCGCGACGCGGCCAGGACCGGGCCGAGGCGGCGCACGCCCTCTTCGAGCTCGGACAGGCCGGCCGCGGCGGTGTGAGTCAGCCGCAGATGCGGGCCCGGAGGCTCGGAGGGGTAGTAGATGCGCCCCGGGCTCACCAGCACCCCCTGTGCCTGCGCCGCCTCGGCCACCTCCGTTTCGTCGGCGCCGGGCGGCAGCCGCACCCAGACGTGCAGGCCGCCGGAAGGCACCAGGTGCACCTCGGCGGCGGGCGCGTGCCGGGCGAGCCCCGCCAGCAGCGCCGCCTGCCGTACGCCGATCTCCTGGCGGACGGTGCCGAGGTGGCGCCGCCAGGCGGGAGAGCCGGCGAACTCGGCCGCCGTCTCCTGCAGGGGCCGGGCGACGAAGAACGACTCCACCACTTGGCAGGCCCGCAGCCGGTGCGCGGCCGGGCCCCGCGCGATCAGGCCCGCCACCCGCAGGCTGGGTGAGGTGATCTTGCTCAGTGACAGGACGTGGACCGCCGTGCCATGGGCGTCCATGGTCACCATCGGCGGCGGCACCGGGCCGGTGGCGAGGTATCGCGCGTAGTCATCCTCGATCACGAACGCTCCCGCCGCCCGGGCCACGGCCAGCACCTGCTGCCTGCGCTCGCGGGTCAGCGTCGCCCCGGTGGGATTGTGCAGCGTCGGCTGGCAGTAGAACACCCGCGCTCCCGTCATCGCGAACGCCTCAGCGAGCAGGTCGGGCCGTACCCCGTCGTGGTCGACCGGCACGGCGGCCGGCCGTAGTCCGGCCGCCGTGGCCGCCGCGAGCGCTCCCGGGTAGGTGGGGGTCTCGACGAGGATCGGCGCGCCGGGGGCCGCCAGCGCGCGGAACGCGAGGGTGAGCGCCGTCTGGCCGCCGCTCACGACGAGCACGTCGTTCTGCGTCACCGCGCCGCCGACCTCCGTGGCGAACCATCGGCGCAGCTCCGGCAGGCCGTTGAGCGGGGGCATGCTCCACGCCTCCGCCCGGCGTACGGCTCGCGCGGCCGCCGCGGCCAGCGCCGCGACCGGACGCAGCTCGGGATTGAGGTAACCGCCGGTGAGCGGCACGACGCCGTCGGCGGGCTGGGCCAGCAGGCCGGTCACCGCCGAGTCGTCCACCATCCGATCGCCCAGGGCCACGGTTTGCCACGACAGATCGGGCGCCTCGGCGACCGGCCGCCGGGCCGGCGCCACGAACACGCCCGCGCCGGGGCGGGTGACGACTCGTCCCTCGGCCGCAAGCTGCGCGATGGCCCGGGAGACCGTCACCGGGCCGACGCCGTGGCGGCGCATGATCTCCCTGCTGGACGGCAGCCGGTCGCCGGGCCGCGACCGTTCCGTCTCCTCCCGCAGGATCGCGGCGAGACGGGCGATACTGCTATCGTCTTGCATGAAAGCCGACAATAGCGCTATCGCCGTCCTTTCGATAGCGGACGACTCTCA
Organism: Microbispora sp. NPDC088329; assembly: GCF_040685655.1. NCBI lineage: Bacteria > Bacillati > Actinomycetota > Actinomycetes > Streptosporangiales > Streptosporangiaceae > Microbispora > Microbispora sp. NPDC088329. Next base: position 66,164 of record NZ_JBFBIP010000023.1, read on the forward strand.
CCGCCGAGCATCGAGGGGCAGCCTCCTGGCCGGCGCGGGCGTCCTGTCGTTCTCGGGGTCGCTTCCCGCGACCGCGCTCGCGATGCGGGGGTTTGATCCGTACCTCGTCGCGATCGGGCGCGCGGTGCTCGCCGCGCTCGTCGCGGTGATCTGCCTCAGGGCCGCCGGGGCGCCGCTCCTGCCGCCCCGCGCGCACCTGCGGGCGTACGCGTTGATCGTGCTGGGTGTGGTGATCGGTTTCCCGCTGTTCAGCGGCCTGGCCCTGGCCGCCGGTGCCACCACGGCCCACTCGGCCGTGGTCGTCGGCCTGCTCCCGGCCGCCACGGCCGTGTTCGCGGTGCTGCGGGCGGGGGAGCGGCCGCGGCCCCTGTTCTGGACCGCCTGCGCGGCCGGGGCGTTGTCGATCACCGTCTTCACCCTGACCCGGGGGACCGGCCGCTTCGCCGGGGCGGACGTGCTGCTCGTTCTCGCCCTGCTGTCGGCCGCGGTCGGCTACACCGAGGGCGGGCGCCTGGCCCGCGAGACGCCCGGCTGGCGTGTCATCTCGTACGCCCTGGTGCTGGCGGCCCCGATCACCGTGCCGGTGACGGCCGTGCTGGCGGTCGTCACCCCCCTGGAGCCCTCGGCCGAGTCGCTGGCCGGATTCGCGTACGTCGGGCTGGTGTCGATGTTCCTCGGGTTCATCCCCTGGTACGCCGGGCTCGCGATGGGCGGGATCGCGCGCGCCGGGCAGATCCAGCTCGCGCAGCCGCTGCTCAACCTGGTGTGGGCGTGGCTGCTGCTGCATGAGGAGATCGGCGCCGCGACGATCGCGGCGGCCCTGGCCGTGCTCGTGTGTGTCGCCGTCACGCAGGCCAGCCGGAGGCGGCCCGGTGTGGGCACTTGATTGGTGTGACGGTAGAGCGCAGGATGGGGCTGATGCTGTTACATGGTGACGTGGATCACAAGCTGCGGGGATGGTGAGGCGATGTCGGACGTCGTGGTTCCTGAGGGTGGCTTCTGGCCGGCGCCCGAGATCCCGCAGCCCAACATCTACCCGATGGAGTGGCGGGTGGAGACCGCGAAGCTCGCGGCGATCTACGAGAAGTCCAAGCGCGTGGTCTGGAACCCCGCCGACCTGCCGTGGGACCTGCTCGACCCCGGGGAGTTCACGGCCGAGCAGCGGCTGGGGATCATGTACTGGTTCTCCGTGCTGGCCAACTTCGACGCCTCGGGCCCCGCCGTCTTCGCCCGCGCCACGATCCAGGCGTTCGAGAAGCACGAGGAGGATCCCGTACGCAAGTGCTTCTTCTCGATCACCCGGGACGAGATGAACCACGAGGAGTGCTGCCAGCGCGCCATCGCGCGGTTGTGGCCCGGCGGCCCGCTCGACTGGCAGCCCTCCACCGACCTGGAACGGGCGGCGCACAACAACATCGGCTGGCTCTACCACAACGGCGGCCGCTACTGGAACGGCTACAACGCGGCCGTGGGCAAGTACTCCCTCGCCGTGCTGTTCACGAGCTTCATGATGGGGGAGATGGCGGCCTCGACGCTGTTTCGCGGGATGGCCTCCGGCACCGAGCACCCCCTGTTCTCGGACATGTTCCACAAGATCGGCCGGGACGAGTCGCGGCACCTCCAGATCTGCATGACGATCCTGGAGAACGAGTGGCCCGGGCTCACCGACGACGTACGCGGCCTGATCACGCGGCAACTGCGCGCCGGGTTCGTGTTCCTGTCGATGATCCTGTGGGAGCCGCCCGAGGGATTCTGGGAGCTCCCGCCATACTTCCTGCACAACCACCGCGTGCTGATGGACCACGCGCGGGAGGCCGGCCTCGGCGTGCTGTCGTACGAGGAGCAGGCCGACAACTGGCGGCTGGCGATGGCCCGCGTCCGCGCGATCGTCGAGCGGTGGGGCATCGAGTTCCCCGCGATCCCCGAACTCGACATCGACGGCGTGGACGTCGACGTCATCGACCCGGAGGACATCATCCCGGTGTTCTGATCCCTGTCGAACGCTCTATTGGACGGCGGAACGCAGGGCCGAGATCAGGGCGACGACGGCGGGGTGACCACCGGCGCCGCGGCGGAAGGCGACAAGGGTGCGGCGCCGCATGGACAGCCCGGTCAGCGCGACGCCTTCGGGCGGGTCGGCGGCTCCCAGCTCCGGCACGAGCGCCACGCCCTGCCCGACGGCGACCATGGAAAGGACCGTGGCGAAGTCGTCGATGTGGTGGCGTTCGCGAGGGGAGAAGCCGGCCGCCTGGCAGGCGCGCACGGTCATCGCGTGACAGAGCGTGCCGGGAGTGGAGACGATCCACGGCGCGTCCCTGCAGGTGAGGAGCGTGGCCGCGTCCCCCTCGCCGCCGACGGGGCGGACGGTGGCCAGATACATGGGTTCGTCGAGGAGGGGGACGGCGTCCAGGGCGAGGTCGGGCTCGGCCGGGACGAAGTCGTACTCGTGGACCAGCGCCACGTCGAGCTCGCCGGCGCGCAGGCGCGGCGCGACCTCGGCCGGGTCGACCTCGTCCACCATCGGATCCAGGCCCGGGTGGCTGCGCGCGAGCGCCGCCAGGGCCGAGGGCAGGATGGCGCGGGTCGCCGTGGGAAACGCGCCGATCCGCACGGTCCCGGCCAGGTGGGTTCCGGACAGGTCCGTCCTGGCCGCGGCGAGCTCCGCCGCGGCCTGCTCCAGCCGTTCGAGCACGGCCTCCGCGTGCCGCACCAGCGCCACTCCGGCGGGGGTGAGCACGACCCGGCGTCCGGTGCGCTCCAGCAGCGCGACCCCCGCTTCGCGTTCCAACGCGGCGAGCTGCTGGGAGACGGCCGACGGGGTGAACGTCAGCGCCTCGGCCACCGCCGCGATCGTGCCCCGATAGGCGAGCTCACGAAGCAGGCGGAGCCTGCGGACATCGAGCATCAGTTCACCTTAATGGTTTCGACAGAAATGCGAACTGGACCTACACAGTTGCTCGCCGGAAGGATCGCGGTATGACTCTTTCCGGTATTCATGTCCCGCTGATCACGCCGTTCGCCGAGGACGGCGAGATCGCGTTCGACGCGCTCGAAGGCCTGGCTCGCGGCGTGCTCGACGACGGCGCGTCCGGGCTCGTCGCGCTCGGCACCACCGCCGAGGTCGCCACCCTGACCGAGGAGGAACGGCGCGCGGTGATCGAGATCTGCGGCCGGGTCTGCCGCGAGCGGGGCGCCACGCTCACCGTCGGCGCGGGGTCGGCCGACACGCGGAGCACGGCCGAGGCGCTGCGCGCCCTGAAGGGGGAGGCGGACGCGGCGCTGGTGACGGTTCCCGCGTTCGTCCGCCCGTCCGAGGCCGGAGTGCTCGCCCACTTCACCGCGCTGGCCGAGCAGACCCCGGTGCCGCTGGTGGTCTACAACATCCCGTATCGGACCGGGCAGTCCGTGGGCGCGGCCACGCTGCGCCGGCTGGGCGAGCTGCCCATGGTGGCCGGAGTCAAGCACGCGGTCGGCGGCGTCGACCTCGACACGGTCGCCCTGCTCGCCGACCCGCCGGCGGACTTCGCGGTGCTCGCCGGGGACGACCCGTTCCTGTCCGCGCTGCTCGCGCTGGGCGCCTCCGGCGGCATCCTCGCCTCCGCCCACCTGCGTACCGGCGAGTTCGTCGAGCTCTTCCGGGCGTGGCGGGCCGGAGAGGCCGAGCACGCCCGTGCCCTCGGTCACCGGCTGTCGCTCATGTCGGCGGCCATGTTCGCCGAGCCCAATCCGACCGTCCTGAAGGGCGTCCTGCACGCCCAGGGCCGCATTCCCACCGCCGCCGTACGGCTCCCGCTCGTCCCGGCGAGTCCGGCGTCGATCGAGGCGGCCCTGCGGACGCTGTGACCTTTGGAGATAATCCGCAACCGGACGAATTGGTAGCCTGGACGCATGACCGCCATGGCGCCCTCGCGTAACGAGCCCGACCTGTCCTTTCTGCTCGATCACACCAGTCACGTGCTGCGGACGCAGATGGCGGCGGGCCTCGCCGAGATCGGCCTGACGGCGCGTATGCACTGCGTGCTCGTCCATGCCCTGGAGGAGGAGCGTACGCAGATCCAGCTCGCCGAGCTCGGCGACATGGACAAGACCACGATGGTGGTCACCCTCGACGCCCTGGAGAAGGCCGGCCTCGCCGAGCGCCGCCCGTCCAGCACCGACCGGCGCGCCCGGATCGTCGCGGTCACCGAGAAGGGCGCGCAGGTGGCGAAGCGGAGCCAGGAGATCGTCGACGGGGTCCACAGGGCCGCCCTCGGGTCGCTGCCGGAGGAGGAGGCGGAGGTGCTCGTACGCGCGCTCAACCGGCTGGTCACGGGGCATCTGGCCGCTCCGGTGGAGGCGCCGCAGGTGGTTCGGCGGGCGCGTCAGCGCGGATGACCGGTCCATAAAGGATCGTCTACAACAAAACTATCTGATACGGTCCTTCTTGTTCCCATGAACAGGAGGCGACCCCATGTCGCGCATATCCCGATCCCGTTGGCTCGTGCTGGGCGTGCTGTCCGCCACGATGCTGATGACGGTCCTCGACGGCAGCATCGTGACCGTGGCCATGCCCGCCATCCAGCGGGATCTCGGCTTCGCGCCCGCCGAGCTGAGCTGGACCGTGAACGCCTACCTCATCGCGTACGGCGGACTGCTCCTGCTGGCCGGCCGGCTGGGCGACCTGATCGGCCGCCGGGCCATGTTCCTTGCGGGCAACGTCGTCTTCACCGCCGCGTCCCTGCTGGCCGGAGCCGCCACGGGGCCGGGGACGCTGATCGGCGCCCGGTTCCTCCAGGGCGTCGGCAGCGCCATGGCCTCGGCGGTCGTGCTCGGAATCCTGGTGACGACCTTCACGGAGGCGGGGGAGCGGGCGAAGGCGATCGGCGTCTTCAGCTTCACCGGCGCCGCCGGGGCGTCGCTGGGCGCGGTGCTCGGCGGAGTCCTCACCGACGCGCTGGGCTGGAACTACATCTTCCTCATCAATGTGCCGATCGGCGTGGCCACGATCGTGCTGGCGCTCCGGGCGCTGCCCGCCGAGCGGGGGCTCGGGCTGTCGGCGGGCGCGGACGGATTGGGCGCCCTGCTGGTCACGGCCGGTCTCATGCTGGGCATCTACGCCGTGGTCCAGATCGAGCGGTATGGCATGCGCTCCCTGTGGTTCGGCGCGGTGTCGCTCGTGCTGCTGGCCGCGTTCCTCGTCCGCCAGGCGACCGCCCGGACCCCGCTCATGCCGCTGCGGATCCTCCGCTCGCGTTCTGTCGCCGGGGCCAACCTGGTGCAGATCCTGACGGTGGGTGCGATGTTCGCCTTCCAGGTCGTCGTGGCACTGTTCATGCAGCAGGTGCTCCGATATGACGCGCTCGGCACCGGCCTGGCCATGCTTCCGGCGGCGGTGTCCATCGCAGGCGTGTCGCTGTTCGTGTCCCCGCGGCTGAGCACCCGCTTCGGCGCGCGTGCCGTGCTGCTGGGCGGCCTGGTGCTCCTGATCGGCGCGATGGCCTGGCTCGCCCGCGTCCCTGTCGACGCCCGCTATGTGACCGACCTGCTCCCCGTGATGGTGCTCATCATGGGCGGAGGCCTGGTGCTTCCGGCGCTGACCGCGCTCGGCATGTCCGGCGCCCGTCCCGACGACGCGGGCCTGGTCTCGGGGTTCTTCAACACGACCCAGCAGGTCGGGATGGCCGTCGGCGTCGCGCTGCTGTCCACGCTGGCCGCCTCCCGCACGGAGGGGCTGCTGGCGGGCGGCGCGGGCGAGGCGGTCGCGCTGACCGGCGGCTACCGACTGGCCTTCACGGTCTCCCTCGTCCTGCTGGTCAGCGCCCTCGTGGCCGCGTACGTCATCCTGCGACGGCCCCGGGCCGACGTGGAACAGACGGCGGAGCTCCAGCCAGAACGGGTCTGAGAACCACGACCCGGGGCTCTGGTGACACCGGGTCCGGGCGCGGGACAAGGACGATTTCCCGATGATCAATTGTCAGGCTGTTCCTGACGATCTAGCCTGGAGTTGGACGTCAGGAACAGCCTGACACATGATCTCCCGGAGGGCGACATGCCGGCTCCTTCTCTGCAGGAACAGGACATCCGCTGCTCGTTTTGCTCGAAGTCCAAGAACGACGTGACCAAGATGATCGCCGGTGCCGGCGTCTACATCTGCAACGAGTGCGTCGGGCTCTGCGCCGAGATCCTGGCGGCGGAGTCCGTCGGGACTCCGGAGATTTCCTACACCGAGAGCATGACCGTCGAGCAGATCCTGGAGCTCCTTCCGCGCGTCGCCGAGGTGGGCGCGCGGGTCGAGGACAGCCTGCGGGTCTGGGTGCATCGGGCGCGCGACCGCGGCGCCACCTGGGCCAGGATCGGCGCCGCGCTCGGCATGACCCGCCAGTCCGCCTGGGAGAGGTTCTCCGGCGAGGAGTGACGCTCGCTCAGGGGGATTGTCGGTGCGGCCTGCCACGATGGCCCGCATGACGGCGACCGACCCTTTGGTTCCGTTTCAGTGGCTGAACGCTCCCGAGGTTGAGGGAGGCGTCCGCCGGCTGGGCGTGATCTTCAGCGTGGCCTTCTTCCGCGGGCTCGACCCGGCGGAGGTGGTGCGCCGCTTCAGCCGCGGCACGGACTCCGGCCAGGAGTCGGACTTCGACGCGCTCGACGACAAGGTGTACGAGTTCCTCGAGGAGACGGACGGCGGAGACGGCGGCGGTCACGTGGGCGTCTTCCGGGCCGGCGAGTGGTGTGTGGCCATCGAGCCCTTCGGCTGGATGGTCACGCTCGATGTGGTGCTGCCCAGGCTGTCGCGGGGCTGCGAGGTGGTGGGGGTGAGCCGGCACGACTACGCCGCCGAGCACGGCTTCGAGTACGCGATCGACGGCACGATCGTCACCGGCTACAGGCTGAGGCACCCGTACGAGCGGTACGGCTAAGATCCCGACCGGCTCAACGGCCTGATGCGCGAGCTGGGCATGGGACTGGACAGGCCGGAGGACGGTGATGCGCGGGACGCCGCCTGGGCGGACGACTACGACACCGCGGTGCCGAGGCGCTTCGCCCTGGCACCGCAACGACCGACGGAGTTCGCCCCGACGGGGATCGGGTGAATGGGAGCGCGTGACGCTGGACCCCCGGTTGTGATGCACATACTGTGCTATTTGACGGCTGATCAGCACATCCGAAGGCGAGGCCGGAATGCGTCCCGTGATGGTGTGTTTGACGCTGGCCGCTCTGTTGTCGGTCTCCGCCTGCTCGGGGGGCGGCTCTGAACGAAACGGCGCGTCGGACGACTCGGTGAAACGCGCCGTCGCCGGGTGGGGGGAATTCCCGGCTGAACGTCATCCTCGTCCCATTGTTCTCCTGGACGCCCTTCCTGCGACGAGCGGACCAGCCAAAGGTGTGAATCGCGCCGAAACATCCATTCCGCTTCCGACCAAGAACCCGGGGACCACCGTTGTCGCGCTCAGCGACGGAGACGCACCTCTCGAGCAGATCTCCGCGGCCGAGGCGTTCGGCGGATTGGCGGCACATGTCGCCAGAACTCCCGGCGAGCCGAAGCCGATCCGGATAGTCGGCAGCCGATACGGTGTGCGGGAATGGGCTACGGATCGCGGTTCGGCGAAGCTCCCCACCTGGACGTTCTTCACCGACTCCGGTGGAACGGCCGAGTGGCCGGCACTCGCCCCCGGCGCGTTCTGGAAGCTGGGCGAGCTGCGCTCCTCCGTATCCGTGCAGGTGACATCCGCCGGTCCGGAGCAGACCAGCCTGTCCGCGACCATGCTGGGGCCCGCGTCCGATTGCGGCGATGACAAATCCCAGGTCGACCTGCTGCGATACGAGTCCGAGTCGGCGGTGCTGATCGGTCTGCGGGAGGCCGGTCCCATCCGTAACGACTGCGATCAGAACGCCCTCGGCCGCACGAGCGAGCGCGTGATTCGGCTCGGCAAGCCGCTCGGTGGACGCGTCATCATCGATCCTCATGGCGACCCGATCCCAGTCCGGCAGTGAGCGGTCTTCTCCGGGGTGTGGCAGGAAGAAACAGGAGCGGCGGCGCCCGCCGTGACGGGTGAGGCCGCCGCTCCCTCAGGTGATCACCCGGTGTGGATCGTCACCGAGAAGTCTTGGAAGGCTGTGACGACGTCCTGGAAGATAAGGCCGTCGCTGCCGCGACGTCCCGAGATCACTCCGTTCGCGATGACGGTGTTGCCGGCCGGAGTGAAAACGGGCCCTCCGCTGTCACCCTTGATGGACCCCGGAAGCCCGTTGTACTGAATGGCTACGAACAGGTCGTTGTAACATTCGTAGGCGCCGAAGGCGTCGTAGCCACAGTAGCTTTCCTGACCGTTCGTGGCGACCTGATAGTTGCACACGGCGCCACTGACCGCTCCCGACTGGCACAGCCACTGGCCGTAATACACGTTGCCGTATCCGGCGATGCTCTTGCTGAACTCGGGGGTGGTGTTGGTGCCGCCGGGGACACCCCCGTCGTAAATCTGGTTGCCGACGTGATCCGGGGCATCGATGAGCAGCAGGTCGTGGCCCTGGTTCTCGCCGACCACGCGGCCGATCGAGCGTGACCTGTTGCCGTTGCGCCAGTTCTCGTACGGGCGGCCGCAGTGGCCCGCCGTGAGGATGTAGTGATAATTGGAGTTACTCGTCGAGTGGACGGGCCAGCCGGCCGTGCATCTCGCCCCGGTGTCGTCCGACACTATTTGTGCGCCGCCCCACCACGGAGGGCTGTCTATCGCGCGGCTGGCGAACTCTCCGCGGGGTGCCTGCTGCACGACCGTCGGCACCTGGGCGTCGAGTTTCGGATAGGTGGAGGTGAGGCCGGCCTTGTTCTCCCCCGAATCGGTCAGCGCATACAGCCCGCTGCTGTCCGGCTGGATGCCCAGCGCGTGGATCGGCCCCCCCGGATTCTTGGAGAGCTCCTCCCGCAGGGGCGCCGCGGCGGCCTGGAGCTCGGCCAGGGAGTACTTCGCGGGCGACACACGCACCGGGGAATAGGCCTTCGCGCTGCTCAGCGCTCCACGGATCGCCGCAGGGGGCTCGCCCTTCCACCAGACCTGCACGAAGCCGTCGTCGAGTTTCAGGCCCGCGAACCCGCGATCCTTCTTGTCGCTTCTGACCGCGTCCATAATGCGGTCGGCGGCTTTTATCAGCGGCTCCTGGGCCACCATGCGTTGTTTTGCCTCGGGCGTCAGGTAGCTGAACGGCTCCTTCTCCACCTGGGTTCCCGCTTTCGTGGCGGGTGAAGGCTCGGTCACATCGGCCCGGACGGATGGAGTGAGTATCGACGCCGACAGGGCGATCGTCAGCGCAGAAATCGATATCACGCGTAAGCGCAAGTCGCTCTCCTTTCCTCGTGGTTATGGCCGAAAAGGAGTAGATCATGGTTGATTTGCAGGGTCAATGAACGGTTTGACAACTTCCGGTAATCGATGCGACTTGACCTCGCCCGGTGACTGACAATTACCGCGACCAAGCATTACTTCTGCTGTTCGCCGTGACCGTGTGGCCGGTCGGTGAGCGCGTGAATCTTTCTTGAGCAGGCGCGATGGCGTAATGTGCAATATCTGTGTCGTTGACGCCGTGAAGTCCTGATCGGAAGCATTGGGGCCATGCAGCGACGCGTGGTCATCGTGATCTTCGATGGCTTCCAGATGTTCGATCTCGCCGGGCCGGCCGACGTGTTCACCACGGCGAACCTGCTCGCGCCCGACCCCGGCTACCGCGTCGAGGTGACGGCCGTGCGCGCCGGGGCCGTACGGGCGCAGAACGGGATCGCGACGCTCGCGGAGACTCCGCTGGCCGAGGTCGCGGGGCCGATCGACACGCTGCTGCTCGTGGGCGGGCTGTCGGTGCCGGAGCACCTGCGCGATCGAGAGCTGGTCGCGGGTGTCACCCGGCTGGCGGCCGGGGCCCGGCGCGTCGCCTCCGTCTGCAACGGGAGCTTCCTCCTCGCGGAGGCCGGGCTGCTGGGCGGCAGGCGTGCGACCACCCACTGGCTGGTCGCGCGGGAGATGGCCGACCGCTATCCGGACGTCGAGGTGGACGCCGATCCCATCTACGTCCGCGACGGGAACGTCTGGACCTCGGCAGGGGTCAGCTCGGGAGTGGACCTCGCCCTGGCGCTCGTGGCCGACGACCACGGCCACGCGCTCGCCAGGAACGTCGCGCGGGGGCTCGTCGTGTACCTGCACCGTCCGGGCGGGCAGAGCCAGTTCAGCGCCCCCATGCGGGCCGCCGTCCCACGCGCCGAGCCGCTGCGCGAGATACAGGCGTTCATCGACGCCAACCCGGCCGAGGACCTGAGCGTGCCCGCGCTGGCCCGGCGGGCGGGGATGAGCGAGCGGCACTTCTCCCGCGTCTTCACCGAGCAGACCGGGGTCTCACCCGGCAGGTACGTCGAACGCAGCAGGGCCGACGCCGCGCGGCGGCTGCTGGAGACCACCGCCCATCCCCTGGACAGGGTGGCCAGGGAGGCCGGACTCGGTGCTCCCGAGACCCTCTATCGCGTCTTCCGCCGCCATTGGCGCGTCTCACCCGGCGACTACCGCCGCCGGTTCCGATCGAAGGAAAGCAGCAGATCATGAACATCGCCATCCCCCTCTATCCTCGGTTCACCGCGCTCGACGCCGTCGGGCCGTACACGGTGCTGGCCTTCGCCCCCGGCTGCACGGTCACGTTCGTCGCGGCCGAGCCCGGGCCGGTGCTCGACGACAGGGGAAGCCTTAGCCTCGCGGCCACCGCGTCGTACGGCGACCTGCCCACGCCGGACGTCATCGTCGTGCCGGGAGGTCCCGGGACGATCGAGGCGTTGTCCGACGCGGAGCTGCTGGGCTGGATCGCGCGGGCCCACGAGCGGACGCGGTGGACCACCTCGGTGTGCAGCGGCGCGTTCCTGCTGGGCGCGGCGGGGCTGCTGAAGGGCCGGAAGGCGACCACGCACTGGGGGTGGCTGGACCAGCTCGCCGGATTCGGCGCCGAGCCGGTGAGCGAGCGCGTGGTGATCGACGGCAAGATCGTGACGGCGGCGGGCGTCTCGTCGGGCATCGACATGGCCTTGACGTTGCTGGCCGCGATGCGGGACGAGGAGACGGCGCAGGCGGTGCAGCTCGCGATCGAGTACGACCCGAGGCCGCCCTTTGCGGCCGGCAGCCCGAAGACCGCCCCGGTGGGCCTGAGCGAGAAGGCGTTGGCCCTCATCAACTGAGCCTGTGCAACTGACGGGCTTCGGGCGGGCGCAGGCCGCGGATGATACGTAGATGGGCGCTTTCTCACCGGACGACCCGGTGGTTGCCGACCGCATCCGGTGGGCTCGAAGGCGCTGCCGGGCGCTGGTCCGCGCATGTCCAACGCGTTAGCCGTGCGTGAACCGGGGCCGGGTAGCGTCGGGAATGTGCCGTCAGCGCATGGACCGGCAAGGGCCTCACGGCCGCCCCCGTGGCCCTTCCTGGAGATCGTTCCGCCTCGCCCCAGAAGCAGTCAGTGAGGCCGGCGGGTGAACGGGTGTGATGCCACCGGGCGCATCTGGGGCGGGCTGGTGCGCGACCATCATCTGACGCCACTGGACGACCTGGCGTCCTCGGTCATCGAGCACGTCAGGCCGCTCGGCTTCACCGAGATCATGCTCTACGTGGCCAGCCTGCGGCCGCTGTATCTCGTGCCGCTGCCCGGACAGTGTGACGCGTACGGGGAGCCGCTGAACCGCGTCGCCATCGACACGACCCTGGCCGGTCGCGCCTACCGCAACCTGGAGATCGTCCAGGCGCGTCCCGCCACCGATCCGTACGTCGCCGAAGCCGCGGAGCCGCTCGGCAGTGAAGGGCCGCGGCGTTTGTGGGTGCCGATGCTGAACGGCACGGAACGCGTGGGCGTGCTCGGGGTGACCGTGCCCGTGGTCGACGAGGCCACCGAGCAGATCGCGACCGAGCTGGGCAGCCTGGTCGCGCTCCTGGTGGTGAGCAAGCGGGCCTACAGCGACGCTTTCGTGCGGCTGGTGCGCACCGAGGAGATGCACCTGTCGGCCGAGATGCTGTGGACCCTGCTGCCGATCAGGAACTTCGCCACCGACACGATGACGGTCAGCGCCGCGCTGGAGCCGGCCTATGACGTCGGGGGAGACGCCTTCGACTACGCCCTCGACGGCGCCACTCTCCACATCGGCATCTTCGACGCCATGGGGCACGACACCTCGGCCGGTCTGACCGCAGCCATCGCCCTGAGCGCCTACCGCAACAGCCGGCGCCGGCGCCGCTTCGGGCTGCTCGAGATCAGCGACACGATCGACGAGGCGATCGCCGGGCAGTTCGCCACGTCCCGGTTCGCCACCGGAGTCCTCGCCGACCTCGACTTGCGGACCGGATGGCTGACCTGGGTGAACCGGGGCCATCCACCGCCGCTGGTCCTGCGGCAGGGGCGGGTGGCCTCCGCACTGGACAGCCCACCGGACACCCCGATGGGTTTTCGCCTCGGCCCGGCCACCGTGCTCGCGCGGCGCCAGCTGGAGCCCGGCGACCGGCTGCTGTTCTACACCGACGGCATCGTCGAGGCGCGGACCCCGGACGGGGAGAGGTTCGGGCTGGACCGTTTCGCCGACTTCGTCATCCGCAAGGAGATCGACAACGTCTCCGCCCCGGAGACGCTGCGCCGCCTGATCCACTCGATCCTCTCCTACCAGCGCGGCCAGCTGCAGGACGATGCCACGGTGATGCTGGTCGAGTGGCGCACCGAACGGCATTACCAGCTCACATTGTGAGGTCACGTCGTGCGCCGGTCGCTGCGCGGGCCGTTCGGGTTCCGGCCGTACGGCCGGTGGTGCGCGTGCTCGCCGGGCGACTCCCGTCGTGCCCGAGGAAGCGCGGAGGGGAAGTGGGGAGTCGCCCGACGTTCGCGGCTACGCGTCGAGGCCCTCGCTCTTGGCGATCACACGAGCGAGCTTGTGGGAGAACTCCTCCCGCCACGCCTTCTGCTGCCGGACCTCATCGAGCACGACGGCGAAAGCGGCGCGGAACTCCTCCAACGTCTCGCGGATCTCCTCCTGCCCCTTGCGGAGCTCGTCCTGGCCGGTCCGGAGGTCGTCCGTGATGGCGCGCAACTCCTCCTGTCCCGTGCGCAGGCCGGCTGTGATGGTGCGGAGCTCGTCCTGTCCCGTGCGCAGGTCGGCTGTGATGGTGCGGAGCTCGTCCTGTCCCGTGCGCAGGTCGGCTGTGATGGTGCGGAGCTCGTCCTGCCCCTTGCGTAGCTCGTGCTGCCCCGTGCGCAGATCGCTCATCTGCTCACCGCACTTGATCAGCATGGCGTTCTGCAGCCGGACATCGCTCCTGATATCGGTGATCTCCTGCTCTATGGCGTCGATGCGTTCCTCGGTCTGTGGCATGCCCGACAGGATAGGGATGTAAGGGTGATCACGCACGGTGAAATCGCGATCGCTTTGCGCTTTGATCCTGTCGTTCGGGCCTACCGGATCCGGCCGGGCGTCACAACAGGAGGTCGGCCAACTCCTCCAGCAACTCGGTCGCCCGGCGGGCCTGAGCGGGGTCGGTGACGGTGTGGGCGATGACCTGGCGGATGTCACGGGCTGCGCGACGAGTGATCGCCTCCAGGGCTTCGTCGGCGATGGTGACCCGTGTGCGCCGCCCGTCGTCCGGGTCGGTCGCGGCTTTCACCAGCCCACGCGATTTGAGGCGCGACACCGACGTGGACACGTGACTCTGTACGAACCCTGTCCGTTGGTGGATCTCGCTGATCGAGCTGGCGGGGTGCTTGATCACATCCTCCAGGACGGCGGCCTCCCCGGGGGTGAGCGACAGGTCGTCGTCCTCGCCGGTGACCTGCGAGGACAGTTCGATGAGGCGCTTGCCCAATCGGTGCAGTCGTCCGCCGTCCATACGCCGCAGATTACATCGTGCGCGAATCATCTCTAACGATGTATCGTTGGCGATGAAAAGAGGAGGCTTATGAACCCGCAAGGTGTGCTGAAGGGCGTGGCGAAGACGGCCCTGGGGATGGCAGTGGTGAGGGCCCACGAGAGCCTCAGGGGCGACCGCCTGTTCGACGACCCGTACGCCCAGAGATTTCTGGACGCCGCGCCGGGGGCGTTCCCCGGGCAGTCCGCCTCCGCCGAAGACCTCGCCGCGATGGGGCCGTCGGCCTCCCTGGGAGCGTTGTTCGCCTTCCACGGCGTACTGCGCACGCGGTTCTTCGACGATTGTCTGCTCGCCGCGACGGCCGCCGGTTGTCAGCAGGTGGTTCTGCTTGCCGCAGGGCTCGACGCCCGTGCCTTCCGGCTGTCGTGGCCGGACGGAGTGAGAGTCTTCGAGCTCGACCTCCCGGAGGTGTTCGCGTTCAAGGAGGCGGTGCTGGACGGACTGGGCGCGATGCCCGCGTGCGAGCGCAGAACCGTTCCGGTCGATCTGCGCGCCGGCTGGGCGGGCCGGCTGGTCGCCGCCGGGTTCGACCGCGCCGTACCGGCCGCGTGGCTCGCCGAAGGACTGCTGCTCTACCTGACGGCCGACGAGGTGACGCGTCTACTGTCCGAAGTCGGCGAACTCTCCACGCCGGGCAGTCGACTCGCCTTCGAGCACGGCGGCATCGCCGATCCCGCGGTTCTCGCTCAGGCTCGCGGTATGCCGACGCTGGACGAGTACACCCCACTGTGGAGAGGAGGACTGGGCGAAGACGCCCCCGGCCGGCTCGGCCGGAACGGCTGGCGGCCGCACATCCACGATCGCGCCGAACTCGCCGCCTCCTATGGCCGTCCCATCCCGGGACCGTCGGGCGGAGGTTTCCTCACCGCCACCCGTACGGGCCGCTGACCATTTCCGGGAACCCGCCGCTTCGTCTCGTGCCCACCGCGCTCGCCGTGCTCGTCCGCTCGCGGTTCCTCAGTTCCGTGGCCAGTTGCCGGGCGGCGACACATAGGTCCCGCGTTGGGGAACGGTGTAGACCCAGCCTTCCTCTCGAAGTACGGCTATGGCTCGTCGCACGGTTTCGCGGGCTACGCCATGTCGCTGCACCAGGGTCGCCTCGCTCGGTACCGAACGGCGGGGTGCCAGGCTGCCCTGTCGTATCGGCTCGACAATCTCCTGGGCGATCTGCCGGTAAGCAGGGGTCGAGCGAGGTGCTGCAGCTACTGCGTCGGAGTCGCCGGCGAATGTCCCCCGGCCGTGGACCGTGTATACGAGTCCGTCATCCCGGAGTCGCCGCAGGGCCCGGCGTGCGGTGGTGCGCGCGACGGCGAACTCGCGCTGAATGGCCGCCTCGCTGGGAACGGGTGAGCCGGGGGGAGGTCTTCGATCCGCCGACGAAGGATCTCGGTCACCTGAAGGTAGAGATGCGTGTCGCCGTCGTGGTCGAGCACGCCACTACGTTAGGAGCCGGACGCCCCGGTGCGACGCGTCTTCTTGAATCGCGTAGTCAGTCCTGCGGCCAGTTACCCGGAGATGACACATAAGTGCCGCGATGGGGGACGGTGAAGACGTAGCCCTGGTCCCGGAGGAAGCCGACGGCCAGTCGCACGGTCACCTTGGCCACGCCGTACTGCTTCATAAGTGCCTTTTCGCTGGGGATGGCGCGGTTCGGCTTGAACTCCTGTCGTCGGATGCGCTGCGCGACCTCTTCGGCGATCTCCTGGTAGAGGGGTTTCTTCCGGCGCACACGCGGAGCGGCCTGATCGCCGACGAAGGTGCCCTCGCCCTGAACCGTGTAGACGAGGCCCTGCTCGCGTAGCTCCCGGGCAACCCGGCGTGCCGTTGTCCTCGCTATGCCGTACTCGACCTCGAGCTGCGCCTCGCTCGGCATTGGATTGCCGGGGGCCAGTTCGCCGCTGTCGATGCGTTCTCGAAGGATCTCGGCGATCTGCTTGTAGACAGGTACGGGTCCATCTCGATCGAGCACGCTCAAACCATAGACCGAAACAGACATCTTCGCACAAAATGCTACAGCTTAAGGCCCTGGCGCATACGGGTAGGTAGACCGGCAGTGACGCTAGAACTTATAGTGACGATTCTGCTACTCATCGTGCGGCACTCGGCGCCAGGCGGTGTCGGTGACGATCACGTGGTCGAGGAAGCGGAGGCCGACGGTGTCGGCGGCCTCGTGGAGGCGGGCCGTGACCTCGACGTCGGCGGGGCTGGGGTCGAGCGATCCGCTCGGGTGGTTGTGGGCGAGGCCGAAGGCGGCCCCGCCGGAGAGGAGGACGGTCGTGACGATGTCGCGGACGGGTGCCGGGGTGTGGTCGCTGCCGCCCTCGGTGACCACGGTCCGGCGCAGCACGGCGCCACGGCCGTCGCACACGACCACGACGAGCCGCTCGCGCGGCTGTCCGTGGAGCAGGGGAGCGACAGCCGAAGCGATGTCGGCCGAGCAGGTGATCCGGCTTCGCTCCGGCTCCGCCTGGGCCCGCCGTACGAGGTGGAACGCGGCCGCCACGCGGGCCGCCTTGGCGGGGCCCACGCCGGGGACGGCGAGCAGCCGATGGGCCTCGGAGCGGGCCAGCTCTCCGAGGTCGCCGCAGTGGGCGATGAGCTGGGAGGCGAGTTCGACGGCGCTCACGCCCCTGCTGCCCGAGCCGAGCAGCAGGGCGAGCAACTCCCTGTCGGCGAGCGCCGTGGCTCCCGACGCCAGCAGCCGCTCACGCGGCTGGTCGGCCAGGGGCATGTCCTTGACGCGCATCGGCACCTCCGGAGGGGGGATCCGGATCGGTTGTACCAGTGGGCACCGACAGTCAAAGGAGGCTGGGGATGCCGTAGACCAGGCGGAACCGGTCACCGGGCACCACGGCGTCGCTCGTCTCCACCGGACGCTCCCCGGCCCAGTACGTGCGCTCGATCTGAAGCACCTGGACGCCGGCGGGGAGCTCCAGCAGGTCGCTCTCGGTCGGCTGGGGGACACGGATGAGCACGGTCTCGCTGATCTCGGTGAGCGGCAGGCCGCTCGCCGCGAGGCGGAAGGCCGCGCTCCTGCGTTCGTACGTGCCTTCCTCGAGCGCCTGGCTCTGCCCGGGCTCGACCGGTTCGTACGAGGTGAGCAACTGCACCGGGCGGCCGTCGCCGCGGAAGACGTAACGGGTCCTGATCACCGGGCTGCACTCGCCGACGCGCAGCCGGTGGGCGATGTCCGGAGGGGCGTCGGCGAGCTCGCTGCGCCAGCTCCAGCTGGGTTGCCGTCCGCCCGCCTGCATGTCGCTGGCGAAGGCGGCGTGCGGTTCGGGGAGGCGGCTGCGGTGGAGCGGGAGCAGGATCGGTTTCTCCCGCACCCGGTGCCCGGAGCCCACCCGGCCGATGATGAGGCCCTCCTGGGCGAGCACGCGCAGCGCGTGGCGGGCGGCCGTCTCTCCGACGCTGTACTTCCTGGTTATCTGGTGCCGCGAGGGGATCGGTGCGCCCGGGGGGAGCGTGCCGTCGACGATCTGGCGGCGAATGTCCTCGACTACGCGCAGGTAGACCGGATCAGAGTTTGCCATCAATCCATCCCTGAGGGGGTGACGGGTCTTCCAAATCTTGGCGTATTCGCCGGGCAACCGAGAGTGACGGAGATGGCCTGTGACTCCAACTTTGCCTGCCGAAAGGGCTGCTAATGGGTGATTGTGCCGCTAAGCGGCCAGGTGCCGATATTCCCCTCCCGCCCCCCTATCACGGCATCCATGCCAGCCCTCCTCGGGACGGTCATAAGAGGATCAATTGGTTGAAAGCCGTCAACCGTAGCGATCGCGTACGCGTACGAAGGCACACGTGTGAATGCAAGGCGACGATCTACGAGCTGTGCTCGGCGGGCGGGCTGCTGTTCATCCGGCGGACGAAACGGGGTAAGAAGATGGAGATCCACGAGACCGAGCGGCTCGTCGCCGCGCGGATGGAGGAGCTGTGGGTGAGGCTCCTCTCGGGGGAGGTCAACTGACCGCCCCGCGTCGTCCGCCGAGTCCCGTCACCGACCCCCGGACCGGCCGCCATCCCCGGACCGTTCGCCGAATGCCGAGCCTGCCATCCGGGCGATCGCCCGCCGGCGGCCGTGACTGACGGCGGTGCTCAGGGACGGGCAAAAGCCGCGGTTCGCGGCCTTCCGGAAAAATTTCGCCAGAGGCGTGTAACGTCCGCGTAAGGCGCGGCGATTCCCGGTTAGAGGTCGCTGATGTGTGTACCCCCGAGCACATATCGGCGGCCTCTTCCGCTGTCTGGCGGCGCCCGCGGGGCGGTACTGGACATAACGGGGTGGCGAGGTCCATCACTCCTGCGGATCCGGGTACCGTTCGGTCTATGGCATCGCCTACTGGAACCTCCGACGCCCCCTTCGGCCGCACGCTGACCGCCATGGTCACACCGTTCACTTCCGACGGCGCCGTGGACTATGAGGGCGTCCAGCGGATCGCCGCTTATCTCGTCGACGAGCAGCGCAACGACGGCCTGGTGGTCAGCGGCACCACGGGGGAGTCCCCCACCACCTCGGACGAGGAGAAGGACCGCGTTCTGCGCGCGGTCGTCGAGGCCGTGGGCGACCGGGCCACCGTCGTGGCCGGTGCCGGCACCAACGACACGCGGCACAGCGTCGAGCTGGCCCGGGCCGCCGAACGCGCGGGCGCCCACGGCCTTCTGGTGGTCACCCCGTACTACAACAAACCGCCGCAGGAGGGTTTGCTCCGGCACTTCACCGCCGTAGCGGACGCGACCGGTCTTCCAGTGATGCTGTACGACATCCCCGGGCGCGCGGGCGTGCCCATCACGACCGAGACCCTGTTCCGGCTGGCCGAGCACCCGCGCATCACCGCGGTCAAGGACGCCAAGGGCGACCTGTTCGCGAGCTCGCAGGTGATGGCCTCCACGGACCTTGTCTTCTACTCCGGGGACGACGCGCTGAACCTGGCGTGGCTCTCGGTCGGCGCGGTGGGGTACGTCAGCGTGGTGGGCCATGTGGCCGGCGCCGAGCTGGCCTCGATGGCCGACTCCTACCGGTCCGGTGACGTCGCGAACGCCCTGGCCGTCCACCGCCGGCTGCTTCCGGTGGTCTCGGCGATCATGACCCGCACCCAGGGGGCGATCATGGTGAAGGCCGCGCTGAAGCTGGTGGGCCAGGACGCGGGCTACGTCCGGCCGCCGCTCGTGGACGCCACGCAGGAGCAGATCGCAGCGCTTCGTGAGGACCTCATCACGGGAGGTCTCAAGCTTGTGGATTAGATCAACAGATGGAGCCGAATGAGCGACTTGACCAGAAGAAACGAAGATAGGGGACCGCGCGTGGGCGGCTCCCGGCCTCAGAACGGGGGCGGCGAGCGGCACGGGTCGGAGCACGGGGCGGAGGGAGCGGCATGAGTCATCCGCATCCCGAGCTCGGCTCGCCTCCGCCGCCGCCGGAGAACGGCCTGCGCATCGTCGCGCTGGGCGGTCTCGGCGAGATCGGCCGCAACATGGCGGTGTTCGAGTACGACGGCCGTCTGCTCGTGGTGGACTGCGGTGTGCTGTTCCCCGAGCCGGACCAGCCGGGCGTCGACCTCATCCTGCCCGACTTCGACTACATCCGGGGGCGGCTCGACGACATCGAGGCGCTCGTGCTCACGCACGCCCACGAGGACCACATCGGCGCGGTGCCGTACCTGCTGCGCGAGCGGCGCGACATTCCGATCGTCGGCTCCCGGCTGACACTCGGGCTCATCGAGAGCAAGCTGACCGAGCACCGGATGCAGCCGGTCAAGGTCGAGGTGATCGAGGGCGAACGGCGCTCGTTCGGGCCGTTCGAGTGCGAGTTCGTCTCGGTCAACCACTCGATCCCCGACGCGCTGGCCGTGGCGATCCGCACCCCTGCGGGCCTCGTCCTGCACACCGGCGACTTCAAGATGGACCAGCTTCCGCTGGACGGGCGGCTGACCGACCTCGGGGCGTTCGCCCGCCTCGGGGCCGAGGGCGTCGACCTGCTGATGTCCGACTCCACCAACTCGGAGGTGCCGGGCTTCGTCACCAGCGAGCGGGAGATCGCGCCGGTCATCGACGACGTCTTCCGCAGCGCGTCCAAGCGGATCATCGTGGCGAGCTTCGCCTCGCACATCCACCGCGTCCAGCAGATCATGGACGCGGCCGAGAAGCACGGCCGCAAGGTCGCGCTCATCGGCAGGTCGATGGTCCGCAACATGGGTGTGGCGCGCGAACTCGGCTACCTGAAGGTGCCCGGGGGCCTGCTCGTGGACTCCCGGGAGATCGAGGAGTGGCCGCCGGAGGACGTGGTGCTGATCTGCACCGGTTCCCAGGGCGAGCCGATGGCGGCGCTGTCGCGCATGGCCAACCGCGACCACCCGATCAGGATCGCCGAGGGCGACACCGTTCTGCTCGCCTCGTCGCTGGTGCCGGGCAACGAGACGGCGGTCAGCAAGGTCATCAACGGCCTCAACCGCTGGGGCGCGCGGGTGGTCCACAAGGGCAACGCGCGGGTGCACGTCTCCGGCCACGCCGCCGCGGGCGAGCTGCTGTACGTGCTCAATCTCACCAAGCCGTCCAACTTCATGCCCGTGCACGGCGAGTGGCGGCACCTGCGGGCGCACGCCGCGCTGGCCGAGCTGACCGGCGTCCCCCGGGAGAACATCGTGATCGCCGAGGACGGCGTGGTCGTCGACCTCGTCGACGGCCAGGCGAGGATCACCGGCGCGGTCCCGTGCGGGTACGTCTTCGTGGACGGCACCTCGGTGGGCGACATCACCGACGTGGCGCTCAAGGACCGGCGCATCCTGGGCGACGAGGGGTTCATCTCCATCGTCGTCGTCGTGGACTCCACGACCGGGAAGCTCACCGGCGGGCCGGAGATCACCGCTCGCGGCTCGGGCATCGACCCCGACGCGTTCGACGCGGTCGTCCCGCAGATCGAGGCCGCGTTGCAGGAGGTCGCCGCGTCCGGAGTGGCCGACGAGATGCAGATCCGCCGGACCATCCGGCGTACGGTGGGCCGCTGGGTGAGCGACACCTACCGTCGCCGCCCGATGATCATCCCGGTGGTCGTCGAGGTCTGACCGGTAATTCCGTTGTACTCGGAGACGGGCGTGGCGTAGCGTCCCGCCCGTGTCCGAGGTAATGATCATCTACCGCAAGTACGGCGGGTCGCTGCACTGGCACCACCCGGCCCGCCTGCTGGGCGAGGACGAGCACGGCACGTGGGCCGGCTGCCCTTCGGGGACCGTGACTCAGCGGGGACACGACCCCAAGACGGTTCTGCCCTGCGCGTCGGTCATGTTGTTCCCCCGGAACGCGTGGTGGACGGCCACGTTCAACGCCGCGCCGAACAGATGCGCGATCTACTGCGACATCACGACGGTGCCGGTCCGGCGCGACGGCCGGATCACCATGGCCGACCTCGACCTCGACGTGCTCCGCATGCGCGACGGCCGGCTGATCCTGGACGACGAGGACGAGTTCGCCGTGCACCAGGTGCGGTACGCGTACCCGGAGGAGATCATCCGGCAGGCGGAGCGGTCGGCCGCCTGGCTGATGGAGGCCGTGGGCGCGCGTACCGGCCCCTTCCGCGGCGCGCACGACCACTGGCTGACCCAGGTGACGTAAGCGGACAGGTGACCCTCGCGGGCACACGGGTGCCCTGCCTCAGCGGACCACGGCCGGGCTCTCGGCGGGCTCCTCTTCGCCGGTCTCCGGGATCACCTTGGGGACGCCGCGCATCGCGAACGGGACGGCGACGGCGAGGGCGAGCAGGATCGCCGCGCCGGTCAGCACGGTGACCTGGATGCCGTCCACGAACGCCTGCCGCGCGGCCGTGGCGACGGCCCCCGCGGCCTCGCCGGGCAGTGTGGTGGCGGCCTTCAGCGCGCCCGCGAGCGTGTCGCGGGCCTCGGCCTCCACGCCGTCCGGCAGGCCGGGCGGAAGCGCCAGGCCGTTCCGGTAGGCGGTGGTCAGGACCGTGCCGAGCACGGCGATGCCCAGCGCGCCGCCCATCTCGTGCGCGGTCTCGGAGATCGCGCTCGCCGCGCCGGCTCGTTCCCTGGGCACCGAGGCGAGCAGCGTGTCGCCGGTCACGGCGAAGGTGAAGCCCATCCCGACGCCCTGGACGAGCATGGCCGCGAGCATGTAGAGGTAGGGCGTCTCCATGTCGATCCGGCTGAACAGGATGAATCCGGTCGCCGTCAGCGCCAGCCCCGCGGAGACGACCGGCCCGCGTCCCCACCGGTGCACGAGCACGCCCGACAGCGCCCCGCCGGCGCCCGCGGCGAGGCCGCCCGGCATGCCCGCGAGCCCGGCGAGCAGCGGCGACCAGCCGAGGACGAGCTGGAAATACTGCGCGAAGACCACCGACATGGCGAGCATGGCGAAGACCGCGACCAGTTCGGCGCCGACCGTGGCCGCGAACGCGCGCCGCCGGAACAACGCCACGTCGATCAGCGGCTCGGCCAGCCGGGTCTGGCGGCGCACGAACAGGACCAGAGCGGCGACGCCCACGACCGCCGCGGCGGCGACCGAGGGCCGGGCGACGCCGCCGGTCGCGGCCTCCTTCAGCGCGTAGATCAGGCCGAGCACGCCCGCGGCCGACAGCGGGACGCTGACGAGGTCGATGCGGCCGGGGCGGGGATTGCGCGACTCGGGCAGCACGACGAACCCGGCGGCCAGGACGACCACCACGACGGGCACGTTGATCAGGAAGACCGAGCCCCACCAGAAATGGGCGAGCAGCAGGCCGCCGACGATGGGGCCGAGGGCGAACCCGACGGCCGAGACGCTGCTCCAGATGCCCACCGCCGTGGTCCGTTCCTTCGGGTCGGTGAACACGTTGCGGACCAGCGACAGCGTCGAGGGCATGATGGTGGCCCCGGCGACCCCGAGCAGGGCGCGGGCGGCGATCAGCAGCGGAGCGTTCGGCGCGTACGCCGTCAGGGCAGAGGCCGCGCCGAAGGCGGCCAGGCCGGCGAGCAGCAGGCGCCTGCGCCCGATCCGGTCCCCGACGTTGCCCATCGTGACCAGCAGCGCGGCCAGGGCGAACCCGTAGATGTCGGCGATCCACAGCAGCTGGGTGGCCGAGGGCGACAGGTCCTCGCCGAGCTTCGGCAGGGCGAGGTGCAGCACGGTGAGGTCGACGGACAGCAGGAGCACGGCCGCGCACGCGACCGCCAGCGTGCCCCACTTTCGCGAGGTGTCGTTCATGACGGCAGCGTCCGCCCGGGCGCTGACGGTTCATCCACCGAGCGCTGACAGGTGCCCTTCGACGACGGTCAGCGCGGGCGCCGCCGAGCCGGCGGTGATCTGCACACGCTGCCGGGCGTGCGCCCTGGCCTCGGCGTACGCCCGCTCGTACGTCTCGTCGCCCAGGGCGGCCCGGCAGTGGGCGGCGACCCGCTCGACGTCCGGGTCGGCCACGGCGGGTGTGCCGCGCAGGGCCTCGCCGACGCCCAGCAGCCACACGGCCCGCTCCGGATCCCCCTCCAGGAGGGCGACGCCGGCGACCCCCTCGGCCACACCGGCGACCATCGAGAGGTTGCGGTCGCCCAAGCCCGTCGTCAGGGCGCGGCGGTGCCAGGCCAGCGCCTCGGCGGCCTCACCCGACATCTCGGCGGCCAGCCCGAGAGCCAGGTAGACGCGCGAGCGGGTCTCCTCCGCCGCGAACCACTCGGCCGTGCACTCCGCCAGGGCGGCCTGGTACAGCCGTCGTGCCTCGCCGATGTCGCCGCCGAGGCGGGCCAGCTCGCCGAGTCCGAGACACGCCTCCGCGACCAGTTCCGGGGCGCCCAGCCGCCGGGCCAGCCCGGCCCCGCGCTCGTAGTCGGCGTGCGCCTCGGCCGTCTTCCCCAGGCGCACCCGAGCACGCGCGCGACGGCACAGGGTCTCGGCCGCGTCCAGGGGAGCGCCGAGGCGCTCGGCCAGCTCCAGTGCCTCACCGGCCAGCCGTTCCACCCGTTCGTGATCTCCGCGCCACTCGGCGACGTCGCCCAGCGCCGTCAGGATCAGGACCCGGGTCCAGAGGTCGCCCAGCGTGCGGGACTGGGCCAGCGCCTCGGTGATCGCCTCCTCGGCCTCGGTCAGGTGGCCGTCGAACAGCCGGAGGTATCCCATGCTGAAGTTGCTGAGCATGCGGGTCCAGGGATCCTTCACCAGCACGTCGTAGGTCCGCTCGATCTCCCGGAGCTCCTCGTCGGCCGGAGGGCCGCTGACCATCGCGCGGAGGATGAGGAGGAACGGCTGCCTGGGCGGGACCGGCAGGGTGGCGGCCATCCGGAGCGCGCGGGCGATCAGCTGGTCCACGTCGGCGTGGCCGCCCCTGGCCGCGACGCAGGCGCACAGGACGTACTCCTCCTCCAGCCCTTCCGGGGGAGCGTCTCCGATGGCGGCGAGCAGGTCGGCGGCGGGTCCGGCGACCTCGGCGCGCAGGCCGCGCAGCATCCAGTAGCCGGCCGTGGCCGACAGAAGCCGCAGCGCCCCCGTCAGGTCGCCTGCCCGGACGGCCCGGCGTAGCGCCGTCGTGAGGTTCTCGTGCTCGCCGTCGAGCCGCCGCAGCCACTCGACCTGACGCGGGCCGCGCAGGTGGGGATCGGCCGTGGCGGCCAGGTCCAGGAAGTACGCGAGGTGGGCCGCCCGCATGCGCTCGCCCTCGCCGGCCTCGGCCAGTCGTTCCGCGCAGAACGCCCGGATCGTCTCCAGCATCCGGTAGCGGTCGTCCACCACCTCGACGAGGGACTTGTCCACCAGGGAGGCGAGCGCGCCGTCGGTGTCGGCCAGGCCGCACACCCGCTCGGCCGCCTCCAGCGTCGCACCGCCCGCGAAGACCGTCAGCCGCCGGGCGAGCGTGCGTTCCGGCTCGTCGAGCAGGTCCCAGCTCCACTCCACGACGGCGCGCAGCGTGCGGTGGCGCGGCTGTGCCGTACGGCTGCCGCGCGACAGCAGCGCGAAGCGCGGGGCGTCGCCCTCCGCGGCCGGGTCGCCGTCGTCGCCGCCCAGCCGGGCGGCGACCTGGGCGAGAGGCAGCGAGCGCAGCCGCGCGGCCGCCAGTTCGAGGGCCAGCGGCAGCCCGTCCAGCGCCCGGCAGATCCGCAGCACGTGCTCGGCGTCCTCGGGGCCGAGCGTGAGGCCGGGCCGTACGGCGGCGGCCCGCTCGACGAACAGCCGGACCGCCGGGTAGGCGAGCGCGTCCCCGGTCCCGGGCGGGGGCACCTCCAGCGGGGAGACCGGGCACAGCCGTTCCCCGGTGATCCCGAGCGCCTCCCGGCCGGTGGCCAGGACGCGCAGGGACGGGCAGACGCCGAGGAGGCGGTCGGCGAGCCGGGCGGCGTCCTCCACGACGTGCTCGCAGTTGTCCAGCACCAGCAGCACCGGTCGCGGGGTCAGGGCCGCGGCCAGGCGGGCGACCGGGTCGCTCGCGCCCTGCCGTCCGCCGGGGGAGGCGGGCACGGCGGTCTCGCGCAGCCCGAGCGCGCCGAGGACTGCCCGCGGCACGTCGGCGCCGTCGGTGAGCGGGGCGAGTTCCACGAAGCAGACCTCGTCCTGCCCGCAACCATGCCTACCGCTGTGTCCACCACCGTGCCCGCCGCTGTGCCAGCGCGCCGCCGCCTCGACCGCCAGCCGGGTCTTCCCCGTTCCGCCGGGGCCGGTGAGCGTCACCAGGCGCGACTCGGCGAGCAGCGCGCCTATCCGCTCCAGTTCGGCGTCGCGGCCGATGAGAGGGGTGAGCGGGACCGGCCGCCCGGCGGGGGAGGCGGAGGCGGGAGCGAGGGCGGGGTCGGAGCGCAGCACGGCGAGGTGGATCGCGGCCAGCTCGGGCGAGGGGTCCGCGCCGAGCTCGTCGGCGAGCCGGCGACGGCCGTCCTCGAAGGCGGCCAGCGCCTCCGCCGCACGCCCCGACGCGTACAGCGCGCGCATGAGCTGGCCGCGCGTGCGCTCACGCAGGGGATGGGCCATCACCCTCTCCTGCAGCTCCGGCAGCAGGTCGCGGTGCCGCCCGAGGGACAGCCCCGCCTCGGTCAGGTCCTCGGCCGCCGACAGCCGCAGCTCCTCCAAGCGCGCCGCCTGAGCGGGGGCGAACGGCGCGTCGGGCAGGTCGGCGAGCGCCGGGCCGCGCCACAGGGTGAGCGCCCGGCCGAGCAGGTCGGCGGCTCCGGCGTGCTCGCCCGCGTCGAGGGCCCGGCGTCCCTCGGCCGCGAGCCGTTCGAAGCGCAGCGCGTCCACGTCGGCGGGGTCGACCGCCAGCCGGTATCCGGCAGTCTCCCGCACCACCAGGTCGCCAAGGCCTGCGAGGTGCTGGCGCAGCCGCGACACCTGGGCCTGCAGGGCGTTGGTGGCTCCGGCCGGGGGCTCGGAGCCGTACAGGCCGTCGATCAGTCGGTCGGTGGTGACGACCTTCCCCGCGTTGAGCAGCAGCAGGCCGAGCAGCGCCCGCAGACCCGGTCCACCCACCGGGACCGGGCGCTCGCCGTCGAGCCGTGCCTCCGTCGGGCCGAGGATGCCGAACCGCATGCCCGAGATTGTCCCGCAATGCCGCGCGTCGATGCAGGGGGGTAGCCGCTGACCCGGCCTACTGACCCGGCACGGCCGCCGTACGACGTGATGGGCCGGACTTGTTGACTCTCACGCTACGGGAGGCCGCAGGCTGGGTCTCGAAAAGGAGAAGGGGTCGTATTCACAGGGATACCGGCGCCGGGTGAATCCGCTCTCGTAGCCGGAATGCCGTGCCGGAACCCGGTGGCTCGGCAGGGGGAATTTCCCGTCGAGGCGCATGTGTGCTCTTCGGACCCGTGATCACCAGGAAAGGTGCTGAGCATGACGGTTTTCAGGAAGTCCGCCGTCGTGGCCGCGATCTGCGCGGTTTCTTTCTCTACCGCGCTGCCGGCCTTCGCCGGCCCCAAGGTCTTGAGCAGTGGAGAGACGTGCGGTTATTGGGGGCCGGTCGACGGATTCGGCGACGACAAGTTGCCCGGTCTCCAGATTCAGTCCTGCGTCCGCTGGGCGGTGGCGGACGACGGGCACGTCCCGAAAGGCGCGCGAGTCAGGATCCGGAACACACACCCGTCCAACACCTACACGGTGACCGCCGCGCAGTCGAAGATGTCCTGGGAAAGCTACTACACCGATCAGGACCTGGTGGGCGATTATCTGCCGGGCGCCCAGGCCGAGGCCATCCATCCCGCCGGATGGGACCCGTCCCCGGGTGTCGCCGATTATCAGATCTCCAGGGCTTACGCGGCGAAGACGAACGCGAACTGGACGCTGGACATGACCACCTTTTCCGGAACGGTCAGAACCTCTCCCAACGACTACCACTGACACGGCCGGCGCCACAGGGAGAACATGCGGCGAGGTGAGTTCCCGTCGCGTTGTCTTGGCCGCTCCACCTGAGGGGCGCTGCCGTATTCGAGAGCGGAGTTCCGATGCCGACGAGAACGATCAGGCGATCTTTCCGCGCGGCGACAGCCGTGCTTGCCGTGATGGCCGGGCTGGTTCTGCCGGCGCCGGCGGCAACCGCCGCCGGCGGACTCAGATTCGAAGAGTTCAAGTGCTACATGGCCAGTGCCGAGGACGGGGACGACAGCCCGTACTTCGTCGTGTTCGTGGGACGGCCTGACGGCACCAACATGACCACCAGGGTCCGAAAGTCCTGGTGGGACGACAACGTGGACACCGGATACGTGTCGAAGCCGCAGCATCTCGTCACCTCCTATGCCCCCGTTGATTCGCTCGTGGTGGTGACACTGGTCGAAGAGGACGTCAATCCGGACCTAGGGCAGAGCGAGATCGACAGCCTCGCCTTCGCCATGAACAACTACTGGCAGGCCTACCGGCACGCGGATAAGGCGTACACGAGCGAGAAGATGAGGAAGGCCATGAGCGCCAGCCTCGACGCCAGACTCGCGAACGACGATTTCATAGGCACCGACAGCGAATGGGTGACAACCCAGTCGGGCTGGCTCCCGCGTTTGGAGTTCGACGACCACTCGAGCCTGTACCGAGCCTGGCTGCGCATGGCCTGACGCCGCGCGGAACTCAGTCGAAACACCCTGTACGAGGATAGGGAATTCATGCCAGTCAAACTCACACCGCACATCCTCCGCATGGGAGTGCTGGGTTCGGCCCTGCTCCTGGGAGTGTCACCGCAAGGGTCCGCGATCGCGGCCGCGAATCCTCCGTTCCGCGTCATGGGTTACGTGGTCGAAGTGGAGTTCGCCGATGTGCGGCTCAACTCCGTGGACGACTGCGAGGCGATAGCATCGAACTGTGATCGGGCCGAGGTGTATGGCACGATCTTCGCTCAGTCCAGTTCGGGAAAGAGCGATCCCTATCCGTACCGGAACCTCGGCAAGTGGGGCGGCGCTCCCGGAGTGTGCCCGGGGACCAGCACTCCCGACTATTACTTCTGGTGGGAAGACAACAAGAGTTGCCTGCGCGGCATGCTTGAGGGCACGACGTACGCCTTCGCCGACGCCCACATGTGCTCGGCTGAGACATATTCGTCCTGTGGGACGGATTACCGGAAGCCGAACAACAGGTTCCGCGTCAAGGTCAGGCACAACGAGTCGATTAAAACCTACATCCATTTCCGGGACTTCGACGAGTTGAGCGGTGACGAGGACGTCTGCCGGACCTGGCAGTGGTGGGGGCCGTACACCTTGGACCAGCTGAAGACGCTGGACAGCACGGGAACGATCAATTCCTCCCCCGGCAACGGAGCCGGCGACTGCACCCTGCACGTCCGCCTACGGGCCGTCCAGCCGTTCGCCGGCCTCGGCTGAGGTCAGGGATACGTGGCCTGCCATGCCCGGAACGGCGCGGTGAGCGGGTTCCGGGCATGGAGGCGGCTCCGCCGGCAGGCGATCAGCGGCGGACGGCCTCCGCGATCGCCTTCAGCCGGGCCGCGGAGGTTAGGCCGCCGTGGTACCAGTGGATCTCGGCGGCGCCGGCCGCCGTGTAGGCCTCGGCCAGGAACGACAGCGCTCCGCCGTCCGCCGGCCGCGGGGGCAGGGCCAGCACGTACGCGCCCACGCGGGGGCCGAGCCGGCCCAGGGCGCGCAGCCCGGCCTCGTCCACCTCGGGCGCGTTCCAGCAGTTGCCGACGAGCAGGTCGACGTCCACCCCCTCGGGGACGGTCGCGAACGGGCCGGTCGCCCACGGGTCGGCGTTGGCGTGCAGGGCGATCTTCAGGTCGGGCCGCACCGCCCTGGCCTCGGCCAGCAGCAGGTCACGCAGCTCGCCCGCGAGCCCCGTGCGCAGGTCGCGCATCGGCCCGGCCAGGTCGCCGAGCGCGTCCTCGACCGAGCCCGGCGCGCCGTCGACGCCCGCCCGTACCCGCGCGCGGACCTCGGCGACGTCCAGCCCGGCCGCCTCGTAGCGGCGTACGCAGGCCGCGCAGAAGCACAGGGACAGCAGCGCGATCTGCGCGGCCGACCAGTCGGCCCCGTCGCTCTTCTCGTGATGGCCGCCGTGACGGAAGCCGAGGGCCCCGCACGCCTCCAGGATCAGCGCGTCGGGGTCGCCCGCCTCGACGACCTCGCGGACCAGCGTGCGGCAGTAGTCGCGCACGTCCGCCGCCGCCGGGCACAGCGCGTACGGGTAGCGCTCGCCGAAGGCGTTGGTGACGACCAGGTCGGGGTTGGCCGAGCCGAGCAGCGTGTTGTGGGTCAGCACGGTCCACGCCTGCACCGGCAGACCGACGGCGCGCAGCGCGTCTCTGGCCTCCCCGTACGGATCATCCGAGTCCACCCAGGACGGCGTGCCGGGCACGAGGCGGTTGCCCTTCCACGCCTCCTCGCGCACGGGGACATAGCAGGCGGCGTGCCGTGCGTCGACCAGTCGGTGCGCGGGATGAAAAGGGGTCGCGGCGCGGGTGGTGTGGTAGGACGCTGCGAGCGCCACCGCGTCGACGCCGAGCGCCTTGAGGCGTCCGGCGGCGCCGGGGTCGCCGACGATGTCCCAGGGGTAGGCGTAGATGACGTTCACCAGCGTGGCCTCCGTGCGGAGAAGGACGGGTCGACGGACCTCATGTACGTCGTGTCGTCGCGGGAGCGGACCCCGCACTTCTCATACTGCTCGTTCATGATTGCGAGGGCGTCGCGGTCGAGCTCCACCCCGAGCCCCGGGCCGTCCGGCACCGGGACCGCGCCGTCCACGAACCGCAGCGCGCCTTCACCGCCCGATGACGGGACGACCACGTCCTGGCCGTCCTGCCAGGGGGTGTGGGTGTCGCAGGCGTGGGTGACCGCCGGGGTGGCGGCGGCCAGGTGGGTCATCGCGGCGAGGCTGATGCCGAGGTGGGAGTTGGAGTGCATGGACAGCTCGATGCCGAAGGTCTCGCACAGCGTGGCGATGTGCGCCGAGCGCACCAGGCCGCCCCAGTAGTGGTGGTCGGTCAGCAGCACGCCGATGGCGCCCTGGCGCACGGCGGGCGGGATGTGCTCGGGGGTGACGACGCACATGTTCGTGGCGAGCGGCATCGGCACCTCGGCGGCGACCCGCGCCATGCCCTCGATGCCCTCGGTCGGGTCCTCCAGGTATTCGAGCACGCCGTCGAGTTCGCGGCCCACCCGGATCGAGGTCTCCACGCTCCACACCGCGTTGGGATCGAGGCGCAGCGGATGCTCGGGGAAGGCCTCCCGCAGCGCGCGGATCGCCTCGATCTCCTGCTCGGGCGGGAACACGCCGCCCTTGAGCTTGATCGAGCGAAAGCCGTAGCGGCCGATCAGCAGGCGAGCCTGCTCGACCACCCCGTCGGGGTCGAGCGCGGCGCCGAAGCCGTCCTCCGCCGCGCCCGGGTGCCCGGCCCACTTGTAGAAGAGGTAGGCGCTGTACGGCACGGCGTCGCGCACCCGGCCGCCGAGCAGGTCCACGACGGGCCGGCCCGCCGCCTTCCCCTGAATGTCCAGGCAGGCGACCTCGAAGGGGGAGAAGATCCGGTCGACGGTCTTGGCCCGTGAGGAGGTGCCGGTCAGACCGTGCAGGTCGGTGACGACGTCGGCGCCGACGAGGCCGGCCACGGTGGCGTACATCGCGTTGTGGCCGTAGACGTCGTGACCGATGAGCGCCTCGGCGGCGGCCCGCACCCGCACGAGGTGGTCGAGGTCGCCGTAGGTCTCCCCGAGGCCGCTCAGCCCTTCGTCGGTGACGACCTCGACGACCGTGCGCAGTGCCCACGGCTCGTGGACGCCGGCGGCGTTGAGCAGCGGCGGGTCGCGGAAGGCGACCGGCGTGACGTTGATCTCGCGAATCCTCATCCGGCTCCTCATCCGACGATGTCCAGTCCGGTGGCGATCAGCTTCTCCAGCCGTGCGACGTGCTCGGGGGCCGCGTCGACCAGCGGCGGCCGCACCCGGCCCACGTCGAGGCCGCGCAGGGCGACGCCGGCCTTGACGAGCGAGACGGCGTAGCCGGGCACGAGGTCGCGCAGCTCGACCAGCGGGCGGTAGAAACCGGCGAGAAGGCGCCGGACGAGGTCGTCGTCCCCGGCGGTCACGGCCTTGTGGAAGGCCAGGGCCACCTCGGGGAGGAAGCAGAACACGGCGGAGGAGTACAGGCTCACGCCGATCCCCCGATAGGCGGGCACGGTCATCTCGGCCGTCGGCAGCCCGTTGAAGAAGGTGAAGTCGCGATCGGTCGCCTCCCGCACGGCGAGCACGATCCGCTGCATGGCGTCGATGTCGCCGAGGCCGTCCTTGAAGCCGGCGACGTTGGGGATCTCGGTCAGCGCGGCGGCGGCGGCCGCTGTGAAGCGGGCGTTGGCCCGCTGGTAGACGATGATCGGCAGATCGGTGGAGGCCGCGACCTCGCGGACGTAGCGCACCAGCCCGTCGGCGGGCGCGCTGACGAGATAGGGAGGCAGCAGCAGCAGGCCGTCCGCGCCCGCCTCGGCGGCCCTGCGCGCGCAGTCGCGGGCGAAGGGGAGCGAGCCGCCGGCGCCGGACAGGACGGGAACCCGGCCGGCGGCCGACTCGACGGCGATCCGCACGACCCGTGCGTACTCGTCGATGCCCAGCGCGTTGAACTCGCCGGTGCCGCAGGCGGCGAACACCCCGCCCGCTCCTTCGGCGACTCCGCGCGCCACGTGCTTGGCCAGCACGTCCTCGGCCAGCTCACCGTCCGCGCCGAACGGTGTGACCGGAAAGAAGAGAACGCCGTCGAGCTGCATCCGCTCACTCCCTCGATGTCCACATACATGGACAAAGTTCTTCAATATGTTCACGAAGCTAGCTGTGCGATCTCGCGAAAGTCAACCTGGCTGGAGGGTGTCCGGCGGAGCCCTGTCCGATGACGCCGAAGCGTGGGAGGAGTGTCATGCTCGCGCTCCTGTTCACATGCTTGAACCGGTTGCGCAATTGCGTTCACGTATCAGCAAGACCGTAGGAATTGACAACAGTTGCGTCAAGAAGGCGCTATCGGTCATATATGTGAACCATGCCCGTTGTTGTGAACGTTTGGGAATTGCTGCGAGACTGGCGCCGTTCGGCATTGACACGGTCCGTAGCTCGCGCGGACGATCACCGCGCCTAATGCAGGGCCGATCCGACAGGAGGCACATGCGAATTCTCATGACCGGCGCGGCGGGCGGCGTCGGCACCCTGCTGCGACCCCGGCTGGCCAGGGAGGGGCGCGTGCTGCGCCTGCTCGATGTCGCCCCGCTGGAGGCGGGACCGGGCGAGGAGGCGGTGACCGGCGACATCACCGATCCTGAGGCGATGGAAGCGGCGATGGACGGCGTGGACGCGGTGCTGCACCTCGGCGGCCACAGTCTCGAACAGCCGTGGGCGGACATCCTGCAGGTCAACATCAACGGCACCTACGTGGTGCTGGAGGCCGCGCGGCGGGCGGGGGTGCGCCACGTCGTGCTGGCCAGCAGCAACCACGCGGTCGGGTTCTTCCCGCGCGGCGCCGGCGAGGCGCCGGACTATCTGTTCCCGCGCCCGGACACCTTCTACGGCGTGAGCAAGGTGACCAAGGAGGCGCTCGGCTCGCTGTACCACGACCGGTACGGCATGCAGGTCACCTGCCTGCGCATCGGCTCGTGCTTCGAGCGGCCCAGGGACGCGCGCATGCTGTCGACCTGGCTGTCGCCGGACGACTGCGCCCGGCTGGTCGAGGCGTCGCTGACGGCCGACGGCTTCCACGTCGTGTGGGGCGTCTCGGCCAACACGCGCCGCTGGTGGTCCCTGGAGGAGGGCCGGGCCATCGGCTACGAGCCCAAGGACGACGCGGAGGCCTTCGCCGACACGCTGATCGCCGAGCACGGCGAGCCCGACCTCGGCGAGCTGCCGCACTCCCTGCTCGGCGGGGCGTTCTGCGGCCCCCGCTACGATGTCGAAAATCTCACGGCGGGGGGATGAGGTGACCGATCAGGTGAACCAGGTCGTCCAGGAAGCGGTCGAGCGGGCCGCCGCGGCGGGCGAGGCGTGGCGGGCGACGCCCCCGGCCGAGCGCGCCACCGTGCTCGAAGGCGTCGCCGACGCCCTGCTCAAGCACGCCGAGGAGCTGTGGCCGGCCGCCGCCGAGGAGACCCGGCTGCCGGAGGCGCGGCTCCGCGGCGAGATCGCCCGTACGGCCGCGCAGTTCCGGCTGTTCGCCGACGTCCTGCGGGACGGCGGGTGGGTCGAGGCGGTGATCGACCACCCCGACCCCGGTGCCACCCCGCCGTGTCCCGACGTGCGCAGGATGAACCACCCGCTCGGCGTCGTGGCCGTCTTCGCGGCGAGCAACTTCCCCTTCGCGTTCTCGGTGGCGGGCGGCGACACGGTGTCGGCGCTCGCGGCCGGCTGCCCGGTCGTGGTCAAGGCCCACGAGGGGCACCCCCGCACCTCCGACCTGACCGCCTCCGTCGTACGGCGGGCTCTGCCCGACCCCGGCCTGCTCGGGCTCGTGCACGGGTTCGAGACGGGCGCCCCGCTGGTGAAGCACCCGCTCGTCACGGCGGTCGGCTTCACCGGCTCGCTCGCGGGCGGGAAGGCCATCCAGAAGCTGATCGACGAGCGGCCCGACCCCATCCCGTTCTACGGCGAGCTCGGCAGCGTCAACCCGGTCGTCGTGCTGCCCTCGGCCGACCCCGCCGAGGTGGCCTCCGGGTTCGCGGCCTCGCTGACGCTGGGAGTGGGGCAGTTCTGCACCAACCCCGGCCTGCTGTTCGTCCCCGCGGAGGGAGGCTTCGAGCGGTCCGTCGCCGAGGCGGTCGCCGCGACCACCGGCGGGCCCATGCTCACCGCGAAGATCCGAGAGGGTTACCTGCGAACGTCCGGCCGGCTGGCCGAGCGGCTCACCGTGCTGGCCGGCGGGGGAGCGGTGGACGGCGTCACCCCGCAGGTCTTCGCCGCCGACCTGGAGGCGTTCGCGGACGGGCTCCCCGAGCTGGCGGAGGAGTGCTTCGGCCCGTCGGCGATCGTCGTCCGCTACCGCGACCCCGCCGACCTGCCCGCCGTGCTGCGCCGGCTGCCCGGGTCGCTGACCGCGACGGTCCACGCCGCCGGGCCCGAGGAGGCCCGCGACCTCGTGCCGGTCCTGGCCCGGCTGGCCGGACGGCTCATCTGGAACGGCTGGCCCACCGGTGTCGCCGTCTGCTGGGCGATGCATCACGGCGGTCCTTGGCCGGCCTCCACCGCCCCGGCGCACACCTCCGTCGGCGCGGCCTCGATCAGGCGCTGGACGACCCCTGTGGCGTACCAGGACTGGCCGCAGGATCTGCTGCCGCCGGAGCTGCGTGACGACAACCCGCTCGGCGTGCCGCAACGCGTGGACGGCCGCCCGCGCGTCTGACGCCGAGCCGCCGACGCGCCGCTCCCCTCTGCGGGAGCGGCGCGGATCGCTATTCGGGATCGAGCCCGAGGAGCCGGGCGACCAGAGAGACCTGCTCGGCGTAGTGCCGGACGAACTCGGGGGAGCGGGGATCTGCTCCGCAGACGCCTTCGACGACGTGCGGCAGCGTCGTGGTCGCCATCGCGGCGGCCATCAACATGACGCTCAGGCAGGCCGGGTCCACCTCGTCCGGCAGCCGGCCCGCCGCCTGCCGGGCGCGGACCTCGTCCACGTAGCCCCGCAGCCGCTCCGAGCGCGGCGCCTGGTCGGGGTCGGTCCGCGGCCCTTCGTACTCCAGTCCGCTCCATGCGAGCAACCGGACACCGTCCGGGTTGTCCAACGCCTCCAACGCGTACCGGCGGAGCTGCTCGGGCAGCGGCGTGCCGGGCGACACCAGCTCGTTCTGGCGCTCCCGCCAGCGTTCCCCGAGTGCCCGGTAGAGGCCTTCCTTGCCGTCGAAGTAGTACGAGATCAGCTGCTGGTTGACCCCGGCTCTGGCGGCGATCGCGCTGAGCCGGGCCCCCGCGTACCCGTGCGCGGCGAACTCCACCGTCGCGGCGTCCAGGATGGCCCGGCGGGTGCGGTCCGGGTCGCGCTGCCGTTCCTGGGGCTTGGGAGACCGGCGTGGCTTCGTGGGCACGCCCCGATCGTATAGCCGGCGACCGCGATCAATCGGATGATTGACACAATTTTATGTCCGGTTGATTATCGTGGGGCGGGGCCGGCATCCCGGGCGACCCCGCCGGGCACAGACGGGAGCCGCAGCGATGACCGGACCGTACGACCGCAGGACCGCCGTCCTCATCGTGGGAGGAGGCATCACCGGCCTGTCCACCGCGCTCTTCCTCACGCGTCTCGGGATCTGCCCGCTCCTGGTCGAACGGCATCCGTCCACGGCGATCACGCCCCAGGCCCGCGCGTTCAACCCGCGCTCGATGGAGATCTACCGAGCCGCGGGCCTGGAGGAGGAGATCCGCGGGCGTCAGTCGATCCTGGCCGGTCTCCCGGAGATGATCGGCGCGGACACGCTGGCCGGCCGGGAGCGCTTCCGCGTCGACCTGCTCGCGCGCGTCCGGCCGCCCGCCGCGGTCAGCCCCGCCGACTGGGCGCTGATCGACCAGGACGAGCTGGAGCGCGTCGTGCGCGCCCATGCCGAAAGCGGCGGCGCGGAGGTGTGCTTCGGCACCGAGCTGGTCTCCGTCGACGCCGACGACGACGGCGTGACGGCCGTCGTCCGCGACCTCGGCACCGGCGCCGCACGCCGTGTCCGCGCCGACTACCTGGTCGCCGCCGACGGCAACCGCGCGGGCGTCCGCGACCGGCTCGGCATCGGCGCGGACCGGCCCGGACCCACGACCGAGGTGTCATATTTCGTCTTCGACGCCGATCTGTCCGCCGTGCTGCGGGGGCGGCGCTTCCTGCTGGCCTATCTCGACCGGCCGGCGCCGGGCACGGTCCTGGTGCCGCTGCGGACGTACGGACGGTGGATGCTCGGGGTGCCCGCGCATTCGGAGCAGGGCGAGCCCCACGGCGACTTCCCGGAGGAGCGCTGCGCCGAGCTGGTCCGCCTCGCGACCGGGGTGGCGGACCTCGACGTCACCCTCGTGCCCCCGGTGCCCGGGCGGCCGGAGATGGTGTCCCGCAGCACGATCGGCGGCTGGGTCGCGCACCGGTTCCGGGCCGGGCGGGTGTTCTTCGCGGGCGACGCCGCCCACGTCGTGCCGCCCGCGGGTTCGTACGGTGCGAACACCGGCATCGCCGACGCGCACAACCTGGCGTGGAAACTCGCCGCCGTGCTCGCGGGCCGGGCCGGACAGGCGCTGCTGGACACCTACGAGCGGGAACGCCGCCCGGTCGCGTGGCTGACGCTCGAGACCGCGATGCGGCACATCACCGGACGGCATGGCGGCACGGGTAAGGACGTCACCGCGATCGACGACGTCACGATGATCTTCGGCTATCGGTACGACTCCGCGGCGATCCTGCCGGAGACGCCGGCCTCCGTGGCACCGGCCTCCGTGGCGCAGGCCGAGGACCCGCGCGCTCCCAGCGGGCGCCCGGGTCTGCGCGCACCGCACGTGTGGCTGGAGCGGGCGGGGGCCAGGCTGTCCACGCTCGACCTGTTCACCGGCGCCTTCACGCTGCTGACCGGCCCGGACGGCGGGGAGTGGGCCGCCGCGGCCGCGGGGGAGGCCGGGCTGGCCGTCCATCGGATCGGCGCCGGCCTACGCGACCCCGAGGACCGGTTCCTCGGCGCCTACGGCATCACGGGGACCGGCGCGACCCTCGTCCGGCCCGACGGCTTCGTCGCCTGGCGCGCACGCGAGTTGCCCGCGCGCCCGGGGCGCCTGGTGCGGGACGCGCTGACGCGCCTGCTCGGCCTGGACGGCGCGCCGCCCGATCGGCCGGTCCTCCCGGCCTGGCCCGGCCCGCCGCCGCCTCGATAACCTGGACTACCAGGTGCGAGGATCGGGGGTCTCGCCGTGGCCGACGTGGTGGACCGGTATTTCGACGCGTACAACGCCCACGATCTGGACGCGGTGATGCGGTGCTACTGTGCCAAGCCCGTCGCGGTCGGCCCGGGCGGGCCGGCGGAGGGCCGCTCGGAGGTGGCGTCGTACCACACCGGCATCTGGCAGGCCTTCCCCGACGTCCACGCCACGGTCCTGCAGAAGGTCGGGGACGGCGAGGCCACGGCGGTCGCCGCGGTGGGGACCGGCAGGCACACCGGGCCGTTCCCGCTCACCACGGGCGAGGTGCTGCAGGGCACCCGGCGGTACGTCAGCGTGCGATGCTGCTGGTTCTTCGCCGTTAAGGACGGCCTGATCGTCAATCAGCAGGTCTTCTACGACCAGCTGGAGCTCTATCTCCAGCTCGGGCTGCCGCCGTCCCGTCCGGGTCCCGCGCCCTGAGAAGCGCGTGAGCCGGACGGGACGGCGCGGCCCCGGGGAAGGGCCGCGCGTCATCGGTCGCGATCACCAGGACGTCCGGCGGCGCCGGTCGTCAGTGGATCTCGCCGGCTCCGGCGTGCCGGGAGACCTCCCTGCGCACGGCTGCGGCGGGGTCGACGTTCGAGTGGAGGGCCGGGGTCCAGCCCGCGTCGGCGCCGAGGTCGGGGTCGTTCTTGGCGTTGTAGGCGGCGACCAGGTCGATCGGGGTCTCCTTGCCGCCGACCCGCAGCAGGTTGCCCTTGGCCGTCAGCGTCGTGCCGCCCCAGTTGTAGAGCAGGTCGGCCGGGTCCACGCTCCGGCTCAGCCGGAAGTAGTTGTTCTCGGCGTAGATCTGGGACTCCACGCCCACACCCAGCGCGTACTCGAAGGGCTCGGCGTCGGGCACCTGGTAGTAGTTGTTGTAGACGTGCACCTTGCCGAACCGCACGCGGGGCAGCCGCTGCAGGTTGCCGGAGAACTCGTTGTGGTGCACGGTCACGCTGAGCTTGCCCCGGTCGTTGGCGGGGTTGTTGGTCGAGCCGATCAGCATCGTCTTGTCGTGGTCGGAGAACTTGTTCCACGACACGGTCACGAAGTCGGACGCGCTGGTGATGTCCGCCTGGCCGTCGTGCACCTGGTAGGGCCGGCCGAAGTAGACCGGCTGGTTCGCGTCGGGGTTGTCCCCGTCGGTGAAGGTGTTGTGGTCGATCCAGACGTGGGTCGAGCCGGTGACCGAGATGTTGTCGTAAAGGGAGTTCCAGTTGCCCTCGTCGCCGTCGGTCGGGTCCCACTGGGGGAAGCAGTCGGCCGCGTCCTCGAAGCGGATGTTGCGGATGATGACGTTGTCGGCCTTGTCCACGTGCAGGTTGATGTGCCGGATGACGGCGCCGGGCAGGCCCACGATGGTCGTGTTCGACGGCACCTTGAGCTTGATGTACTTCGTCTGCGCCGCGGCGGAGGCCGCCCGCGCGTCCTCCATCGGCCCCGAGGGCTCGGTGTCGCGGCCCCACACCGCCGGGTCGTACGCCGCGAGGTAGCCGGCCAGTGTGTATCCCCCGGTGGCGAAGTCGGCGCAGGTCTTGTCGACGTCGATGACGCCCTTGACGTAGATGATCCGGGGGCCGGGGGAGGCGAGCGCCGCGGCCAGGCCCGCGCGGTCGGCGACCACGTGGACGTTCGCGGCGGGGGCCGCCGCGCCGCCGGTGGTGCCGGTGCCGGCCGAGGCCCAGCCGTCGTTCGCCGGCAGCGTCTGCCGCCCGAGATCGGCCTGCTGTCCCACCGGCTTCCCGGCAGGCGTGGTGGCCGCCCCGGCCGGGCTCGCCGCCAGGGCGGGGGCGGCCGCCGCGAGCGCGAGGACGGCCGAGAGGAGGAGGTGTCTTGCGGGCATGACTGATCTCCGTTCCGCGGTCGCTCCCCCGAGACGAGTCCGTACGTGTCGCCGGCGCTCAGGCCGGGTCGGGCGACCGCTCCAGTTCTTCGAGAAGGGCGAGACCGCGGTCGATCAGTGCGGCGAGCCGGTGAACGTGCTCGGGGCCGGGATCGGACAGCGGCCGGCGGACGGGTCCCACGTCCAGACCACGCAGGCGCACACCCGCCTTGATGAGCGAGACCGCGTATCCCGGTCCCTCGCGCCGGAGGTCGACCAGGGGGCGGTAGAACCCTTCGATCAGACGGTTCGCGACGTCGTCGCGGCCGTCCCGCAGCGCCTGGTAGCAGGCGAGCGCGAGGTCGGGGAGGAAACAGAAGACGGCGGAGGAGTAGCGGGTCACGCCGAGGTCCCGGTAGCCGAGTTGGGACAGCTCCGCCGTCGGCAGGCCGTTGAAGTACAGCAGGCCGGACGGGGCGGCCTCGATGATCCGGCGCATGAGGCCGAGATCGCCGTAGCCGTCCTTCAGCCCGATGACGCCCGGGTGCTCCGCGAGCGCCGCGACCGTATCCGGCTCGAAGACGGCGTTGTCCCGCTGATAGAGGATGATCGGCAGCCGGGTGCCGTCCGCGATCGCCTCGTAGTGGCGGCGCAGGCCGTCCTGGCCCGCCTGGACGAGGTACGGCGGCAGCGCGAGCAGGGCCGAGGCCCCGCCGTCCTCGGCCGCCCTGGCGAACTCCAGGGCCATCGCGGTGCCGTAGCCGGTGCCGGCGACCACCGGGACGCGGCCGGCCGCCTCCTCGACGGCCGCGGCCACGCAGGCGGCGTAGTCCCGCATGCTGAGCGAGGGGAACTCACCGGTGCCGCAGCAGGCGAACACCGCGCCGCACCCCGCCTCGACGCCCTGCCGCACGTGCCGGCGGAACGTCTCGAGGTCGAGCCGCTCCTCCTCGTCGCACGGCGTGACCGGGAAGAACAGCAGGCCGTCCAACGTCACCGGCTTCCTCCGTCATCATTCTGAACCGAATTCATATTCGTGAACACCGGGACCGTACGGCGAGTGGCGGCGTGCGGTCAAGACGCGCACGCCCAAGAGAGTGAATGTTTCGAATAGGACACGGATCCTTGACAGGACCGCGGCCCGAACATCACCGTTGATCCGTCCACGCTTGTGAACGAGGTTCAGGAATATGTCTTGACCGAAGTTCGGGAATCTCTACCAGAGGAGATGCGCCGGTGACGACGATGCGCCGCAAGGCCGTGCCGTACCTGCTGATCTCACCGACGGTGGCGCTCATCGCCGCGTTTCTCGTCTACCCGATCGGCAGCGTCGCGTACTACAGCCTGCAGCACCGCAACCTCACCCGGCCATGGGCGGACGGTTTCGCCGGGCTCGACAACTTCCGGCAGATGCTGTTCGAGGACGAGGTCTTCTGGCACAGCCTTGGATTCACCGCGAAATGGGTGATCGTCGAGATCGCCCTCCAACTGCTCCTCGGACTGGCTCTGGCCCTTATCGTCAATGAAAGTTTCATCGGCCGGGGGCTCGCCCGGTCGCTCGTTTTCTCCCCATGGGCCGTCTCCGGGGTTCTGACGACGGGCATCTGGATTCTGCTCTACACGCCGAGCACCGGCGTGCTGCGTTTCCTCGGGCAGCCCGAGGCGGCGGTCCTCGGCAACCCCGACACGGTGTTTCCGGCCGTGGTGGTGACCGAGCTGTGGCGCGGCGTGCCGTTCTTCGCGATCCTTCTGCTCGCCGGCCTGCAGGGCATCCCGGGCGAGCTCTACGAGGCGGCCGCGGTGGACGGCGCCGGGCGCGTCAGGCGCTTCCACCACGTCACACTGCCGCACCTGCGGGACGCGATCGTGCTGGCCACGCTGCTGCGCGGAGTCTGGGAGTTCAACAACGTCGACCTGCTCTACACGCTCACGGGCGGCGGTCCCGCGCAGGCGACGATGACGTTGCCGCTGTACGTCGCGCAGCGCGCCGTCGACTCCAAGGACTTCGGGTACGGCTCGGCGCTGACGATGGCGGGCTTCGTGATCCTGCTGTTCTGCTCCATCCTCTACCTGCGGCTCAGCCGGTTCGGCGAGGAACGATGAAGAGGCGAGGGGTTTCGCAATGAGCGCCGACGTCATGACCCGCCCGCACACGCGAGCGGTGCCCGCGGGGGCCCGCCGCCGACGGAAGAGGCGCGACCCCGGCCGCGTGCTGCGGCTCTACGTCCCCCTCGGGCTGTACCTGGTCTTCACCCTCGTGCCGTTCTACTGGATGCTCGTGTTCGCCCTGCGGCCGGCCGGATCGACCGATCCCGTGCCCTGGCCGATCACGTTCGAGCACTTCGAGACCGTCTGGAACGACATCGGCTACGCGGTGTTCTTCAAGAACAGCGTGATCGTCGGGGTCTGGTCGCTGCTGTTCACCACGGTCGTCGCGGTGATGGGCGGTTACGCGCTGTCGCGCTACCGGTTCCGCGGCCGGAGCCTGTTCATGGTCGTGCTTCTGTGCACCCAGTTCATCCCCGGCGC
Source organism: Microbispora sp. NPDC088329 (assembly GCF_040685655.1). NCBI lineage: Bacteria > Bacillati > Actinomycetota > Actinomycetes > Streptosporangiales > Streptosporangiaceae > Microbispora > Microbispora sp. NPDC088329. Next base: position 107,680 of record NZ_JBFBIP010000023.1, read on the forward strand.
GATGATGCTGATCCCGCTGTTTTCGATCTTCAGGACGCTCGGCCTGATCAACAATCTGGCCAGCCTCGTCGTCGCCGACACCGTCTTCAACCTGCCTCTGTCGATCATCCTGATGAGCGGGTTCATCTCGGCCGTGCCGTTCACGGTGGAGGAGGCCGCGATGGTCGACGGCTGCACCCGGTTCCGCGGCTTCCTCGCGATCGTGCTGCCGCAGTTGCGGCCCGGCCTGATCGCCGTCGGGTCGTTCGCCTTCATCCACACGTGGAACAACTTCCTGTTCGCGCTGATGTTCGTCAGCAGGCAGGACAGCTTCACGATCCCCGTCGGGCTCAGCTACACGATCGGGGAGTACAGCGCCGACTTCGGGGCTCTCGCGGCCGGGGGCGTCGTCGCCGCCCTGCCGGTGGTCTGCGTGTTCGCAGTGGTCCAGCGCTATCTCGTGCACGGCATCAGCGCCGGCGCGGTCAAGGGATAGCACCCCCCATCAAAGAGACCAGCCTGTTGTGAGCAGGAGGAACCATGAAGATGAAAGTGGCCTGGGCGGCGCTCGCCGTTCTCGCCGTCACCGCTTCCGGATGTGGGTCGGACTCGGGTTCCGGCGACGGCTCCGGCAAGACGACCATCACGTTCTGGGACAACAACGGGGGCGCCCGCACCCCGATCTACCAGGAGCTGATCAAGCGGTTCGAGGCGGCGAACCCCTCGATCCACGTCGAGTACGTCGGCATCCCGATCGCCTCCGTCCAGCAGAAGTACGACACCGCCATCGCGGGCGGGGACACCCCCGACGTCGGCGGCGTCACCACGTCGTACCTGGCCAACCTGACCGGTCAGCAGGCGCTGGAGGCGGCGGACGAGTGGCTGGCCAAGAGCTCGGTGAACGGCAAGCTGGCCACGCCGATGCTCGACTCGGTCCGCAAGACCGTGCCCGACGGCAAGCTCTACCTGGTGCCGGGCACCTCCAACATGGACGTGGTGTGGTACCTGAAGGACAAGCTCCAGCAGGCGCCGAAAACCTGGGACGAGTTCTTCAAGGACGCCGACGACCTGACCAAGAAGCCCGACGAGTACGGCTACACCATCCGCGGCGGCGCCGGCTCGATCTTCCAGATCCTGGCCGAGATGTACTCCTACTCGGGCGTCTCCGAGTTCTTCGACGCCTCCGGTAAGAGCACGGTCAACGACCCGAAGAACGTCGAGTTCCTCACGAAGATGGCAGGGCTGTACAAGAAGGACACCCCCGAGGCCGACGTCACCAACGACTTCCCGAAGATGGTCGCCGCGTTCGGCACCGGGAAGATCGCGATGATGCACCACAACCTGGGCTCGTACAACGACCACAAGAAGGCGCACGGCGAGGGCAAGGTCGGCGCGTTCGCGCTCCCGACGGGCCCCGGCGGCAAGCGGACCATCGTGGCCAACCCCGTGGACGGCTTCGCGGTCTTCAAGAACAGCGAGCACAAGGACGCCGCCTGGAAGTTCGTGGAGTTCCTGGTCTCCCACGACAGCAACAGTTACTGGAACCAGCAGACGGGCCAGATCCCGGCCAACACCGAGGCGCAGGGCGACTCCTGGCTGCAGGGCCTGGAGCACCTCAAGACGGCCGTCGACACGTTGAACGACCCGAACACCCAGGTCGTGTCGCCGCCCTACTACCTGCCGCAGTTCTCCTCCATCACCAAGGCCGACACCGAGCCCCTTTTCCAGAAGGTCCTGCTCGGCCAGATGAAGCCCCAGGAGTTCCTCGACACCCTGGCGCAGAAGCTGACCGACGCCCAGGCCGAATGGAAGAAGGCGACCGGCGGCTGATCCGTCGCCGCCGCGTCCCGGGGACCGGGCCGGTGCGTCCCTGACCGCGCACCGGCCCTCCGGGCCTGGACGGCACGGTCCCTCCCGAACTCACCTACGGAAAGGGAAGATCCCATGGCGGTCGTCGAACGCGTCATCGTCACGGTCTTCGCCACGGTCACCAAGTCCGTGGTGGACGGGCACGGCCACCGGCATCCCGGCCCGCCCCGGGAGGTGCGGGAGGCGCTGCTGGCCGTCACCGACAGCGACGGCGCGACCGGGTACTGCCTGGCGGCGCCGGACACCGTCAGGGAGGCGGTGATCACCGGCCACATCGGGCCGGCGCTGATCGGCCAGGACAGCCTCGACCGGGAGCGGCTGTGGCACCGCGTCGCCCGCCGGCAGCGGGGGGCCCAGGGCAACCTGTCCGACCGCGCGCTCAGCGCCGTCGACCAGGCCCTGTGGGACCTCGCGGGACGCAAGCTCGGCCTGCCCGTCTGGAAGCTCCTCGGCGGCGCGCGCTCCGAGGTGCCCGCGTACGCGAGCACCATGTGCGGCGACGACATCCCCGGCGGCCTGGCGACTCCCGAGGACTACGCCGCCTTCGCGAAGGAGCTGGTGTCCCGCGGCTACCGCGGGATCAAGCTGCACACCTGGATGCCGCCCATGCCGTACGGCGTGGACCGCGACATCGAGGCGTGCGCCGCGGTCCGCGACGCGGTCGGCCCGGACGTCGCGCTCATGCTCGACAGCAACCACTGGTACTCCCGCTCCGAGGCCCTGGCCCTCGGCCGGGCTCTCGACGAGCTGAACTTCACGTGGTACGAGGAGCCCATGGAGGAGGCGTCGGTGCAGTCGTACCGATGGCTCGCCGACCAGCTCAGGACGCCGATCCTCGGGCCGGAGACCTCCTGGGGCAAACACATGGCCCGGGCGGAGTGGGTGGCCGCGGGGGCCTGCGACATCCTCAGGGTGGGGGTGGTCGGCTCCGGTGGGATCATCCCGGCGATCAAGGCCGTCCACCTGGCCGAGTCGTTCGGCATGGACTGCGAGATCCACGGCAACGGGTCCGGCGCCCTGTCCGTGATCGGTGCCACGTTGTGCGGGCGGTGGTACGAGCGGGGGCTGCTGCACCCGCACTCGGACTACGACACGCCCGCCCCGCACCTGCGGTCGATCGTCGACCCGCTCGTCGGCGGCAAGGTGCGGATGCCGGACACTCCCGGACTGGGGGATGATCTGGATATGGACTACATCGCCTCCCGGACGGTCGCCTCCTGGGGAACCGGCTCACAATAGGAGGCGGACAGGCGGGTCAGGGAGGTAACACCAATGGCGGAACCCGTGCCGCACGTGAAGTCGGCACTCCGGACGGTCGAGCTGCTCGACTTCTTCGCGCAGTATCCCGGGCTGCACAGCCTCACCGACCTTCAGGGCAAGCTGGGCTACCCCAAGAGCAGCCTGCACGCCCTGCTGCGCACGCTGGTCGACCTCGGCTGGATCGAGACCGACGTCACCGGCACGCTCTACCGGATCGGCATGCGGGCTCTGCTGGTCGGGGCGACGTACATCGACGGCGACCCGGTGGTCCAGATGGCGCACGACGCCCTGGACTGGCTGGCCGAGGTGACGGGGGAGACGGTGCACCTCGCCCGTCTCGACCATTTCGACATCGTGTATCTCGCCACGCGTGCCTCGCGGCACTACCTGCGGCCGTTCTCGCGGGTGGGCCGCCGTCTGCCGGCGAGCACCACCTCGCTCGGCAAGGCGATCCTGGCGAGCAGGGACGACGACGAGGTGCGCGCGCTGCTGCCCGCCGAGCTGCCCTCGCTGACGGCCCACACCATCGTGGACGCGGAGGAGTTGCTGGTCGACCTGCGCCGAGTGCGCAAGCAGGGCTACTCGGTGGACCGCGAGGAGAACACCGAGGGGCTGCGGTGCTTCGGCGTCGCGCTGCACATCAGCGACCCGCCGCGCGACGCCATCAGCTGCTCGGTGCCGATCCCGCGCCTCACCCCCGAGCGGGAGAAGGAGATCGCGTCCTGCCTGCTGGAGGCGCGCGAGCGTATCGAGCGCTCCGCCATGCGCCAGCGCCGGGCGTACTGACCGCCTGAGGCCCTCCCGGCCGGAAATCCGGCCGGGAGGACCGTAATCAGCAGTATTCGCCGGTCACCTGCTGCCGGAACTCCTCCTCGGAGAGCCGCCTCCCATCGAGGTCGATCACCTGGTCGGTGCCGGCGAGTTCTTCCGGCACTTCGTCGAGCAGGAACGCCCGGCCGATGGTGGGAGCGTCCGGCACGGCCGCCGAAACACTGATGTTGCGCGGAAGGGGAAGGGTCAGCCTCACTTCTTCTTCGGCGAACCCCTGTGCTCTTCCCAGAACGACGATTCCCCGCCGCTCATCCGGCTGCGTGGGCTGCGACACCCTCCACAGGGGAGCCCACGTCTCACGGTCCTTCACCTCGAAGGCGGACACGGTCTCCCCTTCGCAGAGCGGAACGACGAACCGGAACCGCCCGTCGGCCGTCCGGCCGATCCCCACCGGTCTGGGCTGGGGATCGCCGAGAGGGACGCCACAGGCCGCGATCGGCAGCAGGGCGGAAAGAACGATCAGGAACTGTCGTCGGCACCGTACGGAATCATTCATGGACCGGCCCATCAGCAGTCGTAGGTCTGGCCTTTGAGTTCGGCTTCCTGCTCGTAGACATTGGTACACGCGCTGACGCCCGCCGAGAGGTAGTAGACGAGGAATGTGGGCCAGAAACCGGTCTGGCCGACGTACCAGTTCCACTGGATCCGGTGCTGGTTCTCGTGCGCCATGAACTCGGGAGTCTGTTTTGACAGGGGGTCATGGGTCAGCGTCACCGCGGCGATGGTCGTGCCTGACCGGCCGAAATGCCACCCTGATTCGAGGCCGCTGCACACCGTGAGCCCGGTCTTCTTGTCCTGGTCACACGAGCCGCCGGCCTTCGCCGACTCCTTCTTCGCCCACGCGAGAAGCCGCTTGTTGAACTCCGCGTTCGAGATCGTCGGATCGGTGCTGCCGAGGAACTCGTACAGTGCCACCGGCAGTTTCGCGAGGAAGGCGACCGCGCGGACCTCAGGCCGCAGCTTACAGCCGGCCTGCAGGGGATTACAGAGCGCGGAGCGCCATACCTCCCATTGCTTCTGGACCAGATTCTTGCATCGGGCCTCGGCCAGGTGATCATGACACTTTTCGAGAGCCCCGATGAATTTACCCTGCTGCTTGAGCACGGCGATGATCTTCTTGCTCGACGCGCCCTTCCCGCCGCTCGGCAGCCCGGCCAGAAGCATGTCCATCCCGTGGATGTCGCTCGTCTCGGCTATCGCCATGGCCGCGAGCTGCCGGTGCTCGTCACTGCTGAGGTCCGGCCGGTAGTACTTCATGTAGTAGTCCTGCGCCTGGCTGCTCATGTCCCAGAACGGCACGACCTTCTCCACGGGCCTGCCGTTGGGCATGACCGTGTAGCCGAGCCTCTTGATCTCGTCGTCCCCGAGGAGCTGCCACTTGTTGGCCTCCCACATGAAGTTCGCGTACCACTCCGGATCGGAGTCGGCGATGGTCGGCGTGCAGTAGGCGGTGCTCGTGTTGATGTCGGTCCGGCAGTCTCCCCCGTTGTTGGTGGGGACGTAGTTGCCGCTGCTGTCCGGGATGTAGACCGTCATGTGGCCTGTGGGGTCGGCGCCCGTCAGGGGGGTGGCGTTGGCATAGGTGTAGCGGTTGGCCTGGACCGACGGGCTCGGGGGGAGGGTCGTGTTGTCGCGGCTGGTGAAGGTGCCGGTGCCTGGCTGGTACCAGCGGGCGTGCATGTTGACGAGGCCGGTGTCCGGGTCCGTGTATTCACCCTGGTAGCCGAGCTGGGCCCTGGTTCCGGTCTGGGCGGTGACCGCGCCGAAGGGGCCGTAGGCGGTGGAGGTCTGCAGGGTGCCGGTGTAGGTGGCCACCAGGTCGCCGTGCAGGTCGGTCAGCACCGCCGCCGCCGCGCCGGCGCCCTCCTTCAGGCCGAGCAGGCCGCCTGCGGGGTCACGCGCGTAGACGGCCTGGACGGCGCCGCCGCCGTCGCGCAGGGCCGCCGGATCGTTGCCCAGGCCGGCATAGGCGAGGGTCTGCTTTGCGGTGCCCCGGATGCGGGAGGTGACCCGGTCCAGGGCGTCGTAGCCGTAGAGGCTGTCGCCGTCGGTGATGAGGCGGTTGAAGGCGTCGAAGGTCAGGGTGGTGGTGGCGCCGTTCTTGGTCCGGCCGGCCAGGGTGCCGCGCGGGGTGTAGCTGTAGTCGGTGCCGTCGCCGGAGGTCAGGCGGTTGCGTTCGTCGTAGGTGAAGGTGGCGGCGCCGGCCCTGGTGCGGTTGCCCGCGGCGTCCCACTCGTACGCGGTGGTGGCGCCGCCGGGGGCGGTCCAGGACGTGAGGCGGCCGGCGTAGTCGTAGGTGTAGGTGTTGGTGCCCGCACCGGCGGTGCCCGCGGTGGTCTTGGTGGTGAGGTTGTCGTCCTTGTCCCAGCCGTATGTGAGCTTGGCGAGCTGGGTGCCCGAGCCGTTCTTCAGCGTCTGGCCCGTCGGCCGGTTCATGGCGTCGTAGTCGAAGCTCTGGGTGCCGGCCTGGCCGCCGGTGGCGGTGATGGTCTTCAACCGGCTGCCCGGGTCGTAGTCGTAGGTGAGGGCGCGGCCGGTGACCGGATCAGTGGCGGTCCGCAGGCGGTTGGCGTTGTCCCAGGTGAAGGCGGCGGTGCCGGCGGCGTCGACGCGTTGGGTGGGGTTGCCGAGCGCGTCGTAGGCGTAGGCGGTCTCCTGCGCGGCGCCGCGGGAGATCTTCAGCGGCAGACCGCGGTCGTTGTAGTCCACGGTCAGATCGCCTGCGGTGCTGCGACGGCCGGCCAGGTCGTAGCCGAAGGTGCGCTCCGCCGCGATGGCGCCGCCGCCTGAGCCGGTCTCCTTGGTGAGGCGGTTCAGGTGGTCGAAGATGCGGTCGATGCGCACCTCGCCGGGCTGGACGGTGGCCACCTGGTTGCCCGCCGCGTCGTAGATGTGGGTCCAGGTGCGGTCGGCCGCGTTCGGGTGGGCGGCCGTGGCCGGCTCGGTCACCGTCTCGACCAGGCCCAGGCTGTTGTAGCCGGTCCAGGTCGCGTTGCCGCGGCCGTCGGTGAGCCGGGTGCGGGCGCCGTTGGCGTCGTAGCCGAAGCTCGTGGTGATCGACTCACTCGCCGAGACCGGCTCGACGAGGGAGGTGAGGCGGTTGAGGGCGTCGAAGGTCCGCGTGGTGACACGGCCTTCGGGGGAGGTGGAGCTGGTCGGGTTGCCCGCGAGGTCGTAGCCGTAGCCGAAGGTGCGCAGCACCGTGCCGGAGGCGTTCAGGTTCTTGAGCGCGGTCTTGCGACCGGCCAGGTCGTAGTCGGAGACGCTGGCGTTGAGGTTCGGATCGGTCGTCTTGACCAGGCGACCGGCCAGGTCGTAGTCCATGGTGGTCTTGCCGGCGGCCGGGTCGGTGGTGGAGACGATTTCGCCGGCGGCGTTGACCGTGTGGCTCGTGACCTTGTTGCCCGGAGCGGTCTGCTTGATCAGCCGACCGGCGTCGTCGTACTGCATGGTGGTGGTGGAGGCGGAGTTGGCCGGCTTGCGCTCGATCTGAGTGGCGGTGATCTGGCGCCCCAGGTCGTCGTACGTGGCCTGAGTGCGGGCGCCGGTCGGGTCCACTTCGGCCAGTTTCTCGCCGACCAGGTCGTACTCGGTCACCCAGGTGCCCGGGTTCTGGCCGTCCGGGGCGGGGTCGGTGACGCGGACCTGCCGGCCGAGCTGGTCGTAGTCGTAGCGGGTGACGTTGCCGCGCGGGTCGGTGGTGCTGGTGCGCCGCCCGGCCGCGTCGTAGCCGTGGCGGACGACCGCGGTGATCGCGCCGCCTCCGGGCGGGGAGTACCGCGGCGCGGTGGTGCCGGTCAGCCTGCCCGCCTTGTCGAAGGTCGAGACGACGGTACGGCCTTCGGCGTCGGTCTGGTGGGTCTGGTTGCCCACCGTGTCGTAGCCGTTCCTGATCGTGGGACTGCCCTCGCTCGTGTCGCCCGCCCTGTCGATCTCGACCTGGGGGGCGATCTTCTCGACCAGACGGTCGAGCGCGTCGTAGCGCATGGTGGTGGTGTAGCGGGCGGCGTCGGCCCCGTCGGCGTTGCCGCGTGCGTCGGTGGTGGCGACGGCGAGACCGCGGTCGTCGTAGCCGATCGTGAAGATCAGGTCCTGGGCGCCGTTCTCGACGGTCTGCCTGGTCGGCCGGTTGAGCTTGTCGTACGCGTAGCCGGTGGTCTCGGTGCGGCCGGTGCCGGCGGCCGTCAGCGTGGTCCTGGTGACGTTGTCGTTGGCGTCGTAGGCGATCGCCGTACGGCGTGCCAGCTTGGCCGGGTCCAGAACCTGGGCGGTGAGCCGGCCGGCCGCGTCGTAGTCGTAGGTGGCGGTGGTCAGGCCGCCGCCGGTCGTCTGCTTGATCAGGTTGCCGGCCGGGTCGTACTCCTCGGCGGTGAGGACGACGTCGCGCGGGGTCGTGGAGCCGTTCACCTTGGCGTCGTCGGCGATCTGCCGCTTGAGCCGGTTGTCCATCCAGTACTCGTCGGTGGTCTTGCGGCCCATCGCGTCCACGGTGCTCGTCAGCCGCCCGCCCGGGTCGTAGCCGCGCGTCTCCAGCACCACGTCCGCGGCCGGCTGGGGGTTGACCGGACTGCCCGTCCAGCCCTTCAACGTCCGCCTGTACGGTTCGCCGCGCTTGGTGTAGCTCTGCTCGACGACCGTGCCGCGCGCGTCCGTGGTCCGGATCATCCAGCCCCGGCTGTTCCATTCCTGCCGGGTGACACCGCCCTCGGGGTCGGTGACGGAGTTCTGCCGGCCGTGCTCGTCGTAGGTGTAGGTGGTGGTGCGCTCCGGTTCGCCGCCGGTGAGATCGGCGATGGTCTGGGTGAGCCGGTTGCCGTCGGGATCGTAGGTGACGCGTGTCTGCGCGGTGTGCGTGACGTTGGTGATCTCGTTCCGTGCACCCGGTGCGGTGCTGGTCAGCAGGCGGCCGCGCCCGTCGTAGGTGTAGGTGGTCCTGGCGCCGCCGGGGAACGCGTCGGAGACGCGGGTGCTGGCGACCAGACGGCCGAGCGGGTCGTAGTCCAGCTTGGTGACCAGGCCCTCAGGGTCGGTCTGCTCGGCCAGATCGCCTGAACTGGTGTAGCGGTAGCCGTATTCGCTGCCGCGGGCGTCGGTCTTGGTCTTCACCAGGCCCGCCGGGGTGGTGCCGCCGCCGGCCGCCGGTTCGGTGCCGTCGGTGTAGACCGTGCTCACCGCGCGCCCCCGCGGGAAGTCCGTGGTGGCCGGGGTGGTCTGCCTGGTCACCTCGCCGTAGCTGTTGTAGGTGACGGTGACGGCATAGGTGTCGTCCGTGTCGCTCGCCGAACGGCCGTCACGGTAGGCCGTCACCTTGTCGTTGCGCGGGTCGAACGGATCATCGGGGTTGAGGTGGTACGACCAGAACTCGATCGCGCACTCACCCGGCGCCCGGCAGTACTGGCGGCCCAGAGTGTTGCCGCGCTTGTCCTGGTAGATCTCGTTCGCGATGTCGTTGCGATCGATCACCTTGGTCAAGAAGCCCGCCTGGTCGTACTCGTACCAGGTGGTCTGCTGGAGCGCGTCGGGTTCACCCCGGATCCGGTAGCCGCGCCAGGCGTCGTAGAGGTAGTCGAGGGTGGTGCCGTCCGGGTCGGTCACGGTCACCTGAGCCTCGCCGGACTGCTGCTCGGTGGCGATGTCGCCGATCTTCCAGGTGCCGCCGTCGGCGTCGGTGTGGGTGGCGATCCGGTCGGTCCTGCCGTCGTAGGTGTTGACCGCCCAGACCCGTCCGGACGGCAGCGTGGTCTTGGTGAGCTTGTACGGAGCACCGACGCGGGCGGCGTAGTGTGCGGTCACCTCGGCCGCGGTGAGCGGCCTGCCGTACAGCGCGACCTCGTCCAACTGGCCCTGGAACGGGAAGGCCTGCACCGAGGCGGGGACGGACGGGGATCTGGCCGGGTCGGTGACGCCGTTGCCGAGGGTGGCGTACGTGCGCCAGCCGGTCACCGTGCCGGTCATAGTGCCGGCCTGCCGGCCGTCGAGATACAGCGTCTGATCCTGCCCGGCCACGGTCAGCGCCACGTGGTGCCACTGCCCGTCGTTCACCGCGTTCGCCGAGGTGATCGGGGTCGTGACCGCGTCGAAGGCGCCGCGCAGCCTGCCGTCGGTGCCCACGTACAGCATGGCCCCCTGGGCCAGGCCGCCGCTGTTCTGGGTGGCGCCGGCCGCCATGATCACACCGGACTGGGTGGTCTTGAACCAGGCTTCCACCGACACCTGGTCACCCAAGTGCGGGACGGCGTCCGAGGGCAGCTTCACCACCGAGCCGGCTTTGAACGTGGCCGCGGTGTCGCCGGTGCCGGCGAGCGCGCCCGCCTGTCCGAGAGTGATGCCCTGATAGCTCAGGGTCCCCGCGCCGGTGCCCAGGTCCTCGCCACCGGAGGCGCCGGCGGCCTCGCCGAGCCGCCAGTAGCCGAACGGATCGGAGTCGAGCACACTGCTGCGGTACAGCGATCCGTTGCCGTACTCGTACGCGGTGCAGTTCGGTGCCGCGACCGGAGCGCACACCTGTGTCAACCGATCCCCGTCATAGCCATAGGTCCAGGTCAGCGGCTTGCCGTCGACCGGGCCGCCGGTGACCGACCCGATGTGGTCTCCAGTCCAGGTGAAGGTCATCGACCGGCCGCCGAGGCCTGTGATCTTCGCGAGCCTGCCGTCGTCGCCGTAGGTCAGCTCCTGGCCGCGTCCCCTCTGATCGACGACCTTGGACAGCCGGTTCTGCCGGTCGAAGTAGTACGACACCGCTTCTTTGTCCATCAGGCGCCAGCCGACGTGGCGCACACCGCCCGGGCAGCCCAGTTCCGGACTGCACGGGATGGGCTCGAACAGGTGCTGCAACGTGGCGTACATGCCCGGCGGGGCCTGGAAGCCGAACGGGTCGTCGGCGGAGCCGGCGGCGAAGCGCACCTGCCGGCCGTCCGGGTACGTCACCTTCACCGACTTGGGCAGCGGCGGATAGCCCACGATCTGCTGCTGGGGGTTCTCCTCGGTGATGTGCATGTCCCAGCGCGTCGACCAGCCCGCGCCGAACATCCCGTCGCCGCGGGGGTCCATGCTGTTGTAGGTGCGCACCACCGACAACGGCGGCCCCGCCGTCTTCACCTCGAGGTCGACGAAGGTGCTGGTGTAGTTGCCGTTCTGCTGGTTGAACTCCTGCCCCGCGATCCCGGGGTTGGACAGGTGCGAGGTGACCGCGGGCTGTCGCACGCCGGTGGTGAAGGTCGTCACGGGGGAGGTGGTGGTCGAGGAACCGGAGGAGTCGCGGACGGTGACCGTCCACCAGTACTGCTTGCCCCAGGTCAGCTTCCCGGCCGGGACCGTCCACGTGTTCTTGTTGCCTGTCACATAGCCCGACGTCGTACAACCGGAGCCGGACATCGACTCGACGTCGCAGATCTTGAACGAGTACGACAGGGCGGAGTTGCCGCTTCTACCCCACGCGCGCAGCGACGGCGTCAGCGAATCGACCAGATACCCCTGCTTGGGATAGACATCCACAAGGCTCGGCCCGGCCGACAGGGCGGCGGTATCGGCTCCCGCGGCCGGCAAGACCTTCGCGAGCAACGGCTTAGTCGCATCCGACCGGGCCTCCGACCGCGCGGTCCGGTCCTCCTGCGGCACCGTGCCGCGGGGGCGCCGCGCCTTGGAACGCCACCTGTCGGAGGCATCGGCCACCGCGGAGATCCGCGTGGCGGGCAGCAGCGACGGCAGTCCGGCGGCAGAACCGGCCATCTGCCGGGGAGTCGCCGGCAAGGCCCAGGCCTCCCGCTCCGCCGCCGTGACGGCGGCCGCGGGCCTCCCCTGCAGGATCAGCAGGCCGGGCGCCATTCCGACGACCGCGAAAAGCATTCCAGCCGTACGACGCCATGATGGATTTCGGCGCATGCGCCATCACACTCCGAACTGTTTTATGGCAAGTGAGATGAGGAACTACTCCGGCGAGTGCGTCGCGTGATGTAACACCTGCCGATTCACTCCTGGCCGGCGGATACGTCGCCGTCCTCGGCAGTGGATAAGGCCGTGAGTCACGGCTCGGTGATTCAGGATGCCGGGCGTTCACTGTAAGTATGATCAAGTCGCTGATGGCGGCAAGCGCCGTTCTTGCGGGCCACCTTGAATCAGCAGATCAAATCCATGGAATGGAAACGACATGGCCGCGCGCGCGAGGAGCCGGACCTGCCTGAGGTCACGGAAGGTGTGCGACCGGATCCCGTCGCACACCGCGTGGCTGCGCTTGCGGTCTCCCGTGCTCGCGGCGCGGGCCCAACCGCGGCCCTATGCCCTGGTTTCTTGCACGAACCCTTGAATCCGCACGTCAGGTCGGTTAGATATGAAGATCCTCTGACGGGGGGCAGATCGTGTCGATGGAGTTTCGGCTTCTCGGGGACTTTGAAGTTCTTTTCGGCGGACGGCATGTCGATATCGGGCACGCGCGTCAGCGCTGTGTGCTCGCGACGCTTCTGGCCGAGGCCGGGAGATGCGTACCCGTGGACGAGTTGCTGGACCGTGTGTGGGCAGGAAGACCGCCCGTACGCGGTCGTGAGACGCTGTACAGCTACGTGTCCCGGCTGCGAAAGCTCCTCCCTCAAGCCGCCGGAGCCCGGATCGCGCGTCACGCCGGGGGATACGCCATCGAGATCGATCCGCTGACGGTCGATGCCCACCGCTTCCGGCTATGGGTGAACGAAGCTCGGGAAAAAGATGACGTCGCTGCTCAGAGGCTGCTGGAAAAAGCGCTCGGCTTGTGGCGGGGCGACGCCTTCGCCGGTTTCGACACGCCATGGCTGAACGCGCAGCGGGAACGACTGGAGCATCAGCGGCAGACCGCGGAAGCGGATCTCTTCGAGCTCCGGCTGCGCGCGGGCCGGCATGCCGAGCTGGTGGAGACCCTGACGGTGCGTACGGCGCGCCATCCCCTCGACGAACGCCTGGCCGGCCAGTTGATGCTCGCGCTCTACCGGAGCGGACGGCAGGCGGACGCCCTCCAGCGATACCGGCGAATCCGGCGGCAGCTGGTCGAGGAGCTCGGCACCGACCCGGGTGCGTCGTTGCAGGCGCTGCACCGGCAGATTCTCGCCGGCGCGGCCGAGGTGGCCGCACCGCCTCCCGTTCCCCGGCCGGACGCCGGCCCTGAGCTTCCGGTCCCACGCCAGCTGCCGCCGCGCCCCCCACGTTTCACGGGCCGCGCGGCGGAGCTCGCGCGGCTCACTGCGGCGGTGGACGAATCCGCCGGACCGGGGGCCGGCATGACGGTGCTCACGATCGGAGGAGTCGGCGGCGTCGGCAAGACGTGGCTCGCCCTGCAGTGGGCGTGCGAGAACGTCGACCGCTACCCCGACGGGCAGTTGTTCGTGAACATGCGGGGTTACGAACCCGTCGAGCCGCCGCTCTCGCCGCTCGTCGCGGTGACGGGCTTCCTGGAGGCGCTCGGCGTGCCGCTTGAGCACATGCCCGTGGACCCCGGAGCGCGGTTCGGGTTGTACCGGAGCATCACGGCCGGCCGGCGGATGCTCATCGTCCTGGACAACGTGCGCGACGGCTCTCAGGCCGCTCCCTTGCTCCCGGGAGGCCCTGCCTGCACCGTGATCCTGACCAGCCGCCGGCAACTGGTGGGCATGGCGGCCGCCCACGGTGCCGTACCCGTCAACCTCGACGTTCTGGATCAGGCCGAAGCGCGCCGGTTGCTGGACCGCCATCTGGGCCCCGGCCGGCTCGACGCCGAGCCTCGGGCGGTCGCCGACATACTGACCTACTGCGGGGGCCTGCCCCTGGCCCTGGCCGTTTCCGCCGCCCGCGCCGCCCTCAGTCCCCACTTGCCGCTCGGCGCGCTGGCCGCCGAACTCGAGGACGCGGCCATCCGGCTGGAGATGCTGGACACCGCGGATCCGGCCGCGAGCGTGCGCAGGGCGTTCGCCACCTCGTTCCAGGCCCTCACCGCCGGCGCCGCCGAGCTGCTCGCGTGGATGGCCCTGGCGCCCGGACCCGACATCGGTGTCGAGGCGGCTGCGGCCCTGGCCGCTCTGCCCGTGTCCCAGGCCCGTGGACTCCTCAGCACCCTGGAGGAGTCGTTCCTGGTCCACCGGCACGCCGCGGGCCGATGGCGGATGCACGACCTGGTCCGTCTCCACGCCGCCGAACGGGCGCGAACGGACTTCCCCGCATCCCAACATGAGGCCGCCCTCCGGCGACTGGTGGTCTTCTACCTGCGCCGCGCCTACAACGGCGAACGATGTCTCGCGCCGCACCGCGCGCCGATCGAGCCCGCGTCCGCGGCCCCGGACGGTGAACCGGCCCCCCGGCTCGATCACGACCGGGCGTGGCGGTGGTTCATCGAGGAGCACGCGTGCCTGCTGGCCGCCCAGTATCTCGCGGCCCACCGGGGCTGGCACGACGTGGTGTGGCGAATGGCATGGAGCCTGGACACCTTCCACTACCGGCGCGGCGGTCTGCACGAGCAGTTCGCCGTCTGGACGGCGGGCCTGGAGGCGGCTCGCCGACTCGGTGACATCACGGCCCAGATGACGGCCCATCGCGTTCTCGGGCACGCCTGCAGCCGCATGAATCGTCCGGACGAAGCCCTGGAGCACTTCAACCAGGCGCTCACCCTTGCCGGGGACGCCGGCGACCTGAACGCCCAGGCCTACATCCACCAGGGCCTCGCGGTGCTCTGGGCCGGGCAGGAGCGGCACCGCAAGGCCCTGGAGCACGCCACGCACGCGTTACGTCACTACGAGATGCTCGACGACCCGCTGACGACAGCCGACGCGCTCAACGACGTGGGATGGTACGCGGCCCACGACGGACGGTTCGACGAGGCGCGCGTCCACTGCGAGGCCGCCCTGAGGATCTTCCGCCTTCACGAGCACCATGACGGGATGGCCAACACGCTCGACAGCCTGGGGTTCATCGCCCATCGGACCGGCGAGCACGGTGAAGCGCTGGAGTGCTACACCCAGGCTCTCGCGATCATCCGCAGGAACCGCAACGTTCTCGACGAGGCCGGCATCCTGGAGCACCTGGGCGATGTCCACGCAGCCCTCGGAGAGCGGCGGAAAGCCGTCACCGCGTGGAACGCGGCCTATCAGGGTTACCGGACCCAGAGGCGGTACCAGGACGCCGAGCGCCTTCGGCAGCGGTTGTCCCGGTGATGCTCCCGCGCGTGACTCGGTTCACCGCCCTCCCTGCCCGTTCGGCGCGCCGCCCCGGTAATCGCGTGCATCCGGGGTAACTTCGGCATCATGGCCACCCGTACGTCCGGACAGGGGTCCGGCAAGCGCCCCGCGTCGCGCTCCGGATCCCGTACGGCTTCCTCGAAGCGTTCCCCTGCGGGTTCCCGGGGCAGGGCGGCGCCCAGGCCCGCGCCCAAGCGGCCGGTCGCGACCGGCCAGGACCCGATCAGCTGGACCTTCATGGTGATCGGCAAGCTCGTCGTCGGCATGTGGATGCTGGTGGCGAACAGCGTGGGCATGGCGGCGCGGGCCCTCGGGCAGGGAGCCCGCGACCTCGACCCCGTGCACCGCCGCGACGGACAGGGGCTGTCGGTCCTCGCGGGCGCGATCGTGATCGCCGCGCTGACCTGGCGCGACACCAAGACGGGCTTCGCCGCGTTCGTCGACGCCGTGGTGCGCGGGACGGTGGGATCGCTCGCCTGGGCGGTGCCGGTGCTGCTCGCACTGCTCGCCTGGCGGCTGCTGCGCCACCCCGACCAGAACACCGAGACCGGCAGGATGGGCATCGGCTGGACCGCGCTGCTGGCCGGGATCCTCGGGATCGTGCACGTCGCGCACGGCACGCCGTACCCCTCGGGCGGGCCGAGCGACGGCATGGACAACGTGTCGGCGGCGGGTGGCATGATCGGTTTCATCGTCTCGGCTCCGCCGTCGAGCATCCTGCCGGCGTTCATCACGATCCCGCTGCTGCTGATCCTTTCCGGCTTCGGCCTGCTGGTGATCACCGCGACCCCGGTCCACCGCATTCCCGAGCGCCTCGCCGAGATCCAGCACATGCTCTTCCAGCGGCCGGAGGAGGCCGGGGAGCCCCGCAAGGCCTCGGCGCCGGCCAAGAAGAAGCGCACGGGCAAGCAGCAGGGTGGCGGGCGCGACGCCGCCGAGGGTGGCGACAACGTCAAGCCGTACGACACGCCCGTGCTGTCGGAGAAGGACCACTCGCCGGAGATCGTCCCCGGCCTGACGGAGGAGGTCGCGGAGCCGTCCGAGCCGACCGAGCCGGAGATCCCCAGGCCGGTCCCGCAGCCTCCGCTGCCGACCCCCGCGCCGCGCAAGGTGAAGCAGCTCGTCCTGTCCAGCCAGGAGGGGCCGTACACGCTGCCGGACCTCACGCTGCTGCGGCCGGGCAGCGCGCCCAAGCAGGAGACCAAGGCCAACCGGACGGTCGTGAACGCGCTGACCAGCGTGCTGGAGCAGTTCTCCATCGACGCGCAGGTCATCGGGTTCACCCGGGGTCCGACGGTGACCAGGTACGAGATCGAGCTGGGCCCGGCCGTCAAGGTCGAGAAGGTCACCGCGCTCACCAAGAACATCGCGTACGCCGTGAAGTCGGCCGACGTGCGGATCCTGTCTCCCATCCCCGGCAAGTCGGCGATCGGCGTGGAGATCCCGAACGTCGACAAGGACCTCGTGTCGCTCGGCGACGTGCTGCGCTCGCAGGTGGCCCAGGCCGATCACCACCCGATGATCGTCGGGCTCGGCAAGGACGTCGAGGGCCGCACCATCGTGGCCAACCTGGCCAAGATGCCGCACATCCTCATCGCGGGCGCCACCGGCGCGGGCAAGTCGACCTGCATCAACGGGCTGATCTCCTCGATCCTCCTGCGGGCCACGCCCGACGAGGTCCGCATGGTGCTGGTCGACCCCAAGCGGGTCGAGCTCAGCTCGTACGAGGGCATCCCGCACCTCATCACGCCCATCATCACCAACCCGAAGAAGGCCGCGGAGGCCCTCGAATGGGTGGTGGGCGAGATGGACCGGCGATACGACGACCTCGCGGCCAGCGGCTTCCGGCACGTGGACGACTTCAACAAGGCCGTGCGCGCGGGCAAGCTGGTGCCGCCGCCGGGCAGCGAGCGCGTCTACCAGCCGTACCCGTACCTGCTGGTGATCGTGGACGAGCTGGCCGACCTGATGATGGTGGCGCCGCGGGACGTCGAGGACTCGATCGTCCGCATCACCCAGCTCGCCCGGGCCGCCGGCATCCACCTGGTCATCGCCACCCAGCGGCCGTCCGTGGACGTCGTCACCGGCCTGATCAAGGCGAACGTGCCCTCGCGGCTGGCGTTCGCGACCTCCTCGCTCGCCGACTCGCGGGTCATCCTCGACCAGCCGGGGGCCGAGAAGCTGGTCGGGCAGGGCGACGCGCTGTTCCTGCCCATGGGCGCGAGCAAGCCGATGCGGTTGCAGAACGCGTTCATCTCCGAGAAGGAGATCGCGGAGGTCGTCGCCCACTGCAAGACCCAGATGCAGGCCGAGTATCGGGAGGACGTCGCCGCGCCCGCCGCCGCGAAGCGGGAGGTCGACGAGGAGATCGGCGACGACCTCGATCTGCTGATCCAGGCCGCCGAGCTGATCGTGTCGACGCAGTTCGGCTCCACGTCCATGCTCCAGCGCAAGCTGCGGGTCGGCTTCGCCAAGGCCGGGCGTCTGATGGACCTGCTGGAGAGCCGCAACGTGGTCGGCCCGAGCGAGGGCTCCAAGGCCCGGGAGGTGCTGGTCAAGCCCGACGACCTGCCCGGCCTGCTCGCCGAGCTGCGCGGGGAGACCGGCTGAGAGCCGCTTACGGCACAGCCGTGGGGGAGGCGTCGGCCGACGCGGGTGCGGGCCGGTGCGCCACGCCTTCGTACCGCTGCCGCATTATCGGCCCCGCCGCGGGCCCGGCCGCGAAGACGTAGCCGGGCCCGTCGACCCGCTCGCCGGTGTGGGCGTCGACGAGATCGTCGTTCACGAGGCGCATGCCGCGGCTGAGGCGGCGTCCCCCTCGTCTCTTACTGAAACCGCTGCGGAAGTGACAGGGTAGTTGCTCGGAGTCCACTGATGGGTACCCTCCGTAGTCAGTTACTGATTGAATGTGACTAACTACGCATCGTGGGGCGAGCTGGAAGACGGTGCGGTTGAAGACAGGGGGCGGAACGATGAGCGTTGGTGCTGCTTTGGCCGAAGCCCGTGAGCGCGCCGGGCTGACCGTGCGTCAGCTCAGCGAACGCACGCGGATCCGCGAGACCGTCATCGAACGCTTCGAGCGCGACGACTTCTCGGTGGGCGATTTCTACGCGCGCGGGCACATCCGGACCATCGCCTCCGACCTCGGCCTGGACCCGGACGAGATCCTGCGGCAGTACGGGCAGGAGAACGGCGACGGCGCGTCACCGGTCAGGGCGTCGGCCGTGTTCAGGGGCGACGTGGGCGAGCGGGCCCGCAGGGCCCCGGGCTGGACGAAGGCCGTCGCGGTCGCCCTGGCCATCGTCGCGATCGTCGTCGTCGCGCGGATGCTCGGGGGCTCCGGCGAGAAGGCCGGCCCGACGGCCGCCCGGCTTCCGGTGACCGCGCCGCACGCGCACGCGCGCCAGGAGAAGGGCCACGAGAAGACCCTTGAGGAGGCCGTCGCGCCCGACCTCGTGGTCGTGAAGGTCACCGCGCGTAAGCCGGCCTACATCAACGTGAAGGACGCCAAGGGCAAGGAGATCTTCCAGGGGACGCTGCCCGAGGGGAGGACCACGACTTATTCGGCCAAGGGCAAGGTGCGGATGACCATCGGCGACGCGGGCGCGGTCCGGCTGGAGGTCAACGGAAGGGACCTCGGCACACCGGGCCGGGACGGCCAGATGATCCGGCGGACCTTCGAGGCGGGCGGCCCGGGTCCCCGTTAACGGCCGACTGCCGATACCGTAGTTCGCATCATGTCTTCTCGCCGAACCGTATCGCTGATCACGCTGGGCTGTGCCCGCAACGAGGTCGACTCCGAAGAGCTGGCCGCCCGCCTGGAGGCCGCCGGCTGGCACACCGGCGACGACGATCCCGACGTCGTCGTCGTCAACACGTGTGGCTTCATCGATTCGGCGAAGAAGGATTCGATCGACACCCTGCTCGCCGCGGCCGACTCGGGCGCGAAGGTGGTCGCGGCGGGCTGCATGGCCGAGCGATACGGCGCGCAGCTCGCCGACGCCCTGCCCGAGGCGACCGTGATCTCCTTCGACGACTACGCGGAGATCGGGGAGCGTCTCGACGACGTGCTCGCGGGCAGGCCGCTGGTGCCGCACTCGCCGCGGGACCGCCGCACGCTGCTGCCGATCTCGCCGGTGGAGCGCTCGGCCGCCCGGGCGCACATTCCCGGTCACGGCCAGGACGACGCGCTCCCCGAGGGTGTGGCGCCCGCCAGCGGCCCGCGTACGCTGCGCAAGCGGCTCACCGGCGGCCCGGTCGCCTCCCTGAAGCTCGCGTCGGGCTGCGACCGGCGCTGCACGTTCTGCGCGATCCCGGCCTTCCGCGGCTCGTACGTCTCGCGCAGGCCGGAGGACCTGCTCGCCGAGGCCGCCTGGCTGGCCGGCCAGGGCGTCAAGGAGCTCGTGCTGGTCAGCGAGAACTCCACGTCGTACGGCAAGGACCTGGGCGATCTGCGGGCGCTGGAGAAGCTGCTGCCCCCGCTGGCCGCGACCGAGGGCATCGAGCGGGTCCGGGTCAGCTACCTGCAGCCCGCCGAGCTGCGGCCCGGGCTGCTCGACGTGATCGCTTCGACCGAGGGGGTCGCGCCCTACTTCGACCTGTCCTTCCAGCACGCCAGCGGGACCATGCTGCGGCGGATGCGGCGTTTCGGCGACCCCAAGAGGTTCCTCGACCTGCTCGCGCAGATCCGCGACCGCGCGCCCGAGGCGGGCATCAGGTCCAACTTCATCGTGGGGTTCCCGGGGGAGACGCAGGAGGAGTTCGACGAGCTGGTGGGCTTCCTGGAGGAGGCCAGGCTGGATGTCATCGGCGTCTTCGGCTACTCCGACGAGGAGGGCACCGAGGCGTACGGCTTCGAGGGCAAGCTCGACCAGGACGTGGTCGATGAGCGGGTGGCGGCGCTGACCGAGCTCGCCGAGGAGCTGACCGCCCAGCGGGCCGAGGAACGCATCGGCACCGAGCTGGAGGTCCTGATCGAGGAGGACCTCGGCGACGGCGGCTACGAGGGCCGGGCGGCGCACCAGGGACCGGAGGTGGACGGCGCGGTCACGGTTCAGGGCATCGGCCTGGTCCCCGGTCAGATCGTCCAGGCGGTCGCCGTCGACTCCGAGGGGGTCGACCTCATCGCCCGGATCAAGGCAGGCACATGACGGAGCGCGGTGAGCCGCCGGTGGACGTGGCGGGACCGGGAGAGGTGACACCGGACCCCGTGGCGCGGCCGGTCGCCGCCGTGCCCGCCGCGCCGATGACGGCCCCGGGGCCCGCGACGCAGCCGGGACCCGGCGTCCGGGACGAGCCGGACGCGACGCCGGACGGCCTGCGGACCGCTGCGTCCGGGGGCTCGCCGCCGGCCGCGGGGAAGGAGCCGGGGGCGCCCCCCGCCGGGTCGCACACAGACGGTCCCGCGGCGCCCGAGCCGCCGTCCGCGGGAGCGGCCGCGGAGGGCCCGGCGCGCCCGGTCAGCACCTGGAACATCGCGAACGTCCTGACCATCGCCCGGCTGGCGATCGTCCCCGTCTTCACCGTCTTCCTGTTCGTCGACGGGCAGGCCTGGCGCCTGGCGGCCCTCGGGGTCTTCCTCCTCGCGTCCCTCACCGACCAGCTCGACGGCTGGCTCGCCAGGAAGTACGCGTTGATCACCGACTTCGGGAAGATCGCCGACCCGATCGCGGACAAGGCGCTGATCGGGGCCGCGCTGCTCAGTCTGTCCTACCTCGGCGAGATTCCGTGGTGGATCACCCTGGTGATCATCGCCCGCGAGGCGGGAGTGACGCTGCTGCGCTTCCTCGTGATCCGGCACGGGGTTATCCCGGCCAGTTACGGGGGCAAGGTGAAGACCGTGTTGCAGATCGTGGCCATCGCGCTCTACATCGTGCCGGTTGTGCCCGATCTGGTCAGGTGGGGGGCGATGGGCCTCGCCCTGGTGGTCACGGTGGGGACCGGAGCCGACTACGTGGTGCGGGCGGTGCGGCTGCGGCAGGTTGCGAGGAGCGCGCGAGCCGGATGATGGGTGTGGCGAGTCAGGTGCTGTCCCTGCTGATCCGCCAGGGTGCCACGGTCGCCGTGGCGGAGTCGCTCACGGGTGGCCTGATCGGGGCCGCGATGACCGGTCCGATGGGGGCCTCCGCCGCGTTCAGGGGCGGGGTGATGGCCTATGCCACGGACCTGAAGGCGAGCCTCCTCGACGTTCCCTCCGATCTTCTCGACAGGGAGGGGGCGGTGCATCCGGACGTGGCCGCGGCGATGGCCACCGGAGTGCGCAAGCTCACGGACTCCGATTACGGCCTGGCGGTGACAGGGGTCGCCGGCCCCGAACCGCAGGACGGCAAGCCCGTCGGCACGGTGCACATCGCCCTGGCGGGGCCGGGAGAGCGTCTCTGGCACCGCGACCTGTGGTTGACCGGAGACAGGGACACGATCAGAAACACCACCTGTCAGGAGGCGTTGATCCTGCTGGAAGGTGTGCTGGAGGCAAATTTGGGGGAACATACAGGGTGATTACCGCGTTACGTCACCAGCGAACATGCTCGCCTCGGTCTGCCGCGGTGTCGCTGTCTACAGGTACGGTGGAGCTGTGAGTGAGGTCCGTGAGCCATCGGCGAGGAGCAAGACAGGCACACGCCCGGCGAAGGGGCCGAGCGAACCGATGATGACGGCGAGGCGTATGTACGAAGGGCAGATGAAGAACGGGCGACATGAGCCCACCGCGCGAGGCGTCGTGAAGGCGTCCCCCCTGGGGAGGGAGCGACAGATGATCCTGCTGCGTCAGCTGCTCGGTGACGTGCTGCGGCGGCTGCGGGTGCGGCAGAATCGCACCCTCCGCGAGGTCTCCACCCTGGCGCGTGTCTCACTCGGCTATCTGTCCGAGGTCGAGCGCGGTCAGAAGGAAGCCTCCTCCGAACTGCTCGCCTCGATCTGCGGCGCGCTCGGGGTCCCGCTGTCCCAGGTGCTGCGCGAGGTGTCCGATCAGTTCGCGCTGGCCGAGCTGCAGGCCGCTCCCGTGCTGGCCGAGGTGCCCGAGCACGAGCGTCTGCCCATCCCCGAGACCGTCCCCGCGGGGCCGGAGTTCGAGGGTTTCCCCGAGGTCAAGGACATGGTCGCCGCCTAGGGCGGCGTCTCGGCGCCCCGCCGTCTCGGCGGACGGCGTCTCCGCGATCTCGCCTGTCCGTCCCCGCAGGCTCCATAAGACATGAGCCCCGCAGGCCTTATAAGACACGGCTCGTTGGGCCCCATAGACACGGCTCGATAGGACACGCCCGGCAGAAGGCCAGGCGTGGCCCGCGCTCGCAGTCCGGATCGACCCGGACCCGGGTGCCCTGTCCCGATCCCAGGGCGGGCGCCTGGCCCCCGCAGGCCCGTTTCCGTTTCGTGCGGTCGGTTCCGACGTACCCGTTCGGCCCCGTTCGCGCTCGGCCGCATTCGTCCGCTCCCGTCTCCGCGGTCTCTCCGCATCCCGGTTCCGCGCGTCCTCACGCCCCTCGGTCGCGTGGGATCCCCTTGTCTCCTTACGGCCGGCCTCCTCGCGGCCCATTCCCGGCCTCCGTCCCGGGGCCGCCCTCGCCGCCGGCCGCTGTGATCACGATGCCTGGATCTCGACCACCCTGCCGTCCGGGTCGGTCACGAGGTGCCGGCCGGGCTCCAACCGCGGCTCGGCGGTGGCGCCGTCCACGTGGAGACCGAGCCGTACGGCTCCGGTTCTGCGCTCGGCGGTCCCCGGGTACAGCTCGAACACGGTGCCGTCGGCCAGGACGGCGGCGTAGTGCCGCGGGCCCCGGCCGTGCCGCTCCAGGGTGAATTCGAGGCCGAGTGCGCCGTAGAAGGCGCGGCACTCCTCCAGCCGGTCGGTGTACAGGACGAGCAGCATGACGCGGGCGGCGGTGGGCGGCACGGCATCCCCTTCGTGTCTACGCACCGCCCCATTGTCGGGTCTCAGCCCTGCTGGCAGGCGGGGCACCAGTAGATCAGCCGCTCGGACGGCTGTGGCCCCATCTCCCCGCCGCTGATCGGGGTGCCGCAGCGGCGGCAGGGGCGGCGTGCCCTGCCGTACACGAACAGCGACCGCCCGGGACGCGGATCGCCCGTCGTCACCGGGGTGGGCCCGTCCTTGCTCGCGTCCATCAGACGGTGGGCGACCGCGACCAGCGCCTCCAGCTCGTCCGGCGGGATCGACCCCACCGGACGCCACGGGGACATCCGCGCGGCGTACAGCGTCTCGGCCCGCCATATCGTGCCGATGCCCGCAAGGGCGCGCTGGTCGAGCAGCGCCTCCCCGATCGTCCGCTCCGGAGCGCGCAGCAGGTTCCGTACGGCGAGTGCGGCGTCCCAGTCCGGCCCGAGCATGTCCGGGCCGAGATGCCCGACGACCCGCTCCTCGCGGTCCGTCGGCACGAGGTCGACCATCCCCAGCCGCGTGCCGACCGCCTGCCACTCCGTGTTGGCGAGGATCAGCCGGACCACGTCGCCCCTCGGCGCCGGGCGGCCCGCCGGGCCCACCCGCCAGCTTCCCTCCATACGCAGGTGGGTGTGGACCGTGACCCCGCCCTCCACCCGGGTCAGGAGGTGCTTGCCGCGCGAGATCGTCGCGAGCACGGTCCGGCCGCGCAGATCGGCGGTGGCGTACCGGGGCACCCGGAAGTCGCTGCGGGTCAGCCGCCGGCCGTCGAGGGCCCGGCTGAGCCGCTTGGCGGTGCGGTAGACGGCGTCACCCTCCGGCACGGCTCTCCTCCCGCGAGAATCGGGGACAGGCGGCTCACACCGGCATGTGGGAGTCCCATGCTGCCGGATCGGCGGCGAGTTCGGTCACCCGGGGCGGCAGCTCGCCCTTGGCGATCTGCTCCAGGGTCACCTCCTCGAGGATGGCCCGCTCGCTCGCCCGCAGTGCGATCCACACCTGTTGCAGTGCCTGGGCGGCGCCCTGGTAGCCCACGTGCTCGGGCCGCTCGCCCCGCACGTTGGCCAGTGGCCCGTCCACCGCGCGGATCACGTCGGCGAGCGAGATCTGACTGGCCGGCCGCGCCAGGACATAACCCCCCTCTGGGCCCCGCTGCCCGCGCACCAGTCCGGCGCGGCGCATCTGCAGCAGGATGTTCTCCAGATATTTGGGGGGCATCTCCTGCTCCTTGGCCAGCTCGCCCACCGTGGTGGGTCCCTCACCCGCCGCCGCGAGTTCGGCGGCGGCACGGAGGGCGTAGTCGACACGGGCAGAAAGTCGCATGTAGTCGATTATCCCGCCTGGTTGGCATCGGTAGGACGCCCACCCGTCCATCACGGCCCGCTCCGGCCCCCGATCACGGGTTTCCGGCCTCCGCAGAGGGGTGCGCGCGTCAACCGAGCCGCAGGCGTACGACGACCGGGAGGTGGTCGGAGTACGGCACCCGGGGCGCCTCGGCCGCCATCGCCGTGAGCCCCTCCGAGATCAGGACGTGGTCGATGCGCCGCACGGGGGCCTCGGCGGGCGAGGTCGGCGGGTCGCCGAGCGCCAGCAGCGGGTCGGACAGGCCCGCGGCCTCCAGCACCCGCATCTGGGGGTCGGACGGTGTCGTGTTGAGGTCTCCGGCCACGATAACCGGGTGCGGCTTGGCCACGCCCTTGCCGGTGAGCGGGCGGACCAGCGCCGCCACTTCGGGCGCCTGCCCGCGCGGCTCCTGCAGATGCGTGTTCACGATGGTCACGAGGTGGTCGCCGACCTCCAGCACCGTGAACTGAGCCTGGGCACCGGTCGGGTATCCGTGCCGTCCCAGCTTCTTCGAACCGGCGCCGCCGTGAACGGGAAGGTTGGTGAGCACCGCCTCGCCCCAGAGGCGGTCCGCCGCGGGGGCGAAGTAGTAACGCATGCCCAGGCCGCGGGCGATCCTTGCCAGGTCGTCGTGCCCGCCGTTCAGCAGCCAGCCCCGGTCCACCTCGCTGAGCAGGACCACGTCGGGATGTCGTGTCGCGGCCCAGGCGGCGATGTGGTCGAGGTCGAGCCGTCCGCCGAGCCCGAAGCCCATCCGGATGTTGTACGTCACGAGCGTGAACTCGTTTCCGCCGATCGGCCGTTCGTCGGGGAGCGGCTGCCAGGTGACAAGGCCGGTCAGCAGAGCCGATGACAGGGCGATCCAGCCCCAGCGGCGCGGTGCCCGCCGTACGGGGGCGGACCGGTGTCGCCGGCCCCGCCGGGCGGCGACGGCGGCGATCAGGGCCGCGACCGCCACGGGGACCAGCGCGTGGGGGAACCCCAGGTCGGCGTCGAAGGCCGCGTAGTAGAGGAATGTCGCGACCAGGAACACGAGCATCCCGCCCAGCACCGCGACGCCCCCGCGCCGGCCCGTGCTCTCCGCGGCTGTCGCTGTGCCGTCCGCGCCCGTGTCCCCGGGTGGATCGGAGTCGGTTGTGGTGCTGCCCGCGCCGGCCGTCCTGCCGGCCGCGGCGCCCGCGAGCGGAGTGAGGCCCGCCCGCGGGACGGCCGCCCGCTGTCCGGCGGCACCGGCGCAGGCGCCGAGGGCGACCGTCGTCACGAGGGCCGCCAGGCCCGGCACGCCGGTCTCCACGCCGGCCACTCCCGCGACCAGGAAGGCCCCCGCCACCCAGCTCCACGACGTCGTCCAGGCGTACACGACGGCGGCGCACCACGTCACGGCCTGCAGTGTCGTCATCACGGCGATGAAGGGCGCGGTGTGCGGCCCGGTGTCCGGTGGCAGCAGGCTCGCGCCGCCGCAGTACATGCCCGCGAGCATGAGCATCGGGCCGAAGGCGAACCACACGGCCGCCGGGGCGGGGCCGGACGACGCGGGCGGGAGCCGTACGGCCCGCGGGAAGACGGCCCAAAGGAACACGGCCCAAAGGAACACGGCGCAGAGCGCGATGACGGCGAGCCAGGGCAGCGGCCCGTCCCGCCAGACGAGGTCCACCCGGTCGAGGGCGAGGTGGACGATCGACGAGCCGGCCAGGCCGCCGATCAGCCCGGCCGGCACCCACGTGCCCGGCGTCGTCCGCGCGCAGCCGTACAGGAAGACCAGGCCCGCCGTGACCCCGGCGGAGGCGAGCAGAAGCTGGGGCGTCCCCCCGTCCGCGGCCTGCAGGCCGAGCCGGGCCGCGACGAGTGCCGCCGCGCCCGTCACCAGGACGGTCCGCGGGGAGGCGAGCCGCGCCGCGGGGACGGCGGCGAACGGCAGGACGAACCACAGCGCGGCGTACATCCCCATGCTCGCGGGGGCGGTCTCGCCCGCCCTGCCGTACAGGGTGATGAGGGACGGCAGGAACACCCGCACCACGTCGAACAGGAGCGCGACGCCCGTCACGAGCACGACCAGCGGCCACGGGGGAGTGGGAAGCCTCAGGCGCGGTGTGGCGTGCGGCCGGCCGGTCGTCTCCGTCATGGCGCCCCCTTCGATCCTCGTTTGAGGGATCCTCATGAACGATGGGAGCGTTACCAATACGTCGACCTGGGGAGTTCGGCGCGCTTGCCGGATCGCTAAGCTTGCTGGAAACCTTGTTGTTCATTCACCGGCGCACATGGTCAGAAGAAGCGCCACCGGGGGCCGGGCGAACCGGACGGGCGCGGGTGGGCGCACCGACGGCGAGCCGGAGACTCAGACGATGGGAAGCAGGAGCATGGAGCGACGTCCTGGCGTGCCCCGGCTGCTCCGGGAGATCAACGACCGGGCCGCCCTGGAACTGCTGCTCGCCTCGGGTCCCCTGACGCGCGGCCGGATCGGCGAGCTCACCGGCCTGTCCAAGGTGACCGCCTCCCAGACGCTGGCGCGTCTGGAGGAGCGCGGCCTGGTGGAGGTCGTGGGGGAGCAGGCGGGCAACCGGGGTCCCAACGCCGCGTTGTACGGCGTGGTCGCCTCCTGCGCGTACGTCGCCGGGCTCGACGTGGGACCCGACCGGGTGTCGGCGGCGATCGCCGACATCAACGGGGACGTGGTGGCCGAGGTGACGGCGTCACCCGACGGCGCGGACGACCCGGTGTCGCTGGTGCACACGGCCGTGGTGAAGGCCTGCAGGAGCGCGAAGGTGGCGCTGTCGCGGCTGCGCGGTGTCGTGATCGGCACGCCCGGCGTCGTCGATCCCCGCACCGGGGATGTGCGGTTCTCCTTCGACCTGCCGCAGTGGCACGAGGGCATCCACGAGGCGCTGGCGCGCGACCTGCGCCGCGACGTCACGATCGAGAACGACGTCAACCTCGCCGCGATCGCCGAACGCGCGAAGGGCTCGGCCCAGGAAGCGGACGACTTCGTGCTCGTATGGGTGGGCCGGGGCATCGGCCTGGCCGTCGTGCTGGGCGGTCGGCTGCACCGCGGCCGGTCGGGCAGTGCGGGGGAGATCGGCTACCTGCCGGTGCCCGGGGTGCCGCTCGCCGACGACGTCAGGGCGGTTCCCGGGCGCCTGCCGTCGCTCGGGGGCGGCCTGCAGTCGCTGGTCAGCTCCGAGGCCGTCATCGACCTGGCCCGTCGGCACGGCTTCGCCGGGGACACCGCCGCCGACTGCGTGACCGCGGCCGTCGCGGCCGGAGCCCCGGGCGAGCCTTTGCTCGACGAGGTCGCCTCGCGGCTCGCTCTCGGTGTGGCGTCGGTGTGCGTGGTGCTCGATCCCGGCCTGGTGGTGCTGGCCGGGGAGGTCTGCCGGGCCGGCGGGACGGCGCTGACCGCCCGCGTGGAAGAGGCGGTCGCGCGCATCTGCCCGATCCCGCCGCAGGTCGTCACCACTCAGGTGGAGGGCAACCCGGTGATGCGCGGCGCCGTGCTCGCCGCACTCGAGCAGGCCCGCGAGGAGATCTTCACGGCATAGGGAGTTTCTCCCCGTCGAAGCCCTCGCCGATCGGAGGGCTCGCGACCCGCCGTGTCCCATCGACCGCGAAGGTTCGGTGACGCCGCATCCGGGTGTCGCCGGGTAGGACCGGCGGGGAAAGCCCGCAGGTCCTACCCGGACGGGTGGCGTCTGGCCGATCTCCCCTCTGTGGCCGCCGGCGTCGCCGTTACATGCCGGGCATGGAGTGGCCCGACATGCCCTCCATGGAGTGGCCTGACGTGCTGCCGCCGCCGGATTGGCCCGAGGTGCCGCTCATCGAGTGGCCCGACATGTCGTCCATGGAGTGGCCCGGCACGTTGCCGTCCGCGTCGGTCACCAGGAACGTCCCGGCCATCCCCATGTCGGAGTGGCTTTGTACGTGGCAGTGGTACATCCACATGCCGGGGCCGACGCGCTCGCCGGCGATCACCTGGAAGCCGAACGACTCGGCGGGTCCCGTGGTCTTGGTGTCGATGACCCGGCTCTGGTCCTGCGGGCCCTGCAGCAACCCGGTGCGGTTGTCGGCCCAGCGGTGTCCGTGGATGTGGAACGTGTGGAAGAAGTTCCCATGGGTGATCACGACGAACTCCACACGCTCGCCGAGCTTGGCGGAGAAGTCGGGCGCCTGCTGGAGGTTGTTGGTCTTCACATCGTTGAAGACGACGGTGAAGGTCTTGTCCGGCAGCACGTCGCCCGTGCGGCGTACCACGAGCGGCCCGTAGAGCCCGCGCAGGATGCCGCCCGTGCCGTGGTCGGTTCCCACGACGTGGTCGTGGTAGTGCCAGTAGCCCGCGCTGCCAGGCTCGATGGTGCCGTCCGGGCGGGTGCTCTGGGCGTGGGTGCGCCAGGTGTAGACGTACCGGCCTCCCGGCTGCACCACACTGTCGTTCATCCGCGTGCCGTCACTGGTCGTCTCGTAGTCGACGCCGTGCACGTGCAGGCTGGCGGTCACGTCCGCGTTGTTGACCAACTCGATCTCGAGGGTCTCGCCCTCGATCATCTCGATGAGCGGGCCGGGGATCGTGGCCTTCCCGGGCTCCAGGCCGTATGCCAGCTGACCGTCCGGCAGCTTCTCGGCGTAGAGGGTGATGCGGCGGACGTCACCCGGCTTGCCCGCGGTCTTGCTCGCGGTCGTGTCCGCGGTCTTGTCCGCCGACGCCGCGTCGACCTGGCTCGCCACGACGAACGGCGCGATCGCGGCGGCCGTCGCGGCGGTGGCGGTGAAGGCGCGCCGGGAGAACAGGCGTCGCGTCACATCAGTGCTTTTCTCGGTCATGGTTCCCAATCGGTGACGGCGCTCGCCCGGGTGCGGCGAGCTGGGGGGTGGTCCGTGATGCCGGCGGCGAGTCGGAGGATATGACGTCGGTCCGGAGGAATTCGCTCAGGGGGAGGGGAACTTCCGAAGGCC
Source organism: Microbispora sp. NPDC088329 (assembly GCF_040685655.1). Lineage (NCBI taxonomy): Bacteria > Bacillati > Actinomycetota > Actinomycetes > Streptosporangiales > Streptosporangiaceae > Microbispora > Microbispora sp. NPDC088329. The sequence goes on from NZ_JBFBIP010000023.1 coordinate 136,966, forward strand.
GGGGTCAGCCGCAACTGATCGCGTTGTAGGTGGCCTCGTAGGTCGAGCTGACCTGCTTGCCGTCGATCGTGGCGGTCCCCTTCACGGTGACCTTGCCGGCGTCGATCTGGGCGGCCCGGGTGTTGAAGGACTGGTAGGCCTGCTTGCCCGGAGCCACGTCGGCCACCGTCTTGGTGCCGTACGGGGTGGTCAGCGTGATCGTGGCCGGCACGTCGCCGCCGTTGACCGCCGTGACCGCGACGTACGTCGACGTGCCCACGCAGCGGGACGAGGCGGTGACGGTCAGCGGCACCTTCTTGTCCGCGTCGGTCACCGTGAACACCCCGGACATCCCCGCGTCGGAATAACTCTGTACGTGGCAGTGGTACATCCACTTCCCGGGGCCGACGCGCTCGCCGGCGATCACCTGGAAGCCGAACGACTCGGCGGGTCCCGTGGTCTTGGTGTCGACGATCCGGCTCTGGTCCTGCGGGCTTTCCATCAGTCCGGTGCGGTTGTCGGCCCAGCGGTGTCCGTGGATGTGGAACGTGTGGAAGAAGTTGCCGTGGGTGATCACGATGAACTCCACGCGCTCGCCGAGCTTGGCGGAGAAGTCGGGCGCCTGCTGGAGGTTGTTGGTCTTCATGTCGTTGAAGACGACGGTGAAGGTCTTGTCCGGCAGCACGTCGCCCGTGCGGCGTACCACGAGCGGCCCGTAGAGCCCGCGCAGGATGCCGCCCGTGCCGTGGTCGGTTCCCACGACGTGGTCGTGGTAGTGCCAGTAGCCCGCGCTGCCGGGCTGGAAGGTGCCGTCCGGGCGGGTGATCTGGGCGTGGGTGCGCCAGACATAGGTGCGCCGGCCTCCCGGCTCCACCACGCTGTCGTTCATCCGCGTGCCGTCGCTGGTCGTCTCGTAGTCGACGCCGTGCACGTGCAGGCTGGCGGTCACGTCCGCGTTGTTGACCAACTCGATCTCGAGGGTCTCGCCCTCGATCATCTCGATGAGCGGGCCGGGGATGGTCGCCTTCCCGGGCTCCAGGCCGTAGCCCAGCTGGTTGCCCGGGAGCTTCTCCACATAGAGAGTCATGCGGCGGACGTCGCCTGTCTCAGGCTCGCCCGTGATCTTGTCGCCCGGTGCCGCGTTGGCCTGACTCGTCCCGACCAGCGGTGCGAACGCGACGGTCGTCGCGGCCGTGGCGAAGGCGCGCCGGGAGAACAGGCCTCGCGTCGTACCCCTACCTACCTCGGTCATGGTTCCCCAATCCGGTCATTACGCCTCGCAGCCGTGAGGCGGCAACTGCTCGTGGTCCGGCCCTGGCAGGCCGGTCTGAACAGCGTGACGTCTCGACGCCGGCTCGCCAATAGGCAAGATCCGGCCGGGAGCGCCCGGTGGAACCAGCCATCGAGGCTTTCGACGCCGTAGCTTAAAGCTTTTGGTTGAAGTAGGCGATAGTTCTTTCAAGAAGTCAAGAAGTAGCGTCTCAAACAAGAGAACTTTGTCACGGGACTGGATGAAGTGCGGTGAGGCTGCTACGTTGAGCACAAACCCCCATATGGCGCAATCGGATCGCGAGTCCGCCGCGTCTCTCGCGCATCACCAGCCCCGCCCACGCAACCATCCGAGACTCCCGAAAGGCTCAGCGGTGCTTCGGCGACACCCCCCACGGCCGACATCCGCCCTGCACGGCGCGCCCCCATCCGCTCTGGCGGGCCTGCGGCTCACACATGCCGGAACACGTCCCGGCGGTACCGCCGCCGGACGTCGCCGGCATGACGTCTCCCCGCCCTGATACCGGGCGACGAACCCTCATCTCGGTAGCCGTCCGACGGGACGGCCGCCGACCGCTGCACGCGATCAGCCCGGCCTCCGCGGTGGCGACGGGCTCCGCGGCGCTCACCCGCCGGCAGCGTGACGGCATTCGCGGCGACAGCGCGACGAACGGCGATGCCGCACGCCCCGGGACCGCAGCGATGATCGCGCGGCTTTCCCGAAGTCCCGGTCCGGCACGACTGGCAAGCGAGAGGAGAAAGAAATCGGCGGAACCCCGTGACCCGCGGCATCCGCGTTCCCGGTCGCCGCCGCGGGCGACCGAGCGACCTCCGCAAGGTGCTGATCCAACCCCCCAACCCGAAGGAGCGAACGATGGGTCGCAGAGACCTGCTCGTACACCCTCGACCACCAGCCTGGCGCCGTGCGCTGATCACGGCGTCCAGCGCCGCCCTGACGCTGGGACTGGCGACGGTCCCCGCCGCACAGGCGCAGACCGCACCCGCCCTGGCGATCCCCGCCCTGCAGGCGCAGGTCAATTCCACCTCCTCGCAGCAGGACGCCGACGAACCAGTCAGCGTGCTGGTGTTCCACGGTCCGGCCAAGCAGCAGGACGATCCGGTCGACGAGGCCGCGGACGCGGTCAAGAAGCTGGGCAAGGACAACGGTTTCTCCGTCGAGGTGTCCGAGGACCCGGCCGTCTTCACCTCCAGCAACCTCGCGCGTTACCGCGGCGTGGTGTTCCTGTCGGCCAAGGGCGTGACGCTGAACGCCGCGCAGGAGGCCGCGTTCCAGGCCTTCATCAGGAACGGCGGCGGGTTCGTCGGCGTCCACGACGCCGTTCGCGCGCAGGCGGACTCGTCCTGGTTCACGGAGCTGGTCGGCAGCCGGCCCGCCGGCAGTCTGCCGCCCGCCGAGAAGGTCGTGGAGATCGCGGCGAGTAGTGACAACCCGCCGAGCGAGACCAAAGAGAAGCTGTTCGACGGGAACAACAACAGCAAGTGGCTGACGTTCAACCCGACCGGCTGGGTCTCGGCGAAGCTGGAGCAGCCGAAGGCGATCGCGCACTACGCGCTGACCTCGGCCAACGACTTCCCCGGCCGTGACCCGAAGGACTGGGCCCTGCAGGGCTCCCAGGACGGGAAGAGCTGGAAGGACCTGGACAAGCGCAGCGGTGAGACGTTCCCGCAGCGGTTCCAGACCAAGGAATACAAGTTTGAGAACACCACCGCGTACGCGTACTACCGCCTGAACATCACAGCGAACAGCGGTGAGCCCCTCGTCCAGCTGGCCGAGTTGCGGCTGTTCGGTCCCGACGCCGGGCCTCCGCCGGACAGCCAGGTGCAGAAGGCCACGGTGGACTTCACCGACCGCCAGCACCCGGCGAACAAGGGCCTGCCGTTCAACGCGACGCGGTCCGACAGGTGGATGAACTGGAGCCCGAACCCGCTGGGCAAGGTCCACACGGTCGCGCAGGTCGAGGAGTGGACCTACAAGGCGGGCCTGAACGGCAACGGCGCGTTCCACCCGATCTCGTGGTGCCGTGACTACGACGGCGGCCGGTCGTTCTACACCGGCATGGGCGGCACCGAGGAGAGCTACACCGAGGACGAGCAGTTCCAGAGCCACCTCGGCGGCGCGATCAAGTGGGCGGCCGGTCTGGTCCGCGGCGACTGCCAGGCGACCATCGCGTCGAACTACAAGACCGAGCGGCTGACCGCGCAGAACCAGTCGGGCCAGCTCGACCAGATCGGCGAGCCGCACGGTCTCACCGTCGCCCCCGATGGCAAGGTCTTCTACGTCGGCAAGGCGGCCTGCCCCAGCGGCCCGATCGCCGACTGGAACAACCCGAAGGTCGGCCTCGGCTGTGGCACGATCCACCAGTGGGACCCGAAGACCAAGCAGGTCAAGCTCCTCACCACCCTCGACGTGATGGGCAACCGCGGCAGCGGCGACGAGCTGGTGAAGAACGAGGAGGGTCTCCTCGGCATCACGCCCGACCCGAAGTTCCAGGACAACGGCTGGCTGTACGTCTACTGGATGCCGCACGAGTCGATCGACAGGGACAAGCGGATCGGCAAGCGGACCATCTCCCGGTTCACCTACGACTTCACCGCCCAGACGATCGACCAGAAGACCCGCAAGGACCTGCTGCAGTGGGACACCCAGATCCACAGCTGCTGCCACGCGGGCGGCGGCATGACCTTCGACGAGGACGGCAACCTGTACGTCGCCTCCGGTGACAGCAACTCCTCGGGTGGATCGAGCGGATACTCCGGAAACAACTGGACCCAGGACTACAAGGGCACCTCGTTCCAGGACGCCCGGCGCACCGCCGGCAACACCAACGACCTGAACGGCAAGATCATCCGTATCCACCCGGAGGCCGACGGGACGTACACCGTCCCGGAGGGCAACCTGTTCACCGGGAAGGAAGAGGGCGGCGGCAAGACCCGCCCGGAGATCTACGTCATGGGTGTCCGCAACGTCACGCGGCTCGCCTGGGACAAGAAGAACGACTGGCTCACCACCGGCTGGGTCGGTCCGGACGCGGGCGCCCCGAGTGAGACCTGGGGCCCGGCGAAGTACGAGACCGCGACGATCATCACGTCCGCGGGCAACCAGGGCTGGCCGTACTGCATGGGCAACAAGCAGCCCTACCGCGACCGCAGCAACACCGACGCCAACCAGCCGACCGGCTGGTACAACTGCGACGACCTGAAGAACACCTCGCCGCGCAACACCGGTCTGGTCGACATCCCGCCGGCCCGCGACAACATGATCTGGTACTCGCCCCAGGGCGGCGGCCCGGTCTACCCGAAGCGGACCGACGGCAGCGGCCTGCCGACCTACAAGCTGGGCGACGAGACCCTCACCCAGCCCTACCTCTCCGGCGGCGGCCAGGCGGTCATGCCCGGCCCGACCTACCACCGCGACGAGGTCGACACCGACAGCGGTGTCGCGTGGCCGGCGTACTGGGACAACAAGTGGTTCATCGGTGACGAGTCCAACGGAAACAACCGAATCGCTGTCACCGTCGACCCGAAGGGCGTCAAGGACGCGAAGCCGCCGGTCTTCGCCGAGGACCTGCGCTCCATCATCCAGCCCGGCGGCGGCGCCACCCAGCTCCAGTCGTGGATGGACGCCAAGTTCGGCCCGGACGGCGCGCTGTACATGCTGGACTACGCCGGTGGCTTCTTCAGCCTTGACCGGAACCAGAAGCTGATCCGCATCTCCTACCAGGGTGGTCCGGCGACGCCGAACCCGAGCCTGGCCACGGCGCGGCCGGAGCGGCAGAGCGCGCCGAAGACGATGGTGTTCTCCAGCACCAGGGCCGGCGGCGTGAAGTGGGAGTGGGACTTCGGCGACGGCAGCAAGCCGTCGGCCGAGGCCAACCCGACGCACACGTACGCGAACTTCGGCACCTACAAGGCCAAGCTGAAGGTCACCTACGCCAACGGCGAGGTGGCGACCGGCGAGGTCGCCGTCGCGATCGGCTGCCCGGCGCCCGACGCCCGGCCGACGGTCCGGCTGCTGGACACCGACACCGGCGTGGCCAACCGCGTCGTCGACGGTGGCTGCACGATCAACGACCTGATCGACGACGAGCGCACGTGGCCGAACCACGCCGAGTTCGTCAGCCACCTCAACGACATGGTGAACCAGCTCGGCAAGGCCGGCGTCATCGACGGCAAGGAGGCCTCCGCGCTCAACGACGCGGGGGCGAAGTCCGACATCGGCAAGACGAACGGCTACGAGACCATTTTCGACGGGACGCCCGCGTCCCTGCAGGGATGGTCCCAGGCCCCGACCGGCCAGTTCAACCTGCAGCCGGACGGCACCCTCCGCACCTCGGGGGGGATGGGCATGCTGTGGTACTCCAAGAAGGCGTACGCCGACTTCTCGGTGCGGCTGCAGTTCCGTGATGTCGCGCCCGGCACGGCTCGGGCCAACACCGGCGTGTTCGTCCGGTTCCCCGACCTGCGGACTCCGCTGGACCGGCGTCCGACCGGGAGCTGCGGCACGGTCGGATCGGCCCGCACCTCGGAGGCCTGGGTCGCGGTCTACTGCGGCCACGAGATCCAGATCTACGACGGCGAGTCGGGCGAGACGCAGAAGACGGGCTCGATCTACAACTTCCAGTCGAACACGCTCGACAAGGCGGGGGCGACCCCGAAGGGCCAGTGGAACGACTATGAGGTCCGGGTGGTCGGGCAGCACTACACGATCATCCGCAACGGCGTCGTGATCAACGAGTTCGACAACACCCCGGGCAAGAAGTCGTCTCGCGCCGGCGACCCGGACACGAGCCTGCGCCAGTTCATCAGCGGGTTCATCGGGCTGCAGAACCACAGTGACACCGACCTGGCGGAATTCCGCAACATTCGCGTTCGGGAGCTTTAGGGAAATATCTGACACGATCTAGGCTGGCAGCGCCGACAGCCGGGCGGGGGGACTCCCCCGCCCGGCACCCCACCCCATGACCTCAGGCGGACCGAACCCGTTCGGCCGCCGACACACACGTTTTGCGAGGTGCGACCTCAGATGCATAGCGCATCGTTACTGACAGGGAAATCACGGAGGGCAGTGGGCGCCACCGTGGCAATGCTGCTGCTGTGCGTGGCACTTCCGGCGCTGTGGCTGTCGCCGGCGAAGGCCGCCGCCGCGCCGCAGCCCGACACCCGGCCGCAGGTCAACCAGGCGGCGGCACAGGTGCTCACCTGGACCGCCGACGACAGCATGACCGCGTACAAGTCCGCGCCGACCACGGCGGTCGCGGGACCGGCGACGATCGTCTTCGAGAACAGCATGGCGACCGGCAGCACGTTCGGGATGACGCACACGCTGACCTTCGACTCGACGTCGCCCGAATACAACAACGACGTCAACGTCAACATCATCGCCAGCCCGTACGACGCGAACGGCGGCCGGCACGAGGTCCAGGTGAACCTCACCCCCGGCACGTACCGCTTCTTCTGCGCGATCCCCGGCCACATGATGTCCGGCGTGCTCGTGGTCACCCCCGGCGGCCCCACCGACACGACCGCACCGCAGGTGTCCGCCAACGTCTCGGGCGAGAAGGACACCGGCGGCAACTACGTCGGCTCCGCCACCGTCACCGTCTCGGCGACCGACAGCGAGTCGGGCGTGGACAAGGTGGAGTACGCCCTGGACAGCGGGGCGTTCCAGGCCTACACGGCTCCGGTGTCGGTGAACCAGGTCGGTTCCCACACGGTGCAGTACCGCGCGACCGACAAGGCGGGCAACGCCTCGGCCGTGGCGTCGGTGTCGTTCAAGGTGGTCGCGCCGCCGGCCAAGGACACGACCGCGCCGCAGGTGTCGGCGCAGGTGACGGGTGACAAGGACGCCGACGGCAACTACGTCGGCTCCGCCACCGTCACGATCTCGGCGACCGACAGCGAGTCCGGGGTGGACACGACCGAGTACTCGATCGACGGGCAGCCGTTCGCGCTGTACACCAAGGCGCTCGAGGTGGGCCAGCCGGGCAAGCACACCGTGAGCTACCGGGCCACCGACAAGGCCGGCAACACCTCCAACGTCGAGTCGGTGACCTTCACGGTCGCGGACTCGGGGTCGAAGGACACCACCCCGCCGACGGTGTCGGCGTCGGTGTCGGGCACCAAGGACGCCGACGGCAACTACGTGAGCTCCGCCACGGTGACGATCTCGGCGACCGACAGCGAGTCGGGTGTGGACAAGGTGGAGTACGCCCTGGACAGCGGGGCGTTCCAGGCCTACACGGCTCCGGTGTCGGTGAACCAGGTCGGCAAGCACACGGTGCGGTACCGGGCCGCCGACAAGGCCGGCAACGCCTCGGAGGCGGGGTCGGTGACCTTCACCGTGGTCGCGCCGAGGCAGGACGACACCACCCCGCCCACGGTGTCGGCGCAGCTCACCGGCGACATGGACTGGGCCTGGAACTACGTCGGCTCCGCCACGCTGACGATCACCGCGACCGACTCCGGCTCCGGCGTGGACACGATCGAGCACTCGATCGACGGGCAGCCGTTCGCGCTGTACACCAAGCCGCTCGTGATCGACCAGCCGGGTGAGCACACCGTGAGCTACCGGGCCACCGACAAGGCGGGCAACACCTCCAACGTCGGCACCGCCACGTTCACGGTCGTCGAGGCGCCGCCGACCGCCAAGACGCCGCTGACCGTCACCGCCTCGTCCCGCTGCGTGGGCACGTCGGCGTACGTCGCGGTCACGGCCGTCAACGACGGCGACGTGCCGGCCACGGTCGAGCTGAACACCCCGTTCGGCACCAAGACGGTGGCCGACGTGGCTCCGGGCAAGCAGGCGTACCAGTCCTTCAACGCGCGGGCCAAGCAGATCGGCGCGGGCAAGGTGACGGTTACGGGGACCTCGTTCATCGACGGCAAGAAGGTCATCACGTCCTACGAGGCCGACTACAACGCGATCAGCTGCGGCTGACGAACGCAGTGAACAGGGGCCGGCCGGCCAACCCGCCGGTCGGTCCCGGCCCCCATGACTGGAGCGATCACATGAGAATCAACAGGACCACGCAGGTGCTCGCCGCGTCGGTGCTCGGTGTCGCGCTCGTTGGCGCATCCATGACGGGTCCGGCGCTGGCCGACGACAACCCCGGCAGCGGCATCGACGTGTCGGTGAAGATCGAGCCCACGACCACGCCCGGTCAGCTGTCGATGACGGTG
>NZ_JBFBIP010000024.1:0-136295 GCF_040685655.1 Microbispora sp. NPDC088329
TCGCCGAGCTTCTGGTGCTGGTCAACGCCGAGTCCCTCCCCACCGACCCGGCCACCGACACCGCCCCTGACCCGGTCGACGATCCCGTCCCCGACACCGTCCCCGACCAGGGCGACCAGGACGACCAGGACGACGACGCCAACCACCCCGAGGACCCCACCGAAACCGACGCCGACAACGGTGACACCAGCACCACCGACACCGACAGCGGTGACATCGAGGACACCGAGAACCCCGAGCACGACACCCGGCCGGCCACCCAGGAGACCGAAGCCACCGCAGACGCCGACAACGTCCTGGGCGCCGAGGGCGGCCGGAACGCGAGGAAGGCCGGGGAGACCGGCTGCGTCGAAGACACCGGGGATGTCCGAGACGGTCATGGCAGCCGGGATGGCCGCGACAGGCAGGACACCGACGCCCCTGGCGATGTGGACGACGCCGCTGACGCGGACGACGGGAGTGGCGCGGATGACGCATGCGGCGTTGACGTCGTTGACGCTGCCGGCCGGGGCGATGACCTGTGCGATCGCACGGAGACTACCGAGGCTGCAGAGCCCGGGCCCGCCGTTTCTGAGTCGGCCGCTTCCGAGCTCATCAAGCCAGTCGAGTCCGTCGGTCCTGCCGAGGCGGTCGAGCCCGCGCTTGGTGCGCCCGGCGAGGCCGAAGGGACGGATGCGGTCGCCCCCGGCGCCGGTGCTGGCCTCGGTGACGCCGCCGGATGCGGACAGGCGAAGAGCAACAAGCCGGAAAGCAAGCAGCCGGAGGGGACGCGGTCGGAGAAGGCGCGGTCGAGCGAGCCCCAGCAGAGCAAGCCACGACAGAGCGAGCCCCAATACAGCGAGTCGCAGCAGAGCGAGTCACGGTCGGGTAGGTCGCGCTGGGATGAGTGGCAACCGCCGGCTCCTCCTTCCGGGGACAGCTCTGCCTGTCACGCCCACGCCGGGCCTCGGCCCGCGGGGGGATCCCGGCATGGGCTGGGCACGCCTGAGTATCACCGCGACGAGCGAGCTGCAGGCCCGGGACCAGGACTGGATCCAGGGCCGGGAGCAGGCCCGGGGCAAGGGGCGGGGGCAGACCCGGGGTCAGGGCTGGGGGCGTTGCTGGGCAGGGCGCCGGGGCTGCTGCTGGCCACGGGGCAGGTGCTGCCCGTCTCCGGCGTGCACCGCCTGGCCCGCACCTCCGCCCTGGTACGCCTGGTCATGAACGCCGACGGACAGGTGCTCGACATGGGCCGAAAAGTCAGGCTGGCCACCCCGGCCCAACGCCGGGCGGTCTTCGCCCGCTACGCCACCTGCTGGATCGACGGCTGCCCCCTGCCCGCCACCATGTGCCAGATCGACCACGCCGACAACTGGAGCACCGGCGGCCTGACCGACCTGAAGCTCCTCGGCCCGGCCTGCCAGTTCCACAACCGCGACCGCTACCAGCACCCCGAGCGCTACACCCGCCACACAACCGGCAAAGACCGCTGGACCTTCACCTACCACCACCCCACCCGAGCCCGGAAGGTACGGGCATGACGACCAGGGCGACGAGAGGGCTGCTCATGCGCTGCCCACAAGGCTCATCGGGATCGAGGGAGCGGAGCGAAAAGGAGCGAGGACCGGAAGCGTTACGCCCAGCGGAGCGGGCTTCGCGAGGACCGGAGGTTCCTTCCGGCGCAGTCAACGGCCAGGCCAAGGTTCGCGGACACCCCACTAGAGACGGGCGATGAGCGCATAGCGTTCGCACCTGTGATCACCACGTGCTCATGCCACTCCGGCCGGGTTCACCGCACTCGATCGACCGGATCCGCCGACAGGCTCGACCGCGGTGACATGCCGGGCCGGGAGGCATGCCGGACACGGCGGCTGTATACAGTCCACGTGAGGTTGGACGAGCTCGATCGCGCCATCATCCGGGCCCTCGTCGAGGACGCCCGAGCGACGTACGCCGAAATAGGCGCTCAAGTGGGGCTGTCGGCTCCGGCCGTGAAGAGGCGGGTCGACCGGCTCGTCGCCAGCGGCGCGATCACCGGCTTCAGCGCCCGGGTGGAGCCGTCGGCCCTCGGCTGGACCACCGAGGCGTACGTCGAGCTGTACTGCCGGGGCAAGACCTCCCCCGCAGAGATCGGCATGGCCGTGTCCCGGAACCCGGAGGTCGTCTCCGCCTGCACGGTCACCGGCGAGGCCGACGCGCTGCTGCACATCCGCGCGACCGACGTACGGCACGTCGAGCGGGTGATCGAGCGCCTGGCGGCCGAGCCGTTCGTGGTGCGCACCAAGAGTTCGATCGTGCTGTCCAGGCTGATTAACGAATCGCCGTAGAACGGCCGAAGGACGCAACCGATCCTCACATGATCGCAACGCGGGCGCATTGGTTTGTGGCCTTCCGATTCCTACGCTGAAGTCCCGTTCACCCGGTTTCCCGCTTGGAGTCGACGATGACACTCGCGCCAGCCACCGAGACCACGGACAGTGGTCACAGGGGCACGGATCGGCATTTCCTGATGTGCCGGCCCGAGTTCTTCACGGTCTCGTATTCCATCAATCCCTGGATGCACCCCGAGAGGGCGACCGACACCGCGAAGGCGTTGCGGCAGTGGGAGAGCCTGCGGCAGGCGTACGAAGGCCTGGGCCACACCGTGAGCCTGATCGATCCGATCGAGGGCCTGCCGGACATGGTGTTCGCCGCGAACGGCGCCCTCGTCGTCGACGGACGCGTCTACGGGGCTAGGTTCGCCCATCCGGAGCGCGCCGCCGAGGGCCCGGCCTACCTGCGGTGGTTCACGGAGCGGGGATACGAGACACTGGAGGCGTCCTTCACCAACGAGGGCGAGGGCGACTACCTCACGCTCGACGAGATGATCCTGGCCGGGACGGGCTTCCGCACCGACGTGGCGGCGCACATGGAGGCGCAGGAGTTCCTCGGCCGGCCGGTCGTCACGCTGCGCCTGGTCGACCCGAGGTACTACCACCTCGACACCGCCCTGTTTCCGCTGGACGGCCGCAACGTGGCGTACTATCCGGAGGCGTTCAGCGAGGGCAGCAGGAAGGTGCTGCGGCGGCTGTTCCCCGACGCCGTGATCGCCACGTCCGCGGACGCGGAGGTGCTCGGCCTCAACGCGGTGAGCGACGGCCACAACGTCGTCGTCAACGCCGAGGCGACCGGGCTGATCCTGGAACTCAAGCGCCGTGGCTTCGAGGTCGTCCCGGTCGACCTCGGCGAGCTGCGCAAGGCCGGCGGCGGTCCCAAGTGCTGCACCCTCGAGATCCGGCCGAGCAGGGAGATTCGATGAAGACCGCGGAGCACATCAGGCTCGGCGAGAGCCACAGCGCGCACAACTATCACCCACTGCCCGTGGTGATCCACTCCGCCGAGGGCGCCTGGGTCACCGACGTGGAGGGCAAGCGGTATCTCGACTGCCTGGCCGGCTACTCCTCGCTGAACTTCGGCCATGGCAACCCGGCCATCCTCGCGGCGGCCCGCGAGCAGCTCGACCGGCTGACGCTGACCAGCCGGGCGTTCTACAACGACCGGTTCGCCGCGTTCGTGACCGGCCTTTCCGAGCTGTGCGGCAAGGACATGGTCCTGCCGATGAACACCGGCGCGGAGGCCGTCGAGACCGCGATCAAGGTCGCCCGCAAGTGGGGCTACGAGGTCAAGGGCGTCGCCCCGGACGAGGCCAACATCGTCGTGATGGAGGACAACTTCCACGGCCGCACCACCACGATCGTGGGCTTCTCCACCGACCCGGACGCCCGCGGCGGCTTCGGTCCCTTCCCGCCCGGCTTCCGCCTGGTGAAGTACGGCTCCGCCGAGGCGGTCAGGGAGGCGATCGACGAGAACACGGTGGCCGTGCTGCTGGAGCCCATCCAGGGCGAGGCCGGCGTGCTGGTCCCGCCGGACGGCTACCTGGCCGCGGTCCGGGAGATCTGCACCGACAACAACGTGCTGTTCGTCGCCGACGAGATCCAGTCGGGCCTCGGCCGCACCGGGGAGACGTTCGCCTGCGACCACGAGCGCGTCGTCCCCGACCTGTACGTCCTGGGCAAGGCCCTCGGCGGCGGGGTGGTCCCGGTCTCCGCCGTCGTCGCGAACGCCGACGTGATGGGCGTGATCGGGCCCGGCCAGCACGGTTCCACCTTCGGCGGCAACCCGCTGGCATGCGCGGTCGGTGAGGCGGTGATCGGGCTGCTGAAGACCGGCGATTACCAGGCCAGGGCCCGCGAGCTCGGGGCGTTCCTGCACGCGCGCCTCGCCGATCTCGGCCCCGGCGTGGTGGCGGTGCGCGGGCGCGGGCTGTGGGCGGGCGTCGACATCGACCCCTTGCTCGGCACCGGCCGGCAGATCAGCGAGGCGCTCCTGCGCCGCGGCGTGCTCGTCAAGGACACGCACGGCTCGACGATCCGCCTCGCGCCGCCCCTCGTCGTCTCCGCCGACGACCTGGACTGGGCGCTGGAGCAGCTCAGCGCGGTGCTGCGGGAGGCTCGGGCCTGATCCGCACCGCGTCCTGATCGCCGGTGTCGGTGAACCACGTCACCGTGGCCTCCCCGGGCGCCAGGTCGATGGCGGTCATCATGTTGGGGAACCAGGGTCCCTTGCTGATCCGCCACCGCAACGGCGCCCGGGGAAGGCCGCCGGCCCTCGCCAGCACCCCGCCGAGCACGCCCGCCAGCCCGAACGACGCCACGATATTGGCGAAGCGCAGCGTGCGGCTCAGTGGGTTGCGGATCGGCGAGCAGACGATCTGGTGGACGCGCCCGCCGCCCCGGCGCCGTACGGAGGCCATGTAGGAGTAGTGGACGTCGCCCGACAGCAGCAGGACGGTCGCGGGCGGCCTGCCCCGGCGGCCCGAGGCGACCTCCAGCACCACGTGCGCGAGTTCCTCGAACGAGCGGCGGAAGGCCCCCCAGTGCTCCAGGTCGAGAAACTGCCGCACCCGCTCGCCCCACCGCGCCGCCCGGCGGCCCCAGATGCCGTCGCAGACCGCCTCGTTCCAGCTCTCGACGTGGTGGATCCCGGCGGGCAGCAGGATCGGGAGCGAGGACCCGACGAGCAGGTGGTCGAAGTCACCGGTGGCGTGCTTGTCGAACCAGTCCCACTCCCCGGGGTCGAGCATCCGCCGGCGTCCCGGCTCCAGCACCCGGGCGCTGCGGCTGTCCAGCACGATGAGACGGCTGCCGCCCAGGTCCCTGTGGTAGCTCCAGCGCACCGAGTCGGGCTCCCGGTCGGCCCGTCGGGCGAAGGTGTCGAGCGCCTCGTCGCCGCCGCCCGCCCGCAGCGCGGCGAGCACGGGATCGGCCGCCCGCTCGGCCGGGGGCAGATTGCCCAGGTGCTGGTAGATGTAGTAAGAGCCGAGCGCGGAGACGATGCGCCGCTCCCACCAGGGCACCTGGGCCATCTGCTCGCGCCAGACGTTCGAGGTGTTCCAGTCGTCCCTGACGTCGTGGTCGTCGAAGATCATCGCGGTGGGGACCGTGGCCATCAGCCAGCGGACCGGAGGATCGGACCACGCCTGGCGGTACAGCTCGGCGTACTCCTCGAAGTCGACGACCTCCTGCGGGCCGTCGTCCCTGCGCCCGGCGATGAACTCCTTCATGTCCGGGGTGAGCTCGTCGGCGTACACCTGGTCGCCCAGCAGCAGGATCAGGTCGGGCCGCTCGTCCGGCGACTCCATCAGGCGCAGGCCGTACGCCCGCAGGACGTCAGGGCCGTGCGTGCGCACGTACGGTTCCTCGTGGGGCACGCTGGTGCGGCAGGAGCCGAAGACCAGCCGGTCGAGGCGGGTGAGCGGCCGGATCACGCTCGGCGGCAGGCCCTCGTCCGGCCACACCCGCCGGTCGTCGAGCTCGACCTCGTAGGCCACCGGGCCGTCGATGCCGACGTCCAGCAGGGCGTAGTGGTGACCGTGGACCGTGAAGGTGCGGTCCTCGGAGCAGGCGTCACCGGCCCGCACGCGGACCGTGCAGGGCTCGGAGGTCTCCACCCAGACGGTCGCGGCGTCCGCGTCCACGTGACGCAGGAGCGGGCCCAGCACAAGTTCCGGCACAACCCCTGTCTACTGCAAAAGCTTGGCAAAGCGCGACTTGTGCCCATCTGTCCACCATCGCTCACGGTCCGTGCGTCATCTGTGCGCCGGAACGGCGAAATCTTCCCCGGCGATCTCCTTATTGGCCTATATCGCGATCACCCGGTGCACGGTTTGATCCACTTGTCGATCCTTCCGGTCCGTCTTCCGCGCTCGTCAACGTCGACGGCGCGCGGGGTCCGGGGGGCGGCCCTCTTCCGACAGGAGCACGACAGCGATGACCATCACGGACTTCCCGACAACGGCGTCGGGGGTTCGGTCTCCGATCCCCGGCCTCCACGCCCCCTCACCGGGTGAGCGCGCCCTCGCCGCCGCCCGTTTCCAGCTCGCCGAGGCCTCCCGCTTCCTCGGCCTCGACGACGGCATGCACCGCATGCTCGCCACGCCCCGCCGCTCGCTCACGGTCTCGGTGCCCGTACGCCGTGAGGACGGCCGCCTGGAGGTGGTGCAGGGCCACCGCGTACAGCACAACCTGTCACGCGGACCGGCCAAGGGCGGCATCCGCTTCCACCCCGCCACCGACCTCGCCGAGGTCACCGCCCTCGCCATGTGGATGACGTGGAAGTGCGCCCTCGTCGGCATCCCGTACGGCGGGGCCAAGGGCGGCGTCGCGGTGGACCCGGCCACGCTGACCGGCCGTGAGCTCGAACGCGTCACCCGGCGCTACGTCAACGAGATCCTGCCGCTCATCGGCCCGGAGAAGGACATCCCCGCGCCCGACGTGGGCACCGACGAGCAGACCATGGCCTGGATCATGGACACCTACAGCGCGAACGCGGGCTATTCCGTCCCCGGCGTGGTGACCGGCAAGCCCACCGCGCTCGGCGGCTCGCTGGGCCGCGCGGGCGCGACCTCGCGCGGGGTGCGGATCGCCGCACTGCAGGCGCTGGCCCGGACACGCGGGGCGCGCTCCCCCGAGGGCGCCACCGTGGCGGTGCAGGGCTTCGGCAAGGTGGGCGCGCTGGCCGCGCAGTATCTCGCCGACGCCGGCTGCCGCGTCGTGGCCGTCTCCGACGCGGGCGGCGCGGTCGTCCGGTCCTCCGGCCTCGACGTCGCCGCGCTGCGCGCCCACGCCGCCGAGACCGGCTCGGTCCACGGCTATCGCGACGCCGACCCGCTCTCCCACGGCGACCTGCTGGAACTCGACGTGGACATGCTGGTGCCCGCCGCGCTCGAAGGCGTGATCACGGCGGACAACGCCCCGCGCGTACGGGCCCGCCTGGTCGTGGAGGGCGCCAACGGGCCCACCACGCCCGAGGCCGACCTGATCCTGGCCGGCAACGGGGTCACGGTGGTCCCCGACATCCTGGCCAACGCCGGCGGGGTCATCGTGTCCTACCTGGAGTGGGTGCAGAACACCCAGGCGTACTCGTGGAGCGCGGGCGAGGTCGACGTGAAGCTCCGCGACCTGATGGAGAACGCCTATCGGGCGGTCGCGGACCTGGCCGCGGAGCGCGACCTCACGCTCCGCCAGGCCGCCCACGCGATCGGCGTGGGGCGGGTGGCCGAGGCCCACCGGCTGCGCGGCCTGTACCCCTGAAAAGACGGCTGAGACGACCGCCTCCCGGGAATATGCGGCTTCCGGGAGGCGGTCAGGCCGTCGCCGCCGCGTTCGTGGCGGCCAGCACGATGTCCTCGCACAGCCCGTGGGTCACCAGGGCGTCGTCGGCCGTGAGGATCCGGCCCTCCCGGACCGCGGCGAGGAACTCCGCGACGATCTGCTCGATGCCGCGCTGCCGGGTCGCCGGGACCCAGTCCCCCCGCCTCGTGACGGTCTCGCCGTCGGCGTGGTCGACGACATCGCCGAGGTTGACCACGCGGCGCTTCCCTCCGCCGCCCATGACCTCGCACGTCTCCTCCGCCGCGCCGCTCGTGCGGCTCATGACGCCGACGGCGGTGAAGCCGTCGCCGCCGAGTGTCAGCATCACGTGTTCGAGCAGGCCGTCCCGCACCCCGGTCCTGATCGCGGTGCCGGTGACCGGCCCGGGAGCGAGGAAGCGGAGCGTGTCCGCCACGTGGACGAAGTCGTCGAAGATCACGGTCCGCGGGTCGCCGGGCAGGTCACGCCGGTTCTTCTGCATCACGACCACGTCGCGGGGCAGGTCGCGCAGGGCGGCGTACGCGGGGGCGTGCCTGCGGTTGAACCCCACCATCAGCGACCTGTCCCTCTCACGTGCCAGCCGTACGAGCCCGGCGGAGGCGGCGGCGTCGTAGGCGAGCGGCTTGTCCACATAGACGTGCACGCCCGCCTCGAGCAGCGCGGTCACGATCGGGACGTGGGCCTCCGTGGCCGCGTGCACGAAGGCCGCGTCGATCCCCGCCTCGACGAGGTCGTCGAGGGAGGTGAAGCGGGCGCCGATGCGGTAGGCGTCCCCGAGCCGGTCGAGAGCCTTCCTGTCGCGGGTGCACAGCAGCGGCTCGATGCCCGGCGTCGCGGCCAGCACCGGCAGGTACGCCTTCCGCGCGATGTCACCCAAACCGATGATTCCGACTCTCATGCCGGGGAGCCTATCGGCGCGTCGCCTCCACGGTCCGGCGGGCGGGCCAGGGAATCCGCGCCAGGTAGCCGGGCGCGCGGGTGACGATCACGTCCGGCGCCCCGGCCCGGGTCAGCGCCTGCCGCAACGTCTTGACGTAGGTCTGTATCGCCGCCTTGGCGGTCTCCGGCGGCTCGTCCGGCCAGAGGATGTCGATGAGACGGTGCATCGGCAGGACGTGCCCCTGCTCCAGGAGCAGCGCGGCGAGCAGCGTCTTCGGTTTGACTCCCCCCAGCGGGACCGGCACTTCGCCGACCGACACCTCGACCGGCCCCAGCAGCCGAAACTCCACCGCCACTCCTGTCACATCGATGCCACGGACGGAGCTCAGGATCTTCAAGCCAGCATGGCCAGTCGGCATCCCCGGCGCAAGGGTTGGATGTCATGATTCATCCTGGTCGTGGACCGCCCCGCACGGGCAGGCCCACTCCCCGGCTCCGGAGCTCCTCAGCGTGCCCGCCACCACGCCACCGTCTCCTTCACCCCGTCTTCGACCGGCGTCGGCGTGAACCCGAGGACCTTCTGCGAGGCGGAGGAGTCGAGCACGTACGGCCGGTCGAACTGGTAACGGGTCTCCCCCAGCTCACGCAGGAACGGCGATGCGAGGCCCCCGGCCTTCAGCATCCAGGCCGGCAGCCGCCGCAGGCGCGGCGCCGGCAGGCCGGCCGCCTCGCACACCCTCTCGGCGAACTCCCGCACCGTGAATGGCGGTGCGGTCGGGATGTGCCAGGCCCGGCCCCAAGCGCGCTCCTCCTCCGCGGCCGCCGCCAGCGCCCGCACCGCATCGGGCAGGTACGTGTAGCTGTGCGGGATGCCGGGGTCACTGATGACGGTGGCGGGCTTGCCCGCGAACAGGGGCTCCAGGAGCCGCGGCCCCAGGTAGGACTGGTCGGACGACCGAGGCCCGTAGTAGTCCGAGCCTCGCACCTCGGTCACCCGCGCCCTTCCCGCCTCGTGGGCGGCCCGCATCTCCTCCCACATCCGCGCCCGGACCCTGCCCTTCGTGCCCGTCGCGGCGAGCGGCAGGTCTTCGGTCATCGGCCCGTCCACCGGCCCGTACCCGTACAGGTTGCCCAGCGTCACCAGGACGGCTCCGGACGACTCCGCGGCGGCCAGCAGCGCGGCCGCGATCGGCGGCCAGTCCAGGGGCCACCGGTGATACCGCGGGTTGGCGCAGTTGTAGAGCGCGTCGGCCCCCTCGGTGAGCCGCCGCATGGCGTCGGCGTCGGCCGCGTCCGCCGCGACCGGCGATATTCCCCGGCGCTTCGGCCCCGAGCCCGAGCGGGTGACGAGGGTCACCTCGTGCCCCCGCTCCGCCAGCGTCTCGGCGAGCCCGCCGCCGACCTGTCCCGCTCCGACGATCACATGCCTGCTCATCACTTCTCCTTCACACTTGATCCGTCAGCAGCCGCAGCACGCCGTCAACGACGTACACGGCCGCGAACACGACACCGGCGGTGACGAGCCCGGAGGCCGCCAGCGCGGCCGCCCCCGCCCCGAACCACACGACCTCGAAGGCCGCCCGTGCGAGCCCGTGCAGCTGGTGCGGCGCCTTGCCGCCCGCCATGAACAACCCCCAGAGCGTCGCGAACACTGCGGGAGTGCCGAGCCCCAAGAGGATCTTGACGATGATGTTCGCCTCGCGGGTGAACCCCCAATAGGCCAGCGAGATCAGCACCCCCAGCTCCAGGAAGAACATCAGTGCGGAGATCAGTCCCTTGGCCGCGGTGAGCATCGGCACTCCTTGCGTTCGCCGTTCCGTTACGAGAGCAATGCTCTCTCAACGGAGAGGCGTTCGTCAAGAGCGGTGCTCTCTAATAACACCGGTGCTCTGATAGCCTGGCCGCATGAACGCGAGCCGTACCGCGCGTGAGCGGGTGAGAGCGGAACTGATCAAGGAGATCACGGACATCGCCCGGCGCCATCTGGCGACCGCGGGGGCCCCGGGTCTGTCCCTGCGGGCGGTGGCCCGCGAGATGGGGATGGTCTCCTCGGCGATCTATCGCTACTTCCCCAGCCGCGACGACCTGCTGACCGCGCTGATCATCGACGGGTACAACGCGATCGGGGAGGCCGTCGAGCGCGCCGACGCCGCCCGCCCGCAGGACGACTTCACCGGGCGCTGGCTCGCCGTCTGCCGCGCCGTACGCGAGTGGGCCCTGGCCCATCCTCACGAGTACGCCCTGCTGTACGGCTCACCCGTGCCGGGCTACGCCGCTCCGCAGGACACCGTCGCGCCGGCGGTGCGGGACACGGCCGTGTACGGGCGGATCGTCGCCGACGCCCACCGGGCGGGCAGGCTCACCCCTCCCCCGATCTGCCCGCCGCCGCCCGCGGTCCTGGCCGAGGACGCCGAGGTCGTACGGTCGCTGATGCCGGACGTGCCCGACGACGTGGTCATGCGGGCGCTCGTCGCGTGGACGGGCCTGTACGGAATGGTCAGCTTCGAGCTCTTCGGCCAGTTCAACAACACCATCACCCACCGCGCCGAGCTGTTCGACCACAACGTGACCTGCCTCGGCCGGTTGCTCGGCCTGCCCGAGTAGGCGTCCCCGGGCGAGGGCCGCCGGAGGTCGTGAATCCCAACTCGGTCAGAGGCATGTCCAGCGTGAAGCTGTCAGGGGCGAGTTCTCCATATATCGCGGCCCGCTCGCTGAGCCACAGCGCTGCGCCGTACGGCGCCGATCGGCGCGTCAAAGCTGGCGGGCGCGGAGGCGTCCTTCCAGCAGGAGGAGCAGCTCGCCGAGCAGGTCTCCCAGCTCCCGCTGCCGATCGGCGCCTATCGCCGCCAGGAGATCCCTCTCGTAACGCAACTGCCGCGGCAGGAGCCGGTCGGTGAGCGTGCGGCCCTGCTCGGTCAGTGCGAGGTGGAAGACCCGCCGATCACGGTCGTCGGGGCGGCGGCTCACCAGCCCGCGTTCCTCCAGAACCCGCAGCCGCTTGGTGACGGCCGCCCCCGAGGCGAAGGTCTCTCTGGCGATCCGGCCCGGGGTGAGCTCCCGGTCCAACCGGCGCAGCGCGGCGAGGAGATCGAACTCCGGCCGGGTGAGCCCGTACTCCCGCAGAGGCGCGTCGCCCGCCTGCTGGAGCAGCAGGACGCACCGGGTGAGGCGGCCGATCACGGCGATCGGCGCGGTGTCCAGGTCCGGGTGAACATGCCGCCACTGCCGTATCACCTGCGCGACGGCGTCCTCTGCGACGCCCTCCGGCGCCTCCTCGGCGATGTGCTCCACGCCCCGATTCCTCAGCCCTGGGTCTGTTCGCAGCCGACCTTATCGTCCCGGACCGGCGCGGCCAGCCTCGCCAGCAGGCGGTGGCCCTCCTGCTCGGCCCGGGCGACCTGCTCCTCCGGCAGCGCCCGCTGCCACCACTCGCCGGCCGCGACGTCGGCGGCCCGGCGCAGCTCCACCAGGGCGTCGACGAGCATGCCGCGCACCCGCGCGATCTCCCCCGGCTCACGCGTGCCGAGCGCCAGCAGACGCCGGGCCGCCGCCTGAGCGTCGGCCACGGGTCGCAGCGCCGCGTCGATCCGCCCGGCGCTTCGGCGGTTTGGTCACCAGCAGGCAGCCGAGCAGGCCCGCCGCGACGCTCACGGCCGTGTCCAGCCAGCGGTCGCTGATCAGCCCCCACGCGGGCTGATAACCGGGCAGCTCGGTGAGCAGGAGGGCCATCGGCGTCACGCACACCGCGCCCAGCCAGTAGTTGCGGGTCATCAGCGCCTCGGTGCAGAACTGGAGGGCCAGCGTGAGCAGGACCAGGGCGAGCGCGCCCGTACGGCCGACCGGCAGCAGCACCGTGAAGACGAGCAGGCCGGCCACGCTGCCGAGGGCGCGCTGCAGGGCCCGTTGCCACGACAGCGTGGCGTCGGCCGCGGGACACGGCGGGGAGGGACGCCTCCACCCGGGCCAGGAGGCGTTCGAGCGCGGGAGCCATGCACACCAGCCAGGCGAGCGCCACAGTGGTCGCGACCGGCAACGCCCGCAGCCGGGCTACCAGCGCCTTTGCCCTGGAAACCGCCTGCGGTCCGGCCACCCGCACCGCCCGGACCGGACCGGGGCCGGGTGAGCCCGCCCCGCCATCCATGGCCTCCGCCCGTCATCGCGCGCCGAAGAATTCATGCAGCACCTCGGCCACGACGAGCGGGGCCCCGTCGTTCTCCGGCCCCGAATGCCCGACCCCCGGCAGGTCGATGCTTCGCGCGTGCGGGAGCACCTCGGAGAGTCTCCGGAGTGCGAGGCGCAAATATGCCGCGCTCTTCGTGCCGCCGAGGAGCAGCACCCGCGCATCGAGCGCCGCGTAGTCCATGATCGTGTCGGCCATCTCCCTGATCACCTGCATGTCGAATCGCAGCGTCGGGATGAGCGCCTCGACCGGCACCTCATCGGGGGATCCGTCGCCCTGCAGGCGCGCGCCTATCGCCAGGAGCGGCACAAGGGCGAAGCGGGGGATCCTGGTGAACAACGACGACTCGGTGTCGAGGCCCTTCATCCCCGTGACCAGCGCGGACACCGTTCTTCCCGCAGCGATCTCGCGGTCGAAGCGCGTCAGCCAGTCCGTCGGCACCGAGCCGTCGATCGACAATGGAGGCTCGTACAGGGCGATCCGGTCAAGAGCGGGCGTGACCAGAGCCGTACGCAGGATGACGAGCGCGCCCGAGCTCAGGCCGAAGATCTGCGACGCGCCGGTCGCCGCGACGAGCGCCTGCAGGTCTTCGACCTCCCGCATAACGCCGAAGCCGGTGCCGTGAGGGCCGCTCAGCCCACGCCCGCGCCGGTCGGGCACATGGACGGTGAACGAGGTCGACAGAGCGGCGGCGAGCTTCGTGAAGTGCTGCGACGCCAGCATCCCGCCGTGTACGAGGATCAGCCCGGGTCCGCGGCCACTGCGGCGGTAGCCGATCACGGTTCCGTCGGCCGAGCGAACCTTTTCGTGTGCGGCGCGCGCCTTCATCGGGCACCCGCAGGCGGGACGAGCATGTACATCGCCCGCTTGCCCAGGACAGGCGTCATCATGATCCTCCGTTGATAGGTGAACAACGTTCACGTGTACATTGTTCACGTAGGCGGGGAAGGAATGTCAACCCCAGGAGGACGCGATGGGGCAGCGGCGCGCCGAGGTGCTGCAGGCGGCGATCGAGCTGCTCGACGAAGTAGGCCTGGACGCTCTCACCATGCGGCTGCTGGCGAGCCGGCTCGGGGTGCGAGCGAGTGCCCTGTATCGGCACTACCCCAGCAAGCAGGCCCTGCTGGACGCCATGGTCACGCACCTGGTCAGCCCGGCGGACGACGTCGTTCCGCTCTCCGACGCCCCTTGGGACGAGCTGTTGCGCGAGGTGGCGTCAGGCGTGCGCGAGGTCATGCTGGCCCACCGCGACGGCGCCCGCCTCATATCCGGCTTCCACCACCCGGGCGACGAGGCCGTCACCACCTTCAGGCGTCTCATCGCCGCGCTCATCGCCGCGGGAGTCCCCGCCGACACGGCCGCCATCGCCGTGGACACCGTCCTGGCCTACGTCAACGGCTACACCATCGAGGAACAGGCCCGCAAGACCGGAGTCGGCGACTGGCCCAGAGAGCGCCGGGACCGCGCCTTCCACGACGGGCTCGAAATGATCATCACTGGCGCCAGGGAAACTCTGTCGTCCTGACGCGGGCGGACGACGTGTCACTCATGAGACATGCGAAAGGCGGCAGTCGGGGGTCTCCCGGTTGCCGCCTTTCACATGATCACGACCGCCTTATGGGCTGGTCAAAACATACTCTTGCGATTTTATACAAGATCACGGGCAGTGGCGCAGGTCATGCGGCATCACTGCGACGAACTGAAAGATCACGGGGGCGTCGGGTCAGGCGCGGGTGGCGCGGTTGACGGCGGAGATGATGGCCTTGAGCGAGGCGGTCGTCGTGTTCGCGTCGATGCCGACGCCCCACAGGACCTGCGTGCCGTCCGGTCCGCCGACCTCGCACTCCACGTAAGACGCGGCCCTGGCGTCGGCGCCGGCGCTCATCGCGTGCTCGGTGTAGTCGAGGACCCGGACCGGCACCCCGATGTTCTCCAGCGCGTCGCAGAAGGCCGAGATGGGGCCGTTGCCCGCGCCCTCGATCTCCCGGATCTGGCCGTCGACCCGCACGTCGGCGTTGATCGCGTCCTTGTCGTCCACGGTGGAGGTGTGCCGGTGGGCCAGCAGGCCCAGCCGGCCCCACGGGCTGGCGGGGTTCGGCAGGTACTCGTCGGAGAACAGCTCCCACATCTCCGCGGCGGTGACCTCGCCGCCCTCGGCGTCCGTACGGGCCTGGATGACGCGGGAGAACTCGATCTGCAGGCGGCGCGGCAGGTCGAGCTGGTGGTCGGCCTTCATGATGTAGGCGACGCCGCCCTTGCCCGACTGGCTGTTGACGCGGATCACGGCCTCGTACGTGCGGCCGATGTCCTTGGGGTCGATCGGCAGGTACGGCACGGCCCAGGTGAACTCGTCGACCGGCACGCCTGCGGCGGCCGCGTCGCGCTCCAGGTGCTCGAGGCCCTTCTTGATGGCGTCCTGGTGGGAGCCGGAGAAGGCCGTGTAGACCAGCTCGCCGCCCCACGGGTGGCGGGGGTGCACGGGCAGCTGGTTGCAGTGCTCGACCACCCGCCGGATCTCGTCCATGTCCGAGAAGTCGATCTCCGGGTCGACGCCTTGGGAGAACAGGTTCATGCCCAGCGTGACCAGGCAGACGTTGCCGGTGCGCTCGCCGTTGCCGAACAGGCAGCCCTCGATGCGGTCGGCGCCGGCCATGTAGCCCAGCTCGGCGGCGGCGACGGCGGTGCCGCGGTCGTTGTGCGGGTGCAGCGACAGCACGATCGAGTCCCGGTACGCCAGGTTGCGGTGCATCCACTCGATCTGGTCGGCGTACACGTTGGGTGTGGCCATCTCGACCGTCGCCGGCAGGTTGACGATCACCTTGCGGTCGGGCGTGGGCCGCCACACGTCGTTGACGGCGTTGCAGACCTCGACGGCGTACTCCAGCTCCGTGCCGGTGAAGGACTCGGGCGAGTACTGGAAGTAGATTTGTGTGCCCTCCATCTCGGCCGCCAGCTTCTTGCACAGCTTGGCGCCCTCGACGGCGATCGCGGTGATGCCGTCCTTGTCCTGGCCGAAGACGACCCGGCGCTGCAGGGTCGAGGTGGAGTTGTACAGGTGGACGATCGCCTGGCGTGCGCCGCGCAGCGACTCGAAGGTCCGCTCGATCAGCTCGGGCCGGGCCTGCGTCAGCACCTGGACGACCACGTCGGAGGGGATGCGGTCCTCCTCGATGATCTTACGGATGAAGTCGTAGTCGGTCTGCGACGCGGCGGGGAAGCCGACCTCGATCTCCTTGTAGCCCATCCGCACCAGCAGGTCGAACATCTTCAGCTTGCGGTCGGCGTCCATCGGGTCGATCAGCGCCTGGTTGCCGTCACGCAGGTCGACGGCGCACCAGCGGGGCGCCTTGGTGATGACCTCGTCGGGCCAGGTGCGGTCGGTCAGCCGTACAGGCTCGAACGGCGTGTAGCGGTGGAACGGCATGGGGCTGGGCTGCTGCGTGTTCATGATGCTCCTCGTCGGACACGCGGCGACCCCGTCGTCTCAGTGAGAACACGAACGCACGTCACGGTCGTTCGTGAGGAGGGGGCGCCGATGGATGAACCAGGGCGGCCGACGCGCATGACTCTCGCACCGCGGCGAGGGAGCCGGCCTCTTACAGGCCCTCGCCGCGGCGGATAAGAAGGAGTCCGCGCAGCATGCCAAGCAGACTAGCAGACGCCCATTATCGGACGAGACACCCGATCACAATCCGAGACCGCTTGCCGGGTTAGGGTGAGCCGTGACGAAAGGAGGCCAGATGAAGGACGACGAGATCCTCAAGCGGATCAGCGACCTGGTCGACGAGGAGCATTCGCTGCGCGAACGGCTGGTCGCGGGCGAGCTGACCTCGGAGGAGGAGCACGACAGGATCACCTCGCTGGAAGAACAGCTCGACCGCTGCTGGGACCTGCTGCGCCAGCGCCGCGCCCGGCGCGACGCGGGCGAGGACCCCGACCACGCCTCCCCACGCCCCGTCAACGAGGTCGAGAACTACATCCAGTAGAGCCACGCCCGCCGGCGTTCCACGATGTGAAAATCAGTCGCATTCCTGACAGGGCGTGCGGAATTCTTGTCGGCATGCAGATGATGCGCGTCGCCCCCGTCGAGAACGACGCCGAGCAGGAGGAAGACGACCCGTCCGGACCGGCGGCCCGGTCCCCTCTGGCCGGTCTCCATGCCGTCGCACGATTCTGCGACCGTCCGGGTCCCGTGATGTCCTGGCGGCACTTCGCGGCGAGCGTCCGCGGCGGCTCCGAGGGCGAGCGAGCCGAGACGTGGGTGGCGCGCGACGACGGCCGGACCGTCGGCGACCAGACCGCCGGAGGCGACGTCGCCGGTGGTTACATCCTCTACTTCCCGCAGGACGACAACACCCACCTCGCCGTGCTCCGGCTGATGACGCATCCCGGCCGCCGACGTGAGGGGATCGGCGCCGCGCTGCTCGACCACGCGATCGGGCGGGCCCGCGGCGAGGGCAGGCGCGTGCTGATCGCCGAGGCCTCCGCCGACGGGCCGGCCACGGCGTTCGCCAAGGCCCGCGGCGAGGGCAGGCGCGTGCTGATCGCCGAGGCCTCCGCCGACGGGCCGGCCACGGCGTTCGCCAAGGCCCGCGGGTTCTCCCCCGCCTCCACCGAGACCCGGCTGGTGCTCGACCTGCGTACGGCGGACTGGTCCGGCCTCGAACTCCTCCGGGCCCGCGCCGTACGGCACGCCACGGGCTACTCGCTCGAACGGTGGGCCGGGCCGACCCCCGACGACCTGCTCGGCGACATGGCCCGCCTGTCGGAGGGCATGAACGACGAGCCGCTGGGCGACCTCGCGATGGAGGACCGGCGGTGGACCGCCGACCGGGTGCGCGCCCGGGAGGAGATGCTCGCACGGGCGGGCCAGCGGACGTACACGATGATCGCCCGGCACTCGGGCAGCGGACAGCCGGCGGGCTTCACCCAGCTCGTGGTGGACGCCGAGCGGCCGGAGGGATGGGCGCGCCAGAGCGCCACCACGGTCCTCGCCCCGCACCGCGGGCGGCGGCTCGGCCTGGTGCTGAAGCTCGCTAACATCACCTGGTTCCGCGCCTGCGAGCCGTCCGTGGAGCGTGTGATCACGTGGAACTCCGTGGCGAACCCCCACATGCTGGCGATCAACGAGGCGATGGGCTTCGAGGTGTTCGACACCTGGTATCAGTGGCAGCTCGACATCTGACCATGGGCGCGGGCCGGCGGTGACCGTCGCAGGGGCGAACCACTGCGGGCCTACGTGGTCTTCCGGGTGTAGACGACGCGGTCGACCAGCCGCTCGGGCCGGCCGGGCGGGGTGAAGTACAGGTCGAAGGTGTGCCGGTCGTCCGACCTGATGGTGATCACTGTGCGCATCGGTATGGTCTTCCCGGCGTACTCCGGGCCGAGCACGCCGGGGTCGGTGAACGTGCCGGGCAGCGACAGCACGTTGCCGGCCTTGGCGAGGGCGGGGCCGCGGTAGGTCATCGCGGTGGGGGTGACGCTGTCGAAGGTGGTCCACTCGTAGCGCCGGTCGATGGTGGAGAAGCCGAGGATCCCCAGCCGGTAGTAGGGGTGGCCGCCCAGGACGCCTTCGGCCTCCTCCTCCAGGAACCGGCCGCCCGTCTTGGCGATCCATCGCGTCTTGACCGTGATGTCGCGGGAGACGACCGGCTTGCCGTCGCCGCCGAGAAGATAGTTGTACTTGGTGGCCTTCCAGGTGCCGACCAGCGGGTCGAGCCGGCGGTGGAAAGGCCCCGGCTCGAGCGGGTCGGCGGATGCGCTCCGGGTCCGCGCGGCCGTCGCGGTGGCCGGCGTGCCGGTCAGGGCCAGTACGGCCACGGCCGAGACGACGGACAGGGACAGTTTCTTCAGCATGGGTGTCTCTCCGTGGGCTTGCGAGGGGCCGGCGGGCGAGATGGTGTGGCCGCGCCGACGTGAGCGATCTCGGACCGCGACCGGCCGAGCTCTCGTACACCGGGCCGGCCGCGGGACGTACGGGATCATGACATCCGGGGAAAATGGGCTGATAGTGTCCCCGTCATCGGCTAGATCTGCATTTCGCACGGTTCACGGGAGGGTCCCGGCGAGTGGGGCGAACCGCGGACGACCTTCCGCTCCGGCTGGCCAGGGCCATGTTGTGGGCCTCGTTCGGCATCCTCGTCTACATCCGTGCGTTCAGCGCGCTGGACGGCGGCGCCGATCTGCTCGGGGTGCTGCTCCCGATGGCGTCCTATCCGCCGCTCGTCGCGCTGTCGATGTGGTGCTGGAGCCCAGCCGCCCGATACCGGCTGTTCGCCGCCGTGGTGCTGCTCTACTTCCTGCCGTACCCGTTCGTCGGGCAGTCCTGGGACTGGATGCCGTGGACCGTGGCCGCCGCCGCGCTGTGCGCGCTCCCCACACGGATCGCCTGGCCGCTGTTCGTCCTCGGCGTGGCCGCGTCCGGCGCGTTGGTCCTCCTCCCCGGCTTCGACGCCTATCCCGGGTTGGAGTTTCAGACGGGCGTCGGCTACATGATCGTCACGGCGGACGACGGTCTCATCGTCTTCGGCCTGTCCAGGCTCGTCATGGCCGTCACGAGACTTCACCAGACCCGCGAGGAACTGGCCCGGACGGCCCTGTCGAGGGAACGGCTGCGGCTGGACGGAGAGCTGCGGCGCCTGCTCGGCGGGAAACTCCGGGCGATCGGGTTCCGGATGCGGACAGCGGCCCGGCAGGAGCCGGGCGAGGCGCGGCACTCCCTCCGGGAAGGGATCGAACTCGCGCGGCGCACCATGGCGGAGGTGCGTGCCACGGCCGGCGCCTACCGCGTCGACGCCCTCGAGAAGATCTCGGCGCCGATCGAGTCGCCGCGGCCGGCGCGACGGGTGCTGCTCGCGGTCCTGGTCATCCAATGCCTGCTCGTCCTGAAGAACCTGCTTTACGTTCGCCCCGGCGACTGGCCGGCCCTCGCCATCGCCGCCGTCCTGCTCGTCGTCATCGTGATCCTCCAGGTGCTTCCGGAGTCGCGGGCTGTGCTGGTCGCGCAGAGCCTGCTGATCCTGCTACCCCTGGCCGTCTTCCCCGATGCCTGGGACCGCCTGCTGAGCATCTTCACCGGCAAACTGCTGCTCAACGTACGGCCGCCGCGCTCCTGGGTGATCGTCGGGGTCGTCCTGGGCGGCCACCTCGCCTGGTTCCTGCACCGCATCGACCGCAATTACCTGTTCATCGACGACATCCCCGCCGCACTGGCCAACTTCGGCGGCCACATCATGATCATGTGGCTGGTCTACTGCCTCGGGCGGCTGAGCGGACTACTCACCGTGCTGGAGCGGACCCGGCACGAGCTCGCCGAGGCGGCGGTGCGCCGCGAACGGCTGCGGATCGCCGGTGACCTGCACGACATCCTGGGGTACAGCCTGTCGGCGGTCGCCCTCAAGGGCGAGGTCGCCGAACGTCTGCTCGGCACCGACCCCGCGAGGGCCAGAACCCAGATCACCGCACTGGGGTCACTGGTCGAACAGGCCCTCGAGGAGCTCGACTCCATCACCGGCGACCGGGTCGAGCTGCGGTTGAGCAGTGAGATCGACGCCGCCCGCGAGGTGCTGGCGAGCGCCGGGATCGACGCGGTGGTGCGCGTCGAGACGGGCCCGCTTCCCCCGGCGCTCGACACCTCGCTGGCCACCGTGCTGCGAGAAGGCGTCACCAACGTCCTGCGCCACAGTCGGGCCGGCACCTGCGAGATCACCGTGTCGGGCACGGCGGGCGGCGTACGGTTACGGCTGGTCAACGACGGCGCAACCCTACAGGAGGAAGCGGAGCCGACGGAACGGCGCGGCACCGGGCTCGACAGCATCGCGGCGCGGACCGGCGGGCGGGTGACGGCGGGACACCGCACCGGTGAGATCTTCGAGGTGCTCGCCGAGTTCCCCGCACCGGCCGAACCCGGTGGCGGGCCGTGCGGTTTCCCTCCGGTCTCGGGCACGCAGGCTCTCTCGGACGTGAGACCGCTGCCATGATCCTGTCCGTCCGATGCCGGTCGAGGCCATTCGTTCGAGAGCCGGGAGGGTGATGCGCGTGATTCGCGTCCTCATCGCGGAGGACATGCACATCCTCCGCGAAGCGCTGATCGAGCTGCTGTCGTTGCACGACGACATCGAGGTGGTGGCGGGGGTGGCCTCCGGCCTGGAGATCGTGCCCGCGGCGCTGGAGCACCGGCCCGAGGTGGCCGTGATCGACATCGACCTGCCGGGGCTGGACGGCGTGGCCGCGGCGGCCGAGTTGCGAAGGGCGCTGCCCGGATGCGCCGTCCTGATCCTGACGGCGCTGACCAAACCGGGCGTCCTGCGCAGGGCGCTGGGCGTCCAGGTCGCGGGCTTCGTTCCGAAGGACATCCGGCCGGCCGAACTCGCCGCGGCGATCAGGACCGTCGCGGCGGGGGGACGAGCGGTGGACCCGTCGCTGGCGCTGGTCGCGCTGGAAGCGCCGGAAAGCCCGCTCAGCCAGCGCGAGACGGAGGTGCTGCGCATGTCGGCCACGGGCGCGCAGCCCGCCGAGATCGCCGAGCGGCTCTTCCTGACCTACGGCACGGTGCGCAACTACCTCACCTCGGCGGTCGCCAAGCTGGGGGCCCGCAACCGGGTCGACGCCATCCGGATCGCCACCGAATCCGGCTGGATCTAGCCGGGGAGCTCCGCGACGACCAGGCACCGCGCCGCCGCGGAGCACGGGCAGCTGTGCAAAATGCACATCGGCCGGGTTACTGCGGCACTAACGGCTCCACCCGCCCTCCTGCCACGATCTCGGTGAACCAAGATCCACCGAACGGCGTCCGCCGCGTGCCGCGGCTGCGCCGTCTTGTGAGCAGGAGATGTCATGGGAAGAACGGGCAACCCAACGCCGCAACGGGCGGCGGCCCTCGCAGGCGCCGGGGCACGCTGATGGAACCCACCGAAGTCCTGCCGATCGTCGCGATCCTGTCGATCGTCACCGTCGAGTTCGGCGGGCACGCGCTGCTGCGTTTCGTCACCACCGACCGCGACAGGCTCGGAGCCCTCCGCGAGCGCTTCTTCCGCGCCGGCCACGCGCACGCGGGTGTGCTCCTGGTGCTCTCACTCGTCTATCTGTTGTACCTGCCCCGCGCGGGCTTCCCCGACGGCCTGGAATGGCTGTGCGGCGCCGCCCTGCTCGCCGGAGTGCTTGCCCAGTCGGGCGGGTTCTTCCTGCACCTCGGCATCGGCGAGGAGGGCCGGGGCTCGTACGGCACCGCGCTCACGCGGACCGGCGCCCTCCTCCTCGCGGCCGCGCTCATCGCTCTGGCGGCGGGACTCATCCGGGCCGTGTAGACCCCTCTGCGAGCGAACGGAGATGTGAATGATCCTGGTGACCGGCGCGACCGGGAACGTCGGCTCGGAACTGGTCGAGGCGCTGCTCGGGACGGGCCAACGGGTGCGGGCGCTCGTACGGAACCCGGGGGACGCCGCCCTGCCCCCTGGCGCGGAGCCCGCCGGCGGCGACCTCGACCGGCCGGAGAGCCTGACCGAGGCGTTCGACGGTGTCCGCCGTGTGTTCCTCCTGCCGGGCTACGAAGACATGCCCGGCCTGCTGGCCCGCGCCCGCCGGGCCGGGGTGGAGCGGATCGTGCTGCTGACGGGCGGCTCGGCCGCGCTGGAGGACATGACCAACGCCGTCTCCCGCTACATGACCCTCTCCGAGCGGGCCGTGCGGGCATCCGGGCTGCCCTGGACCGTCCTGAGGCCGAGGTCGTTCATGTCCAACGCCCTGCGCTGGCTCCCTCAGCTCGAGGCCGGCGACGTGGTGCGCGTGCCGTTCGCCGGCGTGCGCACCGCCGCCGTCGATCCCTTCGACATCGCCGCCGTCGCGGCCCGGGCGCTGCTGGACGACGGGCACGACGGCCTGATCCACGACGTGACCGGTCCGCAGGCGCTGCTGCCCGCCGACCAGGTCGCCGTCCTCGCCGGGGTGCTAGGCAGGGATCTGCGCTGCGAAGGCCTGACCGACGCCGAGGCCCGGGCCGAGATGGAGGCGCGGATGCCCGCGCGGTATGTCGACGCGTTCTTCCGGTTCTTCGCCGACGGCACGCTGGACGAGTCGCGAGTCCACCCCACTGTGCGCGAGGTGACCGGACGCCCACCCCGCACCTTCGAGCAATGGGCGAACGCCCACGCCGACGCCTTCCGCATCGCTCAGGACGCATCCACCTTGTGCGGTCGTCATTGATTCGGCGGCCGGGCTCGCTGTACGAATAGCGGAGTCAAGGTGATCCAAGACGCGACCGCCGCTCCGTCCCTCCTTCGGGGTTCATTCGGAGAACCGGCGCAAGTGGAGTGTGATGAACCGCTCGATCCGCGGCAGGGGGATCATCGTCAAGGCGCTGGCCGGGCTCGTTTCGGGCGCGATCGCCGGGGCCTCCATGAGCGCGGTCTACCAGACCTACGGAGCCCGGCGTGATCGCCGCCGGTTTCCTCCCCCTGGACGGATGGTCGACGTCGGCGGCCGCCGGATCCATCTGTGGACCGCGGGCACGGGCTCGCCGGCCGTCGTCATCGTGCCCGGACTGGGCGAGCCGGGTGTGAACTGGGCCGCGCTGTCACCCGAACTGGCGGTGGAGTCGTCGGTTGTGCTCTACGACCGGGCCGGACTCGGGTGGAGTGATCCGTCTCCGTGGGCGGGAACGGCGTTGGGAGCCGCCCGCGACCTGCGGCGCGCGCTGGACGAGGCGGGAATCGCTCCGCCGTACGTTCTGGTGGGGCATTCGGCCGGAGGGAACATCGTCCGGCTGTTCGCAGCCGAAAGGCCCGACGCCGTGGCGGCGGTCGTCCTCGTCGATTCCAGCCATCCCGAGCAGATCCGCTTGCTGCACCGGACGAGAGTCGCCATCACGCGAGAAATGCTGCGCTCGCGCCTTACGCCGCTGGGACTTCGGCGCCTGGCCTTCGACGCCGGGTGGAGCGACCGCGTCCGCCGCGAAGCCGAGGCCCGGCGCCTGCCGCCGAAGCTCCTCCCCGTCAGGATCGCCTTCGACCTCAGCGACCGGCAACGCCGCGCGGAGCTGCGGGAGGCGGCGGCCGCGATCACCGTCAACCCCGTGCAGGTCCGCCGCCGAGCACCGAGCCTGGGCGCGACCCCACTCACGGTCGTCTCTTCCACCCCGGACGAACCGCCGGGCACCGACGTGGAGACGCTCGCGGAACAGCGCCGCTTCTACTCCGTCTGGTCTCCGCTCCAGGCCGACCTGGTGCGGCTGTCCTCGAACGCCCAGCACGTCGTCGCGGAGCATGCGGGGCATCACATCCACCGGGACCGGCCCGAGCTGGTCGTCAAGGTGATACTCGACCACGTGCGGCGAGCCCGGATCGAGACCGGGCGCGACGGCTGAACGCCGGAGACGACGGAGGAAGCGGTCGGGCCGTGCGCAGTGCCGGGTCCGGACGGCCCCCACCGCTCCGGCGGCGCGGAGCCTCCGGCGCGGCCGAAGGCGTTCACACGTGCGATCGCTTCCTCCCCTCCAGGGTAAGCGCGGTGCCGCGGCCGGCGACAGGGCTCAGACGGACAACAGCCGGTGGACCTCCTCGTCCTGGAGCTCCCGCGCCGGGCCGGACCGGACCACCCGCCCGGCGTCGAGGATCACGAACCCCTCGGCCATCCGCAGCGCGAGGTCGAGGTACTGCTCCACCAGCAGGATCGCGAGACCGGTCGCGTGCAGGCGCTCGACGGCCTCCTCGATCTCCAGGATGATCGACGGCTGGATGCCCTCGGTCGGCTCGTCCAGGATCAGCAGTTTCGGCCGGGTCACCAGGGCCCTGGCCATCGCGAGCTGCTGCTGCTGGCCGCCGGACAGGAAACCCGCCGGCCGTTTGAGCAGCGGCTTGAGCCGGGGGAAGACCTCCAGCGCCTCCTCCAGCGCCGCCCGGTCGCGGTGCGCGGACGCCTCCAACGTGACCAGGAGGTTGTCCATCACGCTGAGCTGGGGGAAGGTGTCGTGCCCCTGGGACACGTAGCCCATGCCGAGCCGTACGCGCTGGTCGGGGCGCAGCCGGGTGACGTCCCTGCCCTCGAAGGTCACCCTTCCGCCGGTCGCCGGGAGCACGCCCATGACGGTGTCGAGCAGGGTCGTCTTGCCGACCCCGTTGCGGCCCATCACGCAGACGAGGCGGCCCGCGGGCACCTCAAGCGAGACGCCGAAGAGCACCCGGGCCCGGCCGTACCCCGACTCCAGTCCCTCAACGGACAGCATCCTCCGCACCCTCCCTCGCCCGTCCCAGATAGATCTCCTGCACGCGCGGGTCGGCCCGCACCTCCTCCACCGAGCCCTCCGTCAGCACCCTGCCCTCGTGGAGCACGGTGACCTGGGAGGCGTAGCGGCGCAGGAAGTCCATGTCGTGCTCGACCACGACCACGGTGTGCTCGCGGGCGACCTCGGTGAGCAGTTCGCCGGTGCGCTCGCGCTCGTCCTGCGCCATGCCGGCGACCGGTTCGTCGAGCAGCAGCAGCCGGGGCCGCTGGACGATCAGCATGCCGATCTCCAGCCACTGCCGCTGGCCATGGGACAGCACCCCGGCCCTGCTGCCCGCCAGGCCCGCCAGGCCGGTCGTCTCCAGCGCCGCCGCCACCTCCTCCGGCACCCCGCGCCCGCGGCGCAGCAGCGACCAGAGGGGACGGCGGAACGACGCGGCCAGGTCGAGGTTCTCCAGCACGGTGAGCTCCTCGAAGACCACCGAGGTCTGGAACGTCCGGCCCACGCCGAGCCGGACGATCTCGTGCTCCCTGCGGCCCACGAGGCTCTGCCCCTCGAACCGCACGGTGCCTCCGGTGGGCCTGGTCAGGCCCGTGATCACGTCGATGAGGGTCGTCTTCCCCGCGCCGTTGGGCCCGATCAGGAAGCGCAGCTCGCCCCGGCCGACGGTCAGGTCCACACCGTCGAGCGCCCGGAAGCCGCCGAAGGCGACCTCGAGACCCCGAATCTCCAGCAGCACGGTCTCTGACAGCGCCTCGCTCACGCCCGGGACTCCCTTCTCCGTACGAGGTTGGCGGCCAGGCCCGCGATGCCCTTGGGCGCCAGCGCCATGACGAGCACGAACAGGGCGCCCTGCAGGTACAGCCAGGCGTCCGGAAGCTCCTCGCTGAAGTACGTCCGGGCGTATCCCATGACGACCGCGCCGAGCACCGCGCCGGCCAGCGCGAACCGGCCGCCGACCGCCACCGCGACGACGAGTTCGAGCGAGGGGACGACGCCGAGCAGGGCCGGCGAGATGATGCCGACCACGGGCACGAACAGCGCCCCCGCGATCCCGGCCATGCCCGCCGACACGGCGAAGGTCAGTGTCTTCACGGTGGCCGGGTTGTAGCCGAGGAAACGCACCCGGTCCTCGCCGTCCCTGACCGCCAGCAGCAACCTGCCGAACCGGCTGCGGACGAGTTGCCGCGCGCCCAAATAGAGCGCTCCGAGCACGGCCGCCACGAGCAGATAGAGGCCCCGCTGGGTCTCGTCGGCCGCCACGTCGTGGCCGAAGAAGTCGAAGAAGTTGGTCAGGCCGTTCGTGCCGCCGGTCAGCCCCTGCTGCCCGACCAGCAGGATCACCATCGCGGCCGCCAGCGCCTGGGTGAGGATCGCGAAATACGCCCCGCGTACGCGCTGGCGGAACACCAGCGCGCCGAGCAGGAGCGCGACCGCGACCGGCAGCACGACGACCATGGCCAGCGCGAAGACCGGGTTGCCGAACGGCTTCCACAGCGCGGGCAGCTTCTCCACCCCGCTCCAGACCATGAAGTCGGGCAGGTCGCCCGCGGCGTCGTTGAGCTTGAGATACATGCCCATCGCGTAGCCGCCGAGGCCGAAGAACACCCCCTGTCCAAGCGTCAGCATGCCGCCCTGCCCCCAGGCGAGGCCGATGCCCAGCGCCACGATCGCGTAGCAGAGATACTTCGCCAGCAGGCCGAGACGGAACGGCTCCAGCAGCAGCGGCGCCACCACCAGGGCGAGCACGGCCACCGCCGCGAACACCCCCGCGAACACGGCCGTGCCCTGCCACCGGCGCCCGGCCCGTACGTCCGGCGTCGCGGTGGGCGTGCTCCCCGCGGGCGCCTCGACGGCCGTCATGTCAGCGCCCGCGATCGGACGAAGAACAGCCCCTGCGGCCGGATCTGCAGGAAGCCGATGATCGCCACGAAGACCACCACCTTGGCGAGGCTGGCGTCGCTCCAGAACTCGGCGTAGGAGTTCAGCAGGCCGAGCCCGATCGCCGCCAGCACCGCGCCGCGAAGCTGTCCCAGGCCGCCCGCGACGACCACGAGGAACGCGTCCACGATGTAGTACGTCCCGAGCGTGGGGCCGACCGGGCCGATCAGCGTGAGGGCGACCCCAGCGACCCCGGCGAGCCCCGAGCCGATGAAGAACGTCCGCTGGTCGACCCGCCCGGTGTCGATGCCGCTCGTGGCCGCGAGCCTCCTGTTCTGCATGACCGCCCGCATGCGCCGCCCCTGCCCGGTCCGGTTCATGTACGCCCAGATCGCGAGCACCGACAGCACCGCGAGCGCCATGATGAACAACCGGTTGTACGGCAGGATCCCGATGCCGCCGCGCAGCCAGGCGGGCGAGGCGACCTGCACGTTGGGCGCCCCGAACAGGTCCCGGGCCAGTTGCTGGAGCATCAGGCTGACGCCCCAGGTGAGCAGCAGCGTGTCCAGCGGGCGCCCGTAGAAGCGCCGGATCAGCGTGCGCTCCAGCACCAGGCCCATGAGCCCGGCGACCACGAACGCGGCCGGGAGCGCGACCAGGAAGCCCACGCCCTGGAGCAGGTACGCCGTGTAGGCCCCCGCCATGATGAACTCGCCGTGGGCCATGTTGATCACGCCCATCTGCCCGAACGTGAACGTCAGCCCGAGGGCGATGAGCAGCAGGACCGCTCCGATCGACAGCCCGATCGGAAGCTGGTTCAGCACCCCTTCCACGCCACCTCCCGGCGATGTCCCGTGCCGGGACGCGTCGCGCCCCGGTCACGGCCGTACACGTCAGCCGACACGGTCATGGCCCGGTTCACACCAGGCCGCCGGCCCAGGAGTACGTCTTGAGGTAGGGATCCGGCTTGATCGGTTCGCCGGACTTCCACACCTCCTTGATCTGGCCGTCCGGCTGGACGACCCCGATGCGCGCGGTCTTGTACACGTGCTGGTTGTCGCCGTCGATGGTGACCTTGCCCTCGGGCCGGTCCAGGCCGACCCCGCCGGCGGCCTTCTTGACGGCCTCCACGTCGGTGCTCCCGGCCTTCTTCACGGCCTCGGCCCACAGGTAGACGGCGTTGTATCCGGCCTCCATGGGATCGGAGGTCACCTTGTCGGCGCCGTACTTCGCCTTGAACGCGGCGACGAACTTCTCGTTCGCCGGGGTGTCGGTCGTCTGGTAGTAGTTCCAGGCCACGAGCTGCCCGGCGACGTTGTCGACCCCGATCCCCTTGACCTCCTCCTCGGCCACGGACACCGACATGACCGGCATCCGGTCGGCGCCGATCCCGGTGCTCTTGAGCTGCTTGAAGAACGCGACGTTGCTGTCGCCGTTCAGGGTGTTGAAGACCGCGTCCGGCTTCGCCTCGACGATCTTGTTGACCAGCGTGCTGTATTCGGTGTGCCCGAGCGGGGTGTACTCCTCGCCGAGGATCTCCATTCCGTTCGCCGCGGCGTACGCCTTGATGATTTTGTTCGCCGTCCTCGGGAAGACGTAGTCGCTGCCGACGAGGAAAAGCTTCTTCTTGCCCTGCTCCTTCAGATAGTCGAGCCCGGGAACGATCTGCTGGTTGGTCGTCGCGCCGGTGTAGAAGATGTACGGCGAGCTCTCGAGCCCCTCGTACTGCACCGGATACCACAGCAGCGCCTTGCGTTTCTCGAATACGGGGAGCATCGCCTTCCGGCTCGCCGACGTCCAGCCGCCGAAGACGGTGGCGACCTTGTCCTGTGCGATGAGCTTGGTGGCCTTCTCCGCGAACGTGGGCCAGTCGGACGCGCCGTCCTCCACGACGGGCTCGAGTTTTCTGCCCAGCACGCCGCCGGCCGCGTTGATCTCGTCGATCGCGAGCAGCTCCGCGTCCCTGACCGTGACCTCGCTGATGGCCATCGTGCCGCTGAGCGAGTGGAGAATCCCCACTTTTATGGTGTCCGAGCCTCCGGACGAGGCCGCCGTGTCATTTTCGGACGATTGGCCGGCACAGGCCGCGAGCGTCGCGGCCGCCAGCGCGACCGCCGCTCCAGTGCGCCATACTGAGTTCCGCAAATGCCTCTCCCTTGCCGCTACGGCCCCCGCGCCGATCCGTCTGCCGCAAAGGTGGGCGCGCGGTATTTCCCGCCGAAATCCCGGCGGTTAACAAGTCATTAGCGAAGGCTCACCGCCGTCCGGATACGCATACGAAATCAGCGGGTAACGCGGGGGAAACCGCGGGTACTTATCGTCCCGCCATGCGGCTAACTCCACACGAACAGGAACGGCTCCTCATCCACGTCGCCGCGGGCGTGGCCCGCGAGCGCAGGGAGCGCGGCCTTCGCCTCAACCATCCGGAGGCGACGGCCCTCATCGCGTCCTTCCTCCTGGAAGGCGCCCGCGACGGCCGCAGCGTCGCCGACCTGATGGACGCCGGCCGCAAGATCCTGCGGCGCGAGGACGTCATGGAGGGCGTGCCCGAGATGCTGGAGTCCGTGCAGATCGAGGCCACCTTCCCCGACGGCACCAAGCTCGTCACCGTCCACCACCCGATCACATGAGCGCGCCGGGCGAGATCCTGTGCGGCGACGGCGACGTGCCGCTGAACCCCGGCAGGGAGCGGATCACCCTGAGAGTCGTCAACACCGCCGACCGGCCGGTGCAGGTCGGGTCGCACTACCACTTCGCCGCCGCCAACCCCGGCCTCGAGTTCGACCGCGAGGCGGCCTGGGGCACCCGCCTCGACATCCCGGCGGGCACCGCGGTCAGGTTCGAGCCGGGGGTGGAGCGCGACGTCACGCTGGTCCCGATCGCCGGGAACCGCGTCATACCTGGCCTTCGTCCCGAATGGGCCGGACCGCTCGACGGGAGGGCCGATGTCTAGCGTCGAACGCGCCCGCTACGCCGCGCTGTACGGCCCGACCACGGGAGACCGGGTGCGCCTGGCCGA
Source organism: Microbispora sp. NPDC088329 (assembly GCF_040685655.1). NCBI lineage: Bacteria > Bacillati > Actinomycetota > Actinomycetes > Streptosporangiales > Streptosporangiaceae > Microbispora > Microbispora sp. NPDC088329. Next base: position 29,847 of record NZ_JBFBIP010000024.1, read on the forward strand.
CACCGGCCTGTACGTCGAGGTGACCGACGACCTGTCGATGGGCTCCGCCGGGGCGGGCGACGAGGCCGTGTTCGGCGGCGGGAAGGTCATCCGCGAGTCGATGGGGCAGTCCCGCGCCACGCGGGCCGAGGGCGCCGCCGACCTCGTCATCACGGGCGCGGTGATCCTCGACCACTGGGGCGTGGTCAAGGCCGACATCGGCGTGCGCGACGGCCGGATCACCGCCGTCGGCAAGGCCGGCAACCCCGACACCATGGACGGCGTCCACCCGGACCTCGTCATCGGCCCGTCCACCGAGATCCTCGCGGCCAACGGAAAGATCGTCACGGCGGGCGCGGTCGACTCACACGTCCACCTGATCTGCCCGCAGGTCCTCGACGAGGCGCTCGCCTCGGGCGTCACCACGGTCGTCGGCGGCGGCACAGGACCCGCCGAGGGCACGAAGGCCACCACGGTGACCGGCACCTGGTATCTCGGCCGGATGCTGGAGTCCCTCGACGCCTATCCGGTCAACGTGGCCCTGCTCGGCAAGGGCAACACGGTCAGCGAGGAGGGGCTGCTCGAACAGCTCAGGGCCGGGGCGTCGGGCTTCAAGCTGCACGAGGACTGGGGCACGACTCCGGCCGCCATCGACGCGTGCCTGCGGGTGTGCGACGCCACCGGGGTGCAGGTCGCCATCCACACCGACACGCTGAACGAGGCGGGATTCGTGGAGTCGACCCTGCGCGCCGTCGACGGCCGGGCGATCCACGCCTATCACACGGAGGGCGCCGGAGGCGGCCACGCCCCGGACATCATCACGGTGGCCTCCCACGCCAACGTGCTGCCGTCGTCCACCAATCCGACCCGGCCGCACACCGTCAACACCCACCACGAGCATCTGGACATGCTCATGGTGTGCCACCACCTCAACCCCGCCATCCCGGAGGACCTGGCGTTCGCCGAGTCACGCATCAGGCCGACGACGATGGCGGCCGAGGACGTGCTCCACGACATGGGCGCGATCTCGATGATCGGCTCGGACTCCCAGGCGATGGGCCGGGTCGGCGAGACGATCATCCGTACCTGGCAGACGGCGCACGTGATGAAGCGGCGCCGCGGCGCGTTGCCGGGCGACGGCTCGGCCGACAACCTCCGCGCCCGCCGGTACGTCGCCAAGTACACGATCAACCCGGCGATCGCGCACGGCCTGGACGCGGAGATCGGCTCGGTGGAGCCCGGCAAGCTCGCCGACCTCGTCCTGTGGAGCCCGGCCTTCTTCGGGGTGAAGCCCGACCTCGTCGTCAAGGGCGGCGTCATCGCGTACGCGCAGATGGGCGACGCGAACGCGTCGATCCCCACGCCGCAGCCCGTGCTCCCCCGCCCGATGTTCGGCGCGGTCCCGGCCACCGCGGCCGCGACCTCACTGCACTTCGTCGCGCCGCTCGCGCTGGAGGACGGCCTGGCGGGCCGCCTGGCCGTGGGCAGGCGGCTGGTTCCCGTGGCCGACGTACGCGCCCGGCGCAAGGACGCGATGCCGCTCAACGACGCCCTGCCGGACATCCGGGTGGACCCCGACACCTTCGCCGTACGCGTGGACGGTGAGCTGATCGAGCCCGCCCCGGCCGAGTCGCTGCCGATGGCGCAGCGCTACTTCCTCTTCTGACGGGCGAGGAGACGTGGGCGTGAGAGAAGCCCCCGGTTATGCGGGGTGCGGCGGGCATGAGGGGGGCGCGGGTATGAGAGGGGACGCCGGCATGAAGGGGGACGCGGCGCTGCTGCTGCTGGCCGACTCCCGGCTGCCGGCGGGCGGGCACGCCCATTCCGGCGGCGTGGAGGAGGCCGTGCGGCTGGGCACGGTCACCGGCACCGGCGACCTGGCGCGGTTCCTGCGCGGCAGGCTCGCCACCGCCGGCCTGGTCACCGCCGCCCTCGCCGCCGCCGCGTGCGAACTGGCCACCGCCGAAAACGACGCCGAAGACACCACCGACAACGCCGCCGAAACGGTCGCGGACACCACCCCCGGCAGCGCGCCCGGAACTCCCACCCGCAGCGGCAGTGCCGGGCGAGAACCCGGTGCCACCCGCGCCCCGGAGGCACCGCACACGGACGGCGCCGCGGACGGCGCCGCGCTGTGGCGGCGGCTGGACGCCGAGGCCGACGCCAGGGTCGCCTCGCCCGCCCAGCGGGAGGCCGCCCGCACCCAGGGGCGGCTCCTGCTGCGTACGGCTCGCCCGATGTGGCCCTCGGCCGCCCTGGACACGGTCGCGCGGGCCCTGCCGGAGGGCCCCCACCACCCCGTCGTGCTCGGCGCGGTGGCTGCCTCGGCGGGCTGCACTCCCCGTCAGGCCGCGCTGGCCGCCGCCTACACCTCGGTCACCGCCCCGGCCACGGCGGCCGTGCGGCTCCTCGGCCTCGATCCGGTCGCCGTCCACCGCCTGCTCGCCGGCCTCGCGCCCGCGCTCGAGGACGTGGCCCGCGCCGCCTGCGCGTCGCTGGACGACGCGGTCCCGGCGGACGAGGAATCGGACGAGCGCGAGCCGGGACAGCATGCGGGACGTCACTCGGGACACCATCCCGGGCACGACTCCGGACGGCAGCCCAGGCGGAACGCGGCGTGGCCGACTCGATGGCACGCGCTGCCCGGGCACGGCGCGCCCGCGCTCGACCTCCTCGCGGAGGGACACCTGACCAATCCGATGAAGCTCTTCGTCTCCTGAAATTCCCTCATCGGCCATCGCCGAAGAAAGACGAGGCTCCCACATGGGCGCTCACCACGACGACCTCCACGATCCGGCCGAGCCACACGGCCGGGCTCTGCGCCTCGGCATCGGCGGGCCGGTCGGCAGCGGCAAGACCGCCCTGGTGGCGGCGCTGTGCCGCGGCCTCGGGCCGTCCCTGCGGCTCGGGGTCGTGACCAACGACATCTACACCACCGAGGACGCCGACTTCCTGCGCCGCGCGGGGGTCATCGACCCCGAACGGATCCTCGCGGTGCAGACCGGCTGCTGCCCGCACACCGCCATCCGCGACGACATCGCGGCCAATCTGGACGCCGTCGAGACGCTGGAAGAGCGGTTCGGGCCGCTCGACCTCGTGATCGTCGAGAGCGGCGGCGACAACCTGACCGCGACGTTCAGCCGGGGCCTGGCCGACCGGCAGATCTTCGTGCTCGACGTGTCGGGCGGCGACAAGGTGCCCCGCAAGGGCGGGCCGGGGGTGACCTCGGCCGACCTGCTCGTCGTCAACAAGACCGACCTCGCGCCGATGGTCGGCGCCGACCTGACCGTGATGTCCCGCGACGCGGCGGCCGTGCGGGACGGCAAGCCGGTGCTGTTCACGTCGATCCGGGAGGACAAGGGCGCGCACAGCGTGGCGGAGTGGGTGACGCACATGGTCGACGCCTGGCGGCGCGAGCACAGGCGACCGCACCACCACGCCGCCCCGGCGTCCTGACCGCCATGACGGCCGTCACCGCGCGTGCGCTGATCAGGACGGAGGCCGCGGGCGGAGGCCGGACCCGCCTCGAAACGCTCCGGTCCGACCCGCCGCTGACGCTGCGGCAGACCGGCCCGAGGCGGGTCCACCTCGTCTCGACGGGCGCAGGCCCGCTGCGCGGCGACCAGCTCGAACTCGGCGTGGACGTCGCTCCAGGCACCTCGCTGGAGGTCCGCTCGGTGGCCGCCACGCTGGTGCTGCCCGGTCTCGCGGACGCCCCCTCGGCCATGGTCGTGCGGGCACGGGTCGGCGCGGGCGCCACCCTGTGCTTCTCCCCCGAGCCGACCGTCCTCGCCGCCGGATGCGCCCACCGCCTCGTCGTACGGCTCTCGCTCGCCGAGGACGCCACGGTCTTCTGGAGGGAGGAGCTCGTGTTCGGGCGGCACGGCGAACGGCCGGGGCGCGGCCACGCGCGCTTCGACGCGACCGTGGCCGGACGGCCCCTGCTCCGCCAGGACCTCCTGGTCGGCGAGGAGCCGGTGGACGGCAGCCCGGCCGTCTACGGGGACGCGCGGTGCGTCGGCTCCACCCTCCTCGCGGGACCCGCCTGGGCTCCGCGCACCGTGCCCGACGACAAGCGCGAGCGGCGGGTCGTGCTGGGGGACGGCTGGGCCGCGCTGCCGCTGGCCGGTCCCGGCGTGCAGGTGTGCGCGCTCGGCGCGGACGCGGTCCAGCTCAGGGAGCGGCTGCGGCGCGGCGAGGAGGCCGCGGCCGCCGTCCCGTCACCGGCCCCGACCGGCCTGGACGGGCTCCTGGGCACGCCAGGGGCTGAAACCGGCCGCCCCTGGCCGTAGCCTGGTGATCGTGTCGCACCCCACGCAGCATCCCGGCGGGCCGAGGCGAGGCACCAGCGTGGCCGGCGTCCTGCGGGCCGCCGGCGTGTTCGTCGCGGGGTTCGCGCTGGCGGTGACCGCGCTGCTTCCCTGGGCGGGACTCACCGCCGAGTTCGGCATTCTCGACGCGTCGCTCACGCACGCCGTGCGGGGAGTGGACGCCGGTCCCGGCTGGTTCGTGCTCGGCGCCGGGATCACGGCGATGCTGCTCGGCGTGCTCGGCGCGGCGCGAAGCTGGCTGTTCACCGGGCTGGCGATCCTGCCCGGCGCGGTGGCCGCCTTCGCGCTGGCCATGTTCCTCGCCGACCCCCGCGACCTCGTGGGCCGGCTCGACTTCCAGGTCTCCGGGCTGCTGCGGGTGCACCCGACGATCCAGTACGGCTGGTTCGCCGGCCTGGTGGCCTCGGTCGCGCTGGCCGTCCTGGCCGCCGCCGCGCTGCTGCGCCGCCGCTGAGGCCCGTCAGTCGTAGAAGCCGAGACGCCGCAGCTGCTTGGGGTCGCGCTGCCACTCTTTGGCGATCTTCACCCGGAGGTCGAGGTAGACCCGGGTGCCGAGCAACGCCTCGATCTGCTGCCGTGCGCGGGTGCCCACGTCCTTGAGTCGCGCGCCACCCGGGCCGATCACGATGGCCTTCTGCGAGGGCCGCTCGACGAACATGTGGGCGTACACGTCGAGGAGGTCGTCGCGGCCCTCCCGGGGGTGCATCTCCTCGACGACCACCGCGATCGAATGGGGCAGCTCGTCGCGTACGCCCTCCAGCGCGGCCTCCCGGATCAGCTCGGCGACCAGCACCTGCTCCGGCTCGTCGGTCAGCTCCCCGCCGGCGTACAGCGGAGGCGACTCCGGCAGCCGCTTGACGAGCACGTCGGCGATGACGTCGAGCTGCTCGCCGCCCTGCGCGGACACCGGGACGATCTCGGCGAACTCGGCCAGCGCGGACACCGCGAGAAGCTGGTGCGCGACCTGCTCGCGGGTGGCCAGGTCGCACTTGGTGACGATGGCGACCACCGGGGTCTTCTTGACGGCGGCGAGCTTGTCGACGATGAACCGGTCGCCCTTGCCGATCGGCTCGTTGGCCGGGACGCAGAACCCGATGACGTCGACCTCGGTGAGCGTGGACAGCACCAGGCTGTCCAGCCGCTCCCCGAGCAGCGTACGGGGACGATGGAAGCCGGGGGTGTCGACGATCACCAGCTGGGCGTCCGGCCGGTGGACGATGCCGCGGATGGCCCGCCGCGTGGTCTGCGGCTTGGACGAGGTGATCGCCACCTTGGTGCCGACGAGGGCGTTCATCAGCGTCGACTTGCCGACGTTGGGCCTGCCGACGAAGCAGGCGAAGCCCGCACGGAAACCGCTGGGTTCGGCGTTCAGGTCCACGTCAGATGTACCGGCCCTTCAGCGATCCGTCGGGGGCGGCGAGGAACAGCGTGCCGTTGCCCATGTCCTCGACGACGGCCAGGTCCTGCTCCGCCGCTTCGTCGGAGGCGGTGACGACCGCCGCCGCCTCCAGCGACTTCGCCCCGCTGGACACGGCCATGGCCACGGCCGCCTGAAGGGCCGAGAGCCGGAGCGAGGGCAGGTCCACCGTGGTCGCGGCGTACGTCCGGCCGGTCTCGTCGCGCACCGCCGCGCCCTCGGGGGTGCCGCCACGCGCCCGCGCCGACCTGGCCAGCGTAATGATCTTGTTGTCCTCGGGGTCCAGCGTCTCTGTCACGCGTCAAGCGTACCGACCTCGCGCACGAGCAACCGTGTCAGTTCGGCCGTACGAGCCGGGTCGGGCGGGGTCAGGCCCGCGTGCACGAGCGCGATCAGCGTGTGGCCGGAACGGGCGACGACCAGGTGCATGCGGTAGGGGTAGCCGCCGACCCGGCCGGTCAGCGCGCGGGCGGCCGCGTCCGCGCCCCCGATGCCGGGCAGCGGCGTCCGCGCCGCCGTCAGGCGGTCGTACGGCGTGCCGCCGTCGGCCCTCGCGCAGTGGGAGAGGGCGTCGCGGAGCGCGGCGAGGTGCCCGGCCGCCTCACCGCCGTCGTAGACGGCGACACCGATCCCGGCGAGTTCGCCGGCGTGCGCGGCCTGGTAGGTGGCGGCGGTCGAGCCGCTGAGCCCCTCGCGCGGCGGTCTGCCCGCCGCCGCGTCGAACAGCAGGCGGCACGCGCGGGAGCGAGGACGGAACGGCGGACGCCAGGGCGCCCGCGCGTGGCTGAAGAACCCCTCGGGGAGTCCGTCCATCCTGCCGAGCACCGTCCGCTGCCGGACCGCGTCTCCCCCCTTGCCGGGGGCCCTGACGGCGGCTCTGGCGGCGGCGTACGTGACGCCGCCCGTGCCGCAGGCGCCGGTGGCCAGCACCAGGCAGCCCGCGACGGCCGCGTGGACGATCCGCATACCCGCCTCCCCGCTTTGCCGGGGTTTTCCTTCCCCGGACCGCGAGCGGGTAATCACATTGTGTAATCAATACGGGGCTCTCACCCCCAGTGGGGTGAGAGCCCCGCACCGATCACGGATCCCCCCATGAGAGGCTCCGGTGCGCCGCGAACCCCCTCCCGGCGCGCCGGACTCCCCAACGAGGCGCCCCGAACCCCTTCTGAGCGCCTGGGACAACAGTGGCGGAGCACGCTTGCAGATCGGTTGAAAGCCGCTTGCAGCGCAGCGCGGTGAGCCGTCACTCGTGGTCGGCGCCGGCGGCCACGACCTCGTCGTCGGTGGCCGGCTCCTCGCGGCGCACGACGACCGTGCTGATCCGGTTGCGGCGTCCCGCCAGGTTCTCCGCCGTCAGGCGCAGGCCGCCGACCACCGCTTCCGAGCCCGCGATCGGCACCCGGCCCAGGGCGTGCGCCAGCAGGCCGCCGACCGTGTCGACGTCCTCGGCCTCGATCTCGGTGTCGAACAGTTCGCCGAGTTCGTCGATCGGCAGCCGCGCGGTCACCCGCACCGCCCCGTCGTCCAGCCATTCGACCCGCGGGGCCTCCTGGTCGTACTCGTCGGCGATCTCTCCGACGATCTCCTCGATGACGTCCTCGATGGTGACGAGGCCGGCGGTGCCGCCGTACTCGTCGATGACGATGGCGAGGTGGATCTGCCGCGCCTGCATCTCGCGCAGCAGTTCGTCGATGGGCTTGCTCTCCGGCACGTACGTCGCGGGGCGCATGAGCTCGTCCACCCGCACGCCGCCGTCGCCGGTGTCCTGGATGCGGCGGACGATGTCCTTGAGATACGCGATGCCCACCACGTCGTCCTCGTTCTCCCCCACCACGGGGATGCGGGAGAACCCGCTGCGCAGGGCCAGCGACAGCGCCTGGTTCAGCGTCTTGCCGCGCTCGATGAAGATTATGTCGGTGCGCGGCACCATGACCTCGCGCACGAGCGTGTCACCCAGCTCGAAGACCGAGTGGATCATCTCCCGCTCGTCGGGCTCGATGACCCTGCGCTGCTCGGCCAGGTCGACGAGGTCACGCAGCTCGGCTTCCGAGGTGAACGGGCCCTCGCGGAAGCCCTTGCCGGGGGTGAGCGCGTTGCCCAGCAGGATCAGCAGCTCGGGCAGCGGCCCGAAGATCCGGGTCAGGCCGTACACGATGGGCGCGCTCGCCAGCGAGACCGGCTCGGCGTGCTGGCGGCCGAGCGTACGCGGCATGACCCCGACGATGACGTAGCTCACCAGGATCATCACCACGGCCGCCACGGCGTACGCCTGTCCGCGGTCGCCGAGCCAGTCGATGAACAGCAGCGTCGTGATCACCGTCGCGACGAGCTCGCAGCTCAGGCGCAGCAGGAGCACCAGGTTGAGGTAGCGCGGGGGGTCGGCGACGATCGCCTGCAGCCGCACCGCGCCGCGCCGGCCCTCCTTGACGAACTCCTCCGCGCGCACCCGGGAGATGCGGGTCAGCGCCGTCTCCGCGCTCGCCAGCAGGCCGCCGGCCACGATCAGGAAGACGGCGGAAAGCAGCCAGCCGTTGCTCACGGCTTACGCCGCACCTCCCGCCAGGCGCCGAGCAGTTCGTCCTGCAGTCCGAACATCTCGGCGTGCTCCTCGGGCTCGGCGTGGTCGTAGCCGAGCAGGTGCAGGATGCCGTGCGTGCACAGCAGCTCCAGCTCGTCCTGCGCGCTGTGCCCGGCCTCGGCGGCCTGCTTGGCCGCCACCTGGGGGCACAGCACCACGTCGCCGAGCAGCGCCGGGTCGGGGGACGCGTCCTCGTCCCGGCCGCCGACGTTGGGCCGCAGCTCGTCCATGGGGAAGGCCAGCACGTCGGTCGGGCCCGGCTCGCCCATCCACTGCTCGTGCAGCTCGGCCATCGCCGCCTCGTCGATCACCAGGATCGACAGCTCGGCCAGCGGGTTGATCCCCATCCGGCCGAGGACGTGTCCGGCCAGCTCGACCAGCGCCGACTCGTCGACCTCGACGCCGGACTCGTTGGCCACCTCGATGCTCACGGGGTCTCCTCACCCGTCATGGTCGCGCTCACCGCCGGTTGTTCCGCGGCCGCTTGTTGATCGCGCGGGGCTCCGAGGCCATCGCCGCGTCGTATCGGCCGTAGGCGTCGACGATGTCGCTCACCAGCTTGTGCCGTACGACGTCGGCGCTGGTCAGCCTGCTGAAATGGATGTCCTCGATGCCCTCGAGGATGTGCTGCACGACCTTCAGCCCGCTGTCCTGGCCGCCGGGCAGGTCGATCTGGGTCACGTCACCGGTGACCACGATCTTCGAATTGAACCCGAGCCTGGTCAGGAACATCTTCATCTGCTCGGGCGAGGTGTTCTGCGCCTCGTCCAGGATGATGAAGGCGTCGTTGAGCGTCCGGCCGCGCATGTAGGCGAGCGGCGCGACCTCGATCGTCCCGGCCGACATCAGGCGGGGAATCGAATCGGGGTCGAGCATGTCGTGCAGCGCGTCGTACAGCGGCCGCAGGTACGGGTCGATCTTCTCGTAGAGCGTGCCCGGCAGGAAACCGAGCCGCTCCCCCGCCTCGACGGCGGGACGGGTGAGGATGATCCGGTTGACCCGCTTGTTCTGCAGGGCCTTCACGGCCTTCGCCATCGCCAGGTACGTCTTGCCGGTGCCGGCGGGCCCGATACCGAAGACGATGGTGTGCCTGTCGATCGCGTCGACGTACCGCTTCTGGTTGATCGTCTTCGGGCGGATGGTCCGGCCCCGCGCGGACAGGATGTCCAGGGACAGGACCTCGGCCGGACGTTCGGTGGCCTGCCGCAGCATGTGGATGCTGCGCTCGACCGCGTCGGGGGACAACTCGGCACCCGAGCCGACCAGCTCCACCAGCTCCTCGAAGAGGCGTACGACGACGCCGCTCTCCTCGGGACTGCCGGTGATCGTGATCTCGTTGCCCCGCACGTGTATGTCGGCGCTGAAGGCGCCCTCGATGACCCGCAGCAGTTCGTCACCCGACCCGAGGAGGCTGACCATCGGCTGCCCCTCGGGGATGACTACCTTGGCCTGGGTCTTGTTGATTTGCTGTGACTCGGACATGGGCGGCCCTTGCGGCCCTGATCGCCTCCCTAGTTCCCTCCCCACTTTAGCCGCTCAGCCGGGGGGCCAGGTGAGGTCCCGGCCGCCGAGCACGTGCGCGTGGACATGGAAGACGGTCTGCCCCGCGCCGGGGCCGGTGTTGAACACGATGCGGTAGCCGGTCTCGGCCACGCCCTCCTGTACGGCGACCGCGTGGCACGCCTTGAGCAGGTCGTCGGCGAGGCCGTCGTCGGCCGCGGCCAGCGCGGCGGCGTTCTCGTGATGGGCCTTGGGCACGACGAGGACGTGGGTGGGGGCCTGCGGATTGATGTCACGGAAGGCCAGCGCCCGCCCGGCTTCCAGGACGATGTCCGCCGGGATCTCCTTGGCCACGACCTTGCAGAAGAGGCAGTCGCTCACGCGAGAAGCCTAGTGCCCCTCCCCCCGATCTTCGCCCCGTGGCGAATCATGTCGGTCGCGGCACCGGCCGTTGACGGTAGTTGATGACTGCAATGATCCCCCCGGCTAGTGTGAGTGTGCGAGACTGCACGAACACAACCCCCCTAGTGTCGGGCGAGGACACCGCTGGGCCATGCCCCCTCATGATTCGGAAGAACGTAAACCCCCCGGGGATGACGAGCGTCCTATCGATGTGACCACCGAGACCCTCGTGGCCGACAGGTCGTTGGGGACGGTGCCCGTCGGATGGGATGCCGACATGGCCGTGACGGCGCTCTACAGCGCTCACTATCGGTCACTGGTGCGTCTCGCCGTGCTGCTGGTCCGTGACGTGGCCAGCGCGGAAGAAGTCGTTCAGGACGCGTTCGTCGCCCTCCATGGCGCCTGGCGCAGGCTGAGAGACACCGACAAGGCACTGGCCTATCTTCGCCAATCGGTCGTGAATCGATCGCGTTCCGTGCTGCGGCACCGCGCGGTCGTCGAGAAGTACGCGCCGAAGGGGCTGCCGGACGCGCCGAGCGCGGAGAACGGCGCGATCGGCGAACTGGAACGCTCGGCCGTCATCGAGGCGCTCCGCGGCTTACCGACCCGCCAGCGCGAGGCGCTGGTGCTGCGATATTACGGCGACCTGTCGGAGGCCGAGATCGCGCACGCGATGGGTATCAGCAAGGGCGCGGTGAAGAGTCACACGGCCCGCGGCATGGCCGCACTACGGATGGCACTGGAGCAGTTCTCATGACCTTCCCTCCCGACGACGAGTACGGCGAGTTGCTCCGCCGTACCCTGCGCGCGGAGGCGGACTCGGTCGTGCCGTCTCCCGATGGACTCGAGATCATTCGCAGGCGGATCGACCATCGCGGCCTGCGCGGCCTGCGTGGCCTGCTGTGGTGGCGCATAGGAGCGGCCGCCGCCGGTGCCGTGCTCACGGCGGGCGCGGTCGTCGCCCTCGTTCCCGACCTGCGTGAGCAGGTGGGGCAGCAGACCGGCATCCTCGACGTCCGCAACGAGCACAAGGACGAGCCGACGACCTCGTCCGTGAGCCGGCCCCCCAACGTGGCGCCGTCCCGGCCCGAGGTGGTCGTGCCCATCGCTCCGAGCCCGTCGCGCGCGCGGCCGGCCCCGTCCCCGACGCACAGGGCGGGCGTGACCACCCGGCCGTCGCCGTCGCCGTCCGATCCCTGCGTCACGCCGGCCTCCGAACCCGGGGTGATCGAGCCCGACACGCCCCTCCCGCCGACGTGCTCGCCGACCTCGGTGACGCAGCCGCCCGCGGTGACGCCCACGGCCTCGCCGCGCCCTCCGACGGCCCGGCCCACCACGGCCCGGCCCACCACGGCGGCGCCTACGGCGACCACCCAGGCCCCGACGCCCACGGAGACGTTCACACCCAACTCGGCGACCGAGTCGCCCGCCTCCTGACGGGCGCTCGGCCGGTCACCAGCGGCCGCAGCGCGACAGCAGGACGGCGGCCGCGGCCACGCCCGCCGTCGACGTGCGCAGCACCGTCGGCCCCAGCAGGGCCGGCACGGCTCCCGCGGCCCGGAACGCGGCGATCTCCTCCTCGGTGACGCCGCCCTCCGGGCCCACGATCATCACGATGTCGCCCGGCTCCTGCGGCAGGGCCAGGCGGCTCAGCGGCTCGGCGGCCTCCTCGTGCAGCACGACCGCGAGCGCCGCGGCGGAGACGAGCGAGCCGACCGCCGCCGTCGTCGCCTGCTCGGTCACCTCGGGCAGATGGAAACGCCGGGCCTGCTTGGCCGCCTCGCGGGCGGTGCCGCGCCAGCGGGCGAGGGCCTTGGCTGCCCGGTCGCCCTTCCACTGTGTGACGCAGCGGGCGGCGGCCCAGGGAACGATCACGTCCACCCCGGCCTCGGTCATCATCTCGACCGCGAGTTCGCCCCGGTCGCCCTTGGGCAGGCCCTGCACGACCACCAGCCTCGGCCGGGGCGGCGGAACCTCGAACCGGCGCAGCACCTCGACGGTCAGCGAGTCCTTGCCGGCCGTCGAGACGGTGCATTCGGCCACCCGCCCGGCGCCGTCGGTCACGTCGATCCGCTCCCCGGGCCGCAGGCGGCGCACGGCCGCGGCGTGCCGCCCCTCCGGCCCGTCGAGGACGAACGTGTCCGCCGGCCGCCCGGCCGCGTCCGACAGGAACACGGGAACAGTCATCCGATCAGCTCAGCGGCCGTTGAAGGCGTCTCGCAGGCGGGAGAAGAAGCCCTGCTGGCCCGGGGAGAACTTGCCGGGCGGCCGCTCCTCCCCGCGCAGCTTCGCCAGCTCGCGCAGCAGTTCCTCCTGCTGGGGGTCGAGCTTGGCCGGTGTCTCGACGTTCACGTGGATCAGCAGGTCGCCCCTGCCGGTCTCGTTCAGCCGCTGGACGCCCTTGCCGTACATGGGGATGACCTGACCGGCCTGGGTGCCGGGCCGCACGTCGATCTGCTCGTCGCCGTCGAGGGTCTCGACCGTCAGCGACGTGCCGAGCGCGGCGGCGGTCATCGGAATGTGGACGGTGCAGTGCAGGTCGTCGCCGCGCCGCTCGAAAATCTTGTGCGGCCGCTCGACGATCTCCAGGAACAGGTCTCCGGGGGGGCCGCCGCCGGGGCCGACCTCGCCCTCGCCGGCGAGCTGGATGTGCGTGCCGTCCTCGACCCCGGCCGGGATCCTCACCTTGATCGTGCGCCGGGTCCTGACCCGCCCCTCGCCCGAGCACTCCATGCAGGGGTGCCGGATGACGCTGCCGTACCCGCCGCACTGGGGGCAGGGACGGGAGGTCATGACCTGTCCGAGGAACGAACGGGTCACCTGCGAGACCTCACCGCGCCCGTGGCACATGTCGCAGGTGTCGGGGTGGGTGCCGGACGCCGCCCCCGAGCCCTGGCAGACGTCACAGAGCACGGCCGTGTCGACCGTGATCTCGCGGGTCGTGCCGAAGGCCGACTCCGACAGGTCGAGTTCGACCCGGATGGTGGCGTTGCGGCCCCGGCGGGCACGCGAGCGGGGCCCGCGCGTCGCGCCCGCCGAGCCGAAGAAGGCGTCCATGATGTCGCTGAACGGGAAGCCCGCGCCGAAGCCGGCGGCCCCGGCCCCGGCCCCCGCGCCGCCGAACGGGTCGGCACCCATGTCGTACATGCGGCGCTTGCCCGCGTCGGACAGCACCTCGTACGCCTGGTTGATCTCCTTGAACCGCTCTTGGGTCTCCGGGTCGGGATTGACGTCCGGATGCAGCTCACGGGCAAGACGGCGATACGCCTTCTTGATTTCTTCCTGGCTGGCGTCGCGCCGTACGCCAAGGGTCGCGTAGTAGTCGTTGGACACTTATGACCCCGCCAGGATCTGGCCGACGTACCGCGCCACCGCGCGTACCGCACCCATCGTCACCGGATAGTCCATTCGTGTCGGGCCCAGCACTCCGAGCCGGGCCAATTCTTGGTCGCCCGAACCGTACCCGGCGGCCACGATGGAGGTGCCACGCAGCCCGCTGTAGGGGTTCTCGGATCCGATTCGGACGGTGATGTCGGACAGCCCGCCGGTTTCGCCCAGCAGGCGGATGAGGACGACCTGCTCTTCCAGCGCCTCCAGCACGCCACGCAGGCCGGCGCTGAAGTCGGCCACCGCCAGATTGGCCGTTCCGGCGAAGGCGATCTTCTCCTCGTGCCGCTCCACGAGCGTCTCAAGCAGCACGGAAAGGATCGTGGCCGCCGCCGGCCTGTCCTCGGGCGGCAGCCGCTCGGGGATGTCGGCCACGGTATCCGGCACCTGCGACAGCCCGCACCCGTCCAGGCACGAGTTGAGCACGGCGCGCAGGTTGGCGATGCGGTCGTCGCCGACGGCCTCGGGCAGGTCGACCACCCGCTGCTCGATGCGCCCCGTGTTCGTGATCAGCACCAGCATGACCCGGCGCTCCGCGAGCGGGACGATCTCCACATGGCGTACCGACGACCTGGTGAGCGAGGGGTACTGGACCACCGCGACCTGACGGGTCAGCTGCGCGAGCAGCCGCACCGTGCGCATGACGATCTCGTCGAGGTCCACCGCCCCGGCGAGGAAGGTCTCGATGGCCCTGCGCTCCGCGCTCGACAACGGCTTGATCTGCGACAGCCGGTCGACGAACAGGCGGTATCCCTTGTCGGTCGGCACCCTGCCGGCACTGGTGTGCGGCTGGGTGATGTATCCCTGCTCCTCCAGCGCCGCCATGTCGTTGCGGATCGTCGCCGGGGAGACGCCAAGATTGTGCCTGTCCGCCAGGGCCTTGGACCCCACCGGCTCGTTGGTGGACACGTAGTCCTCGACGATGGCGCGCAGAACGGCGAGCTTGCGGTCGTCGAGCAATGTGTCACCTCCCTGTGCCTGGAAACACCGACTCTGGCACTCTGTGTTCCCGAGTGCCAAGTGTACGGCTACCACCCCACGTGGTGCGATAACGCAGTGGGTGCCAAGACAGCGCAGGGCACCGGGACAGCGCAGGGCACCGGGACAGCGCAGGGCACCGGGACAAGCGGGCTGCAAATCGACGGCAAGTGGCATGGTCGATTCTTCACTTCATGTACGAGAATCAGAACCCCGCTCCGGCCGACGTCACCATGCGGGTCCCCCGCCCCGCGCCCGCCGCGCCGCCCGGCGCGACCCTGCGGATGCCGCACCCCGTTCCCCCGCCGTACGGCGGCTCCCGGCCCATCCGGCCCCGCCTGCTGTGGGTCTTTCTCTCCTGGGCGCTCTTCCTCGTCCTGCTGGTGGCGGGGGTGGGCGGTTTCGCCGGCGGCCTGTTCTCCACGATCGGCGACATCGCGCCCACCACGACCTTCTCCGGCGGGGAGGCGGTGAGCGTCGCGCTCGACCCCGCGGACAAGCCCGCCATCTACGCGGCGGTCGACCAGCCCACCGACGTCAGCTGCCGGCTCGGCGACGGCGCCGACCCGCGGCTACGGCTGACCCGGCCGGCCGCCTCGCAGACGGTCGCGCTGAACGGCACCACCTGGGAGCTTTTGTTCGAGGCCGACGTCCCGCAGGCGGGCACTTACCAGGTCGCCTGCGACGGCGACGGGGTGAGGTTCGGCGTCGGCAAGCAGCTCACCGGCGACATCGGCAAACTGGTGGGCGGTGCGCTCGCGCTGCTGGCGCTGCCCGTCGTCGGATTCCTGGCCGCGGTGATCGTGACGATCGTCGTGCTGGTGCGCCGTTCCGGAGCCCGCCGCCGCATGGCGTGATTTGCTAGCGTTCCCCGCATGTACGGGCGGGACGTGCTTTCCGGAGACTGGCGGCGGCCACGGCGGGGGCGGATCCCCGAGGTCCCGGCCGAGCCCGACCTCGTGGTCGAGGACGCCGAGGGCCGCTTCTGCGGCGCCGTGGTGGCCTGCGACAAGGAGGCCGTGACGCTGGAGGACCGGTTCGGCCGGCGGCGGGTGTTCCCGCTGACCCCCGCCGGGTTCCTCCTCGACGGCGAACCGGTCACGCTGGTGCGCCCCCAAGCCGGCCCGAAGGGGCCGCTGCGGAGCGCCTCGGGATCGATCGCGGTCGAGGGCCTGCGCGCGCAGGTCGCCAGGGAGAGCCGCATCTACGTCGAGGGCGTGCACGACGCCTCGCTGGTCGAGAAGATCTGGGGGCACGACCTGCGGGTGGAGGGGGTCGTCGTCGAGTTCCTGGAGGGCGTCGACGACCTCCCCGCGATCGTCGAGGAGTTCGCCCCCGGGCCGGGCAGGCGGCTCGGCGTGCTCGTGGACCACCTGGTGCCCGGTTCCAAGGAGAGCCGCATCGCCGCCCGGGTCTCCGGTGACGAGGTGCTCGTGGTCGGCCATCCGTTCGTGGACATCTGGCAGGCCGTGAAGCCCCGGGTGCTCGACATCCCGGCCTGGCCGGACGTGCCGCGCGGCGTGCCCTGGAAGGAAGGCGTGATCGCGGCGCTCGGCTGGCGGATGGACCCCCAGGAGGCGTGGCGGCACATCCTCGGCCGGGTGACGACCTACGCCGACCTGGAGCCCGAGCTGCTCGGCCGGGTGGAGGAGCTCATCGACTTCGTGACGGCCTCGTGAAGGCCCCCGCCCTGCCGTTCTGACCTCGCACGACGGGCCGGACACCGTCCGGCCTCGAATCGACCCGAGCATGAGAGGCGATCATGAGCGAGCGGAGCGAGATCCCCGGTCAGCCGTACGCCTCCCGGCCCGGCCCGAGGCAGGGCAGCGACGACGCGAGGGTTGCGTCGCGGGCACACCTGTTCGGGCTGGCCAACCTGGTCTCCTGGCCACTGGGCATGGTCGGGATACTGCTGGTCTACTACACCCGCGGGCGCCGGTCCCCCTACGTGCGCCACCAGGCGGCGCAGGCGCTGAACTTCTGGCTCACCCTGTCAATGGTGATCATCTGCTTGATCGTGAACTGGCTGACGCTGTTCGTCGGCTCCCTGCTCGGCATCTTCGTGGTGTTCCTGATCGTCTGGGTGTACGGCCTCGTGATGGGCGCCGTCGGGGCGATCGCCGCCCGGAGCGGGAAGAGTTTCCGGTATCCCCTCACCGCGGCCGTCTTCTGACCGTCCTACGGGGTCAGGTCGCGGACGACGGCGTCGGCGAGCAGCCTGCCGCGCAGCGTGAGCACGGCCTGGCCCGCCTTGAACGCCTCCACTTCGAGCAGCCCGTCAGCCAGCGCCCGCGCGCAGGCCGTACGTGCCTGGGGGGCGAGGCCGGCGAGCGGGAATCCCGAGGCGAGGCGCAGCTCCAGCATGATCCGTTCGACGGCCCTGTCCTCCGCCGCCAGCACCTCCCTGGCGTGCGCGGGCGATGTCCCGGCCGCCAGGCGGGCGGCGTACGCCGCGGGATGCTTGACGTTCCACCAGCGGGTGCCGCCGACGTGGCTGTGCGCCCCCGGCCCGGCCCCCCACCAGTCACCGCCGGTCCAGTAGAGCAGGTTGTGGCGGCAGCGCGCCTCGTCGCCCGCCGCCCAGTTGGAGATCTCGTACCAGCTCAGGCCGGCGGCGGTCAGCAGTTCCTCGGCGATCAGGTAGCGGTCGGCCGCCACGTCGTCGTCCGGCATCGGCAGCTCGCCGCGCCTGATCCGGGCGGCGAGCCGGGTGCCGTCCTCGACGATCAGGGAGTACGCCGAGACGTGGTCGGGCCCGGCCGCCAGCGCGGCCGCCAGGCTGGCCCGCCAGTCGTCGTCGCTCTCCCCCGGCGTGCCGTAGATGAGGTCGAGGTTGACGTGCTCGAACCCGGCCGCGCGAGCCTCGCGTACGGCCTCGGCGGGCCGGCCGGGGGTGTGCCGCCGGTCGAGGACGGCGAGGACGTGCTCGCCCGCGCTCTGCATGCCGAAGCTCACCCGGGTGAACCCGCCCGCCCGCAGTTCCTTGAGATAGGCCGGGTCGACGGACTCGGGATTGGCCTCGGTCGTCACCTCGGCGTCCGGCCGCAGGCCGAACTCCTCGCCGATGGCGTCGAGGATCCGTACGAGGTCGGCGGCGGGCAGCAGGGTCGGCGTGCCGCCGCCGAAGAAGACGGTCTCCACGGGCGGCGCGGCGTCTCCCAGCACGCGCCGGGCCAGCCGTATTTCCTCGACCGCGGTCGCGGCGTAGTCACGCTGCGCGGCGCCGGGGCCGAGCTCCGCGGACGTGTAGGTGTTGAAGTCGCAGTAGCCGCAGCGCGTCGCGCAGAACGGCACATGGACGTAGAAGCCGAACGGACGGGAACCGAGCCCGTCGAGGGCCCCGGACGGCAGTTCGCCGCTCGCGGGGACGGGATCTCCGTCGGGAAGCACTGAAGGCACGCTCTCCAGTCTGCCGTCACTCGCGCCCTGCCATCGACGCCCTGATCATCGGGTCTACGGTCGCGGCAATTCAGGCGGATTTGTCACGAGCAAGGCCGCCACCAGGACGCACGGCCCCTGGGGATCCTTCCACCGGCGATTTACCCGCTTTCGCGCGACCGAGTGGAGCAGAGTGACGCTATCCACCTTTGTCACACTCGCCCCATATCGCGCGATATGTCGTGCCGGATTATTCTAATGCGCGCCCACGCGGCCGCCGCACAACGCCATGACAAATCATCGCCCTCTTGAGGCCAGTCGCCGTGCACGCCGCGGAGTGGAACACCCGGTGATCCCCCCAGCACCCGGGGGAAGTGTTCCGATCTTTCCCGCGGAAACTCAAGGCTGCGCCAGTCGCTTTTATTCGCCGATCGGGAGGGGATCAACCCGGCCGAGTGCGTCGATCTTCAATTCATGGGCAGGGGCGTCGCGAACACGCTGCTCGAACCCTCGGCCCACGAGCGTTTCCGGTCTCGGACACGGCCGGAGCCGCAGTACACGCACAGATCGCGACAAGCGGCTTCAGACGCAGGTTTATCGGGGGTAACCATGTGTGACAGCGACCGGGCGGACGACGAGGCGAGGGAGCTGACGCGGCGCCGGTTCATCCAGTTCTCCAGCCTGGCGGGCACTGGCGTGCTCGCGAGCATAGGCATACTTTCCGATGCCGAGCACGCGCTGGCCGCGCCTTCATCGCAACTCGGCAAAGGGCCTGATCCCAAGGAGTGCGGCAAGACCACCGACTCGGACTCCCTCTGGCGGCTCAGCCAGAAGTGTCACAGCAACAACACCTGCCGGCAGAACCATGCCGACTACGTGGTGATGGGCGGCACCAAGAGCAAGAAGAAGTACATCAACTATATTCTCGTTCCCACTCAGCGGATCAGCGGGATCGAGTGTTCCTGGATCTGCGGCAGCAGTGCACCGAATTATTGGAGTGCCGCGGACTACTATGCCACCCAGCCTCCCACCGTGGTGCCCACGCCGGTGGGATTGGGCATCAACTCGAAGCAGGCCAGAGGTTTCAACCAGCTGCACATCCATATGGCACGGGCGCGAAGGGAGTCCTTGCAGGACCTCGTCGCCCAGGACCACCTGGCCGTTAGAACCGTGGCGCACTGGATGTACTCGCGCGTTTCGATCCGGGGTCTCAGCCAGAATCTCGGGATCATTCCGCACACCTACCGAGTGCTCATCTGGCCGGGATTCCACCACGACAATCTCTTCGCCATGCTCAGGACCATGCTGAAGCACGCCCTCGGGCATGGGGGAACCACCGCCAAGGCCCAGGCGCTCATGCAGTATCAAACGCTGATCGTGATACCTCGGCCCGCCGGAGGCTATTACATCGTCAACAGCGACAAGAGTGTGCGGGACCCGAACAACCCTAATCTGGTCGGAACCGACACCTGCGACCCGTTGCTTCTCATGCATCCTTGAGCCGTCACCGCTCGCCCGGCGATCCAGCCCTGCCGCCATCGGATGCGCGGCCGGGCGCACCCGTGGGCAGCGAAAGCGATCCATCGATCATTGCGGCACCATTGGCTCATGGCCAACCTGGTTGTGGAGATCCACGTTCCGCTGCATGACAGCGAGTCTCTTCCGGAGACCGCCTACGCCTTCCCTTGGATCGACGAAATCGACGAGTTTCTGTTCGGGATAGAGGAGCAAGGGCAGGCGGAGGTCTTCGACGACAGCGAGGAGTTCGGCGATGTGTACGTCTTCTTCATCACCGGTGCGGATGAAGACACGCTCTTGAGCGTCGCTTCGCGTGCAGCGGCCCTGGACGGGGTGCCCCACGGCGCGTTCGCCATGGTCACTGATGATGAGGCCGGCGAGTTCGGCTCAGGGCGCCGGGTGAACCTCCCTCTGCTCTGATGCGCCCGGTGCGCGGGGCTTCCCGCCGAAGGTCCCTGCCGCGCCACGCGCCCCCACATCGGGGCTGGGGGGCCGGGATCCCCGAGATGACACGTAATCCGATCAAGGCCAAGGCGGGCTACGGCGACCTGGAGGGAGCCGGGCTGACGGGCAGCCAGGGTGGTCACGGCGTGCGGCCGAGGTAGGCGAGCAGTCGCCGGTGCGCGGGCGCCTCCGCGGGCGCGGCGACCTCGGGGCCGAAGACACCGGGCAGCCGGTAGTCGTCGATGCCGCCCATGCCGTGCATCACCGCCAGCAGTTCCTCGCAGAGCCGCTCGTCCACCCGGTCCTCCTGGCCGGTGGCGACGGCGAGGTCGACGCCGTGGACGAGGATCTCGGTGAAGTGGATCACCGCGGCCATCGGCCCGGGCAGCGCGCCGAGCGAGATGCGCACCGTGCGGCCGAGTGCTCCTTCTCTGTGCCACGCATCCCGGTCGGCGTCCGCGGCGGCGGCGAAGGCCGCCTGCGGGTCGTCGCCGAGCCACTCGGCCTCGTGATCGGCTCCCGCGTCGGCGCCGGTGAGCTCCGCGGCGAAGATGCGCACGCCGCCCACGGTGTGATTGAGCACGGCGCGCACGTCCCACCCCGAACACGGCGTGGCCGCATCCCATTGGTGGCTTCCGATGCCCTTCACGATGCCCGCCGTCATGGCGATGGCGCGGTCGATCTGCCCGACGATGTCGCTCATGTCCTACCTTTTCTAACCTAACGGCCGTTAACTTACGGTCACAAGCTAACATACGTAAACATGAGCATCGAGGGACAGCGGGCGCGCAACAGGCGAGGAGAGGGAGGCCGTCTCCGGGAGGAGATCGTCACGGCGGCGACCGCCCTGCTGGAGAAGACCGGCAGCGAGGACGCGATCACCCTGCGCGGGGTGGCACGGCAGGCCGGGATAGCCGCGCCGTCGATCTACGCGCACTTCGCGGACCGGGACGCCGTCGTGGACGCCGTTGTCGCACGGGCGTTCGCCGAACTCGACGCCGCGCTGGCCGCCGCCGTCGAGGGCGTGGACGATCCGGCGGCCCGATTGCGCGCCCTGTGCGTGGCCTATCTCGCCTTCGCCGAGGAGCGGCCCCACCGCTACCGGGTGGCCTTCGAGCGGCGCCGGAGCGGCCCGGCGAAGACCCGGACGATGGAGGATCTCTCAGGCGGGCAGGCGTTCGGCCGGCTCGTCACCGCCGTCGCCGAGGCCGGCGGTGACGGCTCCCCGGAACTGGACGCCACCGCGTTGTGGGTGGCTCTGCACGGCTACGCCGTGCTCAGCGTCGGCGTCCCGGCCTTCCCCTGGCCCGCCAGGCAGCGGATGCTGGACCGGCTCCTCGCCCGGTTCGCCTGATCAGGAAGGGCACTCCTCCGTCTGTCCTCTGCGGTCGAACTCGGCCCGCGGGATCAGCGCGTCGACGAGTTTTCCCTTCCTGTCGTCGTACTCCTTGACGAGCACCGTGCCCGGCTTGCGCCTGAGCTTGTCCGCGTCGCCGGGCTGAAACTCGGCGTGCGACGTCGAATAGCTGTTGTCGTTCGTCCAGCCATATGCCCAGTAGGTGACGGTGGGATCGAGCGACGGCAATTCCCGATCGGCCCGCCAGCCGTCGCCGGGAGCGTCGAGCCGGAAGGACGCCGTCTCACCCGCCACCCGGGGAGCCAGATAGGAGGCGTCGACGATGGACGGATCGGCCGGCTCCGTCGCATCGGGGTCGTACGTCGCCGGGGTGGGGTCTTCCGGGTACCGCTCGTGATAGACGGTCACGCCGTCCGGCTGCCGCCCGCACCAGGCCAGGACGATGACGAGGTGCCCGGCCCGGTCCACGCTGAGACCGGTGATCCCGTTGGTGGGAACCGTGCAGCCGGTCGCCCCGAAGGCGATCGATCCGACCACGAGCAGACCCGCGAGGCGTCTCATGCGGCCACGGTAGATCGCTCCGCGGCCGGAACCGAGGGCCGCGGGCAGTTCGTGATCAGCTCGCGACCGCGTCGGTCCGGCTTCCGAGCACGCGCTCGGCGACCCGGTCCCACTTGTCGCTGTGGCCGGGCAGGGCGAGGATCCGCAGCAGCAGGTTGCGGTCGCCGTGGTAAGCCAGGAACGACTCGGCGATCGTCACGCCGTCCGAGGGCCGGTCGAGCACCTCGATCTCGTCGCCCGCGCCGAGCTCGCCCTGCTCGATCACCCGGAAGTACGCCCCGGTGCGGTTCGCCTCGGTGAAGCGCTTGACCCAGCCGCGCTCGTCCAGCCAGTTGCGGAACACGACGCAGGGGACGCGGGGGGCGGTGACCTCCAGGACGGCCGTGCCGACCCGCCACCGCTCCCCGAGGACCGCGCCGGTCACGTCGGCGCCGGAGGTTGTGAGGTTCTCCCCGAACTGGCCGTCGCGCAGCTCGCGGCCCATGCGGGGCTCCCACCAGTCGTAGTCCTCCCGCGCGTAGGCGTACACCGCCTGGTCGGGGTGGCCGTGGTTGGCGACGTCGGCGCGCTCGTCGCCCGCCAGGCCGTTCTCGCGTACGGCGAGCCGGCCGTCCGCCTTCCGCTTGTCGATCGCCGTGCGCCGCAGGTTGCCGGCCCACTCGGCGTCGACGGCCCGGCCCACGTTCACAGAGAGGATCCGCATGCCCAAACGTTAACGGATGGTCATGTTTCCCGGCGATCCTATTAAGTTCTGTTCAAGTCGGACGGAGCTACTTCTTGTTCTTGTCCGGCGTCTCGGACGAGAGGGCCGCGACGAAGGCCTCCTGGGGGACCTCCACCCGGCCGACCATCTTCATCCGCTTCTTGCCTTCCTTCTGCTTCTCCAGCAGCTTGCGCTTACGGCTGATGTCACCGCCGTAGCACTTGGCCAGGACGTCCTTGCGGATGGCGCGGATGTTCTCCCGGGCGATGACGCGGGCGCCGATGGCGGCCTGGATGGGCACCTCGAACTGCTGCCTCGGGATGAGCTCCTTGAGCTTCTTGGCCATCTCCACCCCGTAGGCGTACGCCTTGTCGCGGTGGACGATTGCGCTGAACGCGTCGACGGTCTCGCCCTGCAGCAGGATGTCCACCTTGACCAGGTCGGCCGCCTGCTCGCCCGACGGCTCGTAGTCGAGCGAGGCGTACCCCCGGGTCTTCGACTTGAGCTGGTCGAAGAAGTCGAAGATGATCTCGCCGAGCGGGAGCGTGTAGCGGATCTCGACCCGGTCCTCCGACAGGTAGTCCATGCCCTGGAGCTGGCCGCGGCGGCCCTGGCACAGCTCCATGATCGCTCCGATGAACTCGGCCGGCGCGAGCACCGTGGCCTTCACCACCGGCTCGTAGATCTCGCCGATCTTGCCGGCCGGGAACTCCGAGGGGTTGGTGACGACGTGCTCGTTGCCGTCCTCCATGATCACCCGGTAGATGACGTTGGGAGACGTCGAGATCAGCGACAGGTTGAACTCGCGCTCCAGCCGCTCCCGCACGATCTCCATGTGCAGCAGCCCGAGGAAGCCGCAGCGGAAGCCGAAGCCGAGCGCGGCCGAGGTCTCCGGCTCGTAAACGAGAGCGGCGTCGTTCAGGCGGAGCTTGTCGAGGGCCTCGCGTAGCTCGGGGTAGTCGTCGCCGTCGATCGGATAGAGCCCCGAGTAGACCATCGGCTTGGGGTGCTCGTAGCCGCCCAGCGCCTCCGCGGCGGGCTTGGCCGCGTTGGTGACCGTGTCACCGACCCGCGACTGGCGCACGTCCTTCACACCGGTGATCAGGTAACCCACCTCGCCGACGCCGAGCCCCTTGTCGGACGGCATGGGCTCCGGCGAGATGACGCCGATCTCCAGCAGCTCGTGCTGGGCACCGGTGGACATCATCAGCACACGCTCGCGCTTGGACAGGTGTCCGTCGACCACCCTGACGTACGTCACGACGCCCCGGTAGGTGTCGTACACCGAGTCGAAGATCAGCGCCCGGGCGGGGACGTCGGCCTTGCCGACGGGCGCCGGGATGTGCTCCACGACATGGTCGAGCAGCTCCTTGACACCCACGCCGGTCTTGCCGGACACGCGCATCACGTCGCCGGGGTCGCAGCCGATCAGGCCCGCGATCTCCTCGGCGTACTTGTCGGGCTGCGCGGCGGGCAGGTCGATCTTGTTGAGCACCGGGATGATGTGGAGGTCGGCGTTCATGGCCAGGTAGAGGTTGGCCAGCGTCTGCGCCTCGATGCCCTGGGCGGCGTCCACGAGCAGGATCGCGCCCTCGCACGCCTCGAGCGACCGGGACACCTCATAGGTGAAGTCCACGTGGCCCGGCGTGTCGATCATGTTGAGGACGTGGCCGTTCCACGGAAGCCGCACGGCCTGCGACTTGATGGTGATGCCCCGCTCCCGCTCGATGTCCATGCGGTCGAGGTACTGCGCACGCATCGACCTGTCGTCCACCACGCCGGTGATCTGCAGCATGCGGTCGGCGAGGGTCGACTTGCCATGGTCGATGTGCGCGATGATGCAGAAGTTGCGGATCAACGCGGGGTCGGTCTGGCCAGGCTGAGTGCGCACCGGGGTCCGTTTCGACAAGATGTGGTCATACAGGTTTCGAGTGACTGCTGGTCGATCGGGCCGCTCTCGTCTCGCTCGGCGGGCCCTTTCGAGGCTGGCGAACCAGCCACCCTCCATGGTGGCATGTCCGGATGCTTGCCTTGACCACCAGACGTGTCCTGCGAGTAGTCGCCGCCGTCGTCGCCATACCGCTCGCGCTCGGCCTCGCAGCCGCGGCCGCGTTGCGCCTGCAGTACGCCGGAACGCCCGCCGGGTGGGCCAGGACCACCGGCCACGACGCCCTGTGGATGGGCCACGCCTGGGTGGACGGCCGCCGCACCGAGGCCGACGTGCGGGCCCTCGCCGTACGGCTTCGCGCGGGCGGGATCAGGGACGTGTACGTCCACAGCGGGCCGTTCAAGTACGACGGGACGTTACCGCCCGATCGCTACGCCAATGCCGGAAATTTCCTGAAATGGTGGCGGAAGAACGTGCCCGGCGTCCGGGTGTCGGCCTGGCTCGGCCAGACGGTGAACGACAACGGCAAGCCTCATCTGAGCCTGGCCGACCCGGCGACGCGGGCCCGCGTCGTGGCGGGCGCCCGCGATCTGGTCACCCTCGGGTTCGACGGAATCCACTACGACTTCGAACCGGTCGACGACGGGGACGGGCCGTTCCTCGGCGTGCTGCGGGAGACACGGGCGGCCATCGGCACCCGGCTCCTGTCGGTCTCCACCCAGCAGATCGAGCCGCTGCCCGGCCTGCGCGCCCCCGCCGCCCTGGCGATCGGCCACGACAAGTACTGGACGCCGGACTACTTCCGCCAGGTCGCCGGCCTCACGGACCAGGTCGCGATCATGACATACGACTCCGGGACGCCCCTGCCGTCCCTGTACGGCGGCTACGTCGCACGGCAGACCTCGCTCGCCCTGGACCTCGTGCCCGAGGACAAGACCCTCCTCATCGGGGCTCCGGCGTATCACGACCACGGCATTTCCTACGGCGACTGGGCCGAGAGCGTCGAGGCCGCGGCAGAGGGCGCGCGGCTCGCGATCAGCGAGCACGGGCCCCGCACCGAGTTCGGCCTGGCCCTGTACGTCGACTTCGCGGCCACCGAGGAGGACTGGAGGGAATACGAGCGGGCCTGGGTGCGCGGCGGCGCCGCAGGGAGCGTGAAGTCCTCGGGCATGAAGACCTCGGGCGTGAAGTCCTCGGGCGTGAAGTCCTCGGGCGGGCGGTCCGATGTGCGGACCTCGGCGGCCGCGCCGCGATAGCATGAGCGGGGGCGGCCCTGTCGTCGTGATTTGAGCGGCGACCCGGGCTGTTGGTATCCTGTCCAACTGCGTGTGGCGCGCCCTCTCACGAGCCCGCGCGCCCCATCCGACCTAGACTTAACACTGAGGCTTTCTTCGTGGCGAACATCAAGTCCCAGATCAAGCGCAACCGGCAGAACGAAAAGCACCGGCTGCGTAACAAGGCCGTCAAGTCGTCCCTGAAGACCGCGGTCCGCAAGTTCCGCGAGGCCGCCGACCAGGGCAACGTCGACGAGGCCCTCGTCGCGCTCAAGGCCGCGTCCCGGCAGCTCGACAAGGCCGTCAGCAAGGGCGTCATTCACAAGAACCAGGCCGCCAACCGGAAGTCGGCGATCGCCCAGCGCGCCGCCGCCCTGCAGGCCGCCAAGTAGTTCCACCAAGCGCACGCCGCATCTCCCCTCGCGGGGGATGCGGCGTTTTCGCGTACCCGCCGCTCTTCGCGTACCCGCGGCTTTCGCGTACCCGCGGCCGGGTGTCAGGCGGGCACGGGCGGCTGCGCCTCCTCCGTCGTGCGCCGCCGGACCTCGGGCAGGGCGAGCACGGCCAGGTTGACCGCGGCCACCAGCACCGCCGCCGTGAGCAGAGGTGCCGCGGACCCGGCCCAGGCGGCGAGCGGCGCGGCCGCGGCGAGCCCGAGGGGCCGGGCCGCGAAGGAGATGAGCGCGTCGAACGAGTCCACCCGGCCGAGGGCCTGGGGCTCCACACGCTGTTGCACGACCGTCTCCCACAGCGGCGTCAGCATCCCCACGCCCAGCATGGCGACGACGTAGGCCGCGGTGACGACCACGGCCGGCGCGGGGAACGCCGCAGGGAACGCGAAGGCGACGAGCGGGCACGCGTAGGTCGCCGCCCCGACCGCCGCCACGGCGAGCGGCCGCCGGATCGGCAGCCTGGGAGCCATGAAGACGCCGAGCACCGTCGCCACCGTTCCCGCCTGCGCGACGACCACCCAGACCGGCTCCCCGCCCAGGCTGCGTACGGCGATGACCGGGCCGAGGGTCAGCAGCACGCCTGCCCCGAGGTGCCAGACGCCGTGCCCGGCCACGCTGATCAGGAACCAGCGGTGCCGCCGCGCCTCGCGCCACCCTTCCCGCAGGTCACCGAAGAAGTGATCGCGTTCGGTCACCGGCCGGGGAGCCGTGACCAGGCCGCCCAGCGTGACCGCGGAGCCGGCGAACAGGACCCCGGTCAGCAGGAAGGACCAGCCCGGCCCGAGCCACAGCGTCAGACCTCCGGCGAGCGCGGGGCCGGCGATCTGGGCGAGGCCGCCGGCCACTCCGATGCGGGCGTTCACCCGCAACCGGTGCTCCACGGGCACCACTCCGATGACCAGCGGTGACACCGCGGGGACGCCGAAGGCCACCGCGGCTCCGGTGAGCGCCGCGAGCACCGCCATCACGGTGATACCGGGGTGCCCGAGGAGGAGCAGCGACCCGAGCGCCACCTGAGCGGCGCAGCGGACCAGGTCGGCCACGAGGATCACCCGCCGCGGCGGGAAGCGGTCCGCGATCACTCCGCCGACCGGGAGCAGCAGGAGCATGGGCAGCATCTCTGCGGCGAGGACGACGCCGAGGTCGAGGGCGGAGCCGGTCACCCTGATGACGGCGAGGGTGAGCCCGGTGGGGATCAGGGCGGTGGCGAGCGCCGCGACCGTCCGCCCGGCGACCAGACGTGCAATCATGCGAGGGAAGGTATTTCGTCAGCGAATCTTTCGTCAACGTATTTTCATCCGGCGTATGATTGTTCCGTGGACGACTCGGTGGACCGGCACATCGCGCGGTGGCGCGGCAGGGCGCCGTTCGACGAACGCGTGGAGGCGATCGTCACGCGCATGCAGTTCCTGGTGAAGCACCTGGCCCAGGCGAAGGACACCGCGCTGGCCGCGGTGGGCCTGCAGGACTTCGAGTACGAGACGCTTCATTGGCTCGGCGCCCGCGGGGAAGGCGGCCGGGCCACCCCGTCAGAGCTCGCCGCCGAGTTGAAGGTCTCTCCCGCCGGCATGACGGGCCGTCTCGACACCCTGGAGAAGGCGGGGCTCGTCCGGCGCATCCGCAGCGCGGAGGACCGCCGCCGGGTGGACGTGGAGCTGACGAGCGAGGGCCGCGCGATCTGGCTCAAGGCGATGGACCTGCGCGGCGAGGTCGAGGACGCGATGGTGGGCGTGCTGGGGCCGGACGACCAGGACGTCATCGCCGCGCTGCTCAAGCGGATGCTGCTTCGTATGGAGAACCCCGGCCCCGCCTGAGCCGGCGGCGGCAGCGCTCAGCGGGTGCCGCGGCTGGTGACGATCGTGTGGACGGCCTTCTCCAGTGCGTACGCCGGGTCGGTGCCGCCGCCCTTGACCTGCTCGTCGGCGGTGGCCACGGCCTGCAGGGCGATCGAAATCCCCTCCGGTCCCCAGCCGGCCAGCTGGCGCTTCACCCGGTCGATCTTCCAGGGCGGCATGCCCACATGGCTCGCGAGCTGGCCGCCGCGCAGGTTGCGGGGCGCCCCGCCCACCTTGGCGAGCGAGCGCAGGCCTCCCGCCAGCGCGCTGACGATCAGCACCGGCGCCACGCCCGTGGCGATCGCCCACCGGACCTGTTCCAGCGCCTCCCCCAGCCGGCCTTCGATCGCCAGGTCGGCGATCGTGAAGCCGCTGACCTCGGCGCGTCCCCGGTAGTACTTCGCGACCGCCGCCTCGTCGATGTTCTTGCCCTCGGTGTCGAAGGCGAGCTGGTTGCAGGCGGCCGCCAGTTCGCGCAGGTCGCTGCCCACGGCGTCGAGCAGCGCCTGGGCGGCGGCGGGCGAGATCGAACGGCCCTCCCCGCGCACCTCGGCCTTGATGAAGTCGAGCCGCTCTCCCGCCTTGGTGAGCTTGGTCACGGTGACGACGTCGGCGCCTGCCTTCTTCACGCCGTCGACCAGGGCCTTCCCCTTGACCCCGCCGGGGTGGGCCAGCACCAGCACCGTGTCGTCGGCCGGATGGGCGGTGTATTTCACGATCTCGGCGATGACGTCCTTCGAGAGGTCCTGTGCCCCGCGGATCACGATGACCGACCGATCACCGAACAACGAGGGGGAGGCGAGCCCGGTGAGCTCCCCCGGCTCCACCTTGCTCCCCTGAAGATCGCGCAGCTCCGCCCCCGGGTCCTCGGCGCGTACCGCCGCCACGATGGAGCCGACGGCGCGATCGGCCAGGAACTCCTCGTCGCCGACGACCAGGGTCACGGGTGCTGGATTCGCCATGTCAGGCAGCATGCCACGCCCAGACGGCCACGGCACATCCGCACGCCCGCTGTCCGCCCTGCCGCTGCCGTGTTGCGGGGGTACGGGTCTGCCGCTCAAATCGCGGTGAACCCGCCGTCCGCCGCGACCACGGCGCCCGTGACGAAGCTCGAACGCGGCGATGCGAGGAAGCAGAGCACCTCGGCGATCTCTTCCGGCTTGGCCACCCGGCCGAGCGGCTGGGCGCCGGCGAAGGACGCCAGGTACGCACGGCTGTCGGAGCGGAAGGTGTCGAGGAAGTCCGTCTCGATGACGCCCGCGGCCACGATGTTCGCCCGGATGCCCAAGGGCCCGCCCTCGACGGCGAGGACCTTGGTCAACTGGGCCAGTGCCCCCTTGGACGCGCTATAGGCGGCGCCCTCGGGCAGCGCGATCGTGCAGACGTAGGAGCCCGTGCTCACGATGGCTCCACCACCAAGGCTCCGCATCGCACGGAACGCCTCGCGGGCGAAGAAGAAAGAACCTCGGGCGTTGACCGCCATCACGGCGTCCCAGTCCTGCGCCGTCGTCTCTGTGATCGGCTTGTTGAGGGTGCGCCCGGCGTTGTTGACCAGGATGTCGAGACCGCCGAAGACATCGACGGCCTCCCGCACCGCGAGGTGGGCGGTCGCCTCATCGGTGACATCGCCGACAAGGGGGTGCACGCCCGGAAACTCGGTGGGCAGTTCCTTCACCTCGGGGCGTTGATCGACGGCGACGATCTGTGCGCCACGGTGGTGCAGCAGCCGGACGGTCTCCTTGCCCACGCCGCGCGCGGCCCCGGTGACGAGGGCGACCTTTTTAGCGAACTCGGCGGTCTCGACGGACGGATTCGCGGGTGTCATTGTCCACTCCTTGGGTGGTGAGGTCAGACGCCGGTTGCGAGGCGCCTGGATCGCCTCGCGATGACGCGGCTGCAGACTTTTCTGCGCGCCGTCCTGCGTCCGCTGCTCAGTAAGCGGTGAGCCCGCCGTCGACCACGAGCTCCGAGCCGGTGACGAACGAGGAGTCGTCGCAGGCGAGAAAGAGGAAAGCGGGTGCGATCTCGTCGGCACGGCCGGCCCGGCGCATCGGGGTGCGCTGGATGTCCGGTTGTTGATCACCCTGCTCGTCCAGGAGATCCTGGATCATCGGCGTCGCGATGACCCCGGGATGCACGGAGTTGACCCGCACTCCCTGCCGCGCGTACTCGACCGCGGCGGTCTTGCTCAACAGACGCACCGCGCCCTTGGACGCCTGGTAGGCCGCGGCGGCGCCGCTTCCCACGAGCCCGAGCACCGATGACGTGTTGATCACAGACGCGTTGCCACTCGCGCGCAGGAGCGGCATCGCCGCCTTCATCCCGAGCCAGGTGCCTTTCTGGTTCACGTCGATGACGCGGTCCCAGGCGTCCTCCCGCGTGTCCTCGATGCCCGGCCAGTCCACGATGCCGGCGAGGTTCACCAGCACGTCCAGCATGCCGAACCGGTCGCGCACGACGCCGATCACGTTGTCCCACTCCCACGCGGAGGAGACGTCGAGGCGGGCGGCAACGACCTCCGCGCCACGCGCCTCGATCCGGTGGGCCAGGTCGCGCAGGGGCCCTTCGGCGACATCGGTGATCACCAGCCGGGCGCCTTCGTCGGCGAAGAGTTCGGCGGTCGCCGTGCCGATGCCGCCGGTCGCGCCGGTGATCAGCGCGACCTTGCCGGCGAGTCGTTGCCCTGTCATGGGAAATCCCCCTGTGTCTCGTTGTGCCGATCGCTGGGTCGGGTCTTGTGGCGTTGCGAGCGCCGGTCATACGCCGGTGAAGCCGCAGGCGACCTCTGTCATGACGGCCTCTCCTCCCGGTACAGCACGAGGTGCTCGTGATAGAGGACCCCGTCCCGGATGTCACCCGTCGCGGTGAACCCGGTGTCGTCGACGTAGTCGAGGTGGCTGCCGGTCACCGTGTACCGGCCGGTGTACGCGCTGCGCCGCTCGCCGCGGGCCTCGTCGTAGCGACCGTCCGGCAGCAACTCCTGGCGGATGTAACCGTCCGCTGTCACCCACATTCCGATCACGTCGACGTTGCCGTCATCGGCGATCTGGGCCATGGCGGGCTCCTTTCCTTTGCTCACTCCACGCGTCCTGGCTCGCTCCACCGAGTCTGCGCAGGCCGGGAGGCATCAACCAGGACGTGTGCTGCCTGGGTGCGGCGCACCCAGGCAGCACGGCGGAGCCGCCGCATAGCCTGAGCACATGGACAGCAACCATCTGGGGGACTTCCTGCGCGCCCGCCGCGCCGGGCTGCAGCCGGAGGACGTCGGCATGGCGAGCTACGGGGCCCGCAGAGTCGCCGGGCTGCGCCGTGAGGAGGTCGCCGTCCTGGCCGGAGTGAACGCCGACTACTACACCCGCCTGGAACAAGGGCGCGAGCGCAACCCCTCACCCCAGGTGCTCGACGCCCTCAGCCGCGCGCTGCGCCTCGACGCAGATGCCCGAGCGCACCTGTACCTGCTGGCCGGGACGGCGCCGGGCTACCGGCCCTCCGCCCACGTCGCCGACCGGGTCAGCCCGGCGCTGCGCCAGTTGATGGACGGCTACCCCAGCACTCCGGCATTCGTCATGAGCCGAACCCTGGACATCCTCGCCACCAACTCCCTGGCCGACGCCCTCTACGCCCCGTTCGAGCCGGCGGACAACCTGGCCCGCATGACCTTCCTCGACCCCGCGGGCCGAGGCTTCTACACAGACTGGGACCGAGCGGCCCAGGCCACCGTCGCCAATCTGCGCCAGGCAGCGGGCTTCGATCCGGACAACCCGCGGCTACGCGAACTCGTCCGCACCCTCACCGAGCACAGTGTGGACTTCGCCCGCCTATGGAACGCTCACACCGTGCGCGGCAAGACCCAGGACGCCAAGCACTTCCTCCACCCCGACGTTGGACCCCTCACGCTCACCTACCAGGCTTTCGACGTACGCGACGCCCCCGGCCAGCAGCTTGTGATCTACCATGCCGAGCCAGGCAGCGTCAGC
Organism: Microbispora sp. NPDC088329; assembly: GCF_040685655.1. Taxonomy (NCBI): domain Bacteria; kingdom Bacillati; phylum Actinomycetota; class Actinomycetes; order Streptosporangiales; family Streptosporangiaceae; genus Microbispora; species Microbispora sp. NPDC088329. The sequence continues at coordinate 61,806 of NZ_JBFBIP010000024.1, forward strand.
GCTCAGGCCCTCGACCTCCTCGGCTCCATCCACGCCACCCGGCGCCGGGCCGAACCACGTCCGCACCGTTGATCGGCAGGTCAGGAGCACTTCCACGGCCAGAGTCCGCCGCCCCGGTATTCGGTGCGGACAGGCCGCTGCCGAGCGGGCGCACGTGCCCGCGCTGGGTGCGGAAAACACCGCTCTGCTCGTGATCCTCGCGCACGACTCCACCCGCTCACTTGCCCCGTACGACCACGGCGAGACCGTTATGGGCGGCGACGACGGCGATGTCCCCCGACAGGTCGGTGCGGTAGGGCCGCATGCCGAGCCAGCGCAGGCGCCGCAGCGTCAGTGGGGCGGGATGCCCGTAGTCGTTGACCGCGCCGACGCTGATGAGGGCGGCCCGCGCGCCCGTGGCGGCGAGGAAGGCCGGCGCCTGCCGGGACGACCCGTGATGGGGCACTTTCAGCACGTCGACCCGTGGCAGGCCGCACCGCACCAGGGCCTCCTGCGCCTCCGTCTCCAGGTCCCCGGCGAGCAGGGCCGCCCCCAGAATCGGTCCCGACGCTGGTAGTGCGCCGGGCCCGGCAGGCGCTCCGGGCGCTCCGGACACCCGAGGCACTGCGGGCACTGCCGCTGCGCCCCGCGCTGCGGCTGCGCCCTGCACTGGGGCTACGCCGTGCGCTACGGGCGGCGGGTCGCGTGGTGCCGTGGGCGGCCCGGACCAGCGGACCAGCAGCACGACGCTGGCGTTGTTGGCCGTCGCCCCCTCGCCGGTGCCCTGCGGCGCCACACCGGGCTCGGGGGCGACCACGGTGATCTCGCTCGGCCCGAATCGCCACCGCATCCCGGGAACCGCCTGCCATTCCGGGATTCGGGCCGTCCTGAGCTGCGCGGAGACGCGACCGGCCTCGCCCTCCGGCACGCGGCCCGGGCTCACGACCACCGCCCCCACCGCGCGGCGGCGCAGCACGCCGGGCAGCCCGCCGACGTGGTCGAGGTGGGGGTGGGTGAGGACCACGAGCGGCACCTGTCGCACTCCGAGAGCGCGCAGGCACCGGTCGGCGGGGCCCGGCTGCGGCCCGGCGTCGACCACCACCGCCCGGCCGGGACCTGCCGCCAGCACCAGGGCGTCCCCCTGGCCGACGTCGCAGACGACCAGCAGCCATCCCGGCGGCGGCCAGGGCGACACCACCGGCATGGCCACGAGGGCGGCTAGCAACGCTCCCGCAGCGAGCGCCGCGACCAGGCGCCTGCGCGCACGGCCCCGCAGGACGAGCCATCCCGCGACGGCCGCCACCGCGAGCACGGCTACTCCCGGCACGCCCCCGAGCCACTCGGCCGAGGCGAACGGAAGGTCCGCCGCCCGCTGGGCCACCGCGATGATCCAGCCCACAGCCCACCCGGCGGGGCGCACCAGCAGCCGGGCCAGGTCCATGCTCACCGGCGCGATCACGGCGGCGCAGAACCCGAGCACCGTCGCGGGCGCCACCGCGGGCTCGGCGAGCAGGTTGGCCGGGATCGCGGCCAGGTCGAGGCGCCCGGACATCAGCACCAGCAGGGGCGTGACGGCCGTCTGCGCCGCGGCGGCCACGGCCAGGGCCTCGGCGAGCAGGCGGGGCACCCGGCGCGCCGTCAGCCGGTCACGCCACCGTGGCGCGAGGACCAGGATGCCGCCGGTCGCGAACACCGACAGCGCGAAGCCCCACTGCCGGGACAGCCCGGGATCGAACACGACCAGTCCCAGCACGGTCGCCGACAGGGCGGCCACGCCGTCGCGGGGGCGGCCGGTGCCAAGTGCCACGGCGGCGACGGTTCCCATGACGAGGGCTCGCAACACGCTCGGCGACGGCCTCGCCACGATCGAGAACGCGATCATCGCGACGACCGCGACCACGGCCCGGAGGGCCAGTGGCAGGCCGGCGAAGCGCCCGAGCACCAGCACGGCGCCCGCCACAATCGCCAGGTTGGTGCCGGAAACGGCGGTGAGGTGGCCGAGCCCCGCCGTCGCCAGGTCGAGCCGGACCTCCTCGTCGAGGCGCGACACGTCGCCGACGACCAGGCCGGGCAACAGACCGCGCTGGTCGTCCGGCAGCACGCCGCTCGCCTCGCGCAGCCCCGCGCGCAGCACTCCGGCCGCACGCTGCACGGCCGAGGGCGCGCCGATCGGCTCGGGCGGCCCCCGGACGAGCATCACGGCCGCGACCGGCTCACCCGGCTCGGCCGGTCCCAGCCGCCCGCGCACCCTGACCCGCTGGCTCGGCAGCAGCGAACGCCACCCGTCGGCGGGACCCAGCAGCACGACGGGCACATCCACGACGTACCGCTCCCGGGCGGTTGTCACCACGAGCATCCGGGCCCGGACGACCGCCGTCTCCCGCCGGGACACCCCGCCCTGGTGCGGCCGGATACGCGGATCGTCGGTGATCTCGGCCTCTGCGGTCACCGTGGCGTCCCGGCGGGCCATTTCCGGCACCGGCCCGGTGGTCACCCCGTGAACCGTGAACGCCGCCACCGAGGCCGTGACGGCCACGGACGCGAGCGCCGCCAGCGCGATCCTGACGGCGGCGCCCGGCGCCCCCGCCGGGCCGGCGAATCGCCCGCCTGCCTCGGCGGCGCCACCCCGGCCGTACTCTCCCACCGGAGCCTGGGTGGGGTCCGCCATGTCGTTGGGGCGCCGCGCCACGGCCCAGGTGACGGTGCCCGCGACAGCCGCGGCCAGTGCCACGGCGGCTCCGGCGACGGCGGGGCAGCCGAGCAGCACGAGTGCCGTGAGCCAGGAGGCCAACGCCGGAGTGGCCAGCGCCGCCGGACCGGGACCCGTCCTGGCGAGCCCCGACTCATCCCTCATCAAGTCATCGTGCCCCGGCTCGTCGCGACCCTCGGGAAGGTCGTGGGGGCGGCCGACGGCGGTCACACGGAGACCTTGTCGCGCATCTCGGCGAACTTCCTTTCTCCGATGCCCGGAACGTTTTTCAGCTGGTCCACGCTCTGGAAACCTCCGTGGGAGGTCCGGTAGTCGACGATCCGTTGCGCGATCACACCGCCGATCCCGGGCAGCGCGTCGAGTTGCTCGGCGGTGGCGGTGTTGAGGTTCACCACTCCGGCTCCCGGGCCTTCCGGCCCCACGCCTGCAGGACCCGGAGCAGGGCCCGCGCCGGGCGGCGCCGGGCTTCCGGCGACGATCTGTTCACCGTCCACCACGCGCCGGGCCAGGTTGACTCCGCCCGGTTTCGCGCCCTTCCGAAGGCCGCCCGCGGCCTCGATCGCGTCGGCGACCCGTGAGCCCGGCGCGAGAACGAACACCCCCGGGTCGCGGACCTTGCCCGTCACGTACACCACGACCTGAGCCGATGCGCCGGATGGGGCCGCGATGCCCGCGGCGCCCGGGACGTAGGCTCTGGCGCCCGGTCCGGCGCCGCCTTCAGGTGCCGGCGTCGCAGGCGAGGCCGCACTCTGCACCATTCCGGGGACGGAGGCAGGGCCAAGGTCGCGAACGGCGGTGGCCGGGAGCGGCGGGGCGATCGGCTCGGCCACCGGCCTCGACCGCCACACGAGGATCCCGGTGACGACCGCCGCGAGCAACCCGGCGGCCACCAGCACCCGTAGCCCCGGCATGCCCGGATCGAGCCGTGGCAGGGCGCGGCCGAAAGCCGCCCGTCCGAGCGTTCGCAGGTCACGCGTGGCGACCTCGGGCCCGTCCGCACATCCTTCCCACCGATGCGCGACCTCCTCGGACAGGCCGGAAAGGTCCTCACGGCAAGGGCCGTCCTCAGCCTCCTCGGCCTCCTCAGGCGGACGGGTCTCCGTACGAACGGGGTCAGGAGCGCCGAAGGACGGCGGCGGCCCTGGCGGGGACGGCACCGACCGCAGGCGGGCGGACGGGGGAACCGGATCGAGCGGACGCAACAGCCCGCGCAGGCGGGACTCGCCGGCGGCGACGCCGCGCGCGGCCCCGCGAGACTCCTTGCTTCGCACGCCAAGGACGGTAGGCACACGCCATGACCCCGCCCGGTCCCGAGCGGAATTCTGTGGACAACCGCCAACCGTCGCGGCGGAATCACCGCCGGTGCGAGGGAATGTGTCGACGGCGGCGAACGCACCGCGGCGTCGACCGGCTCAGTCCACTGCGGCGGGGGCGACGGTGACGCCGAGCATCCCGGGGCCGACGTGCGCGCCGAGGACGGGGCCGATCTCGGCCACCCACATCCGTACGAGCCTGGGCAGCCGTGCGGTCAGTCCCTTGGTGAGCGCCTCTGCCCGTTCGGCCGCCATGAGGTGCTGCACGGCCACGTCGACCGGCCGGTCCCCGGCCGCCTCCACAGCCAGATCCTCCAGGCGGGACAGAGCACGGCTCGCGGTGCGGACCTTCTCCAGCACGCCGATCTCGCCGTCGGCCATACGCAACAGCGGTTTGATCGACAGCGCCGACCCCAGGAGGTTGGTCACCCGGCCGATCCGCCCGCCGTGCCGCAGATAGTCGAGCGTCTCCACGTAGAAGAACGTGCTCGTGGCAGCGGCCCGCCGCCGGGCCACGGCGGCCACCTCGGCGGCGGGGGCTCCCGCGACGGCCGCCCGCGCGGCGGCCAGCACCGCGAAGCCGAGCCCCATCGCGATCGACCCGCTGTCGACGACCTCCACCGGCACGGGGGCGTCACGCGCGGCGAGACGAGCGGAGTCGGCGGTGCCCGACAGCGCGCCGGACAGGTGGATGGAGACGACCTCGGAAAAGCCGTTCGCGGCGGCCCGCCGGTAGACGTCCGCGAAACGCTCAGGGGGCGGGCGCGAGGTGACGATCGGCGAGCGGTCCTTGAGAGCGTGTGCGAGCAGGTTCGCGTCGAAGGGGGTCACGTCGTCGACTTCGCCATCCCCCAGGACCACCTGAACCGGTACGACGGTGACGTCCCACCTACCGGTCGCCTCGGCGCCGAGGTACGCCGTGGAATCAGTGACGACAGCGACAGACGGTGACATATCGCGAGATTACCCAGGGCTGATCGCCTGGCAACCTGGTCGTGAACTCAGATGACGCGGCGCCGGTGGAGACGCCGGCGCACGCCGAGGGCGGCCGCGGCCGGCCTCCGGGGGTCTCGGCGCGAGGGCCCCGGCCGGGCGGGGGCGTCACTGAACGGGGACTCCACCCCGCCACACGCGACGCGGCTTGAGGCCGAACGACCAGGCGAACGCGCCCTCGTGGTCGGCGTCCCACTGCACGATGTCGGCGAGGCGGCCGGGCGCGAGGATGCCGCGGTCGGGGGCACCGAGGACCTGGGCGCCGCCCAGTGTGGCGGCCCGCAGGGCGTCTCCGACGCTCATCCCGAACGCCGCCACCGCGAGGCTGATGACCAGGGACATCGAGGTGATGCCGCAGTGGCCGGGGTTGTGGTCGCTGCCGAGCGCCACCGGGACGCCCTGGGCCAGCATCCGCCGCACCGGCGGGAGGTGGCCCACCTGCAAGGCCGCGCCCGGGCAGACGACGGCGGGCACGCCGTACCTCGCCATCAGGGCGACGTCCTCGTCGGAGGCGTGGTGGAGCAGGTCGGCGGAGGCGCAGCCCATCTCGGCCGCGAGCTGGACGGCGCCGCGCCGGTTGTACGCGCCCGCGTGGATGCGGGGCAGCAGCCCGACGTTGCGGCCGGAAGCCAGCACCCAGCGGGCCTCCTCCGCGGTGAAATGACCATCGTCGCAGTAGACGTCCACGCTGTCGGCCCCGGCGCCGGCGGCGTCCGCGCACCAGGAGGCCACGGCCTCGACGTAGTCGCGCTGGCGGCCGAAGTATTCCGGCGGCACCACGTGAGCGGCCAGGAACGTGACGTGTACCCGCGGCATCATCGGCTCTTTCTCGAGCTCGCGCAGCAGCCGCACGTCGGCCAGCTCGCCGTCGCGGGTCAGGTGGTAGCCGGTCTTGGCCTCGACGGTCGTGGTGCCGTTGAGCAGCCACTCGCGCAGCCGTTCGCGGACCCCGTTGCACAGTGTCCAGGGGTCGGTGCCGCGCGTCACGGTGACGGTCGACCCGATGCCGCCGCCCGCCGCCGCGATGGCCGAGGCGCTGGAGCCTCCGGATCGCATCGCCATCTCGGCGTACCTGTTGCCGGCGTACACGGGATGGGTGTGCGCGTCGATGAGGCCGGGTGTGACGAGAGCGCCGCCGAGGTTCTCCACGTGGTCGACGTCGACGATGTCGTCCACCACTCCGGGAACGCTCTGCGGGAGGTCCGCGGCGCGGCCGACCCATGCGATCCGGTCGTTGTGCACCAGAATCGCGGCGTTGCTGCAGACGTCGTGCCCGGTCCACAGCCGGCCGATGTTGGTGAGAAGGCGAACGGTCATCCGACCACCTGCCGAACACCCCTGGACGACGAACGGCCCCCGCCTGCGGGCGCCTGGCCCGCCGGGTCCGCTGCGTGTCCGGACGTCATGGGGGGTCTCCTGCCTCATCGCGCACCGATGTTGTGCGATGACCCTACCGCCGGGATCTCGAACCCGGACGATTTAGTTCAGTTACGGTATTTCACCGGTGGGCCGGATGTACAGAGTTGGCGACAGAAACGCACGTCGATCTCATGCGCATCGAACGCATCAGTCGTCTCACACGCTGCGGAGAGATCAGGATCGCCGACGCCGATCCCATGTCCGCGAACGCCTTGGAAAGGGTGACCACACTGCCTGGAGTCATGTTGTTACCCACGCCATAAGGTCCCATTAGGCTTTCCTTATCGTAGCAAGGGCAACCGTTGGCGGGCCACCGACACGCGGAAGGTGACCCGCCGATAAATGGCGTCAGACGGTCTCGACGGGCTTGGCCACCCGGTCCAGCTCCGCGTACAGGTCGGCGAAGACCCGGGCGTGCAGGACGGTGCCGTCGCCGGTGTGCTCCAGCGACAGGACCTCGCCCTCGTCGTGCGCCCGCGCGATCAGGTCGCCCCTGTTGTACGGCACCAGCAGCCTGACCTCGTGGTCGAGGCGGGGCAGCTCGCGCTCGATCATCGACATCAGCTCGGCGATCCCGGTCCCGGTGCGGGCGGAGACGACCATGCTGTGCCGCTCCTTCATCGTCAGCCGGGTCAGCACGACCGGGTCGGCGGCGTCGGCCTTGTTGACGACCACGATCTCCGGGATGTCCCGCGCGCCCTCGATCTCGGCCAGGACCTCGCGGACCGCCGCGATCTGCGACTCGGGATCGGGATGCGACCCGTCCACCACATGGAGGATCAGATCGGCGTCGGCCACCTCCTCCAGCGTCGAGCGGAACGCCTCGACGAGCTGGTGGGGCAGGTGCCGTACGAAGCCGACCGTGTCGGCCAGTGTGAACAGGCGGCCCTCGGGGGTACGCGCCTTGCGCACGGTGGGGTCGAGGGTCGCGAACAGCGCGTCCTCGACCAGCACGCCCGCGCCGGTCAGCCGGTTGAGCAGCGACGACTTGCCGGCGTTGGTGTATCCGGCGATCGCCACGGCCGGCACCTCGCGGGCCTGTCTGCGGTGCCGCATGGTCTGCCGGGCGGTCGACATCTCCTTGATCTGCCGCCGCAGCTTGGCCATGCGCTCGCGGATCCGCCGCCGATCCAGCTCGATCTTGGTCTCACCGGGGCCGCGGCCGCCGATGCCGACGCCGCCCGCGGCGCGGCCGCCGACCTGCCTCGACAGGTTGCCACCCCAGCCTCGCAGGCGCGGCAGCAGATACTGCAGCTGTGCCAGCTCGACCTGCGCCTTGCCCTCACGGCTCTTGGCGTGTTGCGCGAAGATGTCGAGGATCAGCGCGGTCCGGTCGATGACCTTGACCTTCACGACCTCTTCGAGCTGACGGAGCTGGCCGGGGGTCAGCTCGCCGTCGCAGATCACGGTGTCGGCGCCGCTGGCGGCGACGATGTCGCGCAGCTCGATGGCCTTGCCCGATCCGATGTAGGTGGCGGGGTCGGGCCGGTCCCGACGCTGGATCAGACCCTCCAGCACCTGGGAACCGGCGGTCTCCGCCAGGAGCTTCAGCTCCTGCAGCGAGTTCTCCGCGTCCAGGATGGTGCCACCCGCCCAGACGCCTACCAGGACCACGCGCTCCAGACGGAGCTGGCGGTACTCGACTTCGGTGATGTCTTCGAGCTCTGTCGACAGACCCGCTACGCGGCGGAGCGCCTGGCGCTCTTCCAGTTCGTAATCGCCCACGGCGAAGTCTTCGGGCTCGTTTCGCATATATGTCATCTCTACTAGACAGAACAGCCGGACGCGCCGATGCCTTCCCGGCCCCGCAGCGCCCTTCGTCGATGGTGACACGACCGCCGGGACGTACGCACTCCCTTATGCGCCCGGTCCTGGTGAGCCCGGTTCCGATGAGCCCGGTTCGGGGCCGAAAGTCGCGCGGCACGGCGGCCCGGTCCGCACAGGCCTGCGGGTGCCGGCGGACGGTCCCGGGAGGTGCCCGCCCCGGTCGAGCGAACCGGCCCGTTCCGGTTCCGGAACGACCATGGCCGGCACCGCCCGCCGCCCGGTCGTGCCGATATCCACGGCGTGCCGGGCCGACGATCTTTTACGGGCCGCACGGGCGGGATTCCATGATTCCTCTGGACGCGAAGATTTCGATCTGTAGCGTATTGCCCGACTTGTGGGTCGCCGGAGCAGCACACTTCCAGTCGATTTTCATCCGGCTGCAACCAGCCCCCACCAGGATGCCGGGCCGATCAGAGAACGTGAATCAGGAGGAAAAACGTGTCGAATTTTGAAGCCGATCTGCGGCGGGCGGTGCGCGGACGGGTGCTCGTGCCCGGCGACGACGACTTCGAGGCGGCCCGGCTGCCCTGGAACCGGGCCGTGGACCAGCAGGTGCGGGCCGTCGTGGAGATCGAGGACGCCGCGGACGCCGCCGCCGTGGTCCGGTACGCGAAGCAGGCCGGTCACGCCGTGGCCGCGCAGCCGAGCGGGCACGGCGCCACGACCCGGCTCGACGGGACGATCCTGGTGCGCACCGGACGGCTGCGCGGTGTGGAGATCCAGCCGGAGCAGCGGACCGCCCGGGTCGAGGCCGGCGTGCAGTGGGGCGAGTTGCTGAGCGCGACCGGCAAGCACGGGCTGACCGGCCTGCCCGGCAGTTCCCCCGTCGTCAGCGTGACCGGCTACACGCTCGGCGGCGGGCTCGGCTGGTTCGCCCGCAGGCATGGCTGGGCGTCCGGCGCCGTACGGGCCTTCGAGGTGGTCGACGCGGACGGCGAGGCCTTACGCGTGACGGCGGACTCCGACCCCGACCTGTTCTGGGCCCTGCGCGGCGGCGGCGGCGACTTCGCGCTGGTGACGGCGATGGAGCTGGACCTGCACCCGGCACCCCTGCTGTACGGCGGGCGCATGCTGTGGCCGGCCGAGCGTGCGCCCGAGGTGCTCGCCGCGTACCGCGAGGTGACCTCGACTGCGCCCGCCGAGCTGACCGCCTGGTTCACGATGGTGAAGTTCCCCCCGTTGCCCCAGGTCCCCGAGCCGCTGCGCGGCCTCTCCGGGGTCGCGGTGGACTCGACGTTCCTCGGCGGTGAGGAGGAGGGGCGCGACCTGCTGCGGCGGTTCGAGGACATTCCCGGCATGATGCTCGACACCCGCGCCGTGATGCCGCTCGACGCCCTGGGCGGCATCTGCGCCGAGCCGACGCAGCCGGTGCCCGGCGCGGGCCGCGGCGAACTACTGACCGGGCTCGGCGACGCCGTGGGCGCCGATCTGCTCGCGGCCGCGGGCGACATCGCCCCCCTGGCCTCGGTGCAGGTGCGCCACCTGGGCGGCGCGGTGAGCCGGCCCGCCGACGGCGGCGGAGCGGCCGGGCCCATCGCCGAGCCGTACCTGCTGGGCATGATCGGGCCGATCATGTCGCCGGAGAGTGGTCAGGCGGTCGCCGCGCGGCTGGCGGACATCGCCCGGGCGATGGCGCCGCACACGACCGGCCGCAAGCCGCTGACCTATCTGGGCGGTGGCGAGACGGCCGTCTCCGCGTTCGACCCGGACACCCTGGCCCGGCTGCAGGAGATCAAGCGTCGCCGCGACCCCGCCGGCGTCTTCCGCTCCAACCAGTCCGTGCTCGCGTGACGCGATCCGCGGCCCGAAGGCCGCTCCCGCCCCTGAGGCCGGAGCGCCGCGGACGGCCGCGGTAGCGCCGCGTCAGAGCTTGTGCACCTCGGCGTCGCCCGATCCGGTCCTGATCGTGATCGTGTGCGGCGCCGAGTCGTCGTCCGGCACCTCGATCCTGCGGTCGCCGCTCCCCGTCGACGCGTTCACGTTGTAGGTGCCGTCCGGCACCCAGAGCCGGCCGTCGCCCGACCCGGTCACGGCCTGCACCTGGTCGGGTACGGCGGTGAACCGCAGCGTGATGTCCCCCGACCCCGTGCGGGTGTTGACCTGCTTGGCGGCGAGCCCCCGCGCGTCGACGTCGCCCGAGCCGGTGGAGGCGTTCACCTGGCCGGTGACGTCGCGCAGGGTGAGGTCTCCCGACGCGGTGTCGATCTTCATGGTGAGACCGCGCGGCACCTCCACCTCGTAGTCCACCGAGCAGTTGTCGCACTTGTAGGCCAGTGTGAGCGTGTCCCCGTCGACGGAATGGCCGTCCTTGGGCTTGTCTCCGCGCCAGTGCAGGGTCTCGGTGACGTGGACGCCGGACCTGTCGCTCTCGTTCACCACGATGTCGCCCGACCCGGTGCGGGTGTCCAGGACGGTCACCTTGTCCGTCACGTCGTAGGACTCCACGGCCTGCTGCCCGCCGAAGCCGATCCGCACATCGCATGCCGTGACGACGAGGCTCATTCCCAGGACGGCCCCCGCGACGGCCATCGTCTTGTTTCTCATGTCCTCGATCTTCGGGGATGCGTACGCCGTCTCCCATCGGGGAATCCCCGGACCGTCCCCTGAGGAACCCCCGGCGTTGACCCCCTGCCGTCGCCTGAAGTAGCGTCAATTCCACCATTCAGAACCAGTTTTCCGGAAGGTGGAAAAGATGGAAAACGTCGAGATCAAAGGCCCCATGCTGGACCGGTTCGACGAGATCCTCACTCCCGAGGCCCTCGGCTTCGTGGCCACCTTGCACCGCGAGTTCGACCCCAGGCGCAGGGATCTGCTCGGCGCCCGGCAGGCGCGGCAGGAGGAGCTGTCCGCCGGCGGCATGCTCGACTTCCTTCCCGGGACCGCCCGCGTCCGGGAGTCCGAGTGGCGGGTCGCCCCGCCGGCGCCGGGGCTGGAGGACCGCCGGGTCGAGATCACCGGTCCTGTCGACCGCAAGATGACGATCAACGCGCTCAACTCGGGCGCCAAGGTGTGGCTGGCCGACTTCGAGGACGCCAACTCCCCGACATGGGAGAACACGGTCAACGGGCAGCTCAACCTGCGCGACGCCCTCGACCGCGCGATCGACTTCTCCTCCGGCGGCAAGACGTACGCGCTGCGGCCGGACGAGGAGCTGGCCACGATCGTCGTCCGCCCGCGCGGCTGGCACCTGCCGGAGAAGCACATCGTGGTGGACGGCTCGCCCGCGTCCGCCTCGCTGGTCGACTTCGGGCTCTACTTCTTCCACTGCGCCACCCGGCAGATCGGCAAGGGCCGCGGCCCGTACTTCTACCTACCGAAGATGGAGTCGCACCTGGAGGCGCGGCTCTGGAACGACGTGTTCGTCCGGGCCCAGGAGCTGCTCGGCATCCCCCGGGGGACGATCCGGGCGACCGTGCTCATCGAAACCTACCCGGCGGCGTTCGAGATGGAGGAGATCCTCTACGAGCTGCGGGAACACTCCGCGGGCCTCAACGCGGGCCGCTGGGACTACCTGTTCAGCGTCATCAAGAAGTTCCGCACCCGGGGCCGGGAGTTCCTGCTGCCCGAGCGCAACGCGGTGACGATGACCGCGCCGTTCATGCGCGCCTACACCGAGTTGCTGGTGCGCACCTGCCACAAGCGCGGCGCGCACGCCATCGGCGGCATGGCGGCTTTCATCCCCTCGCGCCGCGATCCCGAGGTCAACAAGGTCGCGCTGGAGAAGGTGCGGGCCGACAAGACCCGCGAGTCGGGTGACGGCTTCGACGGCTCCTGGGTGGCCCACCCCGACCTCGTGCCGATCTGCCGCGAGGTGTTCGACGGCGTGCTCGGCGACCGGCCCAACCAGCTCGACCGGCTACGCGAGGACGTCCACGTCACGGCCGAGGATCTGCTGGCGGTGTCCAGAACCCCCGGTGAGATCACCGAGGCCGGGCTGCGCAACAACGTGGACGTCGGCCTGCGCTACCTGGCGGCCTGGATGGGCGGCAACGGCGCCGCGGCGATCCACAACCTGATGGAGGACGCGGCGACGGCCGAGATCTCCCGCTCGCAGGTCTGGCAGTGGATCCACAACGACATCACGCTGGCCGACAGCGGCGCGGTGGTGACACGGGAGCTCGCCGAGCGGATCATCGAGGAGGAGCTGGCCCGGATCGCCACCGAGCCGGGTTACGACGAGCGGCTCTACGCACAGGCCACGGCGCTGTTCAAGGAGGTCGCCCTTGACGACGACTTCGCGGAGTTTCTCACGCTGCCCGCGTACGCGCGGATGCCGTGACGATGTGGAGGGAAGCCGATGCCCGGGCTCGAACGGCTGACGGCGGGGCTGGCCGCCGTGCTCCCGGCCGACGCCGTCGTCACCGACCCCGTACGGCTGCGCACCTACGAGTGCGACGGGCTGACCAACCACCGGGCGACCCCCGGGGTGGTCGTGCTGCCCGAAAACGCCGAGCAGGTCGCCGCGGTGGTGCGGCTGTGCGGCGAGCACGGCGTGCCCTTCGTCGCCCGGGGGTCGGGCACCGGCCTGTCCGGCGGCGCCCTCCCCCGCACGGACGGCGTGCTGATCGTCACCTCCCGCATGCGGCGGATCCTTGAGATCGACATCCCGAACCGCCGGGCCGTGGTGGAGCCCGGGGTGACGAACCTGGCCATCACCGAGGCGGTCCGCGACCAGGGCTACTACTACGCCCCCGACCCCTCCAGCCAGCAGGTCTGCTCCATCGGCGGCAACGTGGCGGAGAACTCGGGCGGCGCGCACTGCCTCAAGTACGGCTTCACGGTCAACCACGTGCTCGCCGCCGAGGTCGTCACGCCCGACGGGGAGATCGTGGAGCTGTCCGCCGACGACCCCGGCTACGACCTGCTCGGCGCGTTCATCGGCTCCGAGGGCACGCTCGGCATCGCCACCACGATCACCGTACGGCTGTCGCGGGCGCCCGAGACGGTCACGACCCTGCTCGCCGCCTTCACCGGCATCGAGGCCGGCGGGCACGCGGTGTCGGCGATCATCGCGGCGGGCGTCGTGCCCGCCGCGATCGAGATGATGGACGCGCTGGCGATCGAGGCGGCCGAGGCCGCCGTCCACTGCCGCTACCCCGCCGGGGCGGGAGCCGTACTGGTGGTGGAGCTGGACGGCCCGCGTGCCGAGGTGGAGCACCAGTTCGCCGCCGTGGAGCGCATCTGCCGCGACAGCGGCGCCTTCGAGATCCGGGTGGCCGCCTCCGCCGAGGAGCGGGCGGCCATCTGGAAGGGCCGCAAGTCGGCGTTCGCCGCCGTCGGCCGCATCAGCCCGGCCTACATCGTGCAGGACGGCGTGGTGCCGCGGACCGCGCTGCCGAGCGTGCTCGCGGGGATCGACCGGCTGCAGGAGGAGTACGGCATCCGGGTGGCCAACGTCTTCCACGCCGGCGACGGGAACCTCCATCCCCTCGTGCTGTTCGACGACTCGGTGCCCGGCGAGGCCGAGCGCGCCGAGGCCGTCAGCGGGCGCATCCTCGACCTGTGCGTCGAGCACGGCGGGTCGATCACCGGGGAGCACGGCGTCGGCGTGGACAAGGCCCGCCACATGCCCCGGATGTTCACCGAGGACGACCTCGACACCATGCAACTCGTGCGGTGCGCGTTCGACCCGGAGGGCCTGGCCAACCCCGGCAAGATCTTCCCCACCCCGCGGCTGTGCGGGGAGGCGCCGGGGGTGCGCAGGGGCGCGCACCCGCTGGTGGAGGCCGGCCTGGCGGAGCAGTTCTGATGGACGCCGCCGGGAACGCGCTGGCCGCGACGGGCGTGGAGATCCGCGCGGCGGGCGACGACGACGAGGTCGCGGGCGTGCGGCCGCGCCGGGTGGCGCTGCCCGAGTCGGCCGTGGAGATCGCGGCCGTGATGCGGGTCTGTGCCGCGCACGACCTCGCCGTGGTCGTGACCGGCGGCCGGAGCAAGCTGCACTGGGGCGCCCGGCCCGAGCGCTGCGACGTGCTCGTGGACCTGTCCCGCATGAACCGCGTGCTGGAGCACGCGGCGGGCGACCTGGTCGTACGGGCGCAGGCCGGGGTCACCCTGGAGGCCCTGGCGGACACCCTCGCCGGGGAGAACCAGGAGCTCGCGCTCGACGTGCCCGTGCCCGGCACCACGGTCGGCGGGCTGCTGGCCACCGGGATCGCCGGACCGCGCAGGTTCCGGTGCGGCACCGCCCGCGACCTGCTCATCGGCGTCACGGTCGTGCTCGCCGACGGCACGATCGCCAGGTCGGGCGGGAAGGTCGTCAAGAACGTCGCCGGGTACGACCTCGGCAAGCTGTTCACCGGCTCGTACGGCACGCTCGGGATCATCGCGGACGCGACGTTCCGCCTTCATCCGCTGCCCGCCGCCCGCGCCTGGGTGACGGCGACAGTCGAACGGCCGGTGACCAAAACGAATGGGACCTGGACGACGGAGGACGGCCTGACCTTCGAGACTCTCAGCACGGATCTGGCCGGATCCCTGGCGACGATGGTTCCCGCGGTGACCGAGTCGCCGCTGGAGCCGAGCGCGGTGGAGATCGACTGGCCCGACGTGAAGGGGCCCTGCACGGTGGCGGTCCTGGTCGAGGGCGCCGCCGCGACCGAGCGTGCGAAGGCGCTGTGCGGGCTGATGGGCGAGACGGCGGAGGTGGCCGAGGAGCCGCCGCCGTGGTGGGGACGCCTGCCCGAGCCGCCGGGGCGGGCCGCCGAGCCGCCCGGTGCGAAGCCCACGGCCTCGCGCGATGGAGAAATCCTGCTGGAGGTCGGGAACGCCCCCTCCCGGCTGGCCGAGACTTTCCTCGGCTTCCTGGAGGCGGCCCAGGTCACGGGCTTCCGGGCGGCGCTTCGAGGTTCGCTCGCCGCGCAGGTGCTGCACATCGCCCTGCCGCCGGACACCGATCCGGCGCTGGTCGCCGGGTTCACCTCCCAGCTGCGCGCCAACTTTGAAGAGGAGGCGCGCGTGGTCGTGCTCGCCGCGCCGTGGGAGGCCGCGCGCCGCCTCGACCGGTGGGGGCGCGTCGGCGCGCTGCCGCTGATGCGCCGGGTCAAGGAGCGGTTCGATCCCGACCGCCGGCTGTCCCCCGGACGATTCGTCGGAGGTATCTGAATGGACCCCGAGCTGATCAGGGACTGCGTGCACTGCGGGTTCTGCCTGCCCACCTGCCCGACGTACGTGCTGTGGGGCGAGGAGATGGACTCCCCGCGCGGGCGCGTCCACCTGATGGGGCAGCACGTCGAGGGCACTCCTGTCACCGACGCGATGGCCGGTCACTTCGACGCCTGCCTCGGCTGCATGGCCTGCGTCACCGCGTGCCCCTCCGGCGTGCGGTACGACCGCCTGATCGAGCAGACCCGCGCGGTCGTCGAGCGCGAGCACGTGCGCCGCCCGGACGAGCGCGCGATCCGGGCGCTGGTGTTCGCGTTGTTCCCCTACCGGCGCAGGCTGCGGGCGATGCGGCTGCCCATGCGGCTGAGCAGGCGCCTGCGGCCGTTCCTCGAACAGGTGCACCCCTCCCTCGGTGCGATGGCCGAACTGGCACCCGGCGTCCCCCGGCCCGTACGGCTGCCGCCGCTGGTGCGGGCGAGGCGACGCCGCAGGGCGCGGGTCGGGCTGCTCACCGGCTGTGTGCAGGGCGAGTTCTTCCCACAGGTCAACGCGGCGACGGCCCGGGTGCTCGCGCTGGAGGGCTGCGACGTGGTCATCCCGCCCCGGCAGGGCTGCTGCGGGGCGCTGTCGCTGCACGCGGGCCGCGAGGCCGAGGCGCGCGGGTTCGCCCGCCGCACGATCGCCGTCTTCGAGCGGGCCGGGGTGGACGCCGTGGTGGTGAACGCGGCGGGCTGCGGATCGAGCATGAAGGACTACGCCGAGGTGCTGGCCGGCGAGCCCGGCTGGGCGGCCCGCGCGGAGGCGCTGCGGACCCGCGACCTGGCGGAGTTCCTGACCGAGCTGGGACCTGTCGCCGCGCGTCACCCGCTGCCGGTCGCGGTCGCCTACCACGACGCCTGTCACCTGGCCCACGCCCAGGGCGTGCGCGCCCAGCCGCGCGAGCTGCTGCGCGCGATTCCCGGGCTGGAGCTGCGGGAGGTCGAGGAGTCCGCGATCTGCTGCGGGTCCGCGGGCACCTACAACCTCTTCCAGCCGGAGGCGGCCCGCCAGTTGGGCGACCGCAAGGCCGAGCGGGTGCTCGCCGCCGGCGCCGAGGTGCTGGTGTCGGCCAACCCGGGATGCACGATGCAGATCGCGGCCGCCGTACGCAGGGCCGGCAAGGGGGAGATCAGGGTCGCGCACACGGCCGAGGTCCTCGACGCCTCGCTGCGCGGGCTGGATCCCGGCATGCTGGGACGGTCGCCGCATTGAGGATGACACGGCCGAGGAGGAGAACGCGATGAGCGTGCAGAGCGTCGACCGGGCGCTGGACGTGCTCGAAGCACTGTCCGAGCACGGCGGCCAGGCCGGTCTGTCGGAGATCGCGGCCACGACCGGTCTGCCGTACGGGACGATCCACCGGCTGTTACAGACGCTGCTGGCCCGCGGGTACGTCCGGCAGGAGTCCGACCGTCGCTACGCCCTCGGCGGCGCGCTGGTGCGCATCGGCGGCGTGGCCGAGCGGATGCTCGCGGTCTGGGCCGAGCCCTATCTCGCGAGGCTCGTGGAACTGTCCGGCGAGACCGCCAACCTCGCCGTGCTGGAGGGCGACTACGTCGTCTACGTGGCCCAGGTGCCCTCGCCGCGCAGGCTGCGGATGTTCGCCGAGGTCGGGCGCCGGGTGCTGCCGCACAGCACGGCCGTCGGCAAGGCCCTGCTGGCGGAGCGGGACGACGCGGCGGCGGTGTTCCGGCGCACCGGGCTGCCCCGCCGTACGGACCGGACGATCACCGAGATCGGAGAACTGCTGGAGGAACTCGACCGGGTGCGCGCCCGGGGATACGCGCTCGACCTGGGCGAGGAGGAGAGCGGGGTGCACTGCATGGCCGTGCCGGTCCACGACGGCGGGCGGACCTTCGCGGCGATGTCGGTGTCCGGACCTGCCGAACGCATCGACGCGGTCGACCGCGAGGAGCTCGCCGCGATGCTGCGCAAGGTGGCAGAGGACTTCGGCGCCGCCGTCTTCCGCTCCTGACGGGGTCTCCGATCGGTCAGTATGGGCACATGTGCCGAAGCATCAAAACCCTGCGCGCGCCCTTCACCGACGAGGTGACCGAGGAGGACATCCGGGCGGCGGCCCTGCAGTACGTCCGCAAGATCTCCGGCTTCCGCGCGCCCGCCGCGCACAACGCCGAGGCGTTCGACCGCGCGGTCGAGGAGATCACGCAGGCCAGCGCGGCGCTGCTGGCCTCCCTCCAGGTCCGCGGCTCGGCGGCCCGATAGCACCGGCGTCCACGCGCGGGGCCCACGCGTGAGAGGTCAGAGCACGGGGTCCAAGCGAACCGCAAGTGCCGGGCGCGACAGTGGCCGCATGGGTATGATCTCCGACTTCCTCATGGCCCGGCGGCTGCGCAAGGGGCCCACGCTGCTGCTGCCGTACGCACCCGACCCCGCGACCGTGCTGCGGACGGTGCGGCTGCACGACCCGCAGGCCGGGCCGTACGGGCGAGGCTTCAAGATCGGCGAGAACGTCGAACTGCGCGGGCCGATTCGGCTGACCCCGGAGCTGGCGGCCAGGGCCGGCCTCCCGGCGGGCTGGGCGGCCGCGTTCTTCGCGCGCAACATCGACAGCGAGGAGGGCGGCGACTTCTCCCGGCCGGGCCTGCTCGTGCGGGGCCTGGCCGAACGGCTCGGCGGCCGGGAGCACCCGGAGTGCCAGGAGCCGCCGGAGGACCTGGCCGAGGTCACCGGCGGGCGGGCGATCCCGGTGGACGAGCTGATCGCCCTGCTCGCGGACGACCTGCCCGGCCTGGCCGTCACGACGGTGACCGACGCCGGCACGACGCTGCTCACCAGCGCCGAGAGCCCGATCGAGGTCTTCGTCAACGAGTGGGACGCGGACGA
The DNA here is from genome assembly GCF_040685655.1 of Microbispora sp. NPDC088329. Classification (NCBI taxonomy): domain Bacteria; kingdom Bacillati; phylum Actinomycetota; class Actinomycetes; order Streptosporangiales; family Streptosporangiaceae; genus Microbispora; species Microbispora sp. NPDC088329. The sequence continues at coordinate 80,034 of NZ_JBFBIP010000024.1, forward strand.
CGTGACCTACGAGCTGTCCGCGGACGGCGGCTACGGCACCGAGATCCCCGCCACCGCCCGGCGGGCCGCCCTCGCGATCGTCGAGCGCACGGGCGGGGTGGCCCGCGACCACAACGGATTCCTCATCACGGAGTGAGCACAGCGGGTGGCCCCGGCCCGGCGGCCGACCATGCCCGGGCGCATCTGCGCGGGTCCACGGGACGCCGGCCCTCGCATCGCCCGCGCAGGAGTGATTGCCTGTCCTGACTGGAACGCTTTGCAGCAGCCGGTAAGCATGTCAGGATAAATGATCGCATCGGCGGTTCCGAGGGAAAGGGGGCGGACCGGTGCCACCTGCGATCGTCGGGCATGAAGGTCCCCTTGCCGGTCAGCGTTTCCCGATCGACGACAAGCCGATCACCTTCGGTCGCAGAGGCGACAACAGTGTGGTGATCACGAGTGAAAGGGCCTCGCGCTTCCACGCGGAGGTACGCCGCGAGGCCGAGGGCTACGTGCTGCTCGACCGGGGCAGCAGCAACGGGACGCTGGTCAACGGCAGGCGAGTCACCACGCACGTGCTCCGGCCCGGCGACACGATCGCCATCGGAGGAGAGACGTTCCGCTTTGAGGCGTTCGACGACGCCGAGACGGTCATGGACACCGCCCTGATGCAACGGTTCCGCCGGTCGTTCCCCGACGTCGAACCGGAGCAGGTCCTGCACGTCACCATCTCCGGCGGCGGGCCCGTCGGGCTGGCCTTCGCCCTGCTCCTCGAACACCTCATGGGGCAACGGGTCACCATCACGATCTACGACGGCCGCTGGACCGAGGACGGGCCGCGGATCGTGTGGAAGAACGCCACGCAGGGCAACAACCGGCGGCAGCAGGTCGTGACGGTGCAGAGCCGCCAGTATCTGAACCTTCCGGAGGACGTCCAGTCGCGGCTGTTCACCGAGGGGTCCTACAGCGAGATGTGGCCGGCCGGTCCGGACTCGATCCGCGGCTACGGCCCGCGCAACATCCGGATCGCCTACATCGAGGACACCCTGCTGGAGATGGCGAACGAGAGGTCCGCCCGCATCCGCCTGGTGCCCGAGATATTCGACGCCGCGGAGCGCCAGGACGCCGTGGCCAAGGAGCACGTGCTCGTCATCTGCGAGGGAGGGCGCTCGCGAACCCGCGAGCACTTCACCGACAGGTTCGGCCGGGCCGACGACTCGATCTTCTCGCTCGACGGCCGGCACCTGCAGGACGTGGTGCTGGGGCTGCGGGTGAAGTCCAGCCTGCCGGACCCGGCGATCGTGCTGCTGACCGTGGCGCAGAACCGGTTCCTCCTGAACTCCCTGCGCGGCGAGGGCTTCCTGAACATGCGGCTCACCGACGACGAGGCCGCGGAGGTCGTCGGCATCGACCCCGTCCGGCACGTGTTCGAGGAATGCGTCGCCTCCAGTCCCTGCCTGATGGAGCGCACCGAGGACGGCGACTTCCACTGCTCGACCCACCACACGCTGTTCCTGCCCGCCCTCATCAGGGGTTCGGAACTGTGGAGGCGGGCGAAGGAAGGGCTCGCGCTCTTCGGCGTCGCCGACGGCGACGTGAGCGCGGTCACCGCCTTCCGGCTGGACATGGTGCAGCGGCCGCGGTTCACCGCCCGGTTGTACTCCCCCACCTCGACCACCCCGGGGACGTACGGGTTCCTCCTGGGAGACGCGGCCAACGCGATCCACTTCTGGCCGGGGCGGGGCCTCAACAGCGGGCTGGCGTCGGCCATCTCGCTGGCCCGGTCGCTCAACCGCAACTGGCGTGGCAGGCCGTTGCGGGACGCCGACTTCGTACGGCACGAGGCGGCGATGTCGATGCTGCAGTATCGGCACAAGAGCCGCGCGTGGAACGCGATGGTGACCACCGACGAGCAGGGGGTCACCCGGGCGATCAAGGACACGATCGTCCAGGGCATCGAGGAGGGCCGCGCCGCCCCGGACAGGGAAGCGGACATCGACGCCCTGATGGAGCGCCTGCGGCAGATCCGCGACCGCCTGTCACCACGTGTTCCCGGCATGCCCGACGACGCGACCCTCATCAGGCACCTGCGCGAACTGCGGAGCGAGACACTGCGTACCCTGCTGGTCAGCGGAGCCTGGGAGACGCTGACGGTCGGCGGCGAGGAGGTCGACATCGACATCTTCGACCAGCCGGTCTCCGCGGCGTCCCCCGCGACGTCCCCTGTCGAGGGGGCGCTCGTCGCGCGGCAGGCGGACGGACAGCCCAGGCGGCCCGGCGAGACGCCCTCCGGCTGACGTCGCTGCGGCGAATCGCGGAACCGGCCCGGGCCGTCCGGCGGAGTAGGGGTGAAGGGCGCGACGGCGCCCACGGAAGGACTCCCCTATGAACGGATATAACGGGTGGTGAGGACGGTCTCCGGCGACACGCGCCTTCCCTCGACCACGACGGGTCACCGGTTCGACGGCAGCCGCGACGCTGACGAGGCGAACGGCAGCGGGCCGGAGCACGCCCTGGTGACGTATCCCGGCGCCGACGGCGACGAGCCGAGCGACGCCGGGCTGATCGAGGCGTCGCTGACGTCGCCCGAGCGGTTCGCGGGCGTCTTCGACCGGCACGCGGACGAGATCCACGCCTACGCCGGCCGCCGTCTCGGCCCCGAGCACGCCGACGACGTGACGGCCGAGACGTTCCTCGTGGCGTTCCGCAAGCGGCACCGCTACGACACCTCCCGGCCGGACGCCCGGCCCTGGCTGTACGGCATCGCGGCGAACCTCATCTCCGGGCACCGCAGGTCGGAGGTCCGCCGCCTGCGGGCGCTCGCCCGGGCGCCGCACGACGCCGGGGAGCGCGGCTCCCACGAGGAGGAGCGGGGAGCGGAACGGGCGAGCGCCGCCGCGCTGCGGCCCGCGCTCGCGGCCGCCCTGGCACGGCTGTCGGCCGCCGAGCGCGACCTGCTCCTGCTTGTCGCCTGGGCCGACCTCTCCTACGAGGAGGCGGCCGAGGCGCTGAAGATCCCCATCGGCACGGTCCGCTCGCGCCTGCACCGGGTGCGCACGAAGCTGCGCCGCCATCTCGACCTTCCCGAGGAGAACGTGTGATGACCGACGAGATCGATCTGGTGGCGCGTGAGCGGCCCGACGTCACGCCCTACTCCCTGGCCGCCAAGGCGGCCGTGCGGCGGCGGCTGACCGGCCCGGCGGGCCGTCCCGTCCGCCCGCGCCCGCGTCCGTACCTTCTTCTGGCGGGAGGGACGGCGTTGCTCGCCGCGGCGGGCGTCGCCGCCGTCACCACCGTGCTGACGCAGCCGCAGGCCCGGCCCGCGAAGGTGAGCCCGGGGGTCGTGACGCTGCCGGAGGTGTCGGCCATGTCGGCCGAGGAGGTGCTGGGCAGGGCGGCCCGCGCGGTGACCGACCTGTCGCCGCGCGACGACCAGTTCGTCAAGGTCAGCTCGCAGACGATGTACGAGGCCGACGTGGTCGGCGAGGCCGACAAGGAGTCGCGCTACCTCTACCGGACGAAGCGGACGATCTGGCTGTCGGCCGACGGCACGAGGGACGGCGCGCTGAAGATCGAGCATCTGGAGCCCCACGCCTACCCCGGCTGGCCGATCCCGCCGGAGGCCCACAAGGAGAAGGGCACCGAGTGGATGCGGCTCCCGGCCTGCGACGGCGTGCGGGACACCGCCTACACGAACCTGAAGAAGCTGCCCGCCGACCCGGAGAAGATGCGCGCCTACCTGTACGACCGGCCGCACGGCGACAACCCGCCCGACACGGGGGCGTGGACGGCCGTCGGCGACCTGCTGCGGGAGACGTACGTGCCGGCGCCCCAGCGCGCGGCGCTGTTCAAGGCCGCCGCCACGATCCCCGGGGTCACGGTGACCGAGAACACCGAGGACGCCGCCGGACGGACCGGCATCGGCGTCGGCCGGGTCTCCGGCGGGGTGCGCGAGGAGATCATCTTCGACCCCTCCACCTACGAACTGCTCGGGGAGCGCGGCATCGTGGTGGACGAGAAGGAGGCGAAGGCGCCCACCGGCAGCCTGGTGGCCTCGACCGCCCAGCTGGAGACCACGGTCGACGACACCGCACCCGAGGTGAAGGACGCCCACACCGTCTGCGGCTGACAGATTCGCCCGTCCCGCCGAAGCGATCTCCCCTAAGATCACCTTCTTTGTGCGGGAAGGGCGCGGGGTGTTGAGAGAGCGGGCAGGCTGGATCGCGGCCGGGGTCTACCTGGCGACCTCGGCCGTCGGCGTCGTGGTCACGGCCGTCACCGGGCGTCTCGAGGCCCTCTGGGTGACCGTCCTGTGGTATCCGCTCGACGACGACTCCTCGGGCGGCCTCGCCGAGGCGCCCGAGGTGGCCACGGTGGGTCTCCTCACGATCCTCGCGCTCAAGACCTGGATGCTCCGCCAGGTCTTCACCCTCCCCCCGCGCGCGCCGCGGCCCGCCGACCGGCGGACGGTCTGGCTGCGGCGCCTGCTGTACCTGGCCGTCGCCCACGCCCTGATCCCCCCGCTGCCGGCCGTACGGCTCCCCGGCGTCGTCGGCGAGGTGCTCATGCCGGCCCTGTGGTGCCCGCTGCAGGTGCTGTTCGCGCTGGCCCTGCGCGGACGGCTCCGGGTGGTCGCGCTCGTCTGCGCCTGGCCGGGGTCGGCGGGCCTGGCGATGATCGCGATGGAGGAGGTCCCCGGGGTGCGCGCGCCCCGGTTCCTCGTGCTCGCCTGCCTGGTCATGGCGGCGGCCTGGCAGGTGGCCGTCCTCTTCGGCCAGCACAACGACGGCCGCTGGAGCCGCGACACCGTCACGGCAGGCTGGCGCCACGTGACCGTGACGCTGGCGACCTTCCTCGCCGCCATGGCCGTCCTCTGGGCGTTCACCTCCACCACCGTGCCGCTGACGGAGCTGCTGGAGGAGGTCGACGTCTTCCTGGCGGTGTGGCTGGCCCGCTCCGCCCGCGAACTCACCGGCCCGCGCGGCACGCCCCCGGAGCGGACGCCGCTCCGGCCGTCCGGGCCGATCCTGCTGGCGGCGGTCCTGCTGCCGTTCCTCGTGCTGGTCGGGCCGGAGGAGACCGCGCGCCCCGCTTACGACGGCTCGTGGTACGACGCCGGGCCGCCCGAGGCGTCGCGGTCCGGGCACGGCGCGCGCGCGGACCACGAGAGCGACGTCGCGGAGGCCAATGCCCGCTGCCGGGACCCCTGGCCCCGCCTACGGGCCCGGCGTCAGGGCACGGCCGCGTACTTCCTGTTCGAGGGCGGGGGATACGGCGTGTACGACCCGGACGACACCACCGAGGAGGGTGAGGGCGCCTTCGACGCCGCGGTGGACGACGGGTTCGTCGCCGCGGCGGGCAGTTCGGTGGCCGTGGTGACGTACGGCGAGAACGAGCCGATGTGCCTGACCGTGAAGGCGTTCGGCTCCGCTCCCCCGCTGCGCTTGAAGGGCTGGAACCAGGTGGCCGAGGTCGGCGTCGTCAGCCGCAGCGGCCGCCTGGAGGTGCCCTCGTACGCCGACGGCGGCGACGAGGGCGCCGGAGCCCGGCTGCCGAACCTGGCGGTGAAGGGCCCCGGACGCTACCGGCTGCGGGCCTACGCCCGGGGGGCCGAAGGTGCCGAGGAGCACCTGATCGTCGTGTTCCCCGGCCGGTCGGCCGAGAAGGTCGTCTACCGTTGAGCCGGGCCTTCTACTTGCACTGCTCCAGCATGGCCGCCTTGTCGGCGGAGGTCACCGGCAGGTCGTACTTGAGGGCCACCTGGGCGAACCGCACGGCGTAGGAGCAGCGGATGTCGCGGCGGGGCGGCAGCCAGGTGGCCGGGCCCGAGTCGCCCTTGGAGCCGTTCGTGGAGCCGTCCACGGGGATCAGGTTGAGCGGGTCGTTGGCGATCTGCTTGCGCTTGCTCTCGCTCCACCGCGACGCGCCCATCTGCCAGTCGTACGACAGGGGCATGACGTGGTCGATCTGGACCTTCGCCGCCGCCGACTTGCTCCACTCGATGGTCTTGCCCGTGTACGGGTCGTAGATGGTCATAGAGACGATGACGCAGTTCGACCCGCTGCGATACTTGATGTCCCGGCCGTCCCGCTTGAGCAGGTCGTTGCGGGTGTCGCAGCCGTTGCGCCCCCACGGGACGTCCTCCACGTTGTCGGCCCAGGCATAGCCGAACTTGTCGCGGTCGTAGCCGGTCTTCGTCCCCCGGCCCTTCGTCGCCACCTTGTCGATCAGCGCGCGGGCCTTGGTGCGGTCCTTGTCCGAGGTGATCTCTTTCAGGCCGGGGCCGGTGCCGTCGGGGTTGTCGAGCGGGTTGACCCCCTGCTCCGTCCCCGAGTCGCCCTTCCCGCCGCCGCCCTGGCCGGTGACGTTGCCGTCCAGTTCCGGCATCGGCCCGCAACCCGCCAGTACGGCCACCGCCACGGAGATCCCAGCGATCAACCGGATACCACGCCCGCCCACTGCCACCCCTAGGTAATGAAATATCCCTCTCAGGTATAGCAAAGTGCAAAAAAGTGGCAAAGGAGGCACGCACAAGAGTGTCGGGTTTCGTGATCTTCGCGTGACAGATCGCGCTCAGGACATGTGTGACACTCCCGAGTGCATCGCTCCGGGCGGTGCCCGGCCGTGCAGTCCCCGCGCCGTCGCGTGCGGCCGAGCCGCCCCAGGCGGCCGGCGGAGCATGGATCAGATCGGTGGATCAGGCCGGGATCCAGTCCTGCCAGACGATCCTGTTGGCGTCGACCCACTTCTTCGCGGCCGCCTCGGCGCTCATCTTGTTCACCGCGATGTCGTAGGCCACGGCGTTCTGGTCGCCGTTGGTCCAGCTCCAGTTCTTGATGAACTCGTACGCCTTTCCGCCGGTCTTGGAGAACTTCACGCTGACGATCTTGTCGAGCAGATACGGCGGATAGTCGCACGTGATCGTCTTGACGTTGTCGTCGCACCCGATGGCGTACGGCGGAAGGTTGATCTTGACGAGCTTCAGCTGGTTGAACAGCCACTGCGGCTCGTAGAAGTACATCAGCAGCGGGGTCTCGTTCTCGGTGGCCTTGCGAGCCGCGGCGATCAGCGCCTCCTCGCTGCCGGAGTAGACCACCTTGTACGGCAGGCTCAGGTTCTTGATGAGCGCCTCGTCGTTGGTGACGAAAGACTTGTCGCCGGCCAGGTACTGACCCAGGCCGTCGCTCTTGTCGGTCTTGAACAGATCCTTGTGCTTGGCGAGGTTATGCCAGTCCGTGATGTCCGGATATTTCCGGACCATCCACTCGGGGACGTACCACCCGAGGACGCCCTTGTTGCCGTCCTCACCCGCAGTGATCGCGACCTTCTTGTCGTCGATGTACTCCTTCTTCAGCTCCGGGTGGTTCCAGTTCTCCAGAATGACGTCGACGGTGCCCTTCTCGAACCCCTTCCAGGAGTCCGCCTCGCCACTCTCGATCTTCTCGACCTTGTAGCCGAGCTCGTGCTCCAGGAGGTAGGCGACGACCGCGGCGCTGGCCTCGTAGCCGATCCACGGATTGACCGCGAGTCGTACGGTCTTCGTGCCGCCCCCGGCGCCCGCTCCGGCGGCGTCGTCCGAGCTCCCGCCACCGCAGGCGGTCACGGCCAGCGCGAGCGTCAGCGCGCCCGCAAGGAGACGAATCCTCATATCTGACCTCACCTGGTGTGATACGGGCGGCGAACGCGAGCGGCGGGGCCGCGGCGACACCGGCAGGGTATTCCACCGGCAGGCGGGAGCGGCCGCGATCCGTGAGGATCGCGGCCGGCGGTGCTCACGCCCCGGCGGGCGTGCGGAGTCGTGACGCTCAGATCACTTGGGCATCCAGGCCTGCCACTTGGCGGTGTTGGCCTCCACCCACTTGGCCGCGTCCTCGGCCGACATGCCGTTGTTGGTGATGTCGTCGGCCACCACATTCTGGTCGTCGTTCGTCCACTGGAAGTTCTTGACCAGCTCGTACGCCTTACCGCCGGTGTCGGCGAACTTCTTGCCCACGATCTTGTCGAGATCGTACGGCGGGTAGTCGCAGGCGATCTTCTTGGGGTCGCTGCCGCATCCCTCGGTGTACGCGGGAAGGTTCACCCTGACCAGCTTGACCTGGTTGAACAACCACTGCGGCTCGTAGAAGTACATGAGCAGCGGCTTCTTCTGCTCGGTCGCCTGCTTGGCGGCCTTGATCAGCGCGGCCTCGCTGCCCGCGTAGACCACCTTGTAGTCGAGCTTGAGGTTCTTGACCAGCGCCTCGTCGTTGGTGACGAAGGACGGGTCGCCGTCGAGAAGCTGGCCCTTGCCGTCCGACTCGGAGGTCTTGAACAGGTCGGCGTACTTGTTCAGGTTCTTGTAGTCGGTGATGTCGGGGTACTTCTGCGCCATCCACTCGGGCACGTACCAGCCGATGACGCCCTTGTTGCCGGTGCTGCCCGCCTCGACGGCGACGTTCTTCTCCTCGATGTACTTCTTCTTGAGGTCCGGGTGGCCCCAGTTCTCGATGAGGACGTCGACGCCGCCCGACTCCATGCCCTGCCAGGACGGCTCCTCCGCGAGCGTCACCTTCTCCACCTGGTAGCCGAGCTCGTGCTCCAGCAGGTACGACACCACGGCGGCGCTGGCCTCGTAGCCGACCAGCCGTTGATGGCGATCTTGACAGTGCCGCCCGCGCGCCGATCACCACCATCGCCAGCGTCATGACGATGCCCTGGTTCGCCGCGAGCAGCAGCGAGCCGCGCGCCATCGGCAGCTGGACCTTCCACAGCAGCTGCCGGTCGGTGGAGCCCGCGGACCTCGCCGCCTCCATGACGGTCCCGGGGAGCGCACGCAGGCCGTCCTCGACGAGGCGGGCGACCACCGGCACCGCGTAGATGAAGGAGGCCGTGATCGCGATGCCGTGATCCTGATCGCCGGCGGCATCGCGTAGATCGTCGTGGCGATCGTCGCCGACGCCGGGCCGATGAGGAACAGCAGCACCATCGGCGACAGGTACGAGAACGTCGGCATGATCTGCATGACGTCGAGCACCGGGGTCACGATCCGGCGTACGCGGGGCGAGCGACCGGCCCAGATCCCCAGCGGGATGCCGAACAGCAGCGACAGCACCACCGCCGACAGGGTCAGCGCGAGCGTCTCGACGCTCGCCTCCCAGAACCCGAGAACGCCGACGCCGGCGAAGCCCGCGAGCGAGACGAGCGCGATCCGCCACCCGCCGGCCAGCCAGCCGAGCCCTGCGGCCAGCCCGAGGAGACCTGGCCATCCCAGCGCGACCAGAGCGGCCTGGATCCCCTCGTAGACACCGGCGGCGCCCAGGCGGAGGTGATTGACGACGTACAGGAAGATCGGACTGCTGTTGCGGTTGGCGTCGACCCAGTCGCGGGCGTCGTTGAGCCAGTGGAACAGGGTGGCGTCGTCGTCATGCGGCAGCACGGCCTTGCCGCGGAACGCCACGTAGAGGGCCACCACCGCGACGACCCCGGCGACCGGAGCGGCCCAGCGCGGCAGGCGCCGGACCCGCACAGGGGCCTGCACGGGCGGTGCCACCTGAACAGGCGCGCTCACCGCGCGGCCTCGGTCCCGGGCCGCACCGCGCCGAGAATGTCCACCCGGCTCACCACACCGGCCAGTTCGCCGTCGGCGACGACCCGGATGGGCCGGTCGGACGCCATCGCCGCCGGAACCGCGTCGTGGATGACGGTGTCGGCGGGCAGCTCGGGCCCGTCGAGCGGCTCGTCCGGCTCGGGAGTGCGGCAGATCCAGCGCAGCGACAGCACCTGCGCCCTGGGGACGTCGCGCACGAAGTCGGCCACGTAGTCGTCGGCGGGCGCTCCGACGAGTTCCTCGGGGGTGCCGACCTGCACGATCGCACCCGCCCGCATGATGGCGATGCGCTCGCCGAGTTTGAGCGCCTCGGACAGGTCGTGGGTGATGAAGACCATGGTCTTGCCGACCTCGCGGTGCAGCCGGATGACCTCGGCCTGCATGTCGCGGCGGATCAGCGGGTCGAGCGCGCTGAACGGCTCGTCGGACAGCAGCACCTCGGGGTCGACGGCGAGAGCCCGGGCCAGCCCGACCCGCTGCTGCATGCCGCCGGACAGCTGCTCCGGATAGGAGTCCTCGTGGCCCTCCAGCCCGACCAGCGAGAGGATGCGCCGGGCCTTCTCGTGCCGCTCGGCCCTGCCGACGCCCTGGATCTCCAGGCCGTAGCCGACGTTGTCCACGACCTTGCGGTGCGGGAGCAGCCCGAAGTGCTGGAAGACCATGCTCACCCGGTGACGGCGAAGCTCCCGCAGCTGCTTGGCCGACATCGCGCGCACGTCCTGTCCGTCGATGCGCAGTTCGCCCGCCGTCGGCTCGATCAACCGGGTGAGACAGCGCACCAGCGTCGACTTGCCGCTGCCCGACAGGCCCATGACGACGAAGACCTCGCCCGGCCGTACCTCGAAACCGGCGTCCCTGACGGCGACGGTGCAGCCGGTCTTCGCCCGCAGTTGCGCGGGCTCCAGGTCGGCGTCGGAGCTGCCGATGATCCGGTCGGCCTTGGGACCGAAGATCTTCCAGAGTCCGCGAACCTCGATCGCGGCTGTGCCCACTCTGATTCCCCTCACTTGGCGCTCGCCCGCGAGGCGGCGTGGACGCCCGGGAACGCCAGAGCACGGCGCGAGGGCTGCCGCTCGCACGCCGTGTATGAAGAGCGGGGGCCAACGACTCCTCAGGGCACACGCAACAGGCGTTGCGCTATGCGCAACACGGATCCTGTTTTGACAACAGCTCTGAGGCTAGGGAGCCGCCGCACCCTTATGGCGGAAAATGCCGCCTAATGCCATATCGTGACCGTCCGGTGATCTCTTGCCTCAGTGGTCACGTACGGTGATGAATCGGCGGCAATGGGTGAGACCGGCCCATTCGGCGGGCGACGGTCAGGTGGCGAGGATTCCCCCGTCGACCGGGATGACCGCCCCGGTGACGTACGAACCGGCGTCGGAGGCGAGGAAGACGGCGGCCGCGACGAGTTCCTCCGGGGCGCCCGAGCGCTTCATGAGGACGCGCTGCTCCCGCATGCGGTCGAGGTAGCCGTCGGGATACCGCGCGGTCATCTCGGAGTCGAAGAAGCCTGGCTCCAGACAGTTGACCCGGATGCCCAGGCGCGAGGTCCACTGCTGGGCGAGGTCGCGGGTGAGCCCGGCGACGGCGGCCTTCGAGGCGCTGTAGGCCGCCTGCGGCAGGCCGGCCGTGGTCTCGCCGAGCACGCTGCCGATGTTGACGATCGACGAGCCGGGACGCATGACGCGGGCGCAGGCCTGGGCCATCCAGTAGGTGCCGTGCAGGTTGACGTCGAGCACCCGGCGAAACTCCCCGGGCGTCTCACGCAGGGCGGGCACGGCCGTGCCGACGCCCGCGTTGTTGATCAGCACGTCCACACGGCCGAACTCGCGCATGGCCGCGTCGACGAGGGCCTGGCACTCCTCGGGGACCGACACGTCGGTCCGGACCGCTAGGCAGCGGCGGCCGGTCTCCTCGACCAGCCGCCGTGTCCGCTCCAGGCCCTCCGGGCGGCGGGCCCCGATCACCACGTCGGCGCCCGCCTCGGCGAGGCCCCTGGCGAAGGCGACACCGAGCCCCGACGAGGCTCCGGTCACGACGGCCACTCTGCCGTCGAGCCGGAACCGATCCAGGATCACACCCGCCCCTTAGCTTGCGTCAGAGGCCGTATTCCTTGGAGATGCGCTCGTGCCGCTCGGCCTCGATGCCGACCTCGCGGGCCAGGTCGAGCCATGCCAGCGGGTGGGACCACTGCTCGGTGACGTCGTCGAGAACGGCGTCCAGCTCCGCCGGCCGCACGGTGGGCGGGATCGCGATCCAGCCGAACACCCCGGGAAGCTGCTCGCCGGTGGCCGGGTGCGTGACGCGGTAGTTCTCCTCGCTGTAGACCCACATCGGCCAGCCGCGCTCGGCGAGGACCTCGTTGAACTCGGCCCACTCGTCCTCCGACGGCGCCGCGCCATCGAAGAACCAGCTCGTGTAGCCGCCCGGACGCAGCATCGTCACCCCGGCGAACGGGATCACGAAGCTCTCCCGCTCCTGCTCGTTCTCCGGGATGGGCTCGAGCGGCCGGGGGTCGATCACGACCACGTCGCCCGCGTTGTACTCCATCCCGCGCGGCTGCGGGATCGCCAGGCGCGCGGTGGCCGGTCCGGTCCGTACGGCGAGCACCTCCCGCTGGCTGCCGTCGGGGGCGGGGAGGATCACCCGGACCAGGTGCCACTCCTCCTCGATCGGGCCCTCGCCGGGCTCGATCGGCATGCCGAGCTTGGCGCCGGCGGCCCGTACGGTCGCCCAGTCCTCCACGGCGGTGGACAGGACGATGAGCCGCCAGACGTCCTCCTCCTCGCTCTCGCCGGAGTCGAGCAGCGGCTTGAGGATCTCGGCGGCCTTGGCGTTGTCGCCGATCTGCTGGACGGCGCCGGACCACAGGCGGCGCGCCTCCAGTCCGCCGTCGTGGGCCACCGCCTGCTCGGCCTCGGCCGCCGTCTCCTCCCACCGCTCGCGCGCACGGTGCAGCCGGGCGAGCGTGAGGTGCGAACGGGTCTCCGGCAGCCGGGCCGCCAGGGTCTCCACCCGCTCGTCCTGCCTGGCCTCGATGAGCAGGCCGGTGAGGTAGGAGAGGTCCTCGTCGCCGGCCGCTGCCGGATCGCCGTCCTCGGCGACCGTCTTCCAGTAGAGGTCGGCTCCCACGGGGGCATAGCCCAGGAACCCGAGCGTCGTCGTGTGACGCCGCGTGGCCTCGAGGTCCGTGCCGGACAACGGCCACAGCCAGCCCACCCACCGCTCGGGGTCGGCGGTGCGGCCGTCGGCGGCGTCGAAGTAGGCCACCAGCTCGTCGCGGGGGCCGGGCGGCGGCAGTTCCTCGGCGGCGTCGGCGGCGGCCCGCAGCTCGGCCACGCGCTCGGCCAGCCCCTCGGTCACGCGCAGGTCGGCGAGCACGGCCTCCGCGTAGTCGGCCAGCAGGCGGGCCTGCCACAGGCCCTGCCGGGCGACCGCGAGGTGCCCGGCCGTCAGCGCGAGCTCGAACCGGGCGCGGTGGCCGCCCACGTTCTCGAAGTAGGCCATCCACTGACGCAGGATGCGGCCGAGCTGCCAGGTGTTGGCGATCGAGCCGCCCGAGGCGAGCGTGCGGACGGTGTGCGCCCACTCCACCCACTCACGCGCGTGGTCGCCCACCACGTCGAGGTCGGGCAGTGCGTCCACGGCCTCCTGCATCCGGCCGAGCGCGGCCAGCACCTGCGAGCGGAGCAGGGCCTCGCGGCGGCCCTTCGCGACCGGGTCGTCCGGCTTGAATTCGGTCGAGGCGTCGAGCGCGGTCAGCGCGTCCTCCGGGCGTCCGGCGGCGAGCAGGGCCCGCGCGGAGGCGGCGCCCAGCTCCCAGCTCGCCTCGCGGCCCGCGCCGCGCAGGCGCTCGACCGCCGCCTCCGCGTACGCGACGGCCTCGGCCGCCTGACCCGCGTCCATCAGGGCCGCGACGTACTGCGTGGCCAGGCCGGGGAAGGCGAGAGAGTCCGGGGTCACCCCGTCGAGCGCGGTGTTGAGGGCGGCCAGCCGGATCTCGGCGTAGCCGGGACCGTCGGCGTTGGCCTGAGTCATCGTCAGGAGCTCCACGGCGCCGGGCGCGGCGGGGCAGTCGCGGACGTCGTCGCGCTGGGCGAAGTCCACCAGCGAGGCGGCGTCGTCGAGCGCGACCGCGCCCATCGCCCGGTCGCCCACCCGCCCGAGCAGGTGCCAGTATCGCGCGAAGAACTCCAGCCACGGCTTCTCGAGCGACCCGGCGTGCTGCGCGATCGCGGGCGCCACGACGTCGAGCTGGGCGAAACGGCCCTCCAGCGCCTGCGCGGGCACGTCGCCCAGCGCCATGGCCAGCCCCGTGTTGCCCGCCTCGTGCAGTTCACGCTGGGTGCCACCCACCCAAGCCCAGATGTCCACGTCCATGAGCAGTCAGTCTGCCAGGTCGCCGACCATGACCCAAACAGCACGCCGCCCCAAACAGCACACCGGCCGAACACCGGGGCGGCCGGAACGACGGGCCGGCTCGGCGGCGCGCCGGCCCCGGACGGCGGCCGGCCTGCGGGGCGGGCGCGCGTCAGCGCGCGCGGGCCACCTGGGACGCCTTACGGAGCAGGCCGCACAGCTCGGCGAGCTCCGCCGGGCCGAGCAGCGCGTACGCCCGGGCGACGAGGTCGTCGGTGAGTTCCTCCGCCCCGGCCCTGCGCTCCGCCGCCTCCGCCGAGGGCTCCGGGTACGGCTCGGGCCAGGCCAGGAAGCGGGCGACGTCGAAGGCCCGGTCGTACGGAATGGGCGTTCCGGTGCCGCCCGCGCCGACGAGGGTGGCCTCCAGCGCGCCGACGCCGCACGCGACCACGGCCGTCGCGTGCCGGGCACCGCGCAGTTCCCTTACGACGTGCAGCAGGTGGGCCGCCAGGGCGGGGCCGCCGTCCGGCCGCGGCATGGCCCGCCAGCCGGCGAACAGCGGCGCGCAGAACGGGTCCGCGCCGTCGGCCACGACGGCGAGCAGCTCGGCCAGCCGGTCGGCGTCCTCCAGCCCGGCGAGCTTGCGCCGCCCCCAGTCGTGACACGCCCCGGCGTAGAGCGCGGCGGCCTCCTCCGCGGGGAGCTTGCGCCCGCCCTCCCACGATTGGCGGACGTGCCCGGCGGGGAAGAAGACGACGGCCGCGAGCACGACGTCCGCGTCCACCTCGCCGAGTACCCCGCACCTGCCCCGGAAGTACATCTCCCGCGGGCCGAGGCCGTGGCGTTCGCACAGCGCCTTGACCTCCCGCGAGAGCATGAAACCCCCGCCGAGGGCTCCGACGACCGCCTTCGTCTCCAGTACCGCGTCACGCGGGTTCATACGCCCTCCTCGGTCTACTTGTCAGACTCAGGGTGACGGACAGAACAAAGTTCCGCAAGTCTCTGAAACGATCAGAGGACGGCGGGCCACTCCCCCGAGGCGACGAGGACGGCGGGCCCGGCCAGGTAGCTCGTGTCCTCGTCCAAAGTGACGGTGACCGTGCCGCCGAGGACCCGGACCTCCCACGTGCCGACGGTCTCACCGGCGGCGTGGGCGGCGGCGACGGCCGTCGCGACGGCCCCGGTGCCGCACGAGCGCGTCTCCCCCGAGCCCCGCTCGTGCACCCGCATGGACACCGTGTGGTCGCCCACGGCGTTGAACACCTCGACGTTCACGCCCTCCGGGTAGACCTCCCGGTCGAACTCCGGCTCCCGTCCGAGGTCGAACCCGGCCACCGGCTCCTCCACGGCACAGGCCAGGTGAGGGTTGCCCATGTTCACGTTGAGGCCGCGGCACTCGCGTCCGTCGACGACCGCGCGGCTCTCCCCGAGCACCCGCGGCCTGCCCATCTCCACGGTGACGTCGCCCGTCGCGCCGAGCCGTACGCGCTTGAGGCCCCCGCGGGTGGCGACGGCGAACTCGCCGGGCGCCGCGAGACCCGCCTCCACGAGGTAGCGGGCGAAGACCCGGACGCCGTTGCCGCACATCTCGGCGACGCTGCCGTCCGCGTTGCGGTAGTCCATGAACCACTCGGCCTCACCGGCCTGCGCGGCGGCCTCCGGGCAGAGCTTGGCGCGCACGACGCGCAGCACCCCGTCGGCGCCGATGCCCGCGCGCCGGTCGCACAGCGCCGCGACATCCCTCGCGGACAGGTCCAGCGTGGCGTCGGCGTCCGGCAGGATGACGAAGTCGTTCTCGGTGCCGTGGCCCTTCACAAAGCGCATGAGACAAGTCTAGGAGGCGCCGGTGATCACGCCGATCGCGCGGTCGGCCAGGTCGGGGGCGTCGAACGGCAGCCACACCACCCGGGGGTCGCGGCGGAACCACGACTCCTGCCGCCGGGCGAACCTGCGGGTGGCGCGCACCGTCTCCTCCCGCGCCTGCTCCTCGGTCCACTCGCCGCTCAGGAAGCGCAGGACCTGCGCGTACCCGAGCGCCCGGCCGGCGGTCCTGCCCTCCGCGAGGCCCCGCGCGGCGAGCGCGCGCACCTCGTCCACCAGCCCGGCCTCCCACATGCGGCCGACCCGAAGCTCGATCCGCTCGTCCAGGACCGGCCGCGGCACCTCGACGCCGATCTGCGCGCTGTCGTAGACCGCGTCGTACGACGGCATCGTGGCGGAGAACGGCCGGCCGGTCAGCTCGATGACCTCCAGGGCGCGGACGATCCTGCGGCCGTTGCTCGGCAGGATGTTCTCCGCGGCCACAGGGTCGAGGCCCTTGAGCCGTTCGTACATCGGCGCCGGGCCCGTCTCGGCGAGCTCCTTCTCCAGCCGGGCCCGCACGTCCGGGTCGGTGCCCGGGAACTCCAGGTCGTCGATCGCGGCGCGGACGTAGAGCCCGGAGCCGCCCGCCAGCACGGGCACCCGGCCGCGGGAGCGCAGGTCCTCGATCAGGGGGCGGACGAGCCGCTGATACTCGGCGACGCTGGCCGTCCGCGTCACCGGCCAGATGTCCAGCAGGTGGTGGGGGACGCCGCGCCGCTCGGCGGAGGAGAGTTTGGCGGTGCCGATGTCCATGCCCTCGTAGAGCTGCATGGAGTCGGTGTTGATCACCTCGCCGCCCAGACGGAGCGCGAGCTCGACGGCCAGGTCGGACTTTCCCGCCGCGGTCGCGCCGACGACGGCGATCACAGGTAGCTGCCCCACACCGTCCAGTGTCCCAGCGACGGGGAGGTCACATGTCCCAGTCGAGGGTGGGAGGAAGGTGACCTTCGAGGGTGAGCAGCCACCGCTTGGACTCCACGCCGTCGCCGCCGCTGAAACCGCCGAGCCCGTTGCTCGCGACGACCCGGTGACACGGCACGATGATCGGGATCGGGTTGCCGCCCATGATCGAGCCGATGGCCCGAGCCGGGACCCCCGTGCCGCTGCGCGCCGCCAGCTCCCCGTACGTCACCACCTCGCCGTACGGGACGTCGGCGAACAACGTGCCGAGAACCCGCCGCTGCAGCGGCGACATGAGCCGCCAGTCGATCGGGACGTGGAACTCCTTCAGCTCGCCCCGGAAGTACGCCGCCAGCTCCTCACGGACGGCGGCCGTACGGGCGGGGTCGTCGGCGGCGGCCATCCCGAGGCGATCGGCGATGCGTCTCCTGAGCCTGGGGTCGTCCCGGAAGTGCGTCGCGGCGACCCCGTCCTCGGTGACGGCGGCGAGCACGTCGCCCAGCCGGGTCGGTACGGTCGCGAACGCCACACTGCTGTCCATGCCTCCCATTCTGCGCCTGATCGGGCGAGGTCCGGCCGGTCCCCGGCGCACACGCCCGATGTGCGCGACCGCACGCCGAGGCGCCGACGAGGGGCGCTCCACTCGCGGCCGGCCGGTCCAGGTGACGGTAGGGTGATCGGGTGCTGGTCGCCGCTGCCGTCTGCCCGCATCCTCCGCTGCTCGTCCCGCAGGCCGCCGGGGCCGCCGCACCCGAACTCGACGATGTGCGCGCCGCCTGCGCCGCGGCGGTCGGCTCGCTCCTGAACGCCCGCCCCGATGTGCTGGCCGTGACCGGCGGCGCGGAGGTCTTCGCGTCCTTCCCCGATGACGCGGCGGGGACGCTGCGCCCGTGGGGCCCCGACGTCCGGGTCGGCCCGGGAGACCCCGTCCTGCCCCTGTCGCTCACGATCGGCCGCTGGCTGCTCGAACGGCCGCACACCATGGGGCCGGACGCCGAGGTCACGCCCAAGCCGCCGTCCGGGCTGCCCGTCCTGCGGTTCGAGGCCGTGGGCTTCGACGCGTCGCCGGACGAGTGCGCCGCGCTGGGCGGCCGCCTGGCGGGATCGGCCGGGCGGGTGGCGCTGCTGGTCATGGGCGACGGCTCGGCCAGGCGCACCGAGAAGGCGCCCGGCTACGTGCATCCGGACGCCGTGCCGTACGACGGGATGCTCGCCGCCGCGCTCGCCTCGGGCGACATCGGGCGTCTGCTGGACCTCGACCCGGGCGAGGCGCGGGAGCTGTGGGCGGCGGGCCGGGCGGCCTTCCAGGTCCTCGCGGGGGCCGCCAGGGAGGTGCCACCGACCACCGCCGAACTGCTGTACGACGACGCGCCGTACGGCGTCGGCTACTTCGTGGCCCGCTGGATCTGGTAGTCCGCGCGCTTGGGCACGGGGACGCGCATGAGGTCGCGCGCCGTCACGACCTCCCCCGCGTAGGACTTGCGCACCTCGTCCACGAAGCGCGGCTCGTCCGCCGTCGTGTAGCGCTCGGAGAAGTGCGTGAGCACCAGGCGCCGCACCCCGCAGGCCGCCGCGATCTGCCCCGCCTGGGCCGCCGTCAGGTGCCCGTACTGCGCGGCCAACGCGCTCTCGTCCGAAAGGAACGTCGATTCGATCACCAGCAGGTCGACGCCCTCGGCCAGGGCGAACGCCCCGTCGCACAGGCGGGTGTCCATCACGAAGGCGGCGCTCTGTCCCGGCCGGGGCGCGCTGCACTCGTCAAGCGTGACCGTCGAACCGTCCGGCATCGTCAGCGAGCCCCGCCGCTGGAGCTCCCCGACCATCGGCCCGCGTACGCCCCGTCTGGTCAGCTCCTCCGGCAGCATGCGGCGACCGCCCGGCTCGTCCACGCGGTAGCCGTACGACTGGACGGGATGCGACAGCGGCCGCGCGGTCAGCGTCACGGGTCCCGACGGCCACCGGACCACCTCACCGGAGACCGGCCGGGGGCTGATCACGTCGGTGTCTGCGAAGGCCGTCGCGTTGCGCAGCCTGCGCCAGTAGATCTCGCCGCTCGCCGGATAGGCCGCCCGCACCTCGTGGTTCACCTTGTCCCTGGCGATCCGCTGGATCACGCCGGGCACCCCGAGGCAGTGGTCGCCGTGGAAGTGGGTGACGCAGATCCAGGTCACGTCGTGCGCGCTCACGCCGGCGTGCAGCATCTGCCGCTGCGTGCCCTCCCCCGGGTCGAACAGGAACCCCTCGCCGTCCCAGCGCAGCAGGTAACCGTTGTGGTTGCGGTGACGGGTGGGCACCGCGCTCGAGGTGCCGAGGACGACCAGTTCACGAACGGACACACCGCCGATGCTAAGTCGTGCCCGGCGACCGGGCCCGCCGCGCCCGCCCCGGGCCCTCACGGACTTCGGACGGCAGGAGGGCCGCAGCGACGGCCTCGCGGCGCTCCATCATGTGCCTGAATGGCAGAACGCACGAATTTCGCCGTACAGGCCCGGCGTCGCCTGGCGGAAATTTCCCCCAATTCATGGTCGAGGTGGCCTATCTGGGACTCCCGGAAATCGGCGGAACCGCAGCTGAAACCGCCTATGTGGCGGGCAGACTGAGAAATCCGAGACACCATACCGCCACATGAAAAGAACACGACCTTGCCGGATTTCTCCCCCACCCCACGGCACCGGCGCGAGGGCCATCCCGTCCTCGCCCTGACAGGCGTGATCGGCGTGACCGCCATCGCCGGGCTCGGCGTCGTGCTGGCCGTCCTGCCCGGGCAGGACCTCGCGCCCTCCATCGCCCGGCCGGTGGCCGCCGATCCGGCCACCGCGGCCAGGCCGGCACGTCCGGCGCCGGGTTTCCCCGCCGCCGGTCCCTTCTTCTCACCGCCGGCCGCCCGGCGAGCACCCGCGCCCGAGCGGCCGGAAACCGAACCGGAACGCGCGGCGCAGCCGCGGGAAGAGACGACGGAAGAAGCGGTGACGCCGGAGGTCCCCGAACGGGAGCGGCCCGCGGGCGAGCCCGACGCACTGCCGCCGGGGCACGAGAGCGGGGCCTCGCGCCCGCCCGGTCGCCGTCTCCCGGCGATGAACCCCTCGTCCCGATCGCGGCCGTCGTCACCGGTCTCGTCCGGTACGACGGGCCGCGTCAAGACGAGGGAGGCGGGCCGGTCACGACGTGCCCCGGACGCCCCGAGACCTGCCGCACGGGGCTCCGGAACCGGCGGCTCGGCCGCCGGCACCACGGCGAAGGACACTACGGCGAAGGACACCGTGCCCAAGAACGCCGTGCCCAAGAACGCCGTGCCCAAGAACGCCGCGTCCAAGGACACGACGGCCCGTGACACGGGCACGCGGGACACGGCCGCGTCTCGCGCCGAGGCGGACGGCGCGGCGCACGCCCGGATCCAGGATCCCTGCCTGCGGTTCGACGACGATCTGCGGCGCGCCTACTGCTATGAGGTCCTGCGCCGCCTCACCCAATGATCCGGCCCAGTGACCCGGACCATCGATCCGCGAGGCCCCGACGCCGGCGCCGGCACGGCGCCCCCTCGGAGCCGGGGCCGGGCGTCGTTCCCCCGGCGCGCGTCCGGCCGGGCACTCGGCCCACGGGCCGTCAGACTGCCGAGCAGGCGGGCGGCTCGGCGGGGAGCGGGGCCGGACGGCCGATGGTGGGCATGCCCAGGCTGACCGCGTTGCCCCGCTGCGGGGCGGCCTGCCGGGCCTCCCAGGCGTCGCCCGCGCGCGTCCGCCGTACGGACAGGACCTTGTCGGCGACCAGGTGGTGCGGCGCGGCGTAGGTCACCTCGACCGTGACCATGTCACCGGGACGCGCGTCGGCGGCGACATCGGACGCGGCGAGGTGGACGAGACGGTTGTCGGCGGCCCGGCCGGACAGGCGGTGGGTGGCGTCGTCCTTGCGGCCCTCGCCCTCGGCGACCAGCACCTCCAGAGTGCGCCCCACCTGCTTCTTGTTCTCCTCCCAGGAGATCTCCTCCTGGAGGGCCACCAGGCGCTCGTACCGCTCCTGCACCACGGCCTTGGGCACCTGGTCCTCCATCGTCGCGGCCGGGGTGCCGGGCCGGATGGAGTACTGGAACGTGAACGCGTTGGCGAAGCGCGACTGCCGTACGACGTCGAGGGTCTGCTGGAAGTCCTCCTCGGTCTCACCGGGGAAGCCCACGATGATGTCGGTCGAGATCGCCGCGTCCGGCATCGCGGCCCGGACACGTTCGATGATCCCGAGGTAGCGCTCGGACCGGTACGACCGGCGCATGGCCTTGAGGACGCGGTCGGAGCCGGACTGCAGCGGCATGTGCAGCTGGTGCATCACGTTCGGCGTCTCGGCCATGGCGGCGATCACGTCGTCGGTGAAGGCGGCCGGGTGGGGCGAGGTGAAGCGGACCCGCTCCAGGCCCTCGATGTCCCCGCAGGCCCGCAGCAGCTTGCCGAACGCCAGCCGATCGCCGAACTCCACGCCGTAGGTGTTGACGTTCTGCCCCAGCAGGGTGATCTCCAGGACGCCCTGGTCGACGAGGGTGCGCACCTCGTTGAGGATGTCGCCGGGGCGGCGGTCCTTCTCCTTGCCGCGCAGCGACGGCACGATGCAGAACGTGCAGGTGTTGTTGCACCCGACCGAGATAGCCACCCAGGCGGCGTACGCCGACTCGCGGCGGCTCGGCAGCGTCGAGGGGAAGGTCTCCAGGGACTCCTTGATCTCGACCTGGGCCTCTTCGGCGATCCGGGCCCGCTCCAGCAGCACCGGCAGCGACCCGATGTTGTGGGTGCCGAAGACGACGTCCACCCAGGGGGCCCGGCGGACGATCTCGCCCTGGTCCTTCTGCGCCAGGCACCCTCCGACGGCGATCTGCATGCCCTCGCGGGCCATCTTGATCGGCCGCAGGTGGCCCAGGTTGCCGTAGAGCCGGTTGTCGGCGTTCTCCCGCACGGCACAGGTGTTGAACACGACGACGTCCGGTGTCTCCCCTTCGGCGGCGCGGACGTATCCCGCGTCCTCCAGGAGCCCGGAAAGCCGCTCGGAGTCGTGCACGTTCATCTGGCAGCCGTAGGTCCGCACCTCGTAGGTCCGGGTCGCGCCCTCGGCGCCCCGTGCCGCTGTCGCGCCTTCGGCGCCGCGTGCGGTCGCAGTCTGTGTGGTCGCAGTCATCGCATTACAAGGGTAGGCGCTTCCCCACCCCCACCCGTACGGAAACATCGTGCACTCACTCGAGCACGGAGAGCGACGATAGGGTACGACGACGAACGCGTGCGACACTGAGAACGGACCTATTGCTGAGAGGTGAGCCTCGATGGCGATGCCCGCACGATCCACGGAGGCGCCGATGCAGGCCCACGAGGCGCGGGCGGCCGGGAGCCCCTGGCGCGTCCCGGGCGAGCTCGGCGTCGAGGAGTGGTTCGAGCTCAACGCGCAGGCGGACGACGGCAGCCGCTACGAGCTCATCGACGGGAGTCTCATCGTGTCCCCCGCACCGCTCCCGATGCATCAGTGGATCGGCGACAACCTGCGCGCGGCCCTCCACGAGGCGGCCCCCGAGGAGTTGGTGGCGATCACCGCTGCCGGGTTGCTCCTCGACGGCAGGCCGGGGGTCATCCCGGATGTCATGGTCGTCGACAGGCAGCCGATCCGCGAGGGCGCATCGGTCGTCCGGCCGGAGTGGGTGCGCCTGGTCGTGGAGATCGTCTCGCGCTCCACCACTATGACCGATCGAGTGGTGAAGCCCGCCAAGTACGCCGAGGCCGGCATTCCCTGTTTCTGGCGAGTCGAGACCCACCCCTTCCGCGGGCAGGCCGCCGATCGGCTCCCGGTTGTATCCACGCATCGGCTCGACGAGGACGGCCAGTATCAGCTGACGCACCGGATCGGAGCGGGCGAGGCGGTCGCCGTCGCCGAGCCGTTCAAGGTGACCGTCGACCCCGAGGCACTCTCCAGGATGTGACGCGTGAGCGGCCCGCAGTGCCCCCCATCCGGCTCGCGAGGCGCGGCGCGGCCCTCGAATGGGGACCACCTCGTGCGAACAGTCAGCCGCCGGTTTCAGCAAACTTGCACGAAATGTCCTGGGACATTGTCCTGTTCGCCTGGGCATTTCGGTCGCTAGCCTGAGCCCACTCAGCGGTCGCGCCGGAGGCGCGTGGAGGAGGCGGGCGGTGCGGCGTACTGCGTGGGCGGTCTGCGCCCTCACCCTGCTCCTTGTCGCCGCGGCCCTGGTGCTCGGCCACCGCAACGGCGCCGGGCTGTTCGCCCAGAGTCACCTCATCTTCGTCGCCGTCTGCGGACTGGTCGGCGGCCTGATCACCGCCCGGCGTCCGGGCAACGCCGTCGGGTGGCTGATGGCGGCCTGCGGCCTGTGCTTCGCGGCACTGGACGCGACCGGGCACTACGCGCTGGCCGGGCTGCCGTTCGCGACTCCGATGGCCTGGCCGCAGACGTGGCTGTGGGTCCCCGCCAACCTGTCGGCCGCCGCCGTGCCGGCGTTCTTCCCGTCGGGACGGCCGTCATCCCGCCGGTGGCGGGCGGCCCTGTGGACGCTCGCCGCGGTCGCCGCCGTGATGACCACGCTGAGCGCCCTGCTGCCCGGCCCCAGCCACCAGGTCGGCTGGGGCACACCGCTGCCGAACCCTCTCGGGGTGCCCGCGCTCGCCGTCGTCGCGCCGTTCGTCGAGCCGCTGACGACCGGGCTCATGGGCGCCCTGTTCGTGACGGGCGCGGCCGGTCTCGTCCGCCGGGCCGGACGCGGCGACGCCGGCGAACGGGAGCAGCTCAAGTGGCTCGGGTACGCCGCGGGGCTCGCCGGGCTGATCGTCGCGGGGCGGCTGGCCGCGGGCCTCGCCGACGGCGACCCCCGCTCCATCTGGCCCATCACCAGCCCGTTCTGGGAGCTGCTCGGCACGTTCGCGGCCTGCCTGCTTCCGGCCGCCGCCGCGGTGGCGGTGCTGCGGCACGGCCTGTTCGACATCGACCTCGTCATCAACCGCACGCTCGTCTACGTGCTGCTGTCGGCGTGCGTGTTCGGCGGCTACGTGCTCGCGGTCACCTATCTCGGCGCGGTGTTCCGCGCGGCGGGCGGGTTGCCGGTGTCGGTGGCCGCCGCCGGGGTGGTCGCCCTCGTCTTCGCGCCGCTGCGCGAGCGGTTGCAACGCGCCGTCAACCTCGTGATGTACGGCAGGCGAGACGATCCGTACGCGGCGCTGGCCCTGCTGGGCAGGCGTCTGGAGGAGGCGGCGGCGGAGCCGGGGGCGGTGCTCGCCGCGGCCGCCCGGTCGGTGGCGGAGGCGCTGCGCCTGCCGCACGTCGCGGTCGAGGTCGCCGGTGGACCGACTCACGCCTACGGCGTGCCCTCCCCCGGCGCCGTACGGCTGCCGCTCGTGCACCGGGGCGAGCCGGTGGGCGACCTGGTCCTGTCCCCACGTCCGGGCGAGAGCGGGCTCGGCGCGAGGGACCGCCGGGTTCTCGCCGACCTCGCCCGGCAGACGGGGATCGCCGTACACGCCGTACGGCTGTCCACGGACCTGCGGCGCTCGCGCGAACGGCTGGTGACGGCGCGCGAGGAGGAGCGGCGGCGGCTGCGCCGCGACCTGCACGACGGCCTCGGGCCGACCCTGGCCGCGTTGACCATGCGGGCGGAGGCCGTGCAGGACATGGTGCGCGATCCGGACGCCCTGGCGATGCTCGAAGAGATCATGACCGACGCCCGCACGGCGATGGCCGACGTGCGGACGCTGGTGGAGGGGTTGCGGCCGCCGGCCCTCGACACGCTGGGCCTGGCCGGGGCGATCAGATCGCACGCGGCCCGGCTGCCCGGCGTCGAGGTCGACGTCGAGATCGAGGAGACCCTCCCGGCGCTGCCCGCGGCCGTGGAGGTGGCGGCCTACCGGATCGCCGCCGAGGCGCTGGCGAACGCCCGCCGCCATGCGGGGGCCGGACGAGTGCGCGTACGGCTCGGCATGACCGGCGGCGCGCTGGAAGTGGAGATCGCCGACGAGGGCGGCGAGCCTCACGCGGCCGCGGGCCCGGCGTCCGCCCGGCCCGGGGTCGGCACGGCCTCGATGCGCGAGCGTGCCGCCGAGCTCGGCGGCACCTGTGTGATCGGCCCGCGGCCCGGTGGCGGGACGCGGGTGCTGGCCCGCCTTCCGGCCCTGAACACGGCACGCAACCCGGCCCCGGAGATGGCCGGGATCACGGCCCCGGACACAGCCGGTGCCACGGTGTGGGACACGAGACGGGAGGCGGGCGATGGAGCCGATCCGCGTGCTGCTGGTTGACGACCACGCGGCGTTCCGCGCGGGGCTGCGCGCGCTTCTTCGGCCGGTTGAGGAGATGGAGGTCGCCGACGAGGCGGCCAGCGGCGAGCAGGCCCTCGCCCTGCTCCCCCGCGTGCAACCCGACGTCGTGCTGATGGACCTCGCGATGCCGGGCATGGGCGGGGTGGCCGCGACCGAGCGGATCACGAGGGACAACCCGCACGTGCGGGTCCTCGTCCTCAGCATGGCGGACGACGACGACGCGGTTTTCGCGGCACTGCGCGCGGGGGCACGCGGGTACGTGCTCAAGGGCGCGCGGCGGGCCGAACTCGTACGGGCGATCCTGGCCGTGGCCGAGGGCGAGGCGATCTTCGGCCCCGCCCTCGCCGGACGGCTGATGGGCTACTTCTCCGGCCTCGGCGGGAAACCGGAACCGAGCTTCCCCGAGCTCACCCCGCGCGAGCGGGAGATCCTCGGTCTGGTCGCGGGCCACCTGACGAACGTGCAGATCGCGGCCCGGCTCGGGCTGAGCCAGAAGACCGTGCGCAACCACGTGTCCAGCATCTTCGCGAAGCTGCGCGTGGCCGACCGGGCCGCGGCGATCATGCGGGCCAGAGAGTCGGGTCTCTAGGTCAGGCGGCCCGCCAGTCCTCCACGGGCATGCGCAGGACCTTCAGGGCGACGGTGCCGTACGCCGCGAGGTGGAACAGCGACCCGATGGCCTGAACGGCCGGCGGCTGCTCGATCGTGAGAAACGGTCCGCAGGTGCCCGCGAGCGCCG
This sequence comes from Microbispora sp. NPDC088329, assembly GCF_040685655.1. Taxonomy (NCBI): domain Bacteria; kingdom Bacillati; phylum Actinomycetota; class Actinomycetes; order Streptosporangiales; family Streptosporangiaceae; genus Microbispora; species Microbispora sp. NPDC088329. Next base: position 105,751 of record NZ_JBFBIP010000024.1, read on the forward strand.
CCACCGGGACCCACCACGGCGCGCGCCGCACCGCCGCCAGGCCCGTCAGCAGCACCAGCAGACCAGCGTGGAGGAGGAAGCCCGGCAGGAGGACGCCGTACACGAAGCCGCCGAGCGCGCCGGCCACCTCGGTCACCCGGGCGGCCGGGGCGTCCGGAAGGCTGAGCGCCAGCGCCAGGTCGTAGAAGTCGGTCATGAACAGACAGGCGGCGGTGACCGCGCCTGCCAGGCCGACGGCCGCGCCGATGTTGCCGGTACGCGGCGCGCGCCGGCGCAGCAGATGGGCGAGCCCGAGGACCACCGGGACCAGGCAGACGGTCGCCCACTGGAACAGCAGCGCGCTGGCCTGCACCTGCACCGGACTCGCGCGGAACACCGCGGGATCGTGCTCGGTGCCCGGGGGCGAGGTCAGGAAGGCCAGGCCCAGCAGGACGGGCCACGCCAGCATGGCGGCGCCCGCGACGGTCTTACGGAACAGGTCCGGATTTTTCAGCATCTGCGCTCCTGGACGACGAGAGATCGGCAGGAGCCAACCGGGACCGCGTCCCGGGCCACATGGGCCGGCCGTACGGGTGGGCCGGGAGCGATGTCCTGAGCAGCCAGGATGTGACCGATTCGGTACCGGGACGTTAGTGACTTGGTCGTCTTGACACCCCTACGTTTGATGACCATGACGGAGAACAGTGGTGCCGCCCCGCTTGTCAGGCTGGAGGGAGTCAACAAGCATTTCGGTCCGCTGCACGTGCTCAGGGACATCGACCTGAACGTGGGCCGGGGCGAGGTGGTCGTGATCATCGGCCCGTCCGGTAGCGGCAAGTCGACGCTGTGCCGGGTGATCAACCGGCTGGAGACCATCGACAGCGGGGCCATCGTCTTCGACGGCCAGGAGCTGCCCGCGGAGGGTAGGGCCCTCGCCCGCCTGCGGTCCGAGGTGGGAATGGTCTTCCAATCCTTCAACCTGTTCTCTCACAAGACGATCCTGGAGAACGTCACGCTCGGCCCGACCAGGGTGCGCAAGGTCTCCCGGCAGCAGGCCGAGCAGCGGGGCATGGAGCTGCTCGAACGGGTCGGCATCGCCTCGCAGGCGAGCAAGTACCCCGCCCAGTTGTCCGGAGGCCAGCAGCAGCGCGCGGCCATCGCCCGCGCGCTGGCCATGGACCCCAAGATGATCCTTTTCGACGAGCCCACCTCGGCCCTCGACCCCGAGATGGTCCAGGAGGTGCTCGACGTGATGACCGGCCTGGCCAGGGACGGCATGACGATGATGGTCGTCACCCACGAGATGGGCTTCGCCCGCAGGGCGGCCAACCGGGTCGTCTTCATGGCCGACGGCCAGATCGTCGAGGAGGGCGAGCCCTCGGAGTTCTTCACCCAGCCGAGCACCGAGCGCGCCCGCGACTTCCTCTCCAAGATTCTCACCCACTGATTCCCGCTCACAACAAGCTCCACAAAAGCGAAAGGTGACACGGATGCGATTCGGAGCCGGCCTGCTTGCGCTCGCCGCCCTGGCAACCGGCCTGACGGCCTGCGGTAACTCCGGGGCTGACTCGATCGTCGACAAGGCGAAGAACGACAAGAAGCTCGTCGTCGGCATCAAGATCGACCAGCCGGGCTGGGGGCTGAAGAAGCCCGACGGCGGCTACGGCGGGTTCGACGTCGACGTGGCGAAGTACGTCGCCAAGGAACTCGGCGTGCCCGAGAGCGGGATCACGTTCAAGGAGGCCCAGTCGGCCAACCGCGAGCCGTTCATCCAGCAGGGCCAGGTGGACATGGTCATCGCGACCTACTCCATCACCGACGAGCGGAAGAAGAAGATCTCCTTCGCCGGGCCCTACCTGGTGACCGGCCAGGACATCCTCGTCCGCGCCGACGACACCTCGATCACCGGGGTCGACTCGCTGAAGGACAAGAAGGTCTGCGGCGCGCAGGGCTCCTCGTCGCCGAAGCGGCTCGCCGACAAGTTCGGCCCCGACTGGGAGTCGAAGAACCTCACCCAGCAGCAGGGGTACGGCGCCTGCCTGCCACTGCTGGAGAACAAGCAGGTCGACGCGATCTCCACGGACGCGACGATCCTCGCCGGGTTCGCCGCCCAGCGCCCCGGCAAGTTCAAGCTCGTCGGCCAGCCGTTCAGCGAGGAGAAGTACGGCATCGGCATCAAGATGGACGACAAGGCCGGCCGCGACGCGATCAACACCGCGATCGAGAAGTTCTTCAAGGACGGCAGCTGGCGCAAGGCCCTCGACGCCAACCTCGGCGAGTTCGGCAAGTACTTCACGACGCCGCCGTCCGTCGAGCGGTACTAGGACGGCACGGAAGCGGCACTGAGAGGAGGCCGGCGGTGGAGGCCGTCGTCGACGAGCTTCCCGTCATCCTCGGCGCGTTCTGGCTGACGGTGAAGCTCACGGTGGTCAGCGGGGTCATCTCGCTGGTCTGGGGGATCGTGCTGGCGGCCATGCGCGTCAGTCCGCTGCCGGTGCTGAGAGGGGCGGGCGCGCTGTACGTCAACGTGCTGCGCAACACGCCCCTCACATTGATCATCGTGTTCTGCGGGCTCGGCCTGGGCACGGTGATGAACGTCCAGTTCTCCCGGGACGACCTGTCGCTCAACAGCTTCTGGCTGTCGATCATCGGGTTGTCGGCCTACACCTCCGCCTTCGTGTGCGAGGTCGTACGGTCCGGGATCAACACCGTGCCACTCGGGCAGGCGGAGGCGGCCAGGGCGATCGGGCTGACGTTCCTGCAGACGCTCCGCCTGGTGATCCTCCCCCAGGCGGTGCGCACGGTCATCGCGCCGCTCGGCAGCCTGCTGAACGCGCTGGTCAAGAACACGACGGTCGCGGCCGCGATCGGCGTCATGGAGGCGGCGCTGCGGATGAAGAACCTGTTCGACGCCCACGGAGACGCGGTCATCCCCGTCTTCCTCGGCTTCGCCGCCGGGTTCGTCGTGCTGACCCTCCCCATGAACCTCCTGGCCGGGCGGCTGGCCCGGCGTCTGGCGGTGGCCCGATGACCGATCGCGCCACCGTCCTCTACGACGTCCCGGGCCCGCGGGCCCGGCTGCGCAACAATGCGCTGACCCTCGCGTTCGGCGTCGTCCTGCTGCTGGTCGCGTACTTCGTGTGGACCAAGTTCAGCGAGAAGGGCCAGTGGAACGGCGAGCTGTGGCAGCCGTTCCTGCGGGCCGACACCTGGACCGAGCTGATCCTGCCCGGGCTGCTCAACACGCTGGCCGCCGCCGCGGTCGCCGCAGTGCTCGCGCTGCTGTTCGGGGCCGTGTTCGGCATCGCGCGCCTGTCGGACCACCGCTGGGTGCGCGTCCCGGCCGCGGTGGTCGTCGAGGCCTTCCGCGCGGTCCCGGTGCTCATGCTGATCTTCTTCGCGCAGTACGGCGGAAGCCTCGCGGGCATGGTCGTGACCGAGTTCGCGGCCGTGGTCTTCGGTCTCACCGTCTACAACGGGTCGGTCCTGGCCGAGATCGTGCGCGCCGGCATCCTCGCCGTGCCGCGCGGCCAGGCCGAGGCGGGACACGCCATGGGCCTGCGCAAGAACCAGGTGATGCGGCTGATCCTGCTGCCGCAGGCGGTCACCGCGATGATGCCCGCGATCGTGAGTCAGCTCGTGGTGCTGCTCAAGGACACCGCGCTCGGATTCGTCGTGGCGTACGCCGACCTGCTGAACGCGGGTGCCCGCGTGGTGCCGGCCAACTACGCCAACCTGATCCCTTCGGTCATCGTCATCGCGGCCGTCTACATCGCGATCAACCTGGCGCTCGGCTACCTCGCCACCTGGCTGGAACGGCGCAGCAGGCGCAGCCGCAAGGTCGCGGCCGACCCCGCCGCCGCCGAGGCGGCCGCGGGCGGCGAGGTCGCGCTGATGCGCTGACCGGTGACCCGTGCGGCTCGCGGGTAAACGGATCTTTGCCGTGTCGCTGCTGGCGCAAGGACGCGCGCGACCTCGATATTGAGCGCGTGTGGCGTGGCGTTGCCGTGGTCGGCGTCCTGGCGGCCGCGTTCCTGTCCGGTGGATGCGGGAACGACGGCACGCTGGTGATCGCCGTGCGCTCCGGGCAGCCGGGTCTGGTCACCCGGCTCCCCGACGGGCGCTACAGCGGCTTCGACATCGAGGTCGCGCAGTACGTCGCCCGGGTGCTCGGCTACCGCGACGACCAGGTCGTCTACACACTCGACCCCGCGCGGGCCGATCTCGTCGTCGGCGCCACCGGCCCGCCCGGTTCCCGCTTCGTCGCCGGCCCCTACCTCGTGACCAGCACCGACATCCTGGTCCGGAACGGCGACCTGTCCATCCGCCGCCCGCGCGACCTCACCCGCAAGCGCGTCTGCGCCACCCGGGAGTCCGCCGAGCCACTCGTGAAGAGGTTCGGCGACCGCTGGCGGCGGTTCTTCCTCGCCGAGGCGAACCTGCCGGCGGCCTGTGCGCCGCTGCTGGCCTCCGGCCGGACCGACGCGATCGTGGCCGACGCCCCCGTGCTCGCCGGGCTGTCGGCGCAGTATCCCGGCAGGTTCCGCTTCAGCGGCAGGCCCCTGGCCACCGAGAAGTACGGCATCGCCGCCGGGACGCCCGCGCTGCGCGACCAGGTCGAGGAGGCACTGCGCCGGATGTTCGAGGACGGCACCTGGAAACGGACGGTCATCGACCAGCTCGGCGCGCTCGCGACCCGCTACACCGCTCCCCCACCCCTCGACCAGGTGTACTGATCACAGAGGTCAGGCACGGGGCGTCGCGGTACAACCGCGCCGTTCGTCTGACGGGCTCTGCCGGGCCTCGTCGGCCGGAGCGCTCGCGAGGCGTGATGTCGCGTGCAGTTTTCCGCGCTTCCTGCCCGCATTCGCGCCCCCGGGACCGGGCTCGTCCGGCAGGATGCGGTCATGCCCCCCACGCCTGGCCCGAGGCCGTTCTCGCCACGGCCCTCGCCCATCTCCACCACCGACGTGGCACGCGCCGGCCTCCGGCTCGGCTTCCCGACCGTGCTGGGCGGGGAGACGTGGTGGGAGGAGGACCGCCCCATGGAGGGCGGTCGCCGTACGGTCGTCCATGCGGCCGCCGACGGCTCCCTCACCGACCTGCTTCCCGCGCCCTGGGACGCCCGTACGCGCGTCCACGAGTACGGCGGGCGGTCCTACGCCGTCGTGCCCGGCCACGGCGTCGTCTTCGCGCACCACCCCGATCAGCGGCTCTATCTCGCCCGGCCGCACGCGGGCGGCGAGCCCGGCCCGGGCGCGGAGCCGCCCCGCCCGGTCACGCCGGATCCCGAGGAGCCGGGCGCGCTGCGCTATGGCGACCTGCGGGTCCAGGACGGCCCCGCGGGCCCGCTCGTATGGTGCGTCCGGGAACGCCACCACCACGACGGCAAGGTCACCCGTTCGATCGTGTCCGTGGCGCTGACCGGGGACCACGAGATCGCCGAGCCGGTGACCGGCAGCGACTTCTACGCCTCGCCCACACCGTCCCCTGACGGCCGGCACCTCGCCTACATCTGCTGGAACCACCCGCACATGCCCTGGACCGGGACCGAGTTGCGGGTCACGCGGCTGTCCGACGGCGCCACGTGGACGGTGCTGGGCGGGCCGGCCGAGTCGGTCCTCGCGCCTGCGTGGTGCGACGCGCGGCGCCTGTACGCCGTTTCGGACCGGTCCGGCTGGTGGAACCTCTACCGAGTGGATGTGTCCGGGGCGTCGTGCGAGGCCCTGTGCCCGGCCGAGGAGGAGTTCGCCGGGCCGCTGTGGCAGCTCGGCGGCCTGCCGTACGCCGTGCTGGCCGACGGACGGCTCGCCGTCCTGCACGGGCGCGGCGACCTGCGCCTGGGCGTCCTCGACCCGGACACGGGCGGGCTGAGCGACCTCGATGTCCCGTTCCGGGGATGGTCGCCCGTGCTGGACACCGACGGCGACGTGCTCGCGGGCATCGGCTACGGGCCGGACACGCCGCGCTCGGTCGTCCGGATCGACGCCGCCACCGGCAGCGCCGAGCAGTTGCGGCGGGAGGTCGACGAGCTCCCCGAAGCCGCCGTCCTCCCGCGGCCCCACGCCGTGGAGTTCGAGGCCGGGCAGGGCGGCCGGGTCCACGCGTACCTGTATCCGCCGGACCGGGATCCACACGAGCGGGCGGACGAGGGCGGCGCCCCGTACGTCGTCTTCGTGCACGGCGGGCCGACCGCCCACTCGACGAGCGAACTCAGCCTGGAGAAGGCGTTCTTCACCAGCCGCGGCATCGGCGTGCTCGACGTCAACTACGGGGGGTCCACCGGGTACGGCCGCGCCTACCGGGAGCGCCTGCGTGGCAAGTGGGGCGTCACCGACGTGGAGGACACCGTCGCCGCGGCGAAGTGGCTGGTCGCCGAGGGGCTCGCCGACCCCGCCCGGATCGCCGTACGCGGGGCGAGCGCGGGCGGCTGGACGGTCATGGCCGCCTGCGGCGCGTCGGACGTCTTCGCGGGCGGCGTGTCGGTGGCGGGCGTCAGCGCGCTCGCGCCCCTCGTCGCGGTCACCCACGACTTCGAGTCGCGGTACGTGGAGTGGCTGGTCGGTCCCGAGGACCGGTACGACGAGCGCGAGCCGCTGGCCCGGGCCGGCCGGGTGAACTGTCCCATGCTGCTCATGCAGGGACTCGCCGATCCGGTCGTGCCGCCGTCCCAGTCCCGGGCGTTCGCCGACCGCCTGACGGCGCGCGGCGTGCCCTGCACCTATCTGACGTTCGAGGGCGAGGCTCACGGGTTCCGGCGGCTGGAGACCAGGGCCGCGGCCCTCGCCGCCGAGCTGTCGTTCTACCTGCAGATCTTCCGATGAGTGGGACCGGTCACCCGTCCGTCTCGGCGAGGAGCGTGCGCATGCGGTCGATCTCGATGCGCTGATCCGCGTCGGCATGGGTGACGAACTGGTTGATCTCTGACTCCTCGCCTCTCCCATCGCCGAAGAGCCGCTCCACCATGGTCAGCGCTCCCATTCGTCGACCGGGCCGAGCGGTTCGCCGGCGGGCCGCAGAAGAACGCCGCCGTGGCGCAGCTGCGGGCCGTCTCCCACCAGCTCGACACCTTCGTCGGCGCGCAGGCGACGCCGGCCGAGGCGCTCAACGACCTCGCCGACGCGCTCAGCCGAAAGGCTTGACCGCCTGGCCAGGGGGCGGCCCACCGGGGCGTCCCCACATGACCGGGCCCCCGCCCAGCAGTGGGCGGGGGCCTTCTGCCTCGTCGGCCAGGTGACGCCGCATCGGGCACCGGCGGGTGTCGTTCTCCCGCCCCGGCGGACCGATCAGGCGGGGGCTCGGCCCGCTGGAAGACATGTCGCCGAGGCACTGTCCACGACAGCTCACCGGCCCAGCTCACCGGCCCAGCTCACCGGACCGGGGAGCGGAGCGAGGGCCGAAGGTCGCTTCCGGCGCGGCGACCGGCCCCGCCGAGGTTCATGGACACTTCGCTAGCGGGCGAACTCGGTGGCGCGGGACTCGCGGACCACGGTGATCCGGATCTGGCCCGGATAGGTCAACTCCTCCTCGACCTGCTTGGCGACGTCCCTGGCGATGACCTGGGCCTGGATGTCGTCGACGTTGTCGGGCCGCACCATCACCCGAATCTCCCGGCCCGCCTGCATGGCGAAGACCTTGTCGACTCCCTCGTAGGACGAGGCGATCTCCTCCAGGCGCTCCAGCCGCTTGACGTACGCCTCCAGGGACTCCCGTCGGGCGCCCGGACGGCTGCCGCTGATCGCGTCCGCGGCCTGGGTGAGAACCGCCTCGACGGTCCTGACCTCCACCTCGTTGTGGTGCGCCTCGATGGCGTGGACGACGTCCTCGTGCTCGCCGTACCGCCGGGCGATCTCCGCGCCGATCATCGCGTGGCTGCCCTCGACCTCGTGGGTGAGGGCCTTGCCGATGTCGTGCAGCAGCGCGCAGCGCTTGACGAGGTCACGGTCGAGTCGCAGCTCGGAAGCCATGATCCCGGCGATGTGCGCCGACTCGATCAGGTGCTTGAGCACGTTCTGGCCGTAGGAGGTGCGGTAGCGGAGCTGCCCCAGCAGGGTGATCAGCTCGGGGTGCATCTCGGTGATGCCCAGCTCGACCAGCGCGTCCTCTCCCGCCCGTACGCACAGGTCCCGCACTTCGGCCTTGCTGCGCTCGTACGCCTCCTCGATCCGCTGGGGGTGGATCCGGCCGTCGAGCACCAGCTTCTCCAGCGTCAGCCTGGCCGTCTCCCTGCGGACCGGGTCGAAGCACGACAGCAGCACCGCCTCCGGTGTGTCATCGATGATCAGATTGACTCCGGTGGTGGATTCGAAGGCCCTGATGTTGCGGCCCTCGCGGCCGATGATGCGGCCCTTCATCTCGTCGCCGGGCAGATGGAGGACGCTCACCACCGACTCGGCCGTCTGCTCGGTGGCGACCCGCTGCACGGCCAGCGTCACGATCTTGCAGGCGCGTTTTTCGCCCTCCTTCCGGGCCTCGCTCTCGATCTCCCGGACGATCAGCGCGGCCTCGCGCTTGGCCTGGTTCTCGATCTCCTTGACCAGCTCCGTCTTCGCCTGCTCGGCCGTCAGGCCGGCGACTCGCTCCAGGATCTCCTTGCGCCGCTCGGCCACCCGCTCGAGCTCCTCGCGACGGTCGGCCAGCTCGGTCTCGGTCTCGGCCAGCTTGCGGGCCCGCTCGGTCTGCCTGCGCGCCTCCTCGTCGAGCCGCTGCTCACGCTCGGCCAGCCGGTTCTCCCGCCGTTCGAGGTCGGAACGCAGCTCCTTGAGCTCCGTCTTGAGGAGGCGTGCCTCCTCCTCGACCTCCTTGCGCATCAGCGCGGCGCTGTCGGCCAGTGTCTCGGACTTCCTGAGAATCTCCCCCGCGTCACGCTCCGCCTTCGTGCGGATCTCTTCGGCCTCACGTCTGGCTCGTTCGAGTTCCTCGTTGACCTCGGTCTTCACCTCGGCGAGCTGCTCGGGCGAGGGGCCGGGCGGAGTGACGACACCGCCGGTGCGGCGCATGACTATGACGAGGGCGGCGATCATCACGAGAGCCAGCAGCACTACCGCAACCGCAAGAACGATCACGATCGTGTCCATGCGCGCTCACCCCTCACGACAACTTGTGGCAGGGGTCACACGCGCAGCACGGCAGCGCCCGGTGGCGTCACCAGGACAAATATCGTCGCAATGCCCGACGCCCCGAAGGGCGACCGATATGGCCCGGAGGCCGGTCAATGTCTCTCGTCCGTCGTGGTACACCGTTATGGCAATCCGCGCTGCGCGGAGTAACTCCTCACTGCGGTCGAGATTAAGCGTCAGAGAGGTAACGAGCAAGCAAAGATGCCCTGTCAAGTGACTTTGGCATGGTGCTATGGCTCACTCGAAAGTATCCGGAAGCCCATCTGCAGGGCTGCCTTCAGCCTCGATCGCCTCTCGGACCACGCGGAAGGCCAGGCCCGGCGAGTAGCCCTTGCGGGCCAGCATGCCGACCAATCTTCGCATGCGCGCCCGCGGCTCCACCCCGCGGGTGGCGGCCAGCTTCCGCTCCACGAGTGTGCGCGCGGTCTCGGCCTCCTCGTCCGGATCGAGCCGCCCGACGGCGTCCTTGACCGTCTCCTCGGCGACGCCACGCTGCCGCAGTTCCTGGGCGAGCGCACGGCGGGCGAGCCCGCGACCGGCGTGCCGGGAGCTCACCCACGCGGCGGCGAACGCCTCGTCGTCGATGAGCCCGACCTCGGAGAACCGCTCCAGCACGGCGTTCGCCGCCTCGTCGGGGACGTCCCGCTTGCGCAACGCGTCCGCGAGCTGGGCCCGGGTCTTGGGCGCCATCGTCAGCAGCCGCAGGCAGATGGCCCTGGCCACCGCCTCGGGATCGGCCGGCGGCCCCTCGCTCGCCGCGCTCCCCTCCTGCGGCCCGTCGGGCGGCCATCCACCCGACCGCTCACGCTTTCGCCGGCGTCTCGGCGCTCCCCGTTCTTTCAGGCCCGCCTGTTCACCCAGCGCACCGTGTTCTCCGAGCGCGCCGTGTTCGCCCAGCGCACCATGTTCACCCAGCGCACCATGTTCTGCAGGCGCGTGGTGTTCTCCCAGCGGGCCGTGTTCGTTGAGCTCGTGATGTTCTCCCGGCGCGCCGTGTTCTGCAGGCGCGTGGTGTTCTCCCAGCGGGCCGTGTTCGTTGAGCTCGTGATGTTCTCCCGGCGCGCCGTGTTCTGCAAGCGCGTGGTGTTCTCCCAGCGGGCCGTGTTCTCCCAGCGCTGCCTGTTCGCTCAGACCTGCCCGGTCTCCCCGCCGGCTGCCACGTCCCTGACGCCGGCGTCCGGCCCGGCCGGCCGCCTGTCCCGCCTCCGTGGCCTCCGCCCGGCCGAACGCTGCCCGACCGATGCCCACCTGACCGAGTTCCGTCCGCCGGATCTCCTCACGCAGGGCGGCGATCGTCGCGGATGCGTCCCCGGCAGAACCGGGCGAATCATCCGCAGACCCCCAGGGCCCGGAGTTCCAGTCCCCCGGCCCGATCTCGTCGTCCGGGCCGGGGAGCTCGTCGCGCCTCATGTCTGCGCTCAGACGTCACCCGGCTTGGGCGCGCTGGCCGCCTTGCTGCCCCGGCCGGACGCAGAAGCGGGGGCCCGGCCGGACGCGGGAGCGGGCGGTGCCGCCGGAGCGGCGGCGGGCTCGCTCGGCGCGTCGATCCGCGGCCCGACGCCGAGCTTCTCCTTGATCTTCTTCTCGATCTCGTTGGCGATGTCGGGGTTGTTCTTCAGGAAGTTGCGGGCGTTCTCCTTGCCCTGCCCGAGCTGGTCGCCCTCGTACGTGTACCAGGCGCCGGCCTTGCGCACGAACCCGTGCTCGACGCCCATGTCGATCAGCCCGCCCTCGCGGGAGATGCCCATGCCATAGAGGATGTCGAAGTCGGCCTGGCGGAAGGGCGGGGCCATCTTGTTCTTGACGACCTTCACCCGGGTCCGGTTGCCGACCGGCTCGGTGCCGTCCTTGAGCGTCTCGATCCGGCGCACGTCGAGCCGCACCGAGGCGTAGAACTTCAGCGCCTTGCCACCCGTGGTGGTCTCGGGACTTCCGAACATGACGCCGATCTTCTCGCGGAGCTGGTTGATGAAGATGGCGGTCGTCCGGGTCTGGTTCAAGGCGCCGGCGACCTTGCGCAGGGCCTGCGACATGAGGCGGGCCTGGAGACCGACGTGACTGTCGCCCATCTCGCCCTCGATCTCGGCCTTCGGCACGAGGGCCGCCACGGAGTCGATCACGATGATGTCGACGGCGCCGGAGCGGATCAGCATGTCCGCGATCTCGAGCGCCTGCTCACCGGTGTCCGGCTGGGAGACGAGCAACGCGTCGACGTCGACGCCCAGCTTCTTGGCGTACTCGGGGTCGAGGGCGTGCTCGGCGTCGATGAACGCGGCGATGCCGCCGCCCTTCTGTGCGTTGGCCACGGCGTGCAGGGCGACCGTCGTCTTACCGGAGGACTCGGGGCCGTACACCTCGACGATCCGGCCGCGGGGGAAGCCGCCGATGCCGAGGGCGACGTCGAGAGCGATGGAACCGGTGGGGATGACCTCGATCGGGGCACGCGCGTCGTCTCCGAGACGCATGACGCTGCCCTTGCCGAACTGCCGCTCGATTTGCGCGAGGGCGGTCTCAAGGGCCTTCTCGCGGTCGTTGATTGCCATTGGGTGCCCCCTGGAGGGTGGTCGTCTGCTTGGTCACCGAAAAGCTACGGGGTGCCACCGACATTTTCCGGAGCTTCCCGCACACCGCCGGGAAGGCGGGCCGGGAACCTGTCGCGCCCCGGTGACCTGATGGCGCGCACCCCGGCGGCGACTCATCCAATATAGCCGAACGACTGTTCGATCACGTGCCGGAGCCGCCACCGCGCACGACAGACGAACGGCATCCCAACCGCGCCGTTACATTCCCGGGCGTTACTCTGCCATGGTTGCCAGCGCGATGACCTGCGACGATCCTTGTAGCAAAGCTGGATCTCCCGCTGGAGGGCCATGTGACGGGCACCGGCGACTACAGCGGACAGCGCCTGGCCCGCCTTGAGGCGCTCGCGGCGCGGCTCCCCGAGCACGGCCTCGCCGCACGCCTGCTCGGTGCGGACGATCCCGTTCTGTCCGTCTGGCATCCGGGCACCGGCAGGCAGACGATCGTCTTCGCCTCACCCGCGAGGGAGGGATGGATGTTCCTGTGGGCGCCGGGCGGCCAGGAGAGCGCCGACGACCCCGGCCGTGCGGCCGAATCGATCAGCCGGACGCTCTCCCCGCCTCCCTGATCCTCCCGGTGACGCCGGTCGTCAGCGGACGACTTCGCCCAGTTGACCCGGGCGCCGGTGCGGAGCACCGCCCGCCGATAGACGCGGGCCGCACCCAGCAGGACGGCGGCCACGGCCGCGATCATGAGCACCCCCGCGATGAGGATCTCCCCCAGCGGTACGTCGGCGGCCGCCGTACGCACGGGCATGACCACGGAGGAGAACGGCGGCATGGGCGACAGCACGCGCGCGAGGGTGCCGGTGGGCTGGACGGCGGCTGATGCGCGTGCGGATCTCCCGCTGGGCCACCAGCATCATCTCGTGATGCCGACCGGGTCGCAGAGCCGTTCGACCAGGTCGAGCCGGTGGCTGGAGAAGATCACCGGCACGCCCGCGGCGGCGCGGTCCTTGAGCACCTCGGCGAGAGCGTCGACCGCCAGCGGGTCGAGACCCGAGAACGGCTCGCTTCATTCGTTTGACACGGCAGCAAGCACTCAACCGTCGTTCAACTAAGCGCCGCGGCGGCGATGGCCGGCTTCGCGGTGAATCGGCCCCGGTCCCCCGGCGGTGAAGATGTGCGGGTCGCCGACGACGGCCGGGGAAAGTGCCGCGAAGGGAGAGGCTGCGACGCGAGCTGGGACGCCTCGGCATGGGCGGTATGCCGCCGACAGGTGAGTTCGCGATGCGGATGCGGACGGAGACCTCGGTGTGGCGAGGGTGCCGAAGGACACACGGGCAGGGTGCGGGCACGATTCGGGACCCGTCCGGGCTCTGCGGTGTCGCGTCAGCGCAGTCTGGAGTCCACGTCGACCTCCTGGCATACGGCCTGCCACACCTGCTTGGCCGCCACGCCCTCGGCGAGGGCCTGCTCGACCGTGCGCCCGCCGAGCCCGGAGATCACGTAATCCTTCGCCCACGACTCCGCGTACGCCTCGCCGAAGTGGCGGCGCATCCTGTTCCAGAAGTCTGTGAGGCGCATGGGTTCAGTATGGACCCGCGGCCGGGATGAGCTCTCCCGGCCGCGGCGCCGCGATCGCCGCCCGTCGGGCGGCCGTCCGGCGTTGGAGCCGCGTGGGCGCCGAACTCACTTTGGCGTCCTCATGCCGGGGAGCCGGTCACATGACGCGGCTGCCGTACATCTCTCCCAGCGGGTCGGCGAGGAGCTCCAGGCGGGCGCCGTCCGGGTCCTGGAAGTAGATCGAACTGCCGCTCTCCTCCTGGTACGGCACGCCGGCCGCGTCGAGCTTGCCGCGCAGGCGCTCCCACGTCGCCCGGTCCACGGAGATCGCGATGTGGTGGAGCCCGCCGAGGACCTCCTTGTACGGCTCCAGATCGAGACCCGGCAGGTCGAAGAACGCCAGCAGGTTCCCGTTGCCGATGTCGAAGAAGAAGTGGTTGGACCCGCGGTAGTCGCGGTTCTCGAAGATCTCGGTGAGCGGGAACTCGAGGAGGTCGTGATAGAAGCGGATCGTCCGCTCGACGTCTGACGAGATCAGTGCGAAGTGGTGCAGGCCCCTCGCGCTGCTTGCGGCACGGCGCTCGCTCAGGTAGCGCTCGCGGATCCGCGAGCGCTCCGCCTCGATGGCCGCGTAGTCGATTTTCATACTGAGGAAGGTTGTCCCGAGCGAGGCATGTCATGCCATCCGGGTGTCAGGAGAGCAGCCATCTTCGCCAGCCGATCCATTCCGCGCGCTCGGCCCGCAGCGTCTCGTAGCGGGCCTGGCGGGACTGACGGGCCTGATGGGCGAGGTCCTGCCGGTCGGTGCGGCTTCTCCTGCCGTACATGTCGTGATCCCTCCATCGGGGAGTTGGGGTCGCGTCGAACGGGGATCAGCCTGCCGGGGCCGGCTTGCCCCACACTTGCTTCTCACCTGGCGGGACGGCGACGCGGCGTTTTCTGTCGGTGGCGCGATGCATGATGGGCAGGTGGGTTCGCTCGACGGCTTCAGCCCGGTGACCAGGGAATGGTTCACCGGCGCCTTCGCGACGCCGACGGCCGCGCAGGAGGGCGCCTGGTCGTCGATCGCCAGAGGCGAGAACACGCTCGTGGTCGCTCCGACCGGGTCCGGCAAGACCCTCGCGGCCTTCCTGTGGGCGATCGACCGCCTCGCCGTCGAGCACACGGCGGGCTGGGCCTCGCGGGCGGATGCGGCGGCGGGCCGGGAGCACCACGGCGGGGTCACGCCGGGTCGGCCCGGCGAGGGGCCCGGCGGGTCCGAGGCGGGGCGGCCCGGCGGACGACGCGGCGCGCGGCGCGGCCGGAAGGAGAACGGGGAGCCGCCCCGGCCGTGCCGGGTCGTGTACGTCTCTCCCCTGAAGGCTCTGGCGGTGGACGTCGAGCGAAACCTGCGGGCCCCGCTGACGGGCGTCCGGCAGACGGCGCTGCGGATGGGCCTGCCCGCCCCCGACATCTCGGTGGCGATCCGCTCAGGGGACACCGCGGCCGAGGAGCGGCGCCGTTTCGCCGCCCGGCCCTCCGACATCCTGATCACGACGCCCGAGTCTCTGTTCCTGATCCTCACCTCGCAGGCGCGCGAGGCGCTGCGGGGCGTCCAGACCGTGATCGTCGACGAGGTGCACGCCGTCGCGGGGACCAAACGCGGGGCGCACCTCGCGCTGACGCTGGAGCGGCTCGACGCGCTGCTGCCCGCTCCGGCCCAGCGCATCGGACTGTCGGCGACCGTGCGGCCGGTGCGGGAGGTGGCGACGTTCCTCGGCGGGTCCCGCCCGGCCACGGTCGTGCAGCCGCCCTCCGAGAAGATCATCGAGGTCGACGTCGTGGTCCCGGTTGAGGACATGACGGAGCCGGCGCCGCCCGGCGCGGACGGCGAATCGCCGGAGCACCGCAGGAGCATCTGGCCGCATGTCGAGGAGCATCTCCTCGACCTGGTCGAGGCCCACCGGTCCACGATCGTCTTCGCCAACTCCCGGCGCCTGTCTGAGCGCCTGTGCACCCGGCTCAACGAGCTCGCCTGGGAACGGCGGGCCGCGCCCGCGCCGGGAGAAGGTATGGAGCCGGAGGATCCGGACCGCTGGTCCGAGGCGGGCCCGCCCGCCATGCCGTCGGAGTACATGGCCCAGGCGGGGGCCTCGGCGGGCGCGCTCCCCGAGGTGGTGCGGGCGCATCACGGCTCCGTCTCCAAGGAGGAGCGGTCCCAGATCGAGGAGGCGCTGAAGTCGGGCCGTCTGCCCGCGGTGGTCGCCACCTCGAGCCTGGAGCTGGGCATCGACATGGGCTCGGTCGACCTGGTGGCCTGTGTCGAGGCGCCGCCCAGCGTGGCGAGCGGGCTGCAGCGCATCGGCCGCGCCGGGCACCAGGTCGGTGCCGTGTCCCGAGGCGTGATCTTCCCCAAGTATCGGGGCGACCTGGTTCAGACGGCCGTCGTGGCCGAGCGCATGCGGACGGGGCAGATCGAGGAGATTCGCTATCCGCGCAATCCCCTCGACGTGCTGGCCCAGCAGATCGTCGCGATGACCTCGCTCGACGAGTGGACGGTCGACGCGCTGGAGGCGGTGGTGCGCCGGGCCGCGCCGTACGCCACGCTGCCGCGCAGTGCGCTGGAGGCGACGCTCGACATGCTCGCCGGCCGCTACCCGAGCGAGGAGTTCGCAGAGCTGCGCCCGCGCATCGTGTGGGACCGGGTGACGGGCACCCTCCAGGGCCGTCCCGGGGCCCAGCGCCTGGCGGTGACGAACGGGGGCACGATCCCCGATCGCGGGCTGTTCGGCGTGTTCCTGGTGGGCGACAAGGCGTCGCGGGTGGGCGAGCTCGACGAGGAGATGGTCTATGAGTCCCGCGTCGGCGACGTGTTCGTGCTGGGCGCGACCTCGTGGCGGATCGAGGACATCACCGCCGACCGGGTCCTGGTCTCCCCCGCCCCCGGCCAGCCGGGCAAGCTGCCGTTCTGGCACGGGGACGCGCCGGGGCGGCCCGCCGAGCTGGGCCGGGCGATCGGCGCGTTCCTCCGCGAGCTGTCGGCCGCCGGGACGGGCGGCCGGGGCGACGCGGCGGCGGCGCGCGAGCGGGTCCGCGCGGCGGGCCTCGACGAGTACGCCGCGGGCAACCTGCTCGCCTACCTGACCGAGCAGCGGGAGACGACGGGCTATGTGCCCGACGACCGCACGCTCGTGATCGAGCGGTTCCGCGACGAGCTGGGCGACTGGCGCGTGGTGATCCACTCCCCCTTCGGCGCGCGGGTCCACGCCCCCTGGGCGCTCGCCATCGGGCGGCGCCTGCGCGAGCGGTACGGCGTCGACGTCCAGGCCGTCCACTCCGACGACGGCATCGTGTTGCGCGTGCCCGACACCTTCGAGGAGCCGCCGACCGACGTCGCGGTGTTCGACGCCGAGGAGATCGAGCAGATCGTCGTCGAGGAGCTGGGCGGGTCGGCCCTTTTCGCCTCCCGGTTCCGGGAGTGCGCCGGACGCGCCCTCCTGCTGCCCCGCCGCTCCCCCGGCAGGCGCAGCCCCTTGTGGCAGCAGCGCCAGCGGGCGGCCCATCTGCTCGGGGTCGCGAGCAAGTACGCCGGGTTCCCGGTGGTGCTGGAGACGATGCGCGAGTGCCTGCAGGACGTCTTCGACGTGCCGGGCCTCGTGGAGCTCATGCGAGACGTGGCCGCCCGCCGGGTGCGGGTGGTGGAGGTGGAGACCTCCCAGGCGTCTCCGTTCGCGGCGTCGCTCCTGTTCAACTACATCGGCGCGTTCATGTACGAGGGGGACGCGCCGCTCGCCGAACGGCGGGCGCAGGCGCTCGCCCTCGACACCGCGCTTCTCGCCGAGCTCATGGGGCAGGCCGACCTGCGGGAGCTGCTCGACCCGGACGTCGTCGCCGAGACCGAGCGGGAGCTGGCGCGGCTGGACAGGCCGCTGCGGGACGCCGAGGACCTCGCCGACCTGCTGCGCTCGCACGGCCCGCTGCTCGCGGAGGACGTCTCGATCCGCGAGGGCGACCCCGCCTGGCTCGCCGGTCTGGAGCGGGCGCGCCGGGCCATCCGGGTACGTGTGGCGGGCCACGAGCAGTGGGCCGCCGTCGAGGACGCCTGGCGCCTGCGTGACGCGCTCGGGGTGCCGTTGCCGGTGGGCGTTCCGCACGAGTTCCTCGAAGCGCCCCTCGCCGGTGGGCCCGGCGGGCCGGGCGGCGGCCACGCCGCTTCCGATCCGCTCGGCGACCTGGTCGCGCGCCACGCCCGCACCCGCGGCCCGTTCTCCTCCGGCACGGCCGCCGCCCGTTTCGGTGTGGGCGTCGCGGTGGTGGACGAGGCCTTTCGCCGTCTCGCCGCGGCGGGCCGGGTGGTCTCGGGTGAGTTCCGCCCCGGTGGCCGGGGCGAGGAGTGGTGTGACGCCGGGGTGCTGCGGTTGCTGCGGCGCCGGTCGCTGGCGCGGCTCCGCAAGGAAGTGGAACCGGTCCCTCCGGAGACGCTGGCGGCGTTCCTGCCCGCATGGCACGGCATCGTCCCGCAGACCGTCACGCCGACCGGCGGCCGCGCGGCCGGAAACGACGGCGGGTGGGCCGGTGGCGAGCAGGGGGGCGCCGGCCGGATCGACGGCGGGGCCGCATACCCGGGCGCAGGCGTGCAGGCGGGCCGGCCGTGGCAGCAGCGCGGCGGGCGGCAGGACGAACCCGCACGGCATGAGGGCTGGCACGCAGGTCCAGCGAGGCAGGAGGGCCACGGCTCGGCGCGGGCGATGGACGCCCTGATCACGGCGATCGAGCGGTTGCAGGGGGCGGCCGTCCCCGCCTCCGCGCTGGAGTCGCTAGTGCTGCCCGCGCGGGTGCCCGGATACTCCCCCGCTCTGCTCGACGAGCTGACCTCGTCCGGAGAGGTCGTCTGGGTGGGCCAGGGCTCCCTGCCCGGCGGCGACGGGTGGGTCGGTCTCTATTTCGCCGACACCGCGCCCCTGCTGCTCCCCACGCCGGCCGAGATCACCATGACGCCGCTGCACGAGCAGATCCTGGAGATCCTGAGCGGGGGCGGAGCACTGTTCTTCCGTGAGCTGTCCAACCGGGTCGCGACCGCGGCGCTCGGCGACGGCGCCCCTCCTCCGCCCGGTCCGGACGCCGCCTCGGCCCGCCGGGCCAGAATCCTCGGCCGCGTCACCGGCACCGAGGCGACCGGGATCGGACCGGGAGCGTTCACACGACAGGGTGCGACGAGTCCGCACGCGGCAGGCGTGGCGCGCGCGAGCGCGGTGCCGGACGACACGACACTCGCGGCGGCGCTGTGGGACCTCGTTTGGGCGGGCCGGGTCACCGGCGACACGCTCGCCCCGCTCCGTTCGGCGCTGGGCACCGGGCGGCCGGCCCACCGGCCGGCGGCGACCAGACGCCGCCGCGCGGTGCTGCCGACGAGAAGCGGCCCGCCGACCGTGAGCGGCCGATGGTGGCTGCTGCCTTCGCCGTCGGCCGACGCCACTCAGCGGGCGCACGCGCAGGCCGAAGTCCTGCTGGAACGACACGGCGTGCTGACCAGGGGCGGCATCACCGCCGAGCGCCTGCCCGGCGGGTTCTCCGCCGTCTATCAGGTGCTGCGCGCCTTCGAGGAGAGCGGCCGGTGCCGTCGCGGCTACTTCGTGGAGGGTCTGGGCGGCGCCCAGTTCGCGCTGCCTGGCGCGGTCGACCGTATGCGTGCGATGTCCTCCACACGCCCCGCTCCGGTCGAGGACCTGTGGACCATCCCCGCCCCGCCGCCGCCCCGCCGTGCGGTCGTGCTCGCGGCGACCGACCCGGCCAATCCGCACGGCGCGGCCCTGCCGTGGCCGGACCGCGCGGACGACGTGACCCACAAGCCGGGCCGCAAGGCCGGCGCGCTGGTGGTGCTGGTGGAAGGCGCGCTGATCCTCTACGTCGAGCGCGGCGGGAAGACCCTGCTCTCGTTCGGGCCCGAGGAGGACCTGAGGCCCGCCGTGCAGGCCCTGGCCGTCGCGGTGAAGCGGGGGGCGCTGGGCAAGCTGACCGTCGAGCGGGCCGACGGCGCCGCCATCGGCGACTCCCCGCTCGCGGCGGCGCTCGAAGCCGCGGGCTTCCACCCCACCCCTCGCGGCCTGCGCATCCGCGCCTGACTCGGTTCGCGTTCAGCGGGCGGAGCCGCGGCCTCACCCACGCGCGCGCCGGTCACGCGCACCCCGGTCGCCCACGCGCGCGCCGGTCACTCACGCACGGCGTCCCGCGCGCTCGGCAGGGCTTGCCCCTCGGATCCTGCAGCGGCACGCTCGCCCTGCCACGCCGGGCCGGTCTGGGCGTGGAGAGCGCCGGCCGACGTCTGACAAGCGCCGGGGCTCCACCGTCAGTACGACTTTTCCCCGGACAAGACCGCGCTCCGCTTCCCGATGCAGGTCCGCCAGGGACTCCAGCGGGCGAACGGCCGCCTCGACGTCCACCAGGCCCTTGTCGATCAGCGCCACGAGCTCGGTCAGCTGACCCGGGTCGTTGCGGGCCACGAACCGGACGGCGCGCGGATGCACGATCGGCTGGGTGATCGAGACGAATTCCTCGGCCAGCTCCGTCACCGAGGCGGGCACGTCGGGCACCAGGTTGATCAGCACGTCGTTGCCGCCCGGCAGGGCGTCGGTGGTGTAGTCGACGACCTCGTCGGCGCCCAGCGCCCGCACGGCGGCGGCGCTGCGCGGGCCGGCCGTGGCCACCACATGCGCGCCCGCGAGCTTGGCCAGCTGCACGGCGAACAGCCCGACGCCGCCGCCCGCGCCGTTGATCAGCACCCGGCTGCCGCGGCCGATTCGGGCGTGCTCAAAGACCGCCTGCCACGCGGTGAGCCCGGCCACCGGCACAGCGGCCGCGGCCGCCAGCGCCATCCGCTCCGGCGCCCTGGTCAGCATGCTCGCCTTCGCGACCGCGTACTCGGCCGCCGCTCCGTCGATGAGCCCGATCACCCTGTCGCCCGGGGCGAGGTCACCCGCCCCGGTGACCACCGTGCCGGCTACGTCCCAGCCGAGCGTGTGCGGCAGCGTGACGCCGAGCACGTCCCGCAGCAGGCCCATCCGCAGGCCGGCCTCCGACGGGTTGAACGACGTGGCGGTCACCCTGATGAGCACCTCGCCCGGCCCGGGCCTCGGCACCGGCACCTCGTCCAGCGAGATCACAGAGGCGTCGCCGTACTCGTGGATGCGGGCGGCCCGCATGGTGCCGAGGAAGTCCGCGGCGTGCTCGCTCGCCCATGTCTCGAACGTGCTCGCGGGCGCTCCGGTGACCTCCTCGGCGGTCCCGGTGACCGGGCCGGGCTCGGCCAGGCCGCGCAGCGTCCCGTCCACGACCGGCGCGGGCCACCCCAGCCCGAGCAGCCGTCGCCTGGCCTCCTCCGGGGGCTCCTCCTCCCAGCGCACCGGCCGGCCGATCGCCGCGCCGATCGCCCGCGCCTGCTCCCGTTGGGTCAGCGTCCGAGGTCCGGTCAGCGTGTGGACCACGCCGTGGTGCCCTTCGCCGAGCAGCGCGCGCACCGCGACGCCTGCCACGTCCCGCTCGTGGACCGGGGCGAAGGCCACGTCGCCGTACGGCTGCCGCACGACGCCCGCGCGGACCTGGTCGGCCCACCGCAGAGTGTTGGCCGCGAACGCGTGCGGGCGCAGCACCGTCCACTCCCGGGCGGTCCCGGCGATCAGGCGCTCGATCTCGACCTCGTGCGGGCGCGCGGCGGCCGAGGACAGGTAGACCACCCGCCGCGCCCCGATCAGCTCCACCACCTCGTGGACGCCCTCGACCGAGTCGAACGGCCACAGCAGGAACACCGCATCGACGCCGTCGAGAGCCGCTTCCAGCGCGACCGGATCGGTCAGCCGTCTCGTCACCGTGCGGACGTCGGCGCCCGCCTCTTCGAGCTGGTTCACCAGGGGACGGCCGATCGTGCCGGTCGCCCCGCTGACCAGGACTTTTGTCATGCCGTCAACCATAGGAGCACTGCATGAGGCGACCAATGCGCTTCTGTCTGCGATTCATACGCGATCATCTCTCGCATTAGACTCACGTGATGGACGTGCTGAGCGACGTGGTCGCCTCTATGCGCATGGGCGTGCCCCGCTCGGCGCGTGTCGAGTGGCCGGCCCCCTGGGGGCAGCGGTTCCCGTCGGTGTCCGGCTCGGCGGGGTTCCAGGTGGTGCTGCAGGGCTCGTGCTGGGCGATCCCGCCGGAGGGCGAGCCGATCCCGGTCGGCACGGGCGACCTGCTGTTCTTCCCCCATGGGCACGGTTACGCGCTGGCCGACTCGCCCACCAGCCCCGTCGTGGAACCCGACTGCGACCCCTACGCTCCCGCCGAGCTGTTCGCCTCGGCCTCCATGGAGGGCACCGGGCCCGTCACCGTCACGCCCTGCGGCGGCTACCGGCTCGACTCCACGCAGGCTCATCCCCTGCTCGGAGGATTGCCCGCGATGATCCACCTGCCCGCCAGGCTCGGGCACAACACCGAGCTGCGCGCCGCCGTGGAGCTGCTCGGCGCAGAGATCGCCGCCCCGCGGCCAGGCGCGGCCCTGGTGGTACCGGCGCTGCTGGACACGCTGCTGCTGTACATCCTGCGCGCCTGGTTCGACGTCTCGATGGGAGCACTGCAAGCCCGGCGGCTGGGCCGCCGCGCTGGCCGACCCCGTCATCAGTGCCGCACTCGGGGACATCCACCGAGACCCTGCCCATCCGTGGACGGTGCAGTCGCTCGGCCGTCGCGCGGGGCTGTCCCGCGCGGCGTTCTCCCGCCGGTTCGCCCAGTTCGTCGGGCAGCCACCGCTGACCTATGTGACGTGGTGGCGGCTCAACACGGCCGCGCACATGCTGCGCGACTCCGACGCCCCGCTGAGCGAAATCGCCGGCGCGGTCGGCTACGGCTCGGAGTTCGTGTTCGCCAATGCCTTCAGGCGCGAGTACGGCATGGCCCCCGGCAGATACCGCCGCCTGGGCTGTCCTTCTCCAGGACGCTCATAACTGGACAGGTCGCCATAGGCGGCCTCGTGCTCGGCGCGCGATGGCGAGGTGAGTGCAGCGGTCGCGTGGAGAGCCGGGCATGACGGTCGGCATATCGTCAGACTGTGTCCGAGAAGACCTCTTCACGCGCTCGGTCCAGTGCCGCGACGATCGCACCCATGAGAACGGGATTGCCCTTCACCGCGGTCGCCACCACTGTGGGGCGGCTCGGGCACACCCGGGCCACCGCCTCCTCGACACGCCCCGCGAGGTGAGCGCCGCCGGCCCTGCCCACGTCACCGCCGAGCACGACGAGTCCCGGGTCGAGAACCACGGAGACCGCCGCGACCCCTACCGCGAGCCGCCCGGCCAGGTCCTCGACGAAGGCCTCGTTGCCCGCGTCGATGGCCGTACGGACGAGGCCGGCCACCCCGGCGTCCCGGACGTTTCCGGCGGCGACGCCGTGCACGCGGGCCAGATTTCGCAGCGCCTCTCCTCCGACGAGGCGCTGGAAGGAGCCGGTCTGCGGCGCCGTGACCGCGCTGGGCAGCGGCTCCCCGGGGACGGGCAGCCAGCCGATCTCGCCCGCGCCGCCGGTGATGCCGCGATGCAGGCGCCCGCCGAGCATGACACCGAGGCCCTGTCCGACGCCCGTCCAGAGAATCACGAAGTCGTCGGCGCCCCGCGCGGCGCCGTACGTCCTCTCGGCGAGGGCCGCCAGGTTGACGTCGTTCTCGATGATGACGCTCTCGCCGAGCAGGGTGCGCAGCCCGGCCAGGATGCCGACATGCCAGGCGGGCAGGTCGACGGAGTAGCGCATGTCACCGGTGAGCGGGTCGACGACCCCGCGCGTGCCGATGACGAAGCAGCGCAGCCGGGCGAGTTCGATCCCTGCCGTCCCGCATGCCCGCTGCACGGCCTCGTGGACGATGCGCACCGGATCGCGGGCCTCGCTCGGGTCCACCGTCACCTGGGCGACGACCGTGCCGGTGATGTCGGCGACGGCGGCCGTGACGCTGTCCGGCAGCACCTCCAGCCCCGCGACGTACGCGCTGGAGGGGTTGACCCCGTACAGCGCGGCGTTGGGGCCGCGTCCGCCGGGGCGCTCCCCCGCGGCCGTGACCAGCCCGCGCGTCTCCAGGCGGGCCAGGAGCTGGCCGGATGTGACCTTGGACAGCCCGGTAAGCTCTCCCAACTCAGCCCTGGTCAGCGGGCCTCTGGAGATGAGGAGTTCCAATGCCGCGCGGTCGTTGATCTGCCGAAGCAGCCGAGGCGTACCCGGTTGTTGTGGCACCGGCTGGTTCCCCTCTCGTCACGATCCGCTAACACGGTCTTTTTTATAAGAAAGTTTCTTGTTAGTTTAGCGCCAGCCAGCCCGGAGGCAACCGATCAGGCCTCGGGACGCCAGAGCGCCGACCGAAAGGAGAGCGCCTTCCAGCAGGTGAGCGGCCCGCCGACACCCCCCACGAGGCGCACCCCCGACGCGAAGCCGGGAAGGGAGAGACCCATCGTGAAGATCGCGAAGATCGCGGTCGCGACCACCGCGACCGCTGCCCTGGCCCTGGGACTCGCCGCTTGCGGAAGCGACGACTCCGGTAGCACGACCACCCCGTCGTCCTCCGCCGCCGCGAGCGGTCCCAAGTTCGCCGGCCAGACTCTTACCGTGTGGCGACTCGGTGCCCCCACCGACGTCTTCACCAAATACATGGACGACCTGAACGCCGAGTTCAAGGAGAAAACGGGCGCCGAAGCCAAGGTCCAGTGGATCCCCTGGCCCGACGCCCAGAAGAAGTGGACCACCGCGCTCGCCGGCGGCGAGGGCCCGGACGTCACCGAGTTCGGCAACGACCAGGTCGCCGCCTGGGTGGCACAGGACGCGCTCGCGGACATCACCGACGCCACCAAGAGCGACCCCGAGCTCCAGCAGATCCCGCAGAACCTGTGGAGCTACGAGACCATCGACGGCAAGGTCTACGCCGTGCCGTGGGGCGGCGGCACCCGCGCCGTGCTCTACCGCAAGGACTGGTTCGACAAGCTCGGCATCGAGGTCCCCAAGACCTGGGACGACCTGGTCGCCGCGGCCAAGAAGATCGTGGACAAGCAGGGCAAGGACGTCGACGGCTTCGCCTTCAACGGCGGCTCCGACGCGAACATGTCGCTGTCGCCGTTCGTCTGGTCGGCGGGCGGTGACTTCGCCAAGTTCGAGGGCGGCAAGTGGGTGGGTCAGCTCACCCAGCCGGGCTTCAAGGAGGGCTTCCAGTTCTACACGGACCTGGTCGCCAAGGACGGCGTGTCCGGCAAGGGCCGCCTGACCCAGAACTCCGTCGACATCGCCCAGCGCTTCGCCGCCGGCAAGGTCGGCATGTACGTCACCGGCGGGTGGGACATCGCCGCCATCAAGGAGCAGAGCAAGGGCAAGGTCGACGAGTCGAAGATGGGCTTCTTCTCGCTGCCCGCCAAGGACGGCTCCGGCCCGGCCCCGGCCTTCCAGGGCGGCAACGACATCGCCGTCTGGAAGGACACCAAGAACCCCGAGCTCGCCCTGGAGTACGTCAAGCTCGCCGCGGGCAAGGAGTTCGGCGTGCGGTACGCCAAGGAGGGCGGCCTGCTGCCGCTCTACCCCGACGCGCTCGCGGAGATGGGCGGCGACCCCGCCCAGAAGCCGTTCACGGACACCTTCAAGGTCGCCAAGGGCTTCCCGGCCAGCCCCAACTGGGCCGAGGCCAACGACACCAAGGCCGTGCTGCAGAACGCGGCACGCGAGGTGATCGAGGGCAAGAAGGGCGTCGACCAGGCTCTGACGGACGCGAACACCGAGCTTGAGACGATCCTCAACCAGTAGGGATCATGACTCAGACGTCAACCCTCGCCCGGGGCGGAGCCGACACCTCCGCCCCGTCGCGGCGCAGTCGCAAACGGGCGCGCGGATCGGGCCTGTCGCCGAAGGCCGTTCCGTACGTCCTGCTCCTGCCCGGTCTTCTGGTCATCGCGGTGCTGCTGCTCTACCCGATGTACCAGATGATCGAGATGTCCTTCCACAAGGTCGGGCTCCGGCAGATCAAGGCCGTCAATCCCGCGCCGGCCGACTTCGTCGGCGTGGACAACTACAACAGCGTCCTCTCCTCGCCCCTGTTCTGGTCGTCGCTGCGCAACACGGTGATCTTCGCGCTCGTCACCGTCACACTGACGCTCGTCCTCGGCACATTGGTCGGCCTGCTGCTGAACCGGCTCGGCAGCAAGATGTCCACGTTCGTCATCGTCGGCGTCATGGCCGCCTGGGCGACCCCGCCCACCGCGCAGGCCATCGTGTGGAAGTGGCTGTTCGACTCGGACGCCGGCGTCGTCAACTGGATGCTGAACCTGCTGCCCGACTGGCTGGCGAACCTGCTGTTCGGCCGTTCGGACTGGAGCGGGCAGCCCTGGTTCAACGACACCTCCACGCTCTACTTCGTGCTGGTCGTGGCCGTGGTTTGGGCGTCGTTCCCGTTCATCGCGGTGTCGGTGCTCGCCGGTCTGAAGAGCATCCCGTCGGAGCTGTACGAGGCGGCGAAGATGGACGGCTCGGGTGCGCTCACCACGTTCAGGAGGATCACCTTCCCGCTGCTCAAGCCGGTGTTCTCGGTGCTGGTCGTGCTGTCGATCATCTGGGACTTCAAGGTCTTCACCCAGCTCTACCTGCTGGCGGGCGGCACCACGAACCGGGACTCGTTCAACCTGTCGCTGTGGAGCTACGCCGAGGCGTTCGGCGGCAGCGCGCCGAAGCTGGGCCTCGGCGCCGCCATCGCGGTCGTGCTGACCGTGATCCTGCTGCTGATCACCCTCGTCTACGTCCGGCAGATCGTGAAGACGGAGGACGACATCCGATGAGCCCGCTGACCCGCAACAAGCCCGGCCGGGTCCCGCCGAACGCGCCCAGGGTCGTGGTGCTCCTCTTCGCGGTTCTCCCGGTTCGCTGGAGGATCACGCCCTTCAAGCCCTGGCTCGCCCGGGTCTCGCTGAACGCGGCCGGGGTCGCGGTGTTCCTCTTCGCGGTCTTCCCCGTCTACTGGATGGTCGCCACGGCCTTCAAGCCGAACGACCAGATCTTCACCACGAGCTTCATCCCGTTCCCCAGCCCGCCCTCGCTGGACCACGTCCAGCGGGTCTTCACCAAGGGCGTGGGCGAGCTCCCCATCTGGCAGTACCTGCTCAACAGCACGATCGTGGCGCTCAGCGCCGTCGTGATCGGCGCCGTCTTCGCGCTGCTCGCCGCGACCGCGGTCGCGCGGTTCCGCTTCCGCTTCCGCACCTCGTTCCTGATCCTGCTGCTGATCGTGCAGATGGTGCCGGCCGAGGCGCTGCTGATCCCGCTGTTCACCATGGTCAAGCGGATCGGCCTGTACGACCAGCTGCTCGGTCTGATCGTCATCAACGTCGGCCTGACGCTGCCGTTCTCCGTCTGGATGCTGCGCACGTTCGTCGCGGCCGTGCCCAGGGAGCTGGAGGAGGCGGCCTGGATCGACGGCGCGGGCCGGTTCACCACCTTCTGGCGGGTGCTGTTCCCGCTCGTCGCGCCCGGCCTCGTCGCGACCAGCATCTTCGCGTTCATCACCACCTGGAACGAGTTCGTGTTCGCCCTGACCCTCATCAACGACCAGGGCAAGTACACGATGCCGGTCGCTCTGAAGTTCTTCGTCGGTCAGCGCTCGACCGACTGGGGCGGCATCATGGCCGCCTCGACCCTGATGACCATCCCGGTCCTCATCTTCTTCCTGCTGGTTCAGCGGCGGATGGTCTCCGGCCTCGTCGCGGGCGCGGTCAAGGGATAACCCCGCCGCCAGCACCCCCCTCGTACGGCCGCCCGCACGGCCACCGCCCCCGGTGGCCGTACGGGGCCTGCCCGCGCGCCCTCACCCCCACCGCACCCAAGGAGCCGAGACACCATGTCCGCCACCCGCGACCCCCTGGCGGGGGCCGCCGCCCCGTCCACGCGTACCGGCGACCCGGGCCTGAACCGGCTCGCCGCGGGAACACTGCTGATCTCGTTCAGGGGCACGACGGCGCCGGACTGGGTGCTACGCGGCCTGGAGGACGGTCTTGGCGGCGTCTGCCTGTTCGGGTCGAACATCGCCGGCGACGAGCAGGTGGCCGCGCTCATCGCCCGCCTGAACGAGGCGGGCCGCCCGGTCGTCTCCCTGGACGAGGAGGGCGGGGACGTCACCCGGCTGGCCTACCACACCGGGAGCGCCTACCCGGGCAACGCGGCGCTCGGCGCGGTGGACGACGTGGATCTGACCGAGCGGGTCTACCACGCGATGGCCGCCGACCTCGCGCGGTGCGGGGTGAACCTCGACATGGGCCCGGTGGCCGACGTGAACACCGCCGACGACAACCCGATCATCGGCACCCGGTCGTTCGGCTCGTCGCCCGGCCTCGTGGCACGGCACACGGTCGCCGCCGTACGCGGCCTGCAGTCGGCGGGGATCGCCGCCTGCGTCAAGCACTTCCCCGGCCACGGCGCCACCCATCAGGACTCCCACCTCGAGATCCCGCTGGTGGACGCCTCTGTCGACCTGCTCAGGGAGCGCGAGCTGGTCCCCTTCCTCGCGGCGATCGAGGCCGGAGTGAAGTCGATCATGACGGCGCACGTGGCGGTTCCCGAGCTGACCGGTGACCTGCCCGCGACGCTCAGCGCGCAGGCGCTCACCCGGCTGCTGCGCCGGGAGCTGGGTTACGACGGCGTCGTGCTGACCGACGCGCTCGACATGCACGCGATCAGCGGGAGCGTGGGGCTCGCGGAGGGGGCGGTGCTGGCCCTGTCCGCGGGCGCCGACATGCTGTGCCTCGGGCCGCTGCCCACGCCGGAGGATGTCCGGCGCATGGTGGCCCACATCGTCGACGCCGTCGCCGAGGGCAGGCTGGCGGGTGAGCGGCTGGAGGAGGCCGCCGCGCGGGTGGAACGGCTGCGCGACTGGTTCGAAACCTCGCGCACACAGGTGGCGCAGGACGAAGTCATCGGTCTCGACGCCGCCCGCCGCGCCGTGTCGCTGACGGGCTCCACGGGCCCTCTGGCCGATCCGTTCGTGGTCGAGATCGACACGCCGCCGACGATCGCGGTGGGCGAGGTGCCCTGGGGCGTCGCGCCGTGGCTGCCGCAGGCCGAGATCGTCCGGGTCACGCCGGAGAAGGCCGACGCCGGGGCGCTGCTCGGCCGGGCGGCCGGGAACCGCTCGCTGATCGTGGTCGTCAAGGACGCCCACCGGCACGCGGGCAGCCGGGACCTGATCTCCGCGTTGCTCGCCGCCCGTCCGGACGCCGTCGTGATGGAGATGGGCCTGCCGATCTGGCGGCCCGGCGCCGGGGCCTACATCGCGACGTACGGCGCGGCCCGTGCCAACGCACAGGCGGCGGTGGAGCTGCTGTGCGGTGGTCCCCTGGCGGTCAGCTAGCCGTTGTCGAGCCAGTTCGTCGCGGCCGGCGAACTGGCTCGACTGACCCACGACCGCCCAGAACTCACCCGCGGGGCCCGGTCAGCCGCAGCTGATCGCGGTGTACGTGGCGTCGTAGGACGTGGTGACCTGCTTGCCACCGATCGTCGCGGTCCCCGTAACCGTCACCTTGCCCGCGCCGATCTGCCCGGCCCGCGCGCTGAAGGACTGGTACGCCTGCTTGCCCGGAGCCACGTCGGCCACCGTCTTGGAACCATAGGGAGTCGACAGCGTCACGGTCACCGGCACATCGCCGTCGTTGACCGCCGTCACCGCGACGTACACCGACGTGCCCACGCAGCGGGACGAAGCGGTGACGGTCAGCGGGACCTTGTTGCGAAGCGCCGACATGTTGGCGTAGCTGATCCTGGCGTGCTCCAGCGACTGGCCGGGGTTGGCCGTGCCGCCGGGGGCGTTGTCGTTCTCGAACATCGGGTTGTAGCGGCCCCTCTTCGGGCCCTCGGAGAAGAACCCGTCGTAGTCGATGTCGCCGAGCCCGAACGCCGTCATGTCGTAGCCTTGGCTGGTCGCCGGGTCGTACTTCCCGTCCTTGGCGTGGAACAGCGGGAACCGCGCGTCCGCCCCCTGCACGACCCTCAGCGGGTTGAAGATGCCGGTCTGCGTCGACCCGTCGGGCGCGGTGAAGGTCTTGTACCTGTGCTGGGCCACGTACGCCCAGAAGATGTCCATCTCCAAGTGGACCAGCTGGGGGTCGGTGATCTGCAGGAAGTACTCGAGGCGGCGGATGCCGGAGGAGCGGGTGGGCCGGCCCTGCGCGTCGAGCGGGCCGCTGTCGAGCAGGAAGCTGTAGGCGACGTCGTGATTGTGCGTGTACAGCTTGAGGCCTGCGTCCTTGGCGAGGGCGCCGAGCTGGTGCCACTTGTCCGCCGCGACGTCCCAGTCGGCCTTGTAGGCGCTGCCCGTGGGGTCGTTGCCGGTGCCGACGTGTTCCATGCCGAGGATGTTGGCGATCTCCAGGTGAAGCTTGAAGCGGTCGATGTCGGCCTGGCTCAGCGGCCAGGAGCCGGGGATGAACCCGTGGTTGCCCTGGGCGCGCAGGCCGTTGTCGTCCAGCCAGCCGCGCAGCAGGCGGGCACCCGCCACGCTCTCCAGGTTCGCGCCGCCCTCGGCGTTCGCGTGCTGGCTGTAGCCGGCGAACTCGACCTGCGAGTAACCGATCTTGCCCAGCTCCTCGAAAGTGCGCCGGAAGCCGGCGGGCAGGCTCGGGTCCGCCAGCGGGTTACGCGAGATCACGTCGCGGACGGTGTAGAGGATGATGCCTCGCTTCGCCGCCGGAATCAGCGCGTACTGGTCACCCTTCATCTCGTCGCCCTCGCCGAGGCTCGCGTGGGCGGCCGAGGAGAACAGACCCGTCGCCGACAGGGCCGTCACCGCCGTCACACCCGTCGTGGCCGCGAGGAACTGGCGCCGGTTCAGCCCCAGCCTGCGGCGCAGCATCTGCCCGGTCTCGTTCTCTTCGTCGAACGCGCTCATCGTTGTGCGACTCCATGTCGTGCCAAGTTCATATGCATGAAGAACCTTGATCCCCCGATGACGCGGCGAGCCTCTGATGCCTCCTCTTCCGCCCCACGCTTCACTGTTTGGGCAGCTTGATCAGGAAGCTACGTCACTTTGTGTGAACTGTGAAGAGTGTTCTGCCGAGATCCGCGTGACTTTGTTTGGATTGAGATCAAAGTGGCGGCCGTACGTCGCCGGCAAGAGATAGCCGTCGTCGGCGTCGATCGCGGATGGTCGTCCGGGACGCGTGCCAGACTCGCACGCGTCCCGGACGTTCGCAGCGGGCAACCGCGTCCCGCCTTCGGCTCAGGTCTGGTTGAACAGCGAAAGGGTCAGGGTCGAGTGGTACTCGCCGGCGGCGACGTCGACCGGGGTGCGCAGGGCGAGGTCGGCGTTGACCTTCGAGGTGCCGATCTCGTCGGAGGAGTTGGCGGT
>NZ_JBFBIP010000025.1:0-123706 GCF_040685655.1 Microbispora sp. NPDC088329
CCCCTCACTCCCAACGGCAAGATCGACCGCGACGCCCTGCCCGAGCCTCCCGGCGACCGGCCCGACCTCGCCGACGCCTACACCGCACCCCGCGACGAGATCGAAACCGCCATCGCCGGCATCTGGTCCGACGTCCTCGGCATCGACCGCGTCGGCATCCACGACAACTTCTTCGACCTCGGCGGACATTCACTACGAGCAGTGGCGGTGGCGACTCGTCTACAGGATGCCGGCATCGACGTTTCGGTACGCCAGGTCATGCAGCACAGGTCCATCGCGGAGATCGCGGAGGCCGTCACGGGGCAACCCCGCTCGTCGCTGCGGGCCCTGACCCTTGAGTTCACGTCCGAGGGATCGGCGCGCACCGACGACCTGGTCTTGTTCTGCGTCCATCCCAGCGGCGGAAGCGCGCACTGGTATGAAGCGCTCGCCCAGAAGCTCACAGGCTCCTGCCGGACGTACGGAATCCAGGCTGCGGGAATGGATCCCGGTGAGGTTCCGTACAGAAGCGTCCCGGAAATGGCGAGCCGCTATTGGGAGGAGATCAAAAGGGTCCAGCCGAGGGGTCCTTACCGTGTGCTGGGATGGTCGTTCGGAGGGCTGGTCGCCCACGAGATCGGGCAACAGCATCCGGATGAGGTGGACGCGGTCTATCTATTGGAGCCTCCGACGGTGCAACCCGGTATTCGGCGCCGGATGCTTGATTATGCCGATGTCTACCGTAAGGCCGGCGAGATCTGGCTCGAGGGGCGCGCGGCCGACGGCGCCAGGCGCGTTGAGATCGAAACAAAATTCCGAGACTTCGTGGATTCCCTTGAATTCACCACAGAATCTCCCGGGTTGGACGACTGGCTCCCGTTCGGCGCATTGGGCGGAATCATGGAGGCCGCCGGAAACTACATGCCCGGCGTCTCCCGGGCCAACGCCACCCTGATGATCAGCGAAGACAGCCGCAGTATGTCTGCTGAATCCAAGTACAGAGAGGGGGGACTCGCAAAATACCTCGAATTCTGGAAGTCGCTTTATCGAGATGACATCCGAGTGGTCGATGTCTCCGGAGATCATATCGATATGATGACCAAGGACTCTTCGATCGCGGAGGTCTCCCAGCAGATCAGGACGGCATCTTCCGGTTTTCGTGGCCGGTCCTGACCACTCTCGGCCTGTCATGCGATTTCCGGCGTAGGTGTCCGAGCCGCCGAGTGATGTGACTCTTCCGACCGTCCTTCGAAAATAGCTCCATTCACTGTTGGGCCGTAGAACCAGGAGATCCAGTCCAGATGACGCATGTTTCGCCCACCGAGCCGATCGGGAGCCCGGCGCGGGAAGCCAGGGTGCTGTCCGAACGGGAACGGCACCAGGTGCTGGTGGAGTGGAACCGTACCCGGCACGAGGTCGAGCCGGCCACGCTGCCGGACCTGTTCGAGGCCCGGGTGGAGGCCACTCCCGACGCGGTCGCCGTCGAGTTCGAAGACCACACCCTCACATACGCCCAACTCAACGCCCGGGCCAATCAGCTGGCCTGGCATCTGATCGGCCAGGGCATCGGCCCTGAGGACGTCGTCGCCCTGGCCATCCCACGTTCGCATGAGCTGATCATCGCGGTTCTCGCAACCATGAAAGCCGGCGCCGCCTACCTTCCTCTGGACCCCGAATACCCCGCGGAACGCATCGCGTTCATGCTTCAGGACGCAGCGCCCGGCTTGCTCCTGACCACCCAAGCCGTCACGCTCGAACACCCAGCCGGCACCCGCCTGCTGATCACCGATCCCGCCATCGCCCAGCGACCCGCCACAAACCCGACCAACGGCGACCGCGTCCAACCACTGCACCACCAGAACGCCGCGTACCTCATTTACACCTCAGGATCCACCGGCCTGCCCAAAGCCGTTCTCGTCCCTCACACCGGGATCAGCAGCCTCATCACAGACCACATCTCCTGTCTCGATCTCGGTGAAGAAACCCGTCTGCTGAATCATGTGTCGCCCAACTTCGACGCGTGGAGCGCAGAAATCTTCTTCGGACTGGTCGGCGGCGCCACTGTGATTGTGGCTGGCGCGGACAAGCTGCTGGGAGAGGACCTGCTTCTGGCCGTGGAAAACAAGAGGGTCACCCACCTCAGTGCCCCCGCTCCGGTCCTGGCCACCGTTCCAGCGCGCGACCTGCCCGAGCTGCGGACTCTGCTCGTAGGCGGTGATGTCTGCTCGGTCGCTCTGGTCAACGACTGGGCTCCGGGCCGTCGGATGCTGAACGGTTACGGTCCGACGGAGTCGACCGTTGCCGCGACACTGAGTTTCCCGTTGGTGGCCGGCGAGACGCCTCCCATCGGCGCACCGGTGTCGAACACGCGAGCGTTCGTGCTGGACGCGGAGCTGCGTCCGGTGGCACCGGGCGTCGCGGGTGAGCTGTACGTGAGCGGGGCAGGGCTGGCCCGCGGGTACGTCAACCATCCGCGCCTGACCGCGGAGCGGTTCGTCGCCTGCCCGTTCGGCAATGGGGAGCGGATGTACCGCACGGGTGACATCGTGCGGTGGCGTCACGACGGACAGCTCGAGTTCCTTTCCCGGGCGGATGAGCAGGTGAAGATCCGCGGTTTCCGGGTCGAGCCCGGTGAGATCGAATCCGTCCTGACCGGCCATCCGGGGGTCGCCCGGGCCGTGGTCCTGGTTCACGAGAGCCAGCCCGGCGACAAACGCCTCGTCGCCTACTTCGTCCCCCAGCGGAACGCGTCCGGCGGACATCGTTCTCAGCACCACGTCGACGAGTGGCGGCAGTTGCACGAGGAGCATTTCGAAACATCGAGGATGGCTCCCTTCGGTAGAGATTTCGAAGGCTGGGCGAACAGCTCGGACGGCTCCCGGATTCCCGTCGAGGAAATGCGGGAGTGGCGAGACGAGATCGTGCGGAGGATTGTCTCGCTGAAGCCGCGGCGCGTACTCGAGATCGGCGCCGGATCCGGAGCCATCGTGGAGAAGCTGGCCCCGCACTGTGTGGAATATTGGGCGACAGACTTCTCGGCGGCGGCAATGGAGAAGCTCTCGGAAGACGTTGCGGGTGTCCCGGAGTTACGCTCCAAGGTTCACGCGAGAGTCATGGCTGCGGACGATTTTTCTGGAATCCCTCAAGCGTATTTCGACACCATCGTCATAAATTCGGTCATCCAGTACTTTCCCTCTAGGTCGTACCTGGAGGATGTACTCGCGCAGGCGTCCCAGGCTCTGCGGCCTGGAGGAAGGATATTCGTAGGGGACGTCCGCAATCTTCGTCTCCTGGACGAGTTCCATACTGCGGTGGCACGGAGTAAGGTCGGCGGCGACATGGGCAGGATTGCTCTGTGGAAGTCGGCGAGCTTGACGCGGGAGAAGGAGCTTCTCGTCGACCCGGCATTCTTCACCGCGCTGGGCGACCGCATTCCCGCTTTCTCGAACGTCGATATCAGAATCAAAAGCGGCAGGGCGGTCAACGAGCTGACCCGATATCGATACGATGTGATTCTGCACACCGAAACGGTGGACCGGGAGGCATCTGGGACGAGGTTCCGGGACTACCGCTGGGGCGAGGGGGTCGGCAGCCTCTCGGAGGTCAGGGGGCTGCTGGGCGAGTTGAGGGGCGAAGCGCTCCGGGTGCTCGGCATTCCGAACTCCCGTCTCACAAGCGGAATCTCCGGCCCTGGTCCGGGCTCGGAAAGCCCGCACGCCCTCTGCGCACTCGGTGACGATTTGGGAATCGACGCTGTACCGACATGGTCCGAGCATCCCCACATGTTCGACGTGATCTTCACGGACAAGAGCATGGCGTCAGGCGGCCGTGTCAATTGGCGACCGATGGCCGGTGGCGCCGGCCGTGAAGGTCTCACGAACACTCCATTCAGTGGTCACGCCGAGACGCCAAGCAGTCTGGAGCTGGCCTCATTCGTCAACTCCCGGCTTCCGTCGCACATGGTCCCCGCCTCGTTCGTTCCGTTGGAGGAATTTCCTCTGACGCACAACGGAAAGCTGGACCGAAGCCGGCTGTCCGAGCTGGGAGCCCTGGCGGTGACCAATGATCGCCGGCCGCAGGGCCCAACATCTCAGAGCCCCGCAGTGGAAACTCTCTGCTCTCTCTTCGCAGAGGCCCTCGGGCTTGACGGGTTTCAGGCCACAGACAACTTCTTCACGTCCGGAGGGCACTCGTTGATTGCCACGCGTCTGGTGAGCCGCATACGCACCTGCTTCGACGTCGAGATCTCTCTGCGGGTCCTCTTCGAGGCTCCGACGCCAGAAGAGATCGCTTCGAGGATCGCCGGTGCCGGGAAGCGGCGCCGGCCGGCACTCCGCCGGAAGCCGCCAACGTGAGTCCACTCCTGTACGTGACTCAGCCGGAGCGACCCATCACATGCACTTCATGGGCCCCAGCCAATACTGGTCGAACTCATTACGAATGCCAGGCAGAGGAGAGAATATGCGGCATCCGCTCGTCACCGAGACGTACGTGAAACCTGTCGAGGATTTCTATCTCCGCCGCGATCCCGCAGGTGGCACCGTCTTCGACGTCTGGGAGCGCGGCGAGGCCGTCGGGGACTCGATCACACCGTCAACGTACGACAACGGCTACCGGGCATGGATGGGTTTCCTGCTCCACTCCCAGCTCGGGCGGCCGGGCGAGCACACGCTGATCAGCGTCGGCTGCGGCAACGCGATGATCGAGTCGGATCTGGTCCGTCGTGGGCACGGGGTCACGGCGGTGGACGTGCTGCCACAGGCCGTCAGCTTGGCGCAGGCCAAGGGCGTCCCTGCCGTGTGTGCCGATGTGATGACCTGGACGCCGTCCGCACCGGGACCGCTCATCGTGTACGCCGACGGTCTGCTGGGGCATCTCTATTCCACCGAGAACCACAACCTGCCGATCCTCGACGTCATCCACCGGTGGCTGGCCGAGCGGCCGGGCAGCGCCTTGATCATCTCGAACGACGAGAGCCACGACGAGCTGCCGGTCGAGCCGGCGCGAGGGGTGCCCGGGTTCCACTGGTTTTCCGCCGGTTACCTGCAAGAACAGTGCGGACGCGCCGGATTCACCGACGTGGATCACATCCGGTACACCTATCAGCGACCGCTGTCCGGACCGCGCCACCGCGTCGTCCTGATGGCGCGCGGCTGATCCGCCATGCCCGTCTCCGACGACTTCCGGCAACGCCTCGATGCCTGCCTGCCTGCCGTGGCCGAGCATTTCGGCACGCCGTTCTACCTCTACGATGAGCAGGGCATCGTCGACACGATGGCTCAGCTGCGGGACGCCTTCGCTCCACTCGACTTCCGCGAGTTCTACGCCGTCAAGGCCGTCTCCAACCCACGCATTCTGCGCCTGCTGCGGGAGCACGGCGCGGGCTTCGACTGCGGCTCGGTGCCCGACCTCGGCGTCGCCCGCCGGGCCGGTGCGACCGCCGACGATCTGATCTTCACGTCCAACAACACGACCGCCGCGGAGTTCGCGGCCGCCCGCGCGACCGGAGCCCTGCTCACCATCGACGACCTGGCCGCGTTCGGCAAGCTGCCGGACCTGCCCGAGCGGGTCGGGCTCCGGCTCAACCCGGGCACCCTGGCCTACGGCGGCGAGGCGGAGCTGGTGACCAGCGGGCAGAAGTTCGGTCTGCGCCCTGACCAGCTTCTCGCCGCCGAGCGGGCGGCCCGGGCGCGCGGGGCCCGCTCGTTCGGCCTGCATGCCATGGTGGCGTCGGGGCTCACCAGCACCGGCGTCATTCGCGCGACGCTCGAGTTCCTGCTCACCATGGCCGGGCGATGGCATTCGGACACCGGCACGGTCGTCGACTTCATCGACGTGGGCGG
Organism: Microbispora sp. NPDC088329; assembly: GCF_040685655.1. NCBI lineage: Bacteria > Bacillati > Actinomycetota > Actinomycetes > Streptosporangiales > Streptosporangiaceae > Microbispora > Microbispora sp. NPDC088329. Next base: position 5,823 of record NZ_JBFBIP010000025.1, read on the forward strand.
CGGTCTGGGAATCCCGTTCCGGCCGGGCGAGCCCGCCTTCGACCTACGCGGGTTCGCCGCCGACGCCAACCGTCTCCTCACCGGCTGGGCCGAGCGCGAGGGTATTCCGCGTCCGCGTCTGTTCCTGGAGTCCGGTCGTTACGTGACCGGACCGCACGGCGTGCTGGTGACCCGCGTGGTCAATCGGATGGAGAAATGGCGGACCTTCGTCGGCGTGGACACCGGGGTCTCCGCGATGATCCGGCCGGCGCTCTATGACACGGCGTACCACCACATCTCGGTGCACGACGCCGACGACCGGCCCGAGGAGGTGGTCGACGTCGTCGGCAGCATGTGCGAGAACAACGACAAGCTCGCCACCGCCCGCCGGCTGCCCCGCGCCGAGGAGGGCGACCTGATGTACGTGCACGACGTGGGCGCGCACGGATATTCGATGAGTTTTCCGTACAACCACCGTTTGCGCCCGCAGGAACTCCTGCTGCACGCCGACGGCGACGTGGAGCTGATCCGGCGCGCGGAGACGGAGGCGGACTTCCTCGCCACCCTCGAGTGCGAGCGGCGAGTGCTGCACACGCGCGCCGGCGGCCGACGGGTGACCACGTGAGTTTCTGGGATCGCCTGGACTGCCTGCGCGCGGTCGCCGCCCGGCATCCGGACGGCATGGTGGACCTCACCAAAGGGGAACCGGTCGACCCGGTCCCGATGATCATCCAGCGGGCCCTCGCAGGCGCCGCGAACGCGCCCGGCTACCCCCTGACCCGCGGCACGGCGGCACTGCGCGAGTCCGCCGCGGTGTGGCTCGCGCGCTGCCACGGTGTGTCCGTGCCGTCCGGCCAGGTGCTGCCCACCATCGGGTCGAAGGAGTTCATCGGCCTGCTCCCGCTGATGCTCGGGCTCGGACCGGAGGACGCCGTCGGGTATCCGGAGCTCGCCTATCCCAGCTACGCGGCCGGCGCCCGCCTGGCCGGCGCCGAGACCGTCGCCTCCGACGACGTGACCGCCCGTGATCCGGTGCTGCCGAGCGGGCGCCGCATCCGGCTGATCTGGCTGAACTCCCCAGCTAACCCCACCGGGAGGGTATGGCCTGCCGAGAGCATGCGCCGTATCGTCGGATGGGCCCGGAAACACGACGTCGTGGTGGCCTCCGACGAGTGTTACCTCGACTACGGCTGGGATGCCGCGCCGGTCTCACTGCTGGCCCCGGCCGTGGCGGGCGAGTCCCACACGGGGCTGGTGAGCGTGTACTCGCTCTCGAAACGCAGCAACCTGGCCGGCTACCGGGCGGGTGTGGCTGCGGGCGACCCGGAACTGATGGACAGGATGTGGCAGCGGCGCCGTGAGATCGGCCTGATCACCCCCGCCCCCGTGCAGCGCGCCGTGATCGCAGCCCTCGACGATGACGCCCACGTCAAACGGCAACGCGAGCGGTATGCCCACCGGCGCGCCCTCTTGCGGGCTACCCTCTCGGCGGCTGGATGGACGATCGACCACTCCGAGGCCGGTCTGTTCCTTTGGGCACGCTGCCCGGCACTGCCCGGCTGGACGGCGTGCGAGCGGCTCGCCGAGGCCGGCATCCTGGCCACCCCGGGCGACATGTACGGCGACGCAGGCCGCCGGCATGTGCGCTTCGCCGTAACCGCCTCCGATATGGCGATCGAGATCGCATGCCGCCGTCTCCACACCGCTGTTCGGCCCTGACCGGACAGGTTCTCCACCTTCCGCACCACGGTGATCGGCGCCGGCGTCCCCGGTGCTACCTCAATGAGCAGGGATTCGGCGTCGCGGGACGCCCACGCCGTACGCCTCGGACGACAGATAGATCGACACGCCGGGACTGGGCGGCCCGATCCGCAGCGACACGTGCGCGACCAGGCCGACGCCATCCTCGAGCGGGCGGCTCGTGACCGCGGCGACAGCCGCCTCCAGCCTGTCCGTGTCGAAGCCGTACCGGCCGAGCAGCGCATGGACGCGGTCGTACGCCTGCCGATCGTCGGCGACGTAGCTGCGGATCGGTACGTAAACGCTGTATCCGACCGGCCGCGCCGCCTGTGCCACGAAGGTGTAGCTGCTGATGATGGGACGCCTGTCGTAGGGACCGGCGAAACCGGCGGCCGACTCACAGAAGGCGACCACCTCGGCGGGATCTGCGCCTGGCACCACCGCCGCCGCCCGTGCCAGGTCGGCCGGCTCTGCGTCGTGCTGTGACACGTAGAGCTTGATCCTGGCCGTGTCGGTGTCCCGCAGATCCAGGGCGAAGAAGGTCAGGCGGTCGCCCCGGCCGATCTCGCCGGGCCGCAGCGCCTGCTCACACACCGCCTGGTAGGCCGCACCGGCGCCGAGCCGGCCGAGCCCCTCCTGGACCAGTGGGACGGACCGGGCCATCCCGTGAATCTCGGGGTTCAGGTACACCTTGAACTCGGGCGTCGTACGCAGGATCAGCGAGTGCCACATGCCGAAGGTCCCCCGCGGCCGGCCAGTGGTGAACAGATCTCGGACCCGTTCGAGGCGCGACATGCTCACCGCGTGCCGGGCAGCCTGGCGACGGAGGAACGCGAGGGCAGGCGTGAGATCGGCAGGGGACGCCGGATCGGTGACCGCGGCCTCGCCGAGAATTCGCAGCACGGGTGGTCCGGCCGGATCGAACGCCAAGGAGAACTCCACCGGGGTGTGGTCGTCCGAGACGTCGGAATCCCACGCGGGTCCGGCCGCGAGGGGTCGCCGCCCCGCGGAACCCAACAGATCGGTTACCAATTCGACGGCTGTGGCGCCATCGGCGTGCGTGACCTGGCTTAACCGCACCAACTGATCCGTGATATGCGTGACGAGCGACTCGACAGACACTTAGCCTCCGCTCAGGACGCGATCATGATTCACTGATCATCTAACTCGGTGTATATCGATTAGTCCAGACCCGTGTTGTTCTGGCACGTGTGAAAACGGACCCCCTGGTGCCGGGCCACCCGGTGCCGCCGGCCCTTCGCGCCTTCTGACCTGGCCATGGTCCGTCCGGCGAGGCCTGTGACCGTCACGGGCGGCTGCCGTCCGCGCTTCCCTGAAAAGGACCTTTGCCTTCGTAAACCGGCGATCTTCCTCTCGCTCTGCGGCTCCGCTTTTGCGGCGAGTTGCTTTGTCGCGCCGTCACCGGTGATTTCCTTTGCGGTCTCTTGCCGTACGGCCTCCGGTCTTTGCCCTACGCGCGACTGAGTCTCAGTCACGCACCGTCAACAGCGCCTCGGGCAGAGGGGCGGAGCCCGGTCCGCTTTGGGGTAAACAGTCCCACTGGTAGATCTTCTGGGCTCTGTGCGGCTTTTACTTTGCTCCGTCCTGACTCATCCTGTAGTGTCCTGTTTGCCGCCAACCGGTGGCTGGATTGGACTTGGAGAGGAGATCACCGTGGGTGACCCCACATCGACCTCTGAGCCAAGGCTTTTCGGATCACACGTCTGACTCACGACGGCCTTCCGGCCGATCGCCATAGCTTCAGCGCACACGCCTCCGGGTGAACGACTTCCTCGCGCCCGGACACGTGGCCCGTCTTCGCGGTCTGCCGTACGCAGGTCCCTAGATGACGCATGGCCATCCACTGTCGTCTCACGAAAGATCCCCAGCCCTCATGAAGACTCTGTTTGACCTGCGTGGCAATCGACGCCTCACCGCCGTGGCCACGTTCGCCGGGGTGGCGGCCCTCACCACTTCCCTCGTGGCCGCCGCGCCCGCGCCTGTCGAGCAGCCGGTCAACGAGGCCGCCAACGTTTCCTCCACGGTCCCGACGCAGGACCTTTCCCTCGCCATGCCGGCGCACGAGGAGGCCCTGCTCCAGGGCAGCACCACCGGCTCGTACTTCTGGGACGACGCCTCCGGTCGCCAGGGCGACACGGGCCTGCCCGCGATCGGCAAGCCCATGCAGAAGGGCCTGTTCGCCAGCCCGAGCTGGCCGCTGGGCACCGAGGGCTACGTCTTCTACAAGGGCAAGAAGGCCAAGTTCTTCATCGGCGACCGCGGCCCGGGCATCCCGTCGAACAACGGCGTCATGCTCGACATCGACGGCAAGACCTTCGCCGAACTCACCGGCACCACCTGGAACGAGAACACGCTGACCGTCACCGGGGACCTCGGCCACATCCCGATCCAGTACGTCGTCACCAAGTGGGGCGACGGACCGGGCCTGCGCGGCGAGCCCGTGCCTTTCTCCAGCGGCGCCTGGCGGAGCTGACCCCCGAGATCTCGATGCGTGAGCGATGTGCGCGACCTTCGCGAGACTGCTAAGGTTACGGACATCGCAGGCGCCGCTAGCTCAGTTGGTTAGAGCAGCTGACTCTTAATCAGCGGGTCCGGGGTTCGAGTCCCTGGCGGCGCACAGAAGTACGAAAGCCCAGGTCGGCATAGTCGGCCTGGGCTTTCGTCGTCGACTGACCGTCTCCGCGGCCTCCCGTGTCCTGCCACCCTGTTGACGGCTCGCAGCACACTCAAGCGGGCTCCCTCAAGGCCCGGGGGGACGAAAGGTGCAGTGGGCAAGGATCTGGGCGAATGCCCATAAGATGGGGTCGGGGTGCCGGGAAGTCTGGTCGGCGGTCGTCGAACCGAGCCCGGAAACGGAGCGCCCATGGCCCCTTCCCAGCGACTGTCCCTCCTCGGTCCCGGATCCCGGGCCGAGGCCCGCCGCATCGCCGACATCCTCCGCAAGGAGACGATCGGCGGCGCCCTGCTCCTGATCGCCGCCGTCGCGGCCCTCATCTGGGCGAATTCCCCCTGGTCGGACGCGTACGCGGGGCTGCGCTCGGTGACGGTCGGGCCGGCTGGGTGGCACCTGGACCTCAGCCTCGCCAAATGGGCCTCGGACGGGTTACTGGCGATCTTCTTCTTCGTCGCCGGCCTGGAACTTAAGCGCGAGTTCGTAGCGGGGGACCTACGCGACCCCCGGCGGGCCGTCGTTCCGATCGCGGCGGCCGTCGGCGGCGTGATCGTACCGGCGCTTCTCTACCTGCTGGTCAACGTGCTGATGGACGGTGCGGTGCGGGGATGGGCGACCCCGACGGCCACCGACATCGCGTTCGCGCTCGCGGTGCTCGCCGTGGTGGGGCGGCGGCTGCCCCCCGCGCTGCGTACGTTCCTGCTCACCCTGGCCGTCGTGGACGACCTGCTGGCCATCGTGATCATCGCGGTGTTCTACACGTCGCATCTGTCGGTGCTGCCGTTGCTGGCGGCACTGGTGCCGCTCGGCGTCTTCACCGCGCTGGTGCGGCGGCGGGTGCGCTCGTGGTGGCTGCTGCTCCCGCTGGCCGTCGCGACCTGGGGACTGGTCCACGCCTCGGGTGTGCACGCCACCGTGGCCGGGGTGCTGCTCGGCTTCGCCGTACCCGTCTTGCGGGGTGAGAAGGCGGGTGGTCCGGAGGCGGGGCCGGGGCTCGCCGAGCACTTCGAGCACCGGTTCCGCCCGATTTCGGCCGGGGTCGCCGTGCCGCTGTTCGCGTTCCTGTCCGCGGGTGTGCCGTTCGGCGGGCTGGGGGGCGTGACGAACCTGCTCGCCGATCCGGTGTCGCTCGGCGTCATCGTCGGGCTCGTCGTGGGCAAGCCGCTGGGGATCATGGCGGCCACCTGGCTGACCGCTCGCTTCACCCGTGCCGACATCGACGAGGGACTGGCGTGGGTGGACATCGGCGGGCTGGCGATCCTGTCCGGCATCGGGTTCACGGTGTCCCTGCTCATCGGCGAGCTGGCGTTCGGTCTGGGCACGGCCCGCGACGCCCAGGTCAAGCTGGCGGTCCTGACCGGCTCGCTGGTCGCGGCGCTGCTGGCGACGGTGGTGCTGCGACTGCGTAACCGCGCGTACCGGCGGCTCGCCGACGCCGAAGCCGCCGATACCGCAACAGCCGATGCGGAAACCGCCGACGATTCGACCGTGGGCGGACAGGGCCCCGGACAGGCTCCCGAACGGGCTCCTTTCCGGGCGCCCGTACAGGCTCCCAACGGCGAGAGGCAGTGGACGACCGGCGCGCGCGGGCCGGGCCGCGAGGCGGAGACATGACCGGTCTCGAGCACATCGGCCTGCTCTACGGAAGCGAGGACGAGTACGTCACCGGATGCGTCGCTTTCCTCCGGCAGGCACTCAAGGCGGGGGAGCCCGCGCTCGTCGCGGTTCCCGGGGGTGGCGGCGAGCTGGTGCGGGCCGACCTCGGGCACGACGCAGAGAGGGTGACCTTCCGGGACATGAGCGTCGTCGGCCGCAATCCCGGCCGGATCATCCCCTCGGTCCTGCTCGCCTTCCAGCGGGCGCACCCGGGCCGGCGCGTGTGGATCATCGGCGAGTCGATGTGGAACGGCCGCAGCGACCTCGAACACCCCGCCTGCGTGCAGGACGAGGCCCTGGTCAACGTCGTCTTCGCCGACAGTGAGGCCGCCATCCTCTGCCCGTACGACACGGTGGGGCTCGGGGCGGAGGCGATCCGCGACGCGCATCGCACGCATCCGGTCGTGCGGGACCGGAACGGCACCTTTCAGAGCCCCGCCTACGCCGACCCGCTCGCGACCGCCGCCGCCTGCGATCTGCCATTGCCCGCGCCTCCGCCGCACGCGGCCGTCTTCCGGTTCACGGGGCTTCGAGCGCTTCCCGAGTTGCGCGCGTTCGCCTCAGCCGGAGCCGAGGCCGCGGGGCTCGAACCACGCCGCCTCGCCGACATGGTCATCGCGGTCAACGAGCTGGCCACCAACACGGGCGAGCACACCGACGGGCCCGGCACGCTGGCGCTGTGGGCCGAGCGCGGCACGCTGGTGTGCCAGGTCGACGACGGCGGCCGGCTCGATCCGCTGGCCGGGCGGGTGCCGCCGCCCGATCACGCCGCCCACGGGCGCGGCCTGCTCGTCGTGCACGAGCTGGCGGACCTGGTGCGGATTCACCGGCACGAGCGGGGAACGAGCATCCGCATTCACTTCGACCTGCCCGGGAGGCGCGCCGCGTGCACCTCCCGACCTCCGGTCACCAGGTGACGGGCAGCGCGTCGAACCCTCCTGCCAGCCTGTCGGTGTGCGTCCTCAGTTCCTCGTACGGCATCGCGAGCGCCAGCGTGGGGAAGCGGGTGAAGAGAGAGCCGAAGACCGCGCGCAGCTCGACCCGTGCCAGGGACGCCCCGAGACAGTGGTGCGGCCCGTGACCGAACCCGACGTGCGGTTGGGGATCGCGCCGCCGGATGTCGAACCTTTCGGGGTCGGTATAGACGCGCTCGTCCCTGTTGGCCGCCGAGGTGGACAGCATGAGCAGGTCGCCCGCGCGGATCGGCACCCCGGCGACCTCGACGTCCTCGTGCGCGTAGCGCACCAGCCCGTGTTCACTCGGCGAGGCGACCCGCATGATCTCCTCCACCGCGCCGTCCAGGAGAGAGGGGTCGCTCAGCAGGGCGTCGCGCTGGGCGGGGTTGCGCAGGAACAGCAGCACGCCGTAGTCGATCTGGTTGACCGTCGTCTCGTGGCCGGCGAACAGCAGGCCGCCCGCGATCCTGGCGACGTCGTCCTCGGGCAGTGAGGCGTTCGCCAGGTCGGAGTAGACGTCCTCGCCCGGGTCGTCCCGCTTGGCCTTCACGATCTCGTAGGTGTAGGTGTTGATCTCCATTTGAGCCGCGGCGGACCGCTCGGGGTCGCTGAGGTCGGTCATCGCCTCGGCCATCGCGCGGAACCTGCCCCTGTCCTCGTACGGCACGCCGAGGAGCTCGCAGATCACCTGGATCGGCAGCGGGAGCGACAGGCCGGCGTGCAGGTCCGCGGGCGGGCCCTGCTCGGCGAGCCCGTCGAGCAGGTTCCCGACCAGCGAGCCGATCCGGTCCGACAGGTTCCGCATGCGCCGGGCCGAGAACGCGGGGGCGAGCAGACGCCTCATCTCCTTGTGGACGGACCGCTCTGTGGCGTACTGGCCGGTCGGGCCGCCGAGCAGGGCGTTGTTCGACAGGCGGGCCGCGGTCTCGGGGGCGGGATGAGAGCGGCCGAACCTGTCGTCGGTGAACACCTGCCGTATCTCCTCGTAGCCCGTGACCAGCCACGCTTCGTCGCCCATCGCGGTCGTGACCTTGGTGATCGGCGCCCTGGCCCGCAGTTCGCCGAAGCCGGGGGATAGCCCCAGGGCGTCCGGCCGGTCGAACGGCAGCCGTGGCAGTCCGGGCATGGTGAATTTCCCTTCGCTCGATGTCGGGCCCTTACGAATCTCTCCCCTGACTTCCAGTCCGGCAAGGTAGTAAAACCATGTCCGGTGTGACCGAAGACGGGACGTTTGCCGCGCCCGCCGCCCGGTATGCGGCCACGCCGCCATCCGCGAACACCAGCGTCGTTCCGCGGCCCGGCATGAGACGGGTGGTACGGGAGGAACGGGGATCAAATCGTGGTGAAGTCACCGCAGCCAGTGGAAGATCTTCATCGGCGCGGCGGTGGCCGTGCCACCGGAGAGGGGAGACCGCTTCTCACTACCAATCGTGTCCGGACGAGCACATCGTTGTCTCCCGGCACAGAGCCTGGAGGTGGTGACGAGTGCGGTTCTCAGCCGAGGACGCTGCCTGGAGACAACTGAGCAGCGAGTACGCCGGTCGCTGGTCGATCTGGAGAAGCGACGCCGGCCGCTGGTACGCGACCCGGCTGATCAGGTCGCTGTCCCGGATCGAGATGGACCGGGGACTGATCATGACCGCATGCGGCGAGAGCGCGGAGGAACTGCGCGCGCTGCTCACCGCGCAGGAGGGCCTGACGGGCCAGGCGCTCTCCTGACACCCAGGACGTGGGCCCGGCCCGCCGGGCTCACCCAGGGCTCGTGAGCCCGGGCCGGCTGTACCACCGGGCCCGAGTGCCGTGGGACGGATGGGAAAATCCCTCTCATGACAGAACCAGCGGTTCGCGAACCCGTTCACCCGACCGGCACGCAGCACACCATCGCCGCGCACGGATACGTGGCGACCGTCACCGAGGTGGGCGGGGGCCTGCGCGCCCTGACGTACCGCGAACGGCCGCTGGTCATGTCGTACCCCGCCGACGCGCAGCCCGTGGGCGGCGCCGGGCAGTTGCTGCTGCCCTGGCCGAACCGGGTGCGCGACGGTAGGTATGACTTCGGCGGCGAGACCAGGCAGCTCGCGATCAGCGAGCCCGGGACCGGCAACGCCGCGCACGGCTTCGCGCGCCTGATGCCCTGGACGGTGCTGGACCGGGACGCCGCCTCGGTCCGGCTCGGGCTGCGGTTGTTCCCCCAACTGGGCTACCCCCACGTGCTCGATCTGACGGTGTCCTACGCCCTGGGCGAGGCGGGCCTGGAGGTCGAGGTGTCGGCCGTGAACGTGGGAGACGGCGTCGCGCCGTACGGCATGGGTGCGCACCCCTACCTCACCCTCGGCGAGGAGACGGTGGACGACGCCGTGCTGGAGGTCCCCGCGGCCGAGTGGGCTCCGGTGGACGAGCAGAAGATCCCGGTCGGCCGCCGCCCGGTCGAGGGCACGGAGTACGACTTCCGCGAGGGACGCCGCATCGGCGGCACGGTGCTCGACACTCCCTGTACGGCCCTGCGGCGCGGCGACGACGGGCTGGCGCGGGCCCGGCTCATGACGGCCGACGGCTCCCGGGGCGTGGAGCTGTGGGCCGCGCCCGGTGTCGAATGGCTCCAGATCTTCACCGGAGACACGCTGGCCGAGCCGTACCGGCGGGCCGGCGTCGCGGTGGAGCCGATGAGCTGTCCGCCGAACGCCTTCGCGACCGGCGAGTGCCTGGTGCGCCTGGCTCCGGGAGAGCGGGTCACCCACCGGTGGGGGATCACCGCGCTGCGGAGGGCGTGAAAGCGACACGGACGGGCGCGCGGAAAGCAGCCGCGAACGGGTCGTTGCGGGTCATGAGGGAGATAGGGGACGATTCGGTCTGCCGCATTGAAGCGCTGGGATGGGCTGATTTCAGTTATTTTCACGACGGCGTCGACCGGGCGAAGGCGTGGCGGCACCGGGGACCCGCGGCCGGTGGTGCCAAGTGCGGCGTCGTTGACGTGCGCACACGAGGCGCGGGAGACGAGCCTTCCGGCGATATCCTCTGTCGGCCCATCACAAATCGGGCATTGACCGGAAACAATCTTGTTTCTTTGAATTCACATGACTGCGTTGCGTGCCGTATCTTGAGCCGTGGGAGCGCTCCCATGAGCCTAAGGAGGCGCGCGTGACTCTCCCCTTCGGTACGGCGCCGGTCAACCCGGCCCCCGTATGGACCACCGAATGCCTCCTGCCCGCCGTCGGCGCGAGTGTTGCGGAGGCGCGCGCCCTCGTTCGCCGTGAACTGTGCCGGTGGGGCCTGGACGAGCTCGTCGACGACTGCTCCCTCATCGTGAGCGAACTCGCCTCCAACGTCGTACGGCATGGCGGCAACGTCTTCACCCTCCGGCTCGGCAGCAACGGCACCTGGGTGTACGGCGAGGTCTTCGACCAGGGGGAGGGCGTGCCGCAGCAGCGTGACGCGGATGTCGACTCCATCGGCGGGCGGGGGCTGCTCATCGTGGACGAACTCGCCGACGACTGGGGAGTGGCCGGCTCGGGCCCGACCGGCAAGACCGTCTGGTTCCTCGCCGGAGCGGGCAGCCCGTCGCTGTTGCCCGTCGTTCCGCACCAGTCCCGTATCGCCGTCGGCTGACCGCGCCCGGGGGGACAGGGCCGCGCCCGTCCCCGCCGGCGACGCGGGGCGGTCGTCCGTTCAGCCGTTCCCGCGGGTCTGCGCACCGTCGAGGCGGGCGAGCACGGTGGCCGCGATCTCCTCGGGCCGGTGTGTGGAGGGGTCGGCGACGAGGTCCGCCACCTCGCGGAACCCCGGCAGCCGCAGGTCGCGCTGCTCGGTCAGCATCCGTACGAGGTCGGGCTTGAAATGCGGGCGATGAGGACTCGACTTCATGCGCTCGGCGAGCACTTCGGGCGGGCCGTCGAGAAACACCACGAAGGCGGGGGCCAGCGCGCGGCGCGTCTCGGGGTCCTCCACGGTGCTGGCCGCGGCCGCGATGACCGGGGAGGGCCGGGCCGCAAGTGCGTCCCGCAGCACCAGCGCCTCGCGTGCGTGCAACTCGTCGGCGCCCACGTCGGCGGCCATCGCGGCGGCGGTGGTGCCGTACCTCGCCTCCAGGTCGGCGTCGCTGTCGCGCATCGGACGGCCCAGCGCGTCGGCGAGCAGCCGGGCGACGGTGCTTTTCCCGGCGCCCATGAGGCCCATCACCACAATGGGGGTATCGGTCATGATTCGCATGGTGCCCTATGCGGGCACCCGCATGCGACGTTTGGAATCCGTGACAGGGATAGAGCAGAAGGCGAAGGAGGAAACGCCATGACCATCGCCGGAAGCATCATCCTCATCATGCTGGGGGCCATCCTCACCTGGGCGGTCGACTTCGACATCGCGGGCCTCGACATCCAGGTGATCGGGGTGATCCTCATGGTGGGCGGCCTGGCCGGGCTGCTCTTCGGCATCTGGCGCCTGACGACGGTCCGCCGCAGGACCACCGTCACCGCCGCCGCCCCCGTGGACGCGACCGCCACCCGCCGCCACGTGTACGAGGAGCGGCGCTACGACGACCCCACCATCTGACCCCCTCCAACGGACTTCCGACGGTCTGAAGGGAGGCATGGACAATGCCAGGACGTAAGGAACTGCCCTCGACCCTGGAGCGCTCGCCCAAGGAGGCCCAGGAGACGTGGATCAAGGCGCACGACTCCGCCGTCGACACGTACGGCGAGGGCCAGCGCGCCCACCGTACGGCGTTCGCCGCGCTCAAGCACTCCTTCGAGAAGGTGGGCGACCACTGGGAGAAGAAGGAAGGGCGCGGACCGTCGGACGAGCAGGCGAAGAAGGGCACGCCGAAGCAGGGCAAGACGGCTGAGGGTGTCGACGCGAACGCCTCCAAGCAGCACCTTTACGACGTCGCCAGCCGCCTCGGCATCCCGGGCCGGTCGAAGATGACCAAGGACGAGCTCGTGGACGCGATCAAGAAGGCCAACCGCAAGGCGACCGCCAAGGCCCGCTGACCCCTCCTACGCGCCGCCGGCCGCTCGAGGAAGAGCGGTCGGCGGCGCTTCCGGCCCCGCGGCCGCATGACGCGTCCCCGCCGCATGACGTGTCCCCGTCGTTCAGGGCGCCGGTCTCGTCGTCGCCGGTTTCGTCGTCGCCGCACCGGAGGCGGCGAGCAGACGGCGGGCGAAGGCGGCGAGGGCGGCCCGGAAGTCTTCGGGCTCGACGACGGTGAAGTCGGCGTCGAGGTGGGCGAGGCAGGGGATGAGCCATCTCCAGGAGTCGAGCCGGACGGTGACCTGGGTCTCCCCGTCGCCGGGCCCCGGATGTATCTCGGCGTCCTCGAACTTCACCGCGTCGGCGACCTGGCCGGGCCGTGCGCGCACGACGAGCGCTCGCGGTCGTCGATCGCCTCGGCGAGATCGGCCAGGAGCGCCGCGTTCACCGCGGGCGCGACGTGCCGGCCGGTCTCCAGACTGGCCCGCAGCGCTGCCGCACGCGGACGCAGCCGCGCGGGCAGGAACTGGTCGAGCTTGCCGTACGCCCGGGTGGCCGCGTCGTCGAGCGCCCCGTCCTCGCCGGAACCGGAGGAGGCGAGAGTGGCGAGGCCGAGCAACGCGGCGACCGCCTCGTCGTCGTCGAGGACGAGCGGCGGCATGGTCCGGCCCGCCACGAGCCGGTAGTAGCCGCCCGGTCCCGGCTGGGTCTCGACGGGATAGCCGTACTCCCTGAGCCGGTCCACGTCGCGGCGTACGGTGCGGGGGCTGACGTCCAGGCGCGAGGCGAGCTCGTCCCCGCTGAACGGCCGTCCCGTCTGGAGGAGCGACAGCAGAGCCAGCATGCGTCGGGTCACGTCGGCCACCCGCCCATCATGCCCGCAATTGCGGTCAGATTCCGGCCACAACTGTTCGTACGGTCGGGAGCATGGCTTCACCACGCATCTCCATAAGAAAGGCCCGTACGAACAACCTCCGCGGTCTCGACGTGGACATCCCGCGGGGCCGTATCGTCGTCTTCGCCGGCGTCTCGGGCTCCGGCAAGTCGTCGCTGGTCTTCGACACGATCGCGGCGGAGGCCGGTCACCAGCTGAACGAGACCTTCCCGCCGTTCACGCGGAACCGGCTGCCGAAGTGGACGCGTCCCGACGTGGAGCACATCGACGGGCTGTCGCCCGTGGTGGTGATCGACCAGCGGCGCCTCGGCGGCAACGCCCGGTCCACGGTCGGCACGATCACCGACACCTGGACCTACCTGCGGCTGCTGTTCTCCCGCCTCGGCGAGCCGCACGTGGGCGAGTCGAACCACTTCTCGTTCAACGATCCGGCCGGAATGTGCCTCACGTGCTCGGGCCTCGGCGACGTCGTCGTCACGGCCGTGGACCGCATCCTCGACCCGGACAAATCGCTGCGGGAAGGCGCGATCCGGCTTCCGGGGTTCGGCGAGGGCAACTACTGGTACTCCCAGTACGCCGGCATCGGCGTGTTCAGCCCGGAGACACCGCTGCGGGACTGGAGCGACGACGAGCGGAACGCCCTGCTGCACGGCGGCGAGGCGGCCGCCCGGCTGGAGCGGAGGCTGGGGCGCCGGCTGCCGAAGGACTACGAGGGCATCGTCGAGCGGTTCGAGCGCGTCTACCTCAACACCTCCGACAACCTGTCCGAGCGCAAGCAGGAGACGATCCGCCGGTTCACCCGGTCGCAGGTCTGCCCGGACTGCGGGGGAGACCGGCTCAACGAGGCGTCGCGCGCCGCCACCGTGCTCGGGCACACCATCGGCGCGCTGTCCCGGCTGGAGGTCGCCGAGCTCGCCGGGCTCGTCCGCCGTATCGACACGCCGAGCGTCGCTCCCGTCGTCGCCGCGCTGACCGCGCGGCTGGACGCCATGGTGACCATCGGACTGGGCTACCTCAGCCTGGCCCGCGCGACCACGACGCTGTCGGGCGGCGAGTCGCAGCGCATCAAGATCGTGAAGCATCTCGGGTCGAGCCTCACCGAGATGCTCTACGTGTTCGACGAGCCCACGGCCGGGCTGCACCCCACCGATGTGGAGTCCATGACGAGACTGCTGGAGCGGCTGCGCGACAGGGGCAACACCGTCCTCGTCGTCGAGCACGACCCCGCGGTCATGGCGGTCGCCGACGAGATCGTCGAGATCGGTCCCGGGGCGGGGGCGGACGGAGGCCGGCTCGTCTTCCAGGGCACGTTCCCCGAGCTCCGGCGGGCCGGCACCCCCACAGGACGCGCGCTCTCCCGGCCCGCGCCGCTCAAGACGGCCCCGCGTACCGCCCCGTTCAGGGCGGGGGCGGCGATCACCGTGACCGAGGCGACGCGCAACAACCTGCGGCGCGTCACCGTGGACGTCCCCGCCGGCGTGATGACGGTCCTCACGGGCGTCGCCGGCTCGGGCAAGTCCAGCCTGGCCGCCGAACTCGTCGAGCAGCACGGCGCCGTCGTGATCGACCAGAGGCCGGTCGGCGTCAACCGCCGGTCCACGCCCATCACCTACACCGGCATCGCGCCGGCCATCCGGAGGCTGTTCGCCCGGCGGAGCGGCGTGCCCGCCGCGTTGTTCAGCGCGAACTCCGAAGGCGCCTGCCCGGCGTGCGACGGGCTCGGGATCATCTACACCGATCTGGCCTTCATGGACGGCCAGGAGGTCGTCTGCGAGGCATGCGAGGGGCGGCGCTTCACCCCCGAGGTGCTCGCCTACACCGTCGACGGCCTGTCCATCGCCGACGTCGACGCCCTGTCCGTCGACGAGGCCAGGCACCGGCTGCCCGACAAGGCCGTCGACCGGGCGCTGCGGCACCTGTCGCAGGCCGGTCTCGGCTATCTCCGGCTGGGCCAGTCGCTCACCACACTGTCCGGAGGGGAGTGCCAGCGGCTCAAAATCGCCAAGGAGTTGCGCGACGCCGAGCACCCCTCCACGTACGTGCTCGACGAACCCACCACGGGCCTGCACATGAGCGACATCGACGGGCTGCTCCACGTCCTGGACGCGCTCGTCGACCGGGGTCACACGGTCGTGGTCGTCGAGCACAACTTGGACGTCATCCGGCAGGCCGACTGGCTGATCGACCTCGGGCCCGGCCCCGGCAGGCACGGCGGGAGGGTCGTCTTCGAGGGGCACGTCGCGGACTATCCGGCGGACGCCGGAACGCCGACGGCCCGCGCCCTCGCCGCCGGCCGGTAGACCGTCTCAGCGAATCAAGGACAGGACGGCCTCGCGGATCGCGCCCCTGTCGACGCCGGCGTCCTCCAGCTGCTCTTGTGAGGTCGCGCTGCCGGGCATGCCCGCGACGCCCAGCTTGCGCACCTGCACCGGCGTCCCCGCCAGCGCCGAGAGCACCGCGTCGCCCAGCCCGCCCTCCGGCCAGTGGTCCTCCACCGTGACCACCTTCCCCGTCGCCTCGGCCATCGCGACCAGTTCGGGCGAGTCGAGCGGCTTGATCGAGTAGGCGTCGACCACGGTGACGGAGACGCCGTCCTCGGCGAGCAGGTCGGCGGCGGCCAGGGCCTCGTGCACGGTGACGCCCGCGGCGACCACGGTCGCCTGACCGCCGGTGCGCAGGATCTTGCAGCCGCCCACCGGGAACTCCTCGTCCGGGCCGTAGATCACCGGTGTCTCGCCCCGCGTCGTCCGCAGGTAGCGCACGCCCTCCAGGTCGGCCATGTCCGCGACCAGCCGCGCCGTCTGGTTCGCGTCGCAGGGATACAGCACCGTGCTGCCGTGCACCGCGCGGAACGCCGCGAGGTCCTCCAGGCCCATCTGGGAGGGCCCGTCCTCGCCGATCGACACCCCGCCGTGCGACCCCACCAGGCAGATCCCGGCCCGGCTCACCGCCGCCATCCGGACGAAGTCGTACGCCCGGGTGAGGAAGGCGGCGAACGTCGCGGCGTACGGGGTCCAGCCGCGGGCGGCCATGCCGATCGCGGCGGCGACCATCTGCTGCTCGGCGATGTAGCACTCGAAGAACCGCTCCGGGTGCGCCTTGGCGAACGTCTCCAGCTTGGTCGAGTCGGCCACCTCGCCGTCGAGCGCGACGACGTCGCCGCGCGCCGTGCCGAGCGCGGCCAGCGCCTCGCCGAAGGCGGTCCGGGTGGCCACCCGCTCGCCCACCCCGTATTTCGGCAGGCCGAGCGGGCCGTCGGCGTACCGGTAGGGCGTGGCGGGGGCGTCGGGCGGGGTGATCTCGACGGTGAGCGTGCGGGGCCCGCCGAGCTCGCCGAGCGCCTGGTCGGCGTCCTCCAGCGGCTTGCCGTGTTTGCCCTCGCGGTTCTCCACGGCCGACACGCCGCGGCCCTTGCAGGTCCTGGCGATGATCGCCGTCGGGCGGCGCCGGGTGGCCCGGGCGTCGGCGAGCGCGTAGTCGATCTGGCCGGGGTCATGGCCGTCGATCTCGATGGTGTGCCAGCCGAAGGCGCCGAGCCGGGCGGCGTACGCGCCGAGGTCCCAGCCGTGCCGGGTCGGGCCGCGCTGGCCGAGCCGGTTGACGTCGACGATCGCCGTGAGGTTGTTCAGCCCCTCGTGCCCGGCGTGCTCGAACGCCTCCCACATCGATCCCTCGGCGAGCTCGCTGTCGCCGCACAACACCCAGACGTGGTAGGGCAGGCGGTCCAGCCTGCGCGCGGTCAGCGCCAGCCCCACCCCCACGGGCAGGCCGAAGCCCAGGGATCCCGTGGCCACGTCGACGAACGGCACCTGTGGGGTGGGGTGACCCTCCAAGCGGCTGCCGCGCCTGCGGAAGGTCAGCAGCTCCTCGTCGGTGACGACCCCGGCCGCCTTGAGCATCGCGTACAGGAGGGGGGAGGCGTGACCCTTCGAGAAGACGAGGTGGTCGTTGGCCGGGTTGGCCGGATCCGCGACGTCGACGCGCAGGTGACGCGCGAGCAGTACGGCCATGAGCTCGGCCGCCGACATCGAGGACGTGGGATGCCCCGAGCCGGCGGCCGCGGCGGCCCGCACCGAGTCCGCCCGGAGCTGGGCCGCGAGTTCGCACAGGAAGCGGTAGTCAAGCTCGTCCATCGCCATCGACTACCCAGGTACGCCCCCTCGTATCGCCACAAAAGGTGCGTACCCCGATATATAGGGGTTTTTGAAATCGTCAGCGGCGGCGCAGGCTGAGGCCGGCGACGGCGGCGAGCCCGAGACCCGCGGCGGTGACCAGGCGGCGGTGCTGCGACATCCACAACTGCACGCTGCGGCCGTGCGACCGCCGGTCGAAGCCGCCGTGCGCGCCGTAGTCCTTGTCCTCGTCCGCGGGCTCCCACAGGTTGGACACCCCGGTCGGCGCCTTTTCCCCGGTGAGCTGCGACTTCACCCCGGTTCTCGCGAGGTAGCGGTCGAGCAGGGCGGGCACCGCGCGCTGGCCCATGATCGTAGCCGCGGTCATCCCGCCGACCCAGTATTCCTTGCGCTCCGGGTGCTGGGCGGCGTAGACGAGCGCGTCGGCGGCCACCTCCGGCTGGTAGATCGGCGGCACCGGCTGCGCGTGCCGCCGCATCCGGTTGAGCCCCCAGTCGAACTGCGGGGTGTTGAGCGCCGGGAGCTGCACCACCGTGATCTTCACGCCCGAGTCCTCGGCGAGCAGCTCCGTCCGCACCGACTCGGTGAACCCGACGATCGCGTGCTTGGCGCCGCAGTACGCCGACTGCAGGGGAATCGACCGATAGGCCAGGGCCGAGCCCGCCTGCACGATGACGCCCTTGTCGCGCGGCTTCATCAGCTCCAGGGCCACCCGGGTGCCCCACACGTAGCCGAGGTAGGTCACCTTGGTCTCGCGCTCGTACTCCTCGGGAGTGATGTCCAGGAACGGCGCGAAGACCGTCGTGAACGCGATGTTGATCCACACGTCGATCGGGCCGAGCTCGGCCTCGGCCCGCTGGGCGGCCTGGCGGACCTGGTCGTAGTCGGAGACGTCCGCGGCGAAGACCTTCGCGGTCCCGCCCTCGGCCCCGACGTCCACGGCGGCGCCTGCGAGGCCCGCCTCCCCACGTGCGATGAGCGCGACCTTGGCGCCCTCCGCGCCGAGCTGCCGGACCACCGCGCGGCCCACCCCGCCGCTCGCGCCGGTCACCACGACGACCTTGTCCTTCAGGCTCACCTCGTTGTCATCCTCTCGATCGCGGCCCGCCGCCGAGCCTCTTCTGCCTGCGTACGGCGACCGTCATGTAGATCGCGATGATCGCCATGATCGCCACGACGACCCCGGTCAGCACCCAGATGCGTCCGACGAAGGAGAGCACCAGAACGGCGAAACAGAAGACCAGGGCGAACGACGCGATACGGACGTGGATCACGTCCATCGGCGTCGCCTCCACCATCGGCTTGCCGGTCGACGAGCGTTGTTCTTCGGTCATGCAGCCCCCTCTACCCTCGAATCCGGTTCACTATCGCCGTGGTGGAGCGGTCCGGAACGTAACCGAGCACCCGGACCTCGCCACCCAGCTCCTTGACCAGCTCCCCCTCGGGCAGCAGGTCGGGGTGGTAGTCGCCGCCCTTGACGTACACGTCCGGCCGGACGAGCCGCAGCAGCTCGGCCGGGCTGTCCTCGTCGAAGACGGTGATGTAGTCCACGCAGCCCAGCGCCGCGAGCACCGCGACCCGGTCCTCGCACCTGTTGATCGGGCGTTGCGGTCCCTTCAGCCGGGCCACGCCGTCGTCGCCGTTCACCGCGACGACCAGCACGTCGCCGAGCCGGGCGGCCTCCTCCAGGCAGGCGACGTGACCGCGGTGGAGCACGTCGAAGCAGCCGTTGGTGAAGACGATCCGCTTGCCCTCGGCGCGGTCGCGCTCCAGGCACGACGCCAGCCGCTCGGGCGGCAGCGCGGTGCCGGGACGCAGCGCCTGCAGCAGGTCCTCGTGAGAGCAGGCCGCCGTTCCCTGGCGGCGTACGACCACGCTCGCCGCCGCCTGGCCGATGTCGGCGGCGCGCTCGGGCTCCGCGCCGGCCGCCAGCGCGAGCGCGAACGCCGCCGTGAAGGTGTCGCCCGCGCCGATGCTCATGGTGTCGGGCGCGGGAGTCGCGTACGTGCGGTGCGGCTGCCTGCCGCGCCGGTGCAGCAGCGTGCCCTCGCCGTCCAGCGTGGTGACCACGAGGCCGGCGCCGGTGGCCTCGATGAGCTCCTCCGACCGCGCGGACAGGAACGCGACCCTGTCGTGGTCGCCGCCCTCGCCCAGCAGCCGGCGCACCTCGGCGTAGTTGGGCAGCACGGCCGTCGGGCGGCAGTCCCGCCAGGCCGCCACGTCGTGGGCGTCCACCACCAGGATCGGCGCGCCGCGCGATCCCTCGCTCCGGTCGATGCTCAGGTCGCACAGCACCCGGCGGACGTCCGGGGTGCACACCCCGCCGCCGTAGTCGCAGGCGATGATGACGTCCGCGTCCGCCGCGAGCCGGATGATCTGCTCGATGAGCTCGCGCTCGGCCGCCTCGGGCAGCGGTGCGTCGTCCTCCTCGTCGTACCGCGCCACGATCTGGCCGTCGGTCAGCACCCGGCGCTTGACCGAGGTCCGCCAGCTGCGCACGATGACCAGGCCTTCGACGTCGAGCCGTCCCAGGGCCGCGTTGAGCGTCGCCCCGGCGGGATCGGCGCCCGTGACCCCCACCATGTGGACCCGCGCGCCCAGGGCGGCCAGGTTCACGGCCGTGTTGGCGGCGCCGCCCGGCTGGTCCTCGATCTGCTCGACGGTCACCACCGGCACCGGGGCCTCCTGCGCCATGCGCTTGGTGTGGCCCCGCAACCACGAGTCGAGCATCACGTCCCCGACGACGACGGCTGTGACTTCACCGAAACGGTTGAGCGTCTCTTCCGTCATATCCGGCGGCTACCCCGGCAGACGCAGGGGAAACAACAGGCACGGCAGACCCGGCGGGCCGGTTTGGAGCCGCCGCACCGGGGTAACCGGGATCAGACGTCGCTCCACACAGCGCTCCACACAGCGCTCCGCCGGAGGTCAGCCGGCGGGCCGGACGAATGGGGGTGTCCGATGGACGAGGGGACGAAGCGGGTGACCGTCCGTTCGCGTGGCGGCTTGTGGCCATGAGCGAGCGAAGCGAGCGAATCAATAAGCACAGTGCGTTTCGCTCATGCGACTCCGAGCCGCCAGGCGAGGAGGTGGCATGAGCGAGCGAAGCGAGCGAATCAATAAGCACAGTGCGATTCGCTCATGCGACTCCGAGCCGTCAGGCGAGGAGGTGGCATGAGCGAGCGAAGCGAGCGAATCAATAAGCACAGTGCGATTCGAGAAGTGCTGACCTGCGCGCCTCCGGCACGACGCGACTCCGAGCCGCCAGGCGAGGGGGAGACATGAGTGCGCTGCTCGTCGAAGGGGTGGAGCGCATCGCCGTGCTGAGGGCCAACGCCCTCGGCGACCTGCTGCTGGCTCTGCCCGCCATCGGGGCGCTCAGACGGGCGTATCCCGCCGCCAAGATCACCTTGCTCGGCCGTGAGTGGCACGCGCGGTTCCTGCGGGGCCGCCCCGGCCCGGTGGACGAGGTGGTGGCGTTGCCGCCCATCTCCGGCGTCTCCTCACCGCCGGACGGGCCCACCGCGCCCGAGGAGCTGTACGAGGACCTGCGTGAGCGCAGGTTCGACCTGGCCGTCCAGATGCACGGCGGCGGGCGCAACTCCAACCCGTTCATCCGCCGCCTCGGCGCGCGGGTGACGGCCGGCCTGCGCACCCCCGACGCCGCTCCGCTCGACCGCTGGGTGCCGTACGTCCACTACCAGCACGAGACCCTGCGCTACCTGGAGGTCGCGGGGCTGCTCGGTGCCGTCACCAACGAGATCGAGCCGAGGGTCGCGGTCGTCAGGGAGGACTGGGCCGAGCTGAACCGCACCCTCGGCAAGGTGCCGCGGGGCCTGGTGGCGATCCACCCGGGCGCGGGGGACCGGCGCAGGAGATGGCCCCCGGAACGCTTCGCCGAGGTCGCCGACCGCCTCGGGCGGCCGGTGGTGGTGACCGGCGTCGAGGAGGAGCGGGAGGTCGTCGAGAAGGTCGTCGCGCAGATGCAGACCCCAGCGAGGGCCGTCGTCGGAGAGCTGTCCCTCGGCGGGCTCA
Organism: Microbispora sp. NPDC088329; assembly: GCF_040685655.1. Lineage (NCBI taxonomy): Bacteria > Bacillati > Actinomycetota > Actinomycetes > Streptosporangiales > Streptosporangiaceae > Microbispora > Microbispora sp. NPDC088329. Next base: position 26,871 of record NZ_JBFBIP010000025.1, read on the forward strand.
CCGCGCTGTACGCCGCCTGCGACCTGCTCGTCTCCAACGACACCGGGCCGCGCCACCTGGCGGCGGCGACCGGCACGCCCACCGTCGGCGTCTACTGGTGCGGCAACATGATCAACTGGGGTCCGCTGAGCAGGGGCCATCAGCGGCCGCTGATCTCCTGGACGTCCGGCTGCCCGGTCTGCGGAACACCGGCCGACCCCAGGCTTGGCATGCGGGAGTGCGGCCACCGCGACGTCTCGTGGGTGGGTGACGTGAGCGTGGACGACGTGCTCGAACAGGCCTGGGACCTGCTGCGATGAGCACCGCCGCGGAGGTCTTCGCGACCCCGCCCGTCGAACTGCGGCCGAGCGACCCGAGCGAGCCGGGCATCCGGCGCCGGCGTCGTGGCCGCGGGTTCAGCTACACATGGGCCTCCGGCCGGCCCGTGAAGGACCGCTCCGCCCTGCGCCGGATCAAGAGCCTCGCGATCCCGCCGGCCTGGACCGACGTGTGGATCTGCGCCCATCCGAACGGCCACCTCCAGGCCGTGGGCACCGACTCCGCGGGCCGCCGGCAGTACCGCTACCACGACGAATGGCGCAGGCAGCAGGACGAGGCCAAGTTCGACCACGTGCTGGAGATCGCTCAGCGGCTCCCCGCGTTCCGCGAGCGGATCGCGCGCGACCTGCGCGGCGACGAGCTGGGCCGCGAGCGCGTGCTGGCCACCGCCGCCCGCATGCTCGACATCGGCTTCTTCCGCGTCGGCGGGGAGGAGTACACCGACTCCTACGGCCTGGCCACGCTCAAGACGTCGCACGTGAAGTGCGGCGACGGCAAGGTCGTGTGCCACTACCTGGCCAAGGGCCGCAAGGAGCGGGAGCAGGTGCTGGCCGACGCCGACGTGTGCGAGGTGCTGACCGCGCTGTCCAAGGGGCACCGGGGCGAACTGCTGCGCTACCGCACCGACGACGGCTGGGTGGACGTGCGCAGCGCCGACATCAACGCCTACCTCAAGGAGACGTTCGGCACCGACGTCTCCGCCAAGGACTTCCGCACCTGGCACGCCACCGTCCTGGCGGCGGTCGGGCTCGCCGTCTCCCGCCCCGTACGCAGCGGCGCCGGGCGCAAGCGCGCGGTCTCCCGGGTGATGAAGGAGGTGTCGGAGTATCTCGGCAACACCCCGTCGGTGTGCCGCGCCTCCTACGTCGACCCGCGCCTCGTCGCGTTGTACGAGAAGGGGCGGACGATCCCCCTCGAACGGCTGGGCGAGGACACCGGCGAAGGCGGCCTCGCCACGCATGGGCCGGTCGAGGAGGCCGTCATCGAACTCCTGCGCCGAGCGCCCGCACGGCGGCGCTGACCACCTGGGCGGCCGGGACCGCCGCGTCCAGACGCTCGGCGGCGTCCGTCTCGTGCAGGATCGGGTGTCGTCCGTCCGCGGTGGAGACGAGCACGGAGGGCGTCCGGTACGCCTCGGCGAGCCGTGTCATCGCGACGTCGCCGCTGATGACCAGGCGCGCCCCCGCGACCAGTGCGCACAGCTCCCGGAGCGAGGTGCGGCCCGCCAGCACGATCTGCGGCGGCAGCACCGCCCGGGTCGCCACGAGCAGGGCCATCGGCCGTTCCCGCAGGCTGCCGGTGATCACGACGGGCAGGCCCTCGTCCGTCAGCGCGCGCGCCACCTCGGCGAACCGCTCGGCGGGCCAGCGCAGCGACGTGCCGCCCGCGCCGGGGTGGATCACGACGGCTCCCGGCGCGGGGCTGGCGGTGAGGGGAGTGGGCAACGCCAGGTCCTCGGGGTCGGCCGGCACGCCGTGCCACCGGAGCAGCCGGCACCACCGCAGCACCTCGTGCTCGCCCGGGTCCCACCACGGTCCCCTGATCCACGGGACGTCCGGGTTGGCGTACGCCCACAGGCGCCTCGTCCCCACACCGAGCAGGACGCGGTGGCTGCGCGGCCCCCGGTCCTGCAGGTTGACGGCGAGGTCCGGCAGGAGCGGCGGGTGATCGGCGGTCTCCTCGCCGGGCCCGGGCCACGACAGCGGCGCGAGCCCGTACGCGGGCAGGATCCGGTCGACCGCGCCGGTGAGCGCGGCGAGCTCGCTCAGCTCCGGCGGGCAGGCGAGGACGACGCGCAGCCCGTGGCGGCGCAGGGCGCGCAGCGCGGGCACCACGGCGAGCAGGCCCCCGATGCCGTCCGAGCGCAGCACCAGGGCCGTCGACGTCACCGGCCCACCTCGCGGGACGGCGGGATCATGAGGCGCTCCTTTCCAGCTCCCGGGCGGACAGGGCCCGCTCGTAAGCGGCCAGGGTTTCGCCGGCGATGCGGCTCCAGGCGTACCTCGCGCGGGCCCGGTCGGCACCCGCGATGCCGTACGCGGTGCGCCGCACCCGGTCGTCGAGCAGCTTGCGCAGCGCCCTGGCCAGCACGGCGGGCTGGCGGGGCGGCACGAGGAGACCGGTCACGTTGTTGACCACGGTCTCCTTCTGGCCGCCCACCGCCGAGGCGACGACCGGGACGCCGCAGGCCATCGCCTCGAGGGCCACCATGCCGAACGGCTCATACCAGGGCACGGACACGACGGCGGTGGCCGAGCGCATCAGCGAGGGCAGCGTGTCACGCCCGACCCGGCCGAGGAATCGGACCCTGTCGGAGACGCCCGCCTGGGTCGCGAGCCAGCGCAGCCGGGTGACCTCGGGGTCGTGGTGCAGCTGCGCCGCCGGGGGACCGCCCGCGACGACCAGCTCGGCGTCCCGCAGGTACTGCAGCGCCCTGATGGTGGTCTCCAGGCCCTTGCGCGGCACGAGCCGGCCGACCGACAGCAGGCGCGGGCGCTCCGGCCGCTCCAGCGGCTCGACGTGCGGGTGGAAGGCGGTGACGTCCACTCCGCAGGGGACGACCCGGGCCGCTCGGCGGGGCACGCGCATGCGGATGAGTTCGTCGATCTCGTCGGTGCAGGTCGCGATGATGCCGTCGACGCGCCGTCCGATGCCGGCCTCGGCCTCGATGCGCTCCCGCGGGCTGGTGTCGGCCGTGCCCTGGTGGCGCCGCTTGACGCTGCCGAGCGCGTGATAGGTGTGGACGACCGGGATGCGCAGCTTCTCCGCCGCTGGGAGGGCGGCCAGCCCGCTCATCCAGAAGTGGCTGTGCACGATGTCCGGACGGTCGAACAGCCACCGGTCGTGCAGCCACTTCCCGAAGTGGGGAATCCAGGGAAGGATCTCGTCCTTGGGGATCTCGGAGGCGGGACCGGCGGGAACGTGGACGACGTTCACGCCCCGGCCGAAGGCGACGGTTTCCGGCAGGTCCTCGCGGTCCTTGCGCGTGTAGACGGTGACCTCGTGGCCGGCTCGGGCGAGCTCCCGGGCGAGGGCGGCGACGTGCACGTTCTGACCGCCGGCGTCGACACCGCCGAGGGTGGCGAGCGGGCTGGCGTGCTCCGAGACCATGGCGATCTTCACTGGGGGTTCCTCCAAGAGCGGCAGTGGCGGGTACCCGGCTCGGGGGTCAGGGAGTCCAGGCGAGCAGTCCCGGCGACGGCGGCGCACGCATGGCGGGCCGCGGCGGGCGGACGGTGGAGGGCGGGCACGCGGCCCGCGAGGAGGGCGGCGCACGCGTGGCGGCGGGCGGCGCCGGAGGCGGCCGGAAGGGGATGGGCCGCGATGTGGGGGCCGGAGGGGAGAGTGCCCGTGGAAGAGGCGTGTGAAGAGATGCGGCCGGCCCACCCGGCATGCCGGTCGGGGCGAGGTGAAGGCCGATCAAAGGTTCCCAAGACGCTCCTCCGTCGCGGCATGCTCACGCCAAGGAGGTACCTGCGTCTTAGGCACCAGGAATACCCACAACCATATCCACCAACGCGCCGGTCAAACCACTGGTTTCGCTTGGGAAGGGCCGGGCAGCGCTAACCATACGGAACCGAGGGGGACACGAGGGGAAGAGATGGAGACGCCGCACTATGTCGCGGCCCGCGTGCAGCGGGCTCTCGCGGAGGACGAACGGACCACCGAGCTGGGCATTCGGGTGGATGTGCGAGGAGAAGAGGTCTACCTGCGCGGGCAGGTCTCCTGTGACGAGCGGCGACACCAGATCGAGAACGTCGCCAGGGAGGCGGCTCCGGGCCTGCGGGTGCACAACGAGATCACCTTGGTGGAGGTGCGGGAGCCGGGAGAGGAGGAACATCTGTGAGGGAGCTGCGGATCGCCGCCGTCGCGGACATCCATCTGGGCGAGGACCTGCGCGGCCACTATCGCAAGAAGATCGAGGGCATCGAGCGTCGTGCGGACGTGTTGCTGGTGGGAGGCGATCTGACCAGGCACGGCACGATCCCCGAAGCGCGGGTGGTCGCCGACGAGCTGCGCGGCCTGCCCATCCCCGTCGTCGCCGTGCTGGGCAACCACGACTACCACTCCGACCGCAACCAGGAGATCGTCGATCTCCTCCGTGACGCCGGCATCGTCGTCCTCGACGACGAGGGCACGGTCGTCCCCATCGACGGCGTACGGCTCGGAGTCGCCGGCGGCAAGGGCTTCGGCGGTGGTTTCGCCGGGAAGTGCGCGAGCGAGTTCGGCGAACCGGAGACCAAGGCGTTCGTCCGGCACACCAAGGAGATCGCCGAGCGGTGGCGGCGGGCGCTCAAGGAGCTGGACGCCGACCACAAGATCGTGCTCAGCCATTATTCGCCCGTGAAGGACACGCTGATGGGCGAGCCCCCGGAAATCTATCCGTTCCTCGGCAGTTACATGCTGGCGGAGGCCGCCGACGCCGAGGGCGCGGATCTTTTCATTCACGGCCACGCGCACGCGGGCACGGAAAAGGGTGTCACTCCCGGAGGTATTCGCGTGCGAAACGTCGCCCTTCCGGTGATCAAGCACGCGTACACCGTCTACTGCCTGAACGGCGACCATTGCTGATCCGCCGTGCTCCATGCCGTGCGGCTTGGAGTTGCGGGACGGCGGCCGGCCTTAAGGCCGGCCGCCGTCCCGATGTCCGCGAGCAGGGTGGGCGAGGTGCGACTATGGATTGAAGATGCTGACGCCACCGGGGCCGACGAGGAATCCGATGACGATGAGGACGATCCCCCAGAGGATGTCCCGACGGGCCAGGATCACGTAGATCCCGGCGATTACCAGTACCACGGCGATGATCCAAAGCAGAGTAGCCATGGCCCTCCACTGCCCGTACAAGGGGCCTCGTAACATCAATCGGCCCCGGGTCCTGTCCCATAATCTTTCTCGCCTGCCGTGGCCGCCCGGACGGCGCCCGCCGTGATCCCGCCCCGCGTCCATCAGGTCGAACTCCGCCGCGGCGGAAGATCGAGGGACACTCCCGAGACCGATTACATTGCCCCTTAAGGGATCATTACTACGTTTGCTTGACCATATTGGGGCATGTGGTGATACATGACCACTTTCGGATATTTCCTGTCCAGCGAGGAGCATGACCCCAAGGAACTGGTCCGCCAGGCGAAACTCGCCGAGGAAGCCGGCTTCGAGGCGTTGTGGATCTCCGACCACTATCACCCGTGGCTGGACGAGCAGGGCGAGAGCTCGTTCGTGTGGTCCGTCATCGGGGCCATCTCGCAGGCCACGTCGCTACCGGTGACCACCGCGGTCACCTGCCCCATCATCCGGATACACCCAGCGATCATCGCCCAGGCCGCGGCGACCGCCCAGATCCTGCTGGGCGGCGGGTTCCGTCTGGGGGTCGGCACCGGCGAGGCTCTGAACGAGCACATCCTGGGCGACCAGTGGCCTCCCGCCGAGGAGCGCCAGCGCATGCTGGAGGAGGCCCTCGACGTCATCAGGGAGCTGTGGACCGGCGAGCTCGTGACGTATCACGGCGAGTTCTACGAGGTGGACACGGCGCGGCTGTACTCGCTGCCCGACCGGCCCCCGCCGATCTACATCTCGGGCTTCGGACCCAAGTCCGTCGAGCTGGCGGGCAGGCTCGGCGACGGGTACATCCACACCGCGCCCGCGGCCGACATGGTGGAGGCGTTCCACAAGGCGGGCGGGGAGGGCAAGCCGTGCGCGGCCGGGCTGAAGGTGTGCTGGGCGCACGACGAGGCCGAGGCGCGCAGGACCGTCCACAGGCTCTGGCCCAACCAGGGGATCCCGGGCGAGGCCGCACAGCTCCTGCCGCTGCCGCGGCACTTCGAGCAGCTCTCGCAGCTCGTCACGGAGGAGGCCGCCACCCGGTCCACGCCCTGCGGTCCCTCTCCGGAGACGCACCTCGGCGCGATCCGCGAGTATGTGGACGCCGGCTTCGACGAGGTCTATATCTCCCAGATCGGCCCGGACCAGGAGGGGTTCTTCGAGTTCTACGCGACGCGGATCCTGCCGAGCCTGAGGGAAACGGCCTGACCGCGGAAAGAGCGCGACCGCGGATGCACGCGGTCGCGCTCTTTCTCAGCAGTCCTTCTCGGCGCTGTTTCTCAGGCGTCGTTCCTGACCGTGCGCAGCGACAGGAGCGGCTGGATGAACCAGAGCCAGCCGGACAACAGCGCCACACCCGCGCCGATCAGCGCCGTCGGCCACCTGCCGGTCAGCGCGTCCATGACCAGGGCGGTGGAGCAGGCCATCGACACGGCCAGGGCGAGCCCGCCGGCCACGCCGAGCCGGTTCGCCCGGTGCAGAAGCAGCTCCTTGAGCCCCGATCGGAACAGGATCCGGTGCTGGGTCGCCGGAGCGATCAGGCAGATGGACGCGACCGCGGCGGTCACGACCGCGATGTAGAACAGCCAGTTCCCGGTCATGTCGATCTTCTCGAAACCGGCGGAGAACGGGAGCGTCAGCAGGAACGCGAACAGCACCTGCACGCCCGTCGCGGCCACCCGAAGACCTTGCAGCAGCTCGCCCAGCTCGCGGTCGACGCGCTCCTTCGGGTGTTCGTCGGTGTTCTCGAGAGGCTCCAGCACCTCACTCATTCGGCGGCCTTCATCAGGCGCGCATAGGCGAGCTGGAGCCAGTCGGAGATCGCGACGGCCGCCATCGTGGCCCCGGCCAGCCGGGTCACCCTGGGGAAGAACACGGTGCCCGCCGCGTACCCGGTCGCGACCCACTGAGACAGGCAGAACGGGCAGGTCAGGAGCTCGCCCACGGCGTGCTGCAGCCCGTGACCGCGGACCTCCTCCTTGAGCTCCGCCGGGCCGGAGACACCCTCGTACCTGGTGAAGGGGGCGCGGATGGGACTGGTCACCGGGTCCTTCGCAAGCGTCCGCGAGAGCCGGTGCGTGAAGAGCCCCATGAGCGCGAGGTCCATCAACTTGATCTTCTCTGGGCCCTTGCGGCCCGTCAGTTTCGCCGCGGCGAGCAGCGTCGCGACGGCCCCGCCGTACACTGCGAGAACCCGTGTGTACGAGGCGAGGGGACGGTTGTTCTCCCCCTCGTATTCGCGCTTGATCTCCTGGAGGGTCTCGGTCATGAGCGCGCTCTACCCGGGATTGTTTGCGGCGAACATGGCTGGGCAAGCGACGTGAGTGGGTAGTCACAGTCACGAAGTCACCGACGCGATCCTTGAAACGCTCAAGCGCGCCGGGTCCGGCCTCAAGGAGGCCGGGGTGCGGTTCGCCCTGGCCGGAGGCTGCGCCGGTTACGCGAGGGGCGCCGCGCCATCGCTGCACGACGTCGACTTCGCTCTGGTCGAGGAAGACGTCCCGCTCGCACTGAAAACCCTGGAGAGCCTGGGTTTCCGGACCGCGAGACCACCGGAGGACTGGCTGGTCAAGGCGTTCGACGAGGAAGATGTGCTCGTCGACCTGATCTTCTCGCTCGCCGACAGGCCCGTGACCGAGGCCATGATCGCCCGAGCCGAGATGATCAACACCGCCGCGCTGAGTTTGCCCGTCCTCGAAGCCACCGACCTTGTGATCTCCTGGATACTGCCGCTGTCGGAACACGCCTGCGACTACGGTTCGCTGCTGCCCATGGTCCGCGCCATGCGGGAGCAGGTGGACTGGGACCGGGTCGCCTCGGTCGCCGCCCCGTCGCCGTACGCGTCGACGTTCGTCACGCTTCTGGAGCGGCTGCACATCATCGCCCCTACGACACCTCGGCCTGACAGCACCTGGCCCTGAGGGCCGGTAACCATGCGGAGGAGGGCCGGGCGAGGGAAAGGGGGCCGCGCCGTCACGGCGCGGCCCCCTTCTCGGATATCACTCTCACATGGACGACGAAGTGCGGGGGAAACGCCCGTAGTACTCCCCGACGCGGTCCCGGTAGCCCGGATCGCTCATCGCCGTCTCGTTGAACTCCGGCGCGTTCTTGATCTCTTGTTTCGTCCGGCTGACGAAGATTTTGCGGTCCTGGAAGTCGATCCTCGTCACCACGCTCGCGGGGAGCATGACCTTCTTACCGAAGATCCACGGGCCCGTGTCGACGACGATGTAGCTCTGGCCCGCCTCATAGGTGGCCTCGTCCACGGAACCGATCTTTCCATCCACGGCCTGCACGTCGTATCCGGCGATGTCCATCTGCTGTCCGGTGCCGGAGACGGTGTCGGAATACGACCAGAGATCCGGTGTCATGGTGCTCACTCCCTTCGTCGTCACTCCACGTACCCGAAGGGAAGAAGGGGAACATCCCGGACACGTAAGGGCAGGACATGATCTGGCCGTGTCGTTTTCCGGGCCGGGGCGCGCCATGGCGCGAGAAGCCTCCGGATGCCGCTACTCTTGTGGTGCGGGCGCCGCTAGCTCAGTTGGTTAGAGCAGCTGACTCTTAATCAGCGGGTCCGGGGTTCGAGTCCCTGGCGGCGCACCTCAGTAGACGGGCATTCGCGATCACGCGGATGCCCGTCGTCGTTTCCGGGTCATCGCGGCCGACCGCGCGGCTCCACGCGCCGGATCTCAGCGAGAGGTCTCATACCAGAGGTAGGGGATCGACCAGTCCCAGTGCTCCTCTTCCACCTGGTCGAGGGCGAGGTGGGCCGCGTCATCGGAAGCCCATGCCGGAGTGCAGACGACGCCGAACTGGGCGGCCCAGCATCGTCCGAGTCGCACGAACCCCCCTCCGAGAGCGCGGACCATCCGCTTCACCAGCGAGAACACCATCGGGCACCACTCCTCGCACGATCAGGCACGGCACCAATGTGGCCCAGATCACTCTGTCTCTGGAAATAAAGATTTAATCTGCCCGAATCCTCCATGTAAATGCCCAGAGGGGTACGTGACGCGCTCGCCGTGATTTTCGGTCGTACGCGTGACCTTGGGGGCGGGAGGATGTCGGGCATGTCACCCTTCGAGATCGGTGAGACCGCCCTGGTGGTGGAGGTCGCCTCGGCGGAACCCCTGGTCCGGGGCCTGCGCGAACGCTACGACTCCTCCGCGGCGTACGGCATGCCCGCGCACGCCACCGTCCTGTATCCGTTCCTGCCCCGTGAGCGCCTCGACGACGGCGTGCTCGCCGCCCTGCGGGAGCTGTTCGCGGCATGGAGGCCGTTCGAGGTCGAGTTCCGGGGCGTCGGCCGCTTCCCGGGCGTGGTCTACCTCGCTCCGGAGCCGGACGGCCCGTTGCGCGAGCTCACCGACGCGGTGGCGGGCCGCTGGCCGGCGGCACCGCCGTACGGAGGCCGGTTCGACGCCGTCGTGCCCCATCTCACGGTCGCGGAGGGCCTGGGCGGCGAGGCCGTCGCCCGGATCACGGCGGACCTGGCGGCCGGGCTTCCCGTGACGACGCTCGTCAGCGGCGTGACGCTGCGGGTCTTCGACGGCGGGGGCTGGCGTGCGGAGGCGTTCTTCCCCCTGGGCGAGCCGCCGGTGGCCGAGTTCGCCTTCCCCGGGCCGCTGCGCGAGCGCCTGGTCGCGGCGATTGTGAGCGGCGCGAAGACGGCCACCGCGGGCCTGCTGGCGGATTACGAGCACTGCGGCGACCCCCTTCCGGTCGCCGGCCGATGGGCCGCGATGATCGACTCTGCCGGACGGCGCGTGGCGCTGCTGGAGACGACGCAGGTGCGGGTGGTGCCGATCCGGGAGATCGACGAGGCGTTCGCCCGCGACGAGGGCGAGGGGTTCGACACCGTCGCACAGTGGCGTGCCGCGCACGAGCGCTTCTGGACCGGTCCGGAGATGTCCGCCGTCCTGGGCGGGCCACCGGTGATCGACGACGACACACTGGTCGTGGCCGAACGCTTCCGCCTGCTCGGTCCCCTGTGACCGCCGTCCTGCCGGCGCACGCCCCGCCTGTGGATAACGTCACGGAGCCGGTGGCGGGGGCTGACAGAATCGCTCGCACGACCGGCCAGGCGGTCGCCGAGGGCCACCCGGAGGGACGCCGATCGGGGGAGAGTGAGCGGATGAGCGGGGCGAACCGGCACGGTCATGCCCGAGACACGCAGGAGCGTCGCGGCGCAGGCGCCCGAGGGAACGGCACGCGGGGGGACGGCGCACGGGAGGACGGCACACAGGGGGACGGCGCGCGGCGGCGGTGGAGCCTCGGGCCGGCGGAGGGAGCCGCCTGGAGCTTTCCCTGGTCGTCGTCGGGCCCTCCACACCAGGCCGCCGGGGAACTGGTGGCCGAGTTGCTGTCCGCGGCGCTGCAGGCGCGGCGCCGCCGCGACGAGACCGAGTTCGGGCGGTGCGTGAAGGTCCTGGCGCAGGGGCAGGGGTTGCGCGAGGTCGTGGACCGCGCCCTGCTTGACGCCCTGAACCGGCACGTGACGGTCGCCTGGCAGCGCGGCTGGCAGCCCGCCGACCTCGTCCGGCTGGTGGACCGGCGGCTGGAGGCCCGGCACGTCCGCCTGGTGACCGACGCCGTCGCGGCCGAGATGCGGGCCTACGCCGCGGCGACCGTGGACGATCGATGGCTGGACCAGCTCACGGCCGTCGGCGCGACGGTGTGGTGGCGCCGCGACGAGGAGTATCTGCGGGACGACGGAGACCGCACCGCGCTGGTCGCCTGCGCGCTGCGGGTGGTCCATCTGCTGGCCACGCTGCCGCAGTTGGAACGGCTGTGCCCGGTGCCGGGAACGGCCCGCCGTACGGGTGGCCCCCGCGGCGGCGCGGTGGACGAACGGACGCTCGCCCGGGTGCGGGCCCTGCTGGCCAAGGCCGAGTCGACCGAGTTCGAGGCGGAGGCCGAGACGTTCACCGCCGCGGCCCAGTCGCTGATGGCCCGGCACAGCATCGACGCCGCGCTGCTGGCCGCCCGGACGGCCGGCCAGAGAGGGGACGGCCAGGGAGGAGCCGGTCGGCCGGAGGGACGCCGGCTGGGCGTCGACGCGCCCTACGAGGGCCCGAAGGCGATGCTGCTGGACGTCATCGCGTCGGCCAACCGCTGCCGCTCGGTTTGGAGCCGGCATTTCGGTTTCGCCACCGTGCTCGGGTTTCCCGCGGACCTGGCCGCGGTGGAGATGCTGTTCACCTCCCTGCTGGTGCAGGCCACGACCGCGATGAGGCTGGCCGGGGCCCGCAGGGACGGCTCCGGCCGGTCCCGCACGAGGTCGTTCAGGCAGTCGTTCCTCGCGGCGTACGCCCAGCGCATCGGGGAGCGGCTGCGGGAGGCGACGGGGCAGGCGGTGCGGGAGGCCGCCGCCGACACCGGGCGCGACCTGCTGCCGGTGCTGGCGGCCCGGGAGGCCGCGGTCGAGGCGAGGGTCGAGGAGCTCTTCCCCACGCTGACCATGGTCGGCGCGGGCGCGATCAGCAACCGGGAGGGCTGGATTTCCGGCCGGGCCGCCGCCGACCTGGCCGTCCTCGACCTACGCGACAAGATCACAGAGGGAGGTCGCTGATCCGACTCGGTGCCGGCCGCCCACCAACGCGGTCCGAGCGCTCGGTCGCCACGGGACCACGAGGGCTGCCGGACGGCGGGGTTCACACATCGAGCAACTCGTGCGGCCCCCAGCCGTCGGCGTCCTCCACCACCCGCAGGGCCAGCTCCGCGCGGCCGGCCATGTCGAGCGGGGCGACGCCCGAGACCGCGTGACCGTGCGCGAGCCGATCCAGCGCGGCGCCGACGAGCGGCCCGGCCGTCCGTACGGTCGAGGGCAGCGCGATCGAACGCGTCGAACCGCCGTGCAGCACGATGTTGCGCTGGCGGTAGAGACGCCGGAAGCAGCCGCGCAGATAGCGCTCCACCCGGCCGAGGGTCACGGACGGCGCGGCGACCAGCTCGCGCATCCGCCCGAGCGCGGCGATGGTCACCGGGTCGTCCACGCGCACGATCGGCTCCGCGGCCAGCCACCGGGCCATCCGCCGCGCTCGTTCGCGGTTGTTGGCGCCGGCCGCGTCGAGGTCGCGGCACAGGCGCGCGTCCTCCTCGCGGATCCGGGCGTCGTAGCTCAGCGCGGTCAGCTCGGCGCGTGGCCAGCCCGCGGCCACCAGCGCGGCGGCCCGGTCCGCGGCCACCGCCCGTCCCTCCTCGCGGTCCGCTTCGTCGGTGTCGCAGAAGAGCAGCGATTCGACGGCGGCCCACGCTCCCGCCACGGCCGTGCTCGGCGAGCTCTCCGTGAGCGGCGCGGCGAGTTCGAGCGCGTCGTCGATGCGCAGCCCATGAGCGCCGGCGTCGGGCAGGTCGTAGAGCACGCCGACGCGTTCCAGCGACAGCACGGTCACCGCCGGATCGCCCCGCCGGAAGTCCTGCGGCTCGGGGAGCCCCGAGATGAACACCTTGGGATAGACGTCCAGCGCCGTCTGCCCGCGCCGGTAGCGCACTCTGTTGCGGACGCGGTCGAACAGCTCGGTCACCTGCTGCACCGCCGAGACGTGATCGCGAGCCCGTACGCGGAACAGCAGGCCCCCGCTCGCGCGGACCCCGGTGGCGTGCGGAAACTCGACGAGCAGACGCCGGCGTACTTCTTCCTGTGACAGCCAGTGCGAGGACTTGAGCGCGACTTGTGGAGCGGGCACCTTGTCCTGCAGAACGATCACTCCCTCGTATTCGGTCACGCCCTGGGATTCGAGCTCGATGAGGAGATCGACCAGATCGACGGCGTCGGCGGAGGTCCCGAGCCGTGACTTGATCTCACGTCGGAGGAAATCCTGATGGAAGCCCTCGTCCAGCAGGTGAGCGGCGATGCATCGAGAGGAACGTTCCACATGCACGTGGCCGGAGGCGAGGAGATCGCGCCACCGGCGAAGCTAACCGTCCGTCACCAGGTCCGACAGGAGCGCCAGGGTGCGCTGGCTGCGGGCGCCCGGTTTGATCGGCCTGACGCAGATCTGGTGCAGGTGCCGGCGGATCAGCCCGTCGCCGAGCGCGCTGTCGGTCTTCAGCCGGGGCAGCAGCGACTCCCGGGCGTACCACGCGAGAGAGGCCTGCGATAGGACGTGGCGCCCCACCCAGTCGGCCGCCTCCACCGCCTCGCGCAGGGCGAGGACGGTGCCCACGTCCCACAGACGGCGATGCCAGGGACGCCAGGACTCCAGCAACTCCTGGACCCGGGCGGTGACCAAGGCGCCGGTTTCAGGTCTGCTGCTGACTCCCATAGGCGAGGTGTCTCCTTCGGCTGAGTGACTGCGTCGTTACCGCTTGCGCACGACCCGCCGGGGAAAGTACTCTCAAGAGGACTTAGGCAGGGGAGTCGCCCGGAAGGGCCGCTCCCCATCGCCTTTTCTGGGGGGTGTGCGGCATCCAGTCTGGCTGATCGGAGACCCGCCGCTCACTGTTTTCGTGCATCTCGCGCACTCTGTGTGACCATCATCCGTGGCGGCTGGAACGGTCGCCGAAGTCCCATCCCGGTCCGGCGGCCAGCCGTCGCGCCCGGTGCGGGGCTTGTGAAGGCGGCCCGCACCCGTTCGACCTCGAGTGTCCCCCGTGCGTCGTCCCCGAGCCCGCCGGAACCGAATCTTTTTCTGCCGTCACGGTGGCTTCGGTCCTGCCCGACAGGGCAGTGAAGGGCGGCCGAATCCGCGTAAGGTGCATGCAGCGTGAGAGACGGGAGGTACCGATGCGGCTGGAGGCGGTCTTCTTCGACGTCGGAGAGACCCTGGTGGACGAGACCCGCGAGTACGGCACCTGGGCCGACTGGCTGGGCGTCCCGCGGCACACCTTCTCCGCCGTGTTCGGCGCCGTGATCGCACGCGGGGGCGACTACCGGGACACCTTCCAGCACTTCCGGCCCGGATTCGACCTCCATGCGGAGCGGGAGCGCAGGGCCAGGGAAGGCCAGGCCGAGACGTTCGGCGAGGAGAACCTCTATCCGGACGCCCGGCCCTGCCTGGCGGAGTTGCGGGAGATGGGACTGCGCGTCGGCCTCGCCGGCAACCAGACCGCCCGCGCCGAGACCATCCTGCGCGCCCTCGACCTGCCCGTGGACGTGATCGGCACCTCCGACGGCTGGGGTGTGGAAAAGCCCGACGCGTCCTTCTTCGACCGTGTGGTCGCGGAGGCCGGATGCCCGGCGGAGTCCGTCCTCTACGCGGGCGACCGCCTCGACAACGACATCCGGCCCGCCCAGAAGGCCGGGCTGCGCACCGCCCTCGTGCGGCGGGGTCCCTGGGGGCACATCCTCCGGCACGAGCCGGCCGCCCGGGCGTGCCTGTTCCACGTCGACTCACTGGCCGAGCTGCCCGCCCTGATCCGCAAGCACAACGGCGACTGATCGCTCAACCGGCCGCGGTGAGATCGATCGAGGCGGCCAGTTCCGCCGCGACGGCGAGCAGGTTCCGTACGGCCTGCCGGTCGCGCGCGGGGTGCCAGGCCATGACGGTCTCGGCCCGGTCGCCGGAGAGCGGCACGAAGACGACACCGCTGCGCCGGAGGCTGTGCGCGGACCGGGCGAGCCGCGTCACGCCGACACCGGCGGCGACCAGACCGAGCAGGCTCGGCACACCGTCGGCCCGCTGTACCACCCGCGGCTCGAAGCCCGCAGCACGGAAGTCCTCGTCGTACTTGCGATGCCAGGGTGGCCACGAGCCGCGCGGGGTGAGGACCCACGGCTCACCGGCCAGATCGGCGAGCGACAGCTCGGCCCGTCCGGCGAGCGGGTGACCCGCCGGCAGGACCGCGCAGACGGGCTCGGCGACCAGCGTCGCGGTCGCCAGGTCGCCGACCAGCGGCGGCCGGGTGAACGCCGCGTCGTATCGGTCCTCGCGCAGCCCGGCCACGAGCTCGGCGATGCCGACGGCCTCGGCGAGCAGCTCGACATCCGGGTACCGCTCCCGGAACGCGCGGACGACCGAGGGCATCATGTAGTTCGCGGTTGAGACGAGGAAGGCCACCCGAAGCCTGCCGATCTCGCCGCGCACCGCCCTGTGGGCGGTTTCCAGGGCCGCGTCCGCCCGAGCCAGGACGGCCCGCGCCTCGGGCAGGAACACCCGGCCGACCTCGGTCAGTCGCGTGCCCCGGGTGTCGCGGTCGAACAATTGTGCGCCGAGAGTGCGCTCGAGTGCCGCGATCTGCTGTGACAGCGACTGCTGGGCGATGTGCAGCTCCCGCGCGGCGACGGTGAAGCTCAGATGCTCGGCCACGGCGGCGAAATACCGCAGATGACGCAGCTCGGGGGTCACAGGCCCTGACTGTAACCCCTGCAGGGAACGAGTGTTGGCCGGGAGGGTCTCGCCCGGCGCAGAGTGGTCCCACTGATCACGAGGACGAGGAGTGGGACCATGACCGGACGGGTGTGGCTGATCACCGGATGCTCTGCGGGCTTCGGCCGGGAGCTGGCCGAGGCCGCGCTGGCCGCGGGGGATCGGGTGATGGCGACGGCGCGACGTCCCGAGACTCTGGCGGACCTGGTGGGCACGGGCGGCGATCGCGTGCGGGCCGCCCGGCTGGACGTCACCGACGCCGCGTCGATCGACGCCGCGGTGGCCCGGGCGCTGTCCGCTTTTGGCCGGATCGACGTCGTGGTGAACAACGCCGGCCACGGGTCGGTCGGGGCCGTCGAAGAGCTCGCCATGGCCGACCTGCGGGGGCTGATGGAGGTCATGTTCTTCGGGGCGGTCGCCGTGACCAAGGCCGTCCTGCCGCACCTGCGCCGGCAGGGGAGCGGGACGATCGTCCAGATGAGCTCGATGGGCGGGCAGCTCAGCATGCCGGGGTTCGGCGCCTACTGCGCCGCCAAGTTCGCCCTGGAAGGGCTGTCGGAAGCGCTCGCCGCCGAGGTCGCGCCCTTCGGCGTACGGGTGCTCATCGTGGAGCCGGGCGCGTTCCGCACCGAGTTCGGCGGCCGTCGCATGCACCGCTCGGAGCCGATCGACGCCTACCGGGTGTCCACGGGTACGACCAGGTCCTTCGTGGACGGCATGGACGGCACCCAGCCGGGGGACCCGGCCAAGGCCGCGCAGGCGATCCTCCGGGTCCTCGACGACGACGAGCCGCCGCTGCGGCTCGCCCTGGGCGATGACGCCGTGGAGGCCATCCGCGCCCACCACGAGACCCTCCGCGAGGACCTGGACCGCTGGGAGAAGCTCAGCAGGACGACGAATCTCTAGAGTGGTCGGATGCGATCCGATCACGATCCGGATGTCATGCCATTGCTCGGCCGTGACTGGGGGGCGGTGAACCACCGGGACGCGCTCGCCGACCTCGTCAGGCTCGGCTGGACACCCTGTGGAGTGGGCGACTGGGCCGTCGGGCTGCGCTCGCCACACGGCCTGCTCGCGGCGCGGATCTGCCCGTTCGACCCGGCCTATCCGGCCTTCCTGGAGCTGTGCCGCCGCTGCCCCGGCAGCCCGTACCTGCCGGGGGTGGCGCTCGCCGAGGACCTCGACGGCGGCGGCTCGCTCACGGTCCTGGAGTTCCTGACCCCTGCCGAGGAGGCCGAGGCGGCCGAGGTCGCCCGGCGGTGGCGCGAGGGGGCGGGCGACGAGGCCTTCGACGCCGTACGGCGGACCGCCCTCGCGGTGGACGAGGAGTGGCGGGCGCGGATGCCGTGGTGGGACGGGCTCGACCTCAACCACGGCAACGTGCGCCGGGCGGTGGACGGAAGAACCGTGCTCGTCGACATCTTCTGCATGGACGGGGCGTCGCTGTACGGCCAGGTGCTCGACGACTCCGCCGTCGTGCGTGAGCGCCTGTCGGCCGACACGACGCGACACCTGCTGGACATCCCGTACATCGCCCGCGCCAGCTCCCCGGCGGAGATCGAGGCGCTGCGCGCGGCGTGGCGGGCGGGGGCCGCCGTCACATCGTGAGCTCGGGGTGTCTGGCGCGGCCGAGTTCGGTGAGCCGTTCGTCCAGCGCCCGCGTCGCCGCCGCGGGCGGCAGGACCTTCAGCACGCCGCGGACCCGGTCGTGCCCGATCGCGTACCACTGGTCCTCCAGCGCGTCGACCGCCCGCCTGAGATGCTCGGCGGCCTGGTCGCCGTCCCCCGGGGCGTGCGCGGCGGCGAGGTCGGCGAGCAGCACCGAACGCTGCTTGCCGCCGTTCGGGCCCAGGTCGTCCAGCGCCTTGAGCAGGCGGCGGGCCGCTTCTTCGTGGTTGCCCGCCGTCAGCGCGCTGTAGCCGGCGAAGCCGTCGAGCCTGGCCCGCTCGAAGAAGTCCAGCCAGGCCGGGTCGTCGCCGCCCGCGTCCACCATGTGGTCGGCGCGGTCGATGTGGCGCATGCACTCCTTCGGTTCGCCGCAGCGGGCCGAGATCTCCGACGCCACGCAGTGCAACCACGCCCTGGTCAGCGGGCCGACGCCGTGCCAGGCGTGCGCGAACGCCGCGTCCAGCAGGCCCAGAGCGTCCGTACGGTGGCCCTCGAACCCCGGCACGAACGCCGCGTGGGCGAGCACGGCGGCGGCGAGCGGATGGTCTCCGCACTCCCGGGTGGCCGACAGGGCCATCCGGTACAGCCGCGCCGCGGTGGGGCCGTCGTTCAGGTCGAAGAAGGCGACCCTGCCCGACAGCAGGGCCGAGCGCGCGGCGGCCTCGGCCAGTGTCTGCCGGACCGGTCCCTC
Source organism: Microbispora sp. NPDC088329 (assembly GCF_040685655.1). Lineage (NCBI taxonomy): Bacteria > Bacillati > Actinomycetota > Actinomycetes > Streptosporangiales > Streptosporangiaceae > Microbispora > Microbispora sp. NPDC088329. The sequence goes on from NZ_JBFBIP010000025.1 coordinate 44,676, forward strand.
CGGCGCCCCTCGCAACAGGCTCATGCCGAGCCGTGTGTGCGCGACCGACGCCTGGAAGATGTCGTCGGGCGGAGAGGTCCAGTAGAGGGCGGCCTGCTTGTCGACGACCCGGGCGAACGCCTCGGCCGACTCGGCGTCGACACCGCGCCCGCGTTCGACCGCCGCGGGAAGACGCTCGCCGCCCTCGCCGAGGAGCGGAGCGAGCACGCCCGCGCCGAGGAGCCCCCGCAGGAACGTGTAGCGGTCGATGCCTTCTGCGACGATCATGCTCAGCAGCCTCCGTATCTCGTCCACCACCTCCGTGACCGGCCGCATGGCCATCTCGTCGGGGGTGAGCAGTCCCAGTTCGCTCGCGGGCTTGTCGAAAATCGTCACGAGATGCTTGCGATAGCGCGGATCCGGCCACCGCTCGCCGGTCTCCCACCGCCGCACCGTGTTGGCCGTCAGGCCGGTGTCCTTCTCACCGCACGCCCGCATGGACGTACGGATGCGTTCGCACAGCTCCTCGTAGGACCACCCGCGCTGCAGGCGTTCCCACGCGAGCCGGCGATTCGGCGGATGGCGGTGGTTGGCCGGCATGTCGCACCCCCAGCACACTGCGTCAGCGTGACACGCCGACACTACGGGAGATTCTGTGTTCGCGTGGCTACTGGCTGTGATTGGACGTCCTCTGGCTGATACTCCAACCGCTTCAAAAGCGCTTAGCTTGGCCCACTTCCGCGAGCAGCCGTTGGAGATGGGTGACATGACCACGTTGGAGGACATCGCACGGGTCCATACCGGCTGGATCATCTGGCGGTCGGACGTCGGCCGCTGGTGGGCGACCAGGCGCGGGACGGTGGACCTCGACGCGATCCGCTTGGGATGCGCGATGACGCTCGACGCCGACGACCCCGAGGCCCTCGCCGCCGCGCTGGCCGCTCAGGCCGAGATCACCGCCGCTGTCGTCGCCGACCCCGCCGCGGCCGGGTGAGCGGGGCCTCGGGCGCGGTCATCGGCCGTGCCGCAGACGGTCCCTGATGTAGCCGGCGACGTGCACCGCGCAGGCGCCGTTGTTCGCGCCTGCGCGATCGGTGGAACTTGGTCTGCGGCAGATCCACCCGGCCCTGCCCTCCGCTGTTCAGGCGAGGAGATCGGGCCTGAGGACGTCCGCCTGGAGGATGCGCTCGATCTCCTTCTCGTCCGCGTTGTGTCCCGTCTGCCGCCGCAGTTCCTTCCGTACGGCGTCGAGGATCACGGGCGTGAGAAGAACGCGGATGAAAGATTTCGGTGCCGTCGCCGCGCGGGCCTTCCACAGGTCGTCGATCAGCCGACGCTTGAACGCCCACGCGTATGCCATAGTCGGCGAATTCGCCTTTGACCTGGTATTCGGTAGTCAGATGTTCGTATTTGTCGTACCCCAGCCCTTCGCAGAGGAAATCGGTGACGAGCAGGCGGGTGCCGCCCTCGTTGGCGTCGCGGGCGATGAGATCGGCGAGGGGCTTGCCGTACCGGCGGATCGCCGTGCGGATGCGGTTGCGCGCCTCGGATTCCCAGCGCAGGGGATCCGCGTCGCATTGCGTCTCGCGATAGTGCGGATTGCAATAAGACGATGGGGGAGTAATGGGGCGGGCGGACAGGGATCTGGTCGGGCTGACGGTGCTCGCCCTGCTGTCCGTACGGCCCGCCCACCCCTACGAGCTGAGGAACTCCTCTGCCCTCGCGCCTGCGGAGCTTGCTGCCGGCTCCGCCCATCTCCGGGCGGGGCCTGTCAGGCGGCCCTACACCGGGATCGCTCCGCCGCGAAGTCGATGATCTCGCTCTGGATTTCGGTACGCGCGCTCTGGACGGTGGAGTCCACCGCGCTTCTGACGACGGCGTCCGTGTCCAGGGTGATCTCTCCGGCGTTCAGGACCTGCTCCGAGACCTTCAGCCGGGCGGCCACCTCCGCCTCGCCGCGAAGGGTGTCACTCGTTCCTCGGTGTAGAGCAGCAGATCGTACGCGGTCCGGGGTGAAAGCAGTCCGATGATCACCGGAAGGCTCTCCAGCAGGGCGATGAAGACGAGCAGCACGATTTCCACGAGACCCGGCGCGGTTCACAACTTGTAGTGCTCGAGGTATGACGTTAGCAACCGCTGTCCAATATCAGGCGGAAACTTCAGAGCCGGAGTTGATGCATGGTGGAACGACGCATGTCGGTTGCGACGCACTGGGGTAGTTATGTCGCCGTAGTCGATTCCGGCCAGCTGGTGCGAATCGAGCCGAGGCACGATGACCCCGTGCCATCGCCTATCGGCCCCGGAATGGTGACAGCCGCCGACGATAGCGCTCGCGTGAGGCGCCCCGCGGTGCGCAAGGGCTGGCTGAACGGCGAGCCGCGCGCCCACGACACGGCCAGAGGTACGGACGCCTTCGTGGAGGTGAGCTGGGACGATGCGATCACGCTGGTGAGCGATGAACTCCGTCGAGTTCGTTCACAGCACGGAGACAGCGCGGTCTTCGGCGGGTCCTACGGCTGGGCGAGTGCGGGCAGGTTTCACCACGCGCAGGGTCAGCTCCACCGGTTCCTGGCGCTGGGAGGGGGATACACCGACTCTCGCAACACCTACAGCACCGCGGCGTTGGAGGTCATCCTCCCTCATGTGATTGGCGGCCATCCGTGGAGCTACCAGTCCCGGATGCCGATGTGGGGTGAGATAGCCGAGAACTGTGAGCTTGTGGTGGCCTTTGGAGGGCTTGCCCTTAAAAACAGCCAGATCAACCCTGGTGGGCTCGCCAGGCACCAGACGCAGAACCTGCAACGCCAGTGCCGTGAGGCTGGGGTGCGGTTCGTGAACATCAGCCCCATCCGCAGCGATACCGCCGGCTTCCTCGACGCCGAATGGTTGCCCGTCATCCCCAACACCGACACCGCCGCGATGCTCAGCATCGCACACACGATGCTGGTCAACGGCTGGCACGATGAGGACTTCCTTCGCCGGTGCTGCGTCGGGTTCGATCGCTTCGCCTCCTACCTGGTCGGCGAGCTCGATGGCATCCCGAAGGATGCTGCCTGGGCAGCGAAGATCACGGGCATCAGCCGCGACGCGATCATCGACCTCGCTGGCCGCCTCACCACCCAGCGTTCTCTCATCATGGTCAACTACGCGGTGCAACGGGCAGACCATGGTGAACAACCGATCTGGATGTCTGTCGTACTGGCCGCCATGGCGGGCTCGATGGGTCGGCCTGGCTGCGGCTGGGGCGCAGGGTACGCGACGATGGACGCGACAGGAGTTGCCCCAGATCGCCCCTTCGTGGGGACGATACCCGAGGTTTCCAACCCTGTTCCGGATTTCATCCCAGTGGCAAGGATCGCCGATGCCCTGCTGCATCCGGGCAAGACCATCGACTACGACGGCCAGCGCCTCACGTTGCCCGAGCTTCGCCTGATCTACTGGTGTGGAGGGAACCCGTTCCACCACCACCAAGATCTCCATCGGTTGGCGCGCGCCTGGCAGACCCCTGACACGGTGGTGGTTCACGAAGCCTGGTGGAACACCACGGCCAAGTTCGCGGACATCGTGCTGCCCGTCGCCACCAGCCTGGAGCGCGACGACTTCGCTGCCGGGTTTTCGGACCCCCACATCGTCGCGATGCCGAAGGTCCGCGAGCCGGCGGGCGAGTCGCGCACCGATCATCACATCTTCGCTGCCTTGGCCTCCCAGCTCGGGTTCGAGCGGGAGTTCACGGAGTCGCGCTCCGAGATCGAGTGGGTTCGACACCTTTACGAGCAGACGAGGGCCAAGCTCGGCGGCGATGCCGCCTTGCCGAGCTTCGACGACTTCTGGCGCAGCTCCACCGCTCAGCTGCCAGCGGCGACCGGACCGTTCCCCGGCAGTTTCGAGGCCCTCCGCTCAGATCCGCAGCGTTTCCCCCTACTGACGCCGTCGGGCCGGATCGAGATCTTCTCCGAGGAGATCGACTCGTTCGGCTACGACGACTGCGCCGGGCATCCGAAGTGGTTTGAACCAGTGGAGTGGCTTCGTGCCGAGCTGTCGAACCGATTCCCGCTGCACCTGATCTCGAATCAGCCGGCCTCACGCTTGCACAGTCAGTACGACAACGGTGGCCGCAGTCTCAGTTCGAAGATCGGTGGTCGCGAGCCCGTGACGATGAATCCGCTGGACGCCGCGTCGCGCGGCATCGAGAGCGGCATGATCGTGCACGTTTACAACGATCGAGGTAGCTGTCTCGCGGGCGCGGTCTTGTCGGACGATGTCATGCCGGGCGTCGTGCAACTGTCGACGGGGGCGTGGTGGGATCCGGTCCAGCCAGGCATGAACGGAACGTTGGACCGCCACGGTAATCCGAACGGTCTCACCGCGGATCGGCCATGCTCGCGCCTGTCCCAAGGACCGAGTGCTCTCAGTGCGCTGGTCGACGTTGCGCGCTACGACGGCCCCCTTCCCGATGTGCTCGCCTTCTCACCCCCAAGCCTCGAGCATTGAGACTGGAGGAGGTCGTCAGCGGGAGCGTCGGCGTGCTGCCGGATCGTGTTCGGCGGTGATACGGGCGGAGATCTCCTCGCCCAGGCGAACGTAGCGGCCGAGGCTGGCAGGTGCTGGTGGCGGCTCTTGGCCTGCAACTCCGGCGCGGCGGGCGTGCCTCGCACGATGCTCGTGTGACAGGTAATCGTGATTCTTTGTCGTAGGTTACTCATGCCTCACCACCACGCCATATCACAATGAGTATCTCTTACATTACTTTCGGTCAGCGGTCTAGTGGTGATCATTCGATCCCCGCGAAACGGCGAAGGCGAGGTGGTAAAGGTTGCATCCAACCCCGTATGAACGTGAACGTCTGATGACCGGCCGGGCCGTACTAACGCCCTGGCCGGTCCGCCGTCCTGGTCACAGCTCTGACTCCGGACGCCCCGCAACGGGACCGTCTCCTGAAGGAGGCGTACCTCATGCCGTGAATCCGCTTCGCCGGTCACCGCGCCCTCACCCACATGACGTCTCGCGGAACGTAACTGCATGATTTCGTTCGGATGCGGCTCAGTGATGATCCTCAAACAGGAAGGAACCACACCATGTCGGACTCGTTCGCAGCTCACGCAGACACGACCACTCTTCAAGATCGCAAGTACCGCCAGTGGTTCAGGGGCGCCGACGTCGACGGCGACGGGGTCATCACCCGGCAGGACGTCCTGCTGATGGCCGAGCGCTACATCGCCGCTCGTGCCGCGTCAAAGTCCCCGACCGCCCATCGCCTCACCCAGGAGCTGGACGCGTTCTGGACTCACGTGATCGCCCCGATGGATCAGGACGGCGACGGGAAGATCGACCTGCGAGAGATGACCGAAGGGTTCCGGCGGGCCCTGACTGACCCCGGCCTGTACCCGCAGCAGATCCAGCTGGTGGCCGACTGCTATTTCGACCTCATCGATCTCGATGGCAACGACAAGATCGACCAAGAGGAGTTCCAGCAGATCTTCGGCCTGGCCGGCAACATCTCCTTCGAGCACTGCGCCGAGGTTTTCACAGCCCTGGACCTGGACGGCTCAGGCACGCTGGATCGCGCCGAGTTCCACCAGGCGCTCGCGGAGTATTTCTACGGCAACGACCCGGACGCCCCCGCCAACCACCTGTTCGGCAGAGTCGCGGACTGACGGCCCCTTGCCCCGCGGGCGAGGGCGTCAGGGCCGTGTTCCAGGAGCACCGCTTCTGCCGCTTCGCCGTCGCCGGCAGCCGTGACGTCCGCGGGAACCCTCCTCTGCGAGGTGCGCGGTGTCGTCGAGGCGCCGGTCGAGCGTGTGACCGGCCTGCTCCTGTGCGTAAGGCCGGGCCCGGTGGGACGCGACAACTGCTTCCCGTTCGCCGACCACGGCGGACTGAACTGCCCGGTCCGCCTGCTGGACGGCCCCTGAACCATCGTGGCGAGCGCGGGCGTGCCCGGCACCGGCATGATCGAATGCGTGTTTGAATATGCTGGTGGGCATGAGGACTTTCCAGGCTTCGCTCCTCGACTGGGACGAGGATGTGCGCGTCGGCCCGCTCGGCTCGTCGGTGCGGCGCACCCCGCTCGACCGGGGCGCCTGGATCGACGTCAGGCCGCACTGGATCGAGGGGGCCGACGCGCTCTTCGAACGCCTTCTCGAGGTGGTGCCGTGGCACGCCGAGCGCAGGCACATGTACGACCGGGTCGTGGACGTGCCCCGTCTGCTGAAGTTCTACGAGGAGGACGAGGAGCTTCCCGACCCGGTGCTGGTCCAGGCGCGGGACGCGCTCGACGCCCACTACGAGGAGGAGCTCGGCGAGCCGTTCCGTACGGCCGGGATGTGCCTCTACCGGGACGGCCGGGACAGCGTCGCCTGGCACGGCGACACGATCGGGCGCGGCAGCACGCAGGACACCATGGTCGCGATCGTGTCGGTCGGCACGCCGCGCCCGCTGCTGCTGCGCCCGCGCGGCGGGGGCGGCCCGACGGTGCGGCACGAGCTGGGCCACGGCGACCTCATCGTCATGGGCGGGAGCTGCCAGCGCACCTGGGAGCACGCGATCCCGAAGTCCGCCACCGTGGCCGGCGCCCGCATCAGCGTTCAGTTCCGCCCCAGAGGCGTGCGCTGAGGGGCGGCGACAGGCCGGCCCGCCGGTCCGGGTTCGGGGCGTCGCCCCACCCGCCGGGCCGTTGACACGTGCGGTTTCCTGGTAGTCCTGGAGCAAGGCCCCGGCGAAGCACGGGCCACGGCCGCACGAAGAAAGGTCACGGATGATCCCGAACCCTTACGCCCCCGCCCCCACCCGGTACGACGACATGCGGTACCGGCGCAGCGGAAGGAGCGGGGTGCTGCTTCCCGAGATCTCCCTCGGCCTGTGGCACAACTTCGGCGACGGGCACCCGTTCGACGTGCAGCGCGCCGTTCTGCGCCGGGCCTTCGACCTCGGCGTCACCCACTTCGACCTGGCCAACAACTACGGCCCCCCGTACGGCTCCGCGGAGGAGAACTTCGGCCGTCACCTGGCCGCGGACTTCCGGCCCTACCGGGACGAGTTGTTCATCTCGACGAAGGCGGGCTACGACATGTGGCCCGGGCCGTACGGCGAGTGGGGGTCGCGCAAGTATCTGCTGGCCAGCCTCGACCGGTCGCTGAGCCGGATGGGCCTCGACTACGTCGACGTCTTCTACTCCCACCGGCCCGACCCGGACACCCCGATCGAGGAGACCATGGGCGCCCTCGACACGGCGGTTCGCTCCGGCAAGGCGCTCTACGTGGGCATCTCCAACTACTCCGCCGAGCAGACCGAGCGGGCCGCCGCCGTGCTGCGCGAGCTGGGCACCCCGCTCCTGATCCACCAGCCGCGCTACTCCATGCTCGACCGCTGGGTGGAGGACGGGCTGCTCGACACGCTGGAGCAGGCGGGAGCGGGCTGCATCGCGTACTCGCCGCTGGCGCAGGGCCTGCTCACCGGGCGCTACCTCGACGGCGACGTGCCGGCCGACTCCCGGATGGCGATCGGCCATTTCCTCACGCGCGACCGGCTCACCCCCGAACTGCTGGAGACCCTGCGCGGGCTCAACAAGATCGCACAGGAGCGCGGCCAGTCGCTCGCCCAGCTCGCCCTGTCGTGGATCCTGCGCGACCCGCGGGTCACGTCCGTGCTGATCGGGGCGAGCTCGGTCGGGCAGCTCGAACAGAACATCGCGGCCCTCGACGCGCCCCCGCTCACCGCAGGGGAACTGGCCGAGATCGCGAACCTGCTGTAGGCCACGCGGACGTGATCCCCGGGGCCGGCGCGCAGGCGCCGCCCCGGCCGTCCGCGTCAGGAGGCTGTCCGCGTCAGGAGAACGCGTCGACGCCGGTGAGCTCGGACGACAGGTCCCAGAGCCGCGACGCCTCCCCGGGGTCGATCGCCCACGGCTTGACCCCTCCGGTGCCCATGTCGTCGCCCGTGGCGAGCTCGGCGACGTCGCAGTCCTGGCAGTAGACCCCGCCCCGATCCGCGAGCATGGGAGAGGTCGCCGCCCATACCGTCGTGGCCGCGCCCTGCTCCGGAGTCTTGAAGCCCTCCGCCGCCGTGCCGCCCGGAGAGATCCAGCCGAGGGCGATCTGCTCCTCGCGGGGGATGTGCCGCTGGAGGGGAGTGAGAATCTCGCCCGGATGCAGGGAGAAGGCCCGTACGCCGGCGGCGGCCCCGAGCGCGTCGAGGCGCACGGCGAACAGGATGTTCGCGGTCTTCGACTGGCCGTAGGCCAGCCACCTGTCGTACCCGTCGCGGAAGTGGATGTCGTTCCATCGGATCCCGGTCGCGAAGTGGCCGGCGGAGGACACCGACACCACCCGCGATCCTCCGCCGGCCAGGGCGGGGCGGAGGCGGTTCACGAGGGCGAAGTGACCGAGGTGGTTGACCGCGAACTGGGCCTCCCACCCGGGGCCGACGCGGGTCTCCGGGCAGGCCATGACGCCGGCGTTGGCGACGAGGATGTCGATGGTCCTGCCGGTCTCGATGAGCGTTTCCGCGAACACGCGCACGCTGTGCAGGTCGGCCAGGTCGAGCTCGCGGGTCTCCGTGCCCGGGATGTCGCGCAGCGCCTCCTTCGCCGCCGCCGGCCTGCGCGCGGGGACGATCACCTGAGCCCCCGCCGTGCTCAGCGCCCGCGTCGTCTCCAGGCCGAGCCCGGAGTACCCCCCGGTGACCAGGGCCGTCCGCCCGGACAGATCGATGCCCGCGAGCACCTCGCGCGCGGTGCTGCGGGCGCCGAAACCACTGCCGATCCTGTGCTGTGTCGTCATGAGAAGGACGGTAGAAACTAGAGCGTGCTCTAGGTCAAGCTGTACGATCCGCCGCATGACCAGGCGTACGGAAGCTCTGTCCATCGGGCAGGTCTCGGAGGCGACCGGGCTGAGCGTGCACGCGCTGCGGTTCTTCGAACGCGAGGGGCTCTTCCTCCGCCCGATCCCCCGATCGGCCGGAAGACAGCGGGTGTACGACCCGGCGGACGTGCAGTGGCTGGTCCTGTGCAACCGGCTGCGCGACTCCGGCATGTCCATCGCCACCCTGCGCAGGTTCGCCGAGCTCGTACGGTCGGGGCCGGGCAACGAGCACGAGCGCCTCGCTTTGCTTGAGGAGCACGAGCGCACCGTCAGGGCACGGATCGCCGAGCTCGACGCGAGCCTCGCGGTCATCCACGACAAGGTGATCACCTACCGCGGGCACCTGCGCGACGGGACCGCGACGGGACTGTGGGCGCCCACGCCGTCCCCCTGATCGGCCCTTGAGGCCGGCTCAGTCGATCTCGGCGCTGCCGTTCACGCGGAGCTTGCGCCGGGCCCGCTCGTAGAAGGTGGTCGTCCCGAGCCGCACCACGCGGGCGGCGGCGCGCAACGCGGTCACGGTGAGCCGGTCGCCTGGGCACAGGTGGCCGCCGATGGTGCCGTCGACCTCCAGCGCGAGCTGTCCGCTGGTGGGGAGCACGTCGAGCGTCACCTCCTCGTCGGCCGACAGGACCAGCGCCCGGTTGAACGCCGAGTGGGCGGCGGCGGGGACGACGAGGAAGCCCTCGACGGTGGGGGAGACGATCGGGCCGCCGGCCGAGAAGCTGTACGCGGTGGACCCGGTGGAGGTGGAGACGATCACGGCGTCGGCGGCGTACCGCACGAACGGCTCGCCGTAGACCGAGACGGAGACGGCCGCGAGCCCGTCGCCGGGGATGCGGACGAGGGCGATGTCGTTGAACGCGGTCACCATCCGGCCGTCATGGCTGGTCGCGCGGACCGCCATACGTGGCTCGACCGTGTATCTGTGCTCGTCGATCGCGGACAACGCGGGCGCCAGCTCGTCCACGTCGATCTCGGCGAGGAAACCGAGCCGTCCCAGGTTGACGCCGAGGACGGGGGTCGGCCGCCCGGCGATCAGGCGCATCGTGCGCAGCATGGTGCCGTCTCCGCCGAGGCTGACGAGGAGGTCGGACCGTCTCACCAGAGCCGGGGCGTCCACCGCGACCGCGCTGCAGTCGATGCGCCCGACCTCGTCGGGCAGCCCGAGCACCGTGCAGTCCCGCTTGCGCGCCCACTCGACGATCGTGTCGATCGCCTCCTTGGAGTCGCGTTGCGGATGCAGGACGAGACCCACGGTGCTGACCATGCCCACGCCCTCACTGTACGGCCACCGGCCCGCGCGTCTGTCCCCGCCGGGGGTTCCCTACGGCCGGTCCTCCCGGGGCGCCTGCACGAGGGGCAGGTAGACCCGGAACCGGGTGTCGCCGGGCGCCGACTCCACCCGGATGTCCCCGTGGTGCTTGTTGACCACGATCCGGTAGGAGATGTCCAGGCCCAGGCCGGTGCCCTCGCCGACGGGCTTGGTGGTGAAGAACGGCTCGAAGATGCGGGGCCGGATCTCGGGCGGGATGCCGGGGCCGGTGTCGCCGACCTCGACGATCAGGTGGCCGTCCTTCCGCCGTGTGCGGAGGGTCAGCGTGCCCGTGCCGTCCATCGCGCCGAGCGCGTTGTCGATGAGGTTGGTCCACACCTGGTTCAGCTCCGCGGCGTACGCCGGGATGGGCGGCAGCGACCGGTCGTACTCCTTGACCGTGCGGACACCCTCGGGGATCTTGCCGTGCAGCATGGCCAGCGTGGCGTCGAGCAGATCGTGCACATCGACCGTCTGGTGCGGGGCGCGGTCGAGCTGGGAGTACTGCTTGGCGGCCGCGACCAGGCCGGAGATCCGGTTGACCGTGTCGTCGATCTCGCACATCAGCAGCTCGGTGTCCACCGTGTAGGTGAGCCACCGGACCGCGGCCTCCAGGTTCTCCTCGCCCACCGCCCCGGCGATCTGGTCGAGCCAGGCCGCGTCGAGGCCGCCGGCCACCAGCGTCGCCGCCAGGTCCCAGCCGCCGACGATGTCGTGGTCGTCCAGCCAGTCGGCGACCGCGTCCTCGGCGTCGGAGCGCGCCAGCGGCGTGAGGTCGGGGGCGGAGGCCGACCGCTTGACCGCGTCCTCCTGCAGCTCCACCAGGTCGTGCAGCTGACTGCCGTCCAGCCGCCCGTCGGCGATCATGGCGAGCTTGTGCCGCATGCCCGCCACCCGCTCGCGCAGCGCCGACGTCGCCCGTACGGCGGCGGCCGCCGGGTTGTTCAGCTCGTGCGTCAGGCCGGCCGACAGCGAGCCGAGCGCGAGCAGCCGCTCCCGCTCGCCGACGATCGTCTGGGTGGCGCGCATGCCGAGGAACAACCCCTCCAGCAGGTGCATCGCCATCGGGAACCACTCGCGCACGCAGGCACCGATCACCTCGGCAGGCAGAACGAAGAACTCGGCGTCGGTGAGCGCGGTGAGCGTGTTCAGGTAGAGCTGGGAGAACTCACCGGTGATGTACGCCTGGGTGGCGCCGCCGTACACGCCGCGCTGGCCGGTGCGGCTCACCTCGACCTCGTCGCCCTGCACCCGCCTGCTCATCGCGACCGTGCCGCTCAGCAGCACGAAGAAGCAGGTCGCGGGATCGCCCTCCTGGTAGACGAGGGTGCCGGCGAGCCGCTGCTCCACCCGGCCCGCCTCCGACAGCCGCACGAGCTGCGCGTCGTCCAGCGACTCGAACAGGAAGAGCGTGCGCAGTTCGTCGGGTGACAGGGTCGGCTCACTCGGATGGTCGGTCATCTGGCCTCCAGGTAACGGTGCACGAGCGAGACCGCCATCGCGCCCTCGCCCACGGCCGAGGCGACGCGCTTGACCGACCCGGCCCGTACGTCGCCCGCCGCGAAGACGCCGGGCATGCTCGACTCCAGGTGATAGGGGTCCCTGGACGGCGTCCACCCTGCCGGGCGGTTGCCGTCCGCGAGCAGGTCGGAGCCGGTCAGCACGTAGCCGCTCGCGTCGCGGGCGACCACGTCGCCGAGCCAGTCGGTGCGTGGTTCCGCCCCGATGAAGACGAACAGCCACGACGCCGGCACGGTCGTCGTCCGGCCGGTCCGCCCGTCGCACAGCGTCAGGCGCTCCAGATGGTCGCGGCCCTGGCCGCCGACCACCTGCGTGCGCGGGTGGACCTCGATCGACCCGATGGCCTCGATCTGGTCGATCAGATAACGCGACATCGACCGGGTGAGGTCATCACCCCGGATGAGGATGTGCACCTTGCTGGCGAACCGGGAGAAGTACACCGCCGCCTGGCCGGCCGAGTTCGCCCCGCCCACGATGTAGACCTCTTCTCCGGCGCAGCTCGGGGCCTCGGTCGCGGCCGCGCCGTAGAAGACGCCGCGGCCGGTGAACTCGGCCAGGCCGGGCGCGTCCAGCAGCCGGTACGACACGCCGGTCGCCAGCACGACGGTGTGCGCCGTCACGGCGGTGTCGTCGCCGAAGCGCAGCACCGTGGCCGAACCGCTGCGTTCGAGGCCGACGACCTCCCGGGTGGTGAGCAGTTCGGTGTTGAACTTGAGCGCCTGCCTGCGGGCGCGGTCGGTGAGCTGGGCGCCGGACACGCCGTCGGGGAAGCCGAGGTAGTTCTCGATGCGGCTGCTCTGCCCGGCCTGGCCGCCGGTGGCGCGCTGCTCCACGAGCAGGGTGCGCAGGCCCTCGGACGCGCCGTACACCGCGGCGCCGAGACCCGCGGGGCCCGCGCCGATCACGGCGAGGTCGTACAGATCCGAGGCCGGGGTGGTGGCCATGCCGACATGCGCGGCGAGGTCGGCCTCCGTGGGCCGCGCCAGGGCCTTGCCGTCCGTGGTGATCACCACCGGCACGTCCGCCTCGCTCATCCCGGCGGCGGTCAGCAGGCGCACGCCCTCGGCCTCGTCGGCCCGCAGCCAGCGGTACGGCACGAGGTTGCGGGCCAGGAAGTCGCGCACCGTGAACGAGTGCGCGGACCAGCGATGACCCACGATCTTGGTCTCGGGCATCGTCACGGCGGGGGTGGCGAGCCAGGCGTCGAGCAGCGCGTCAAGCACCGGGTAGAGCTTCTCTTCCGGCGGGTTCCACGGCTTGAGGAGGTAGTGGTCGAGGTCGACGATGTTGATCGCGTTGATGGCCGCGTCGGTGTCCGCGTAGGCGGTCAGCAGCACCCTGCGCGCCAGCGGGAAGACGTCCATGGCCGCCTCGAGGAATTCGAGGCCGTTCATCTGGGGCATCCTGTAGTCGGCCAGGATGACGGCGACCTGCTCGCCGCGCAGCTTGATCTCACGCAGCGCCTCGAGCGCGCTGGGGCCCGACTCGGCTCGGATCACCCGGTAACGGTCGCCATATCGGCGGCGTACGTCACGAGCCACCGCCCGGGAGACGGAAGGGTCGTCGTCGACGGTGAGGATCGCGGCATTCTGCACAACACACAAGGTACTGGCGGATATTCGCTTAATGGGACCCCCGGGACATAGGTCCCACGGTAGGGGGACGTTCGCCGGTCGCCCCGCCGCCGCTTGTGGCCAAGGCTGGGGAGAACGAGGGAGGGTGTCATGCCGATGACCGTCCGCGACGTCATGAACAGGTTCGTGGTGGCCGTCGAGGCGACTGCCTCGTTCACCGACGTGGTCACCGCGATGTGCCGGTTCCATGTCGGGGCCGTCCCCGTCGTCGACGCCGAAAGGCGGGTGATCGGCATGGTGAGCGACGAGGACCTGCTGCTCAAGGACCTGGACAGGCGGCTCGGCGATCTGCTCTTCGAGGGGCCGTCCCGGCACAGGGAGCGCAGGAAGGCGCACGGCCGCACCGTCTCCGAGATCATGAGCAGCCCCGCGATCACGGTCACCGAGGACACCCCCCTGCGGCGGGCGGCCGTGCTGATGCACCGCAACAGGATCAAGGATCTGCCGGTGGTGGACGGGCAGACCGGGCGGATCACCGGAGTGGTCAAACAGTCCGACCTCATCAGGGCGTTCTGCCGGCCCGCCGAGGACCTTCGCGACGACGTCCTGGAGGTGGTGGCCCGCCACTCCCGGGACTGCGCCGTGCGGATCGAGGGCGGGATCGTCCACCTCGACGGCGGAGTGGAACGGCGGTCCCAGCTCTGCGCTCTGATCGGAGAGGTCTGGCGGGTGGACGGGGTGGTGGACGTCGAGTCCTCCATGACGTACGAGACTGACGACGTGGGCCGGGACGTCTCCGCGGGCGCGCCCCCGGGGACCGGCCCGGCGGAAGGCGGGAAAGTTCGATGAGCGTCGAGACCATGACCGCGTCCGAGGTGATGAGCCGGACGCTCGTCACGGTGGAGCCGGAGGAGTCGCCGCTCATGGCCTGGGAACTGATGTGGCGGGCCGGCGTCCACCACCTCCCGGTCGTGGACGCCTGCTCGCGGCTCGTCGGCGTGCTCACGCGTGAGGACGTCGCCGCGCACTGGTCGGGCGGCCCCGCCGAGCAGTCCCTGGCGGCGGTGCGCACGCTCGTGCGGGGGCGGTGCTGTCCCCGCGTCGCCCCGGACGCCCCGCTCCGCGAGATCGCCGCGCTGATGACCGACGCCGACTGCGGCGCGGTCCCCGTGCTCGGGCCTGACGAGGTTCTTCGGGGCCTGGTCACCACAACCGACGTGCTGATGGCGCTCGCCGGGAGGACGGCGCGACCGTCCGGCGGCCCCACGGACGTGAAGGGCGGCCTGTTCCGCCTGGAGCCGGTGCCGCCCGTCACCGGTCCATGAGCAGGACGGCCGCCCCCTCGACGCGGTCGGCGGCCAGGTCGGCCAGGGCCCGGTCGGCGGCGTCGAAGGAGTAGGGCGTCGTCGCGACCCGCGGGTGGTGGCGGGCCGCGAGCCCCAGGAACTCGTGCCCGTCGGCGCGGGTGTTGGCCGTGACGCTGCGCAGCGTCCGCTCCTGGAACAGGTGGCGCCGGTAGTTCAGCACCGGGATGTCGGTGAGGTGGATCCCCGCCACGGAGAGCGTGCCGCCCCGGTCGAGCGCGGCCAGTGCGACCGGCACGAGGTCGCCCACCGGGGCGAACAGGATGGCCGCGTCCAGGGGCTCGGGCGGCGGGTCGGCGCTGCCCGCGGCGGAGGCCGCGCCCAGCCGGAGCGCGAGCTCCCTCGCCGCCGCCGACCTCGTCATCACGTGCACGGTCGCGCCCTCGGCGATCGCGATCTGGGCGGTCAGGTGCGCGGACGCGCCGAAACCGTAGATCCCCAGCCGCCCGCCCGGGGGCAGGCCGGCGCGGACCAGCGCGCGGTATCCGATGATCCCCGCGCACAGCAGCGGCGCGAGCGTCTCCGCCGGGGCGTCCTGCGGCAGCGGGTAGACGTACGCCGCGGGGGCGGTCAGCAGCTCCGCGTACCCGCCGTCGGCGTCCCAGCCGGTGTACGTGGACGCGGGACACAGGTTCTCCGCGCCGCGCAGGCAGTAGCGGCACCGGCCGCAGGTCGAGCGCAGCCAGGCCACCCCCACGCGGGCGCCGGGCGGCGGCCCCGCCGTGTCCGGGCCGAGCCCCGCCACCCGTCCCACGACCTCGTGGCCGGGCACCGTACGGGGGCGTCTCGGGGGGAGGTCGCCCTCGGCGAGATGCAGGTCGGTGCGGCAGACCGCGCACGCCTCTACGCGGACCAGCAGTTCCCCGGGCCCGGGCGCGGGATCCGGCAGCACGGACCGCTCCAGCGGCCGCGTCGAGACGGGCCCCGGCCGGGCCACGACCCAGGCGTCCATGACCCGGCTATCCGTGCTGGATGCGCCGGCCGCTGATCTCGACGGGCACGATCCGGATATAGAGCTCCCGCTCGCCGCCCGCCCACGTCTCGACCTTCTTGTTCACGTCGCCGGTCACGTGGTGCGCCCCGCCGCGGACGAGCACGCTCCAGCCTTCCCGGGTGCTCTCGTCGATGTGGTCGACCTCGAAGGCCACCATGAAATCGGCCCCCTCGACCCCGGTGCGCAAATCGGCGTCCATCGGGCCGCCGAGCGCCGTCCGGAACAGCACGGCGCCCTGCTCGACCGTGTAGTTGACCGGCAGGATCACCGGCCCGCTGGGGTTGTTGAAGGCGATCCTGCCCACCCCGCCGGGCGAGATCAGCCGCAGGCACTCCTCGCGGTCGAGCTTGTCCAGGCGCGGCATGCCCGCGGGTGCGGTGTCTTCAGTCATTCGAACCTCCACAGTGATCTCATGGGCCGTCGGCACACTAACGTCCGGTACCCCTCGTGGCGGCAGGGCCGTCCGTCGTCCGCCGGAGGGACGAAGGGCCCGGAAGGCTTGGCCGCCGCTTGCCGTAATCCATCCTTAATCGCATGCCCCAGATGGGCACGACCGTCACGTGGAAGTGCTGAGCAGCCGCATACTCCTGCGACCGGCCGACGGTGTCGAGAGCCGCCGTTTCTACCGTGACGTCCTGGGCCTGGCCGTCAGCCGGGAATTCGGGCCGGCCGAGGACCCCGGGGTGGTGTTCTTCCTGGGGCAGGGGCTCCTCGAGATCTCCCCGCACGGCTCCGGCGCCGGACAGGAGGGCACGGCGATCTGGTTGCAGGTGCGCGACGTCCAGAAGGAGTACGACCGGCTGCTGGAGGCCGGCGTACGGGTGTCCAGGCCGCCCCGGCTGGAACCGTGGGGGCTGGTGGAGATGTGGATCGAGGACCCCGACGGCCTGCCGATCGTGCTGGTCGAGGTCCCCGAGGGCCATCCGCTGCGGCGCGATCACCGTTCCTTCGCGCCGTTCCCCGCCTGAGCCCCTCCGCCTCCCCGAGCGGGCCGAGTGGACTGCGGTGCTGCTGAATTGAAGAATTCTTCATATTGTGAATATGCTGGGCCTCGCCGACGAAGGAGAGGATGACATGCACGAGTTCACGGCGGAGCTGCGTGCCCGGCTCGCGGAGGCGCGCGAGGAACTGCGGCGGGCGCGGGAGGGCGGCGACGAGCACGGCATCCAGATCGCCTTGGGCCGACTGGACAACCTGAACCGCCTGGCCGCCGACCACGGGGTCGGCCCGGAGGCGGCGGGAGGGGCGGAGTGAGCCCGATGCCCGTCCCGCTCTACCAGGCCAAGGCCGACTTCTTCCGCACCCTGGGACATCCGGTGCGCATCCGCGTGCTCGAACTCCTGCGGGACGGCCCCCGCCCGGTCCGCGAACTGCTGGGCGAGATCGAGGTGGAGGCGTCGAACCTGTCCCAGCAGCTCGCCGTGCTGCGCCGTACCGGCCTGGTGAACGCGGTCAGGGAGGGCGGCACGGTGGTCTACTCGCTGGCCACCCCCGACGTCGTGGACCTGCTCGCGGCGGCCCGGCGGATCCTCACCGAGATGATCACCGGCCAGGGTGAGCTGCTGGCCGAGCTCCAGGCGGAGGCGGCGAAGTGACCGGCACGGCCAGGCGGCTGTACGGGCGGGTCGCGCGGCTGCTGCCCTCGCCCGCCGATTGGCGGCCGGCCCGTCGCAGCCCCGGCCGCGACCTGATCGCCGGGCTCACGGTCGCGGTGGTGGCCCTGCCGCTCGCGCTCGCCTTCGGGGTCGGCTCCGGGCTGGGCGCGCAGGCCGGCCTCGCGACCGCGGTCGTCGCGGGCGCGGTCGCCGCCGTCTTCGGTGGCAGCAACCTCCAGGTGTCGGGCCCGACGGGCGCCATGACCGTCGTCCTCGTCCCGATCGTGCACGGTCACGGCCCGGGCGGAGTGCTCGCGGTCGGCCTGCTCGCCGGACTCGTGCTCGTCGTGCTCGCGCTGGCCCGCGTCGGCAGGTACGCCCGTTACATGCCGGCACCGGTGATCGAGGGCTTCACCGCGGGCATCGCCGTCGTGATCGCGCTCCAGCAGGTGCCCGCGGCGCTCGGCGTGAAGGGCGAAGGGGAGCGGGTGTGGCAGGCGGCCGGCGACGCGGCCGCGAACTTCGCGCGCGACCCGCGTCCGGTGCCGATCGTGCTGGCGCTCGTGGTCGCGGGGGTCATGCTGCTGGGGGCGCGGTGGCGGCCGGCGGTGCCGTTCTCCTTCCTCACGGTCGCGGCCGCCACGGTCGTGGCCGAGATCGGCGGACTGGACGTCGCCCGCATCGGGACTTTGCCTGCCGGGCTGCCCGCGCCGTCGGCGGGGTTCCTCGACCCCTTCCTCGACCCCGGCGCCATCAGCGCGCTGCTTCCGGCGGCCTTCGCCGTGGCCGCCCTCGGCGCGCTGGAGAGCCTGCTGTGCGCCTCGGTCGCCGACGCGATGAGCGTGGGGGAGCGGCACGACCCCGACCGCGAGCTGTTCGGGCAGGGCCTGGCGAACGTCGTCTCCCCGCTGTTCGGCGGCATCCCCGCCACCGCCGCGATCGCCCGTACGGCGGTCAACGTGCGATCGGGCGCCCGCTCGCGCCTGGCCTCCCTCACGCACGCCGTCGTGCTGGCCGTCATCGTGTTCAGCGCGGGCGGCCTCGTCGGGCGCATCCCACTCGCCGCGCTGGCCGGGGTGCTGCTGGCCACGACGGTCCGCATGGTCGAGGTCGGCTCCCTGCGCGCCATCGCCAGGTCCACCCGGGGCGACGCCGCGGTCATGGTCCTCACCTTCGCCGTGACCGTCGTCTTCGACCTCGTCACCGCGGTCGCGACCGGCGTCGGCGTCGCGGTCGTGCTCGCCCTGCGGGCCGTCGCGCGCAGCGCCCAGATCGAGCAGGTCCCGCTGGAGACCGGCGACCACGGCGACGAGGAACGGCGCCTGCTGACCGAGCACATCGTGGCCTACCGGTTCGACGGCCCGCTGTTCTTCGGCGCGGCCCACCGCTTCCTGCTGGAGCTGTCGGAGGTCGCCGACGTGCGGGTGGTCATCCTGCGCATGTCGCGCGTGTCCACGATCGACGCCACCGGCGCGGGCGTTCTCGGCGACGTGATCACGCGGCTGGAGGGCAGGGGGATCACCGTGCTGCTGTCGGGCATCCGGCCGGGTCACGACGAGGTCCTCAGCCGGCTCGGGGTGGCCGGGCATCTGCGCCGCGACGGGCTCGTCTTCCCTGACACGCCGTCCGCGATCACCCACGCGAGGACGCTGCTCGTCCTCCCGTCCGGGCGGCCCGGATCCCCGGTTGCCGTCGCACGTCACCCGGACGTTTCCGCGCCGACGGTGTGATCGGTGCGCCACTGCCCGTAGGCTGCGGAGTGGAAGAGTTATAGCCTTAATTTCCTACCAGCTTTGTGGGAGACTGGGGTGATGAGCGCCTGGCCCCGTGAGACCCCTGTCACCGCCGCCGTCACGGCCGCGCGCTGGGTGCGGTCGGCGGCGGTCGACGACGACCTGGGACGGCGATGGCGGGCCAACCCCGATCCCCGGGGGCGGTCCGCCGCGGCCGGTGACGACGCGTCCCTCTACTCCGGCGCGGCCGGTGTCGTGCTGTTCTTCCTCGAGCTCGCCGCGGCGACCGGCCACGAGGCGTACCTGGAGGACGCGCTCGCGGGGGCCCGCCGGCTCGCCGTCGTCTGGCGCGAGCGGCGCGACCCAACCTTCTACCACGGGCTCGCCGGTGTGCTCTTCGCGCTGGCGGAGACCGGATGGGCGACGGGCGACGAGGAGGTCTTCGGGGCGGCCCGCGCCGCCGCCGCCCGTCTCGCCCGCGACGCCCGCCCGTTCGGCGACGGCGTCGGCTGGACGGGGGACCCGGCGCAGCGCGGCGACGGGGGGATCGTGCTCGCCCTGCTGCACGCGGCGGGCATCCTCGGCGTCCCCGAGTACGAGGAGGTGGCGATCGAGGCGGGCAGGCGCATCGCCGGCCTCGCCGTCCCCGGGCACCGCTTCGGCGGCGACGCCTGTCCCGACCTGCCGGTGGACGCCGTCACCCCCGGATTCCTGTCCGGCACGGCGGGCACGGCGTTCCTGCTCGCCCGCCTGTACGGCGTGACCCGCGACGAGCGGTTCCTCGCGGCGGCCCGCCGGGGCGCCGACTTCGTCCGGACGGTCAGCGTGGTCACCGACAGGTGCGCGCTCGTGCCGCATCACCTCCCGCAGGGGCGCCGGCTCCACTACCTCGGCTTCTGCTCGGGGTCCGCGGGGGTCGCCCGGATGTTCTTCGAGCTGCACCGGGTGACCGGCGACCCGGGCGATCTCGACTGGGTGGAACGGCTCGCGCACGGGATCGTGCAGAGCGGGGTGCCCGGGTCCCGTCCCGCGGGTCACTGGGACGTGGCCTGCCTGTGCTGCGGCACGGCCGGGCTGATCGAATGCTTCGTCGGCCTGTACGCGGCCACGGGCCGCGAGCGGCACCTCGACTTCGCGCGCGTGCTCGCCAAGGACCTGATCGGGCGCGCGACCGCGGGCGACGAGGCCGGCTTCCGCTGGTACCAGGCGTACCGGCGGCTGCGCCCTGGGGAGGTCACGGCCGACACCGGATACATGGTGGGAGCCGCGGGCATCGGGACCGCCCTGCTGCATCTGGACGCCGCGGAGCAGGCCGCGCCGCGCCGGTTGATCCTCCTGCCGGACAACCCGTTCCCGGCCATCCCGATCCCCGCCGCCGTCCTGCGCGGCGACCAAGCCTAGTTCCGGCCGGGTCGTGTCTTCACGCGTTCTCTCGCGGCTCCCCCGGTGCCGGCCGTGCCCTGAGCGGGAGCGGTCCCGGTTGCCCAGAGCGTCGGAACGCAGGATGTGAGGCAAACGGCCGGTCACCGCTCTCACTTCAGTCATGCGGACGGCGGCGTCCGTTACGGTCCGAAGCAGTGCCGATCGATCCGAGAATGTGGTGACGACCGTGAAAGCAGTGGTGATCCAGGCGTTCGGAAGTCCCGAAGGCCTGGCCGTCGTCGACCTCCCCGCCCCGGCTCCCGCCGCCGGGCAGGTGCTGGTCGCGACCGAGGCGATCGGCGTCGGCGGCGCGGACGTCGTGATCCGAAGCGGTGCTCTGGCCGCCTACGGTTTCGAGGAGGGCCTCATCCCCGGCAGCGAGGTGGCGGGCACCGTGGTCGCCGTGGGCGACGACGTCGACACCTCATGGATCGGGCAGCGGGTGTGGGCGTTCACCGGCGTGGGCGGCGGCTACGTCGAACAGGCGATCGCTCCGGTCGAGGAGATCCTTCCCCTCCCCGCGAACCTGTCCTCCGTCGACGCGGTGACGCTCGGGAGCTCCGGTGTGGTGGCCCACTTCGGCCTTGCCCATGCCCACTTCGCTCCCGGCGAGTCGGTGCTGGTGCGTGGCGCGGCCGGCAGCATCGGGATCATGACGGTTCAGCTCGCGGCCCGTGACGGCGCCGGCGCGGTCGCGGTCACGACGTCGTCGGCCGAGCGCGGCGAGCGCCTGCGCACGCTCGGCGCGACCCACGTGCTGGACCGCTCCGGCGAGGGGGGCTCGGAGGCTCCCGCGGGATACGACGTCATCATCGACGTCGTCGCCGGCGCGGACCTGCCTTCCTTCTTCGGCAAGCTCAATCCGAACGGCCGCCTGGTGGTCGTCGGTGCGGTCGGAGGCCAGCCGCCGGCGGACTTCGGCACGACGATGATGGCGGCGTTCCGGAAGTCGATGTCGTTCGCCACCTTCAGCGCCGACACGGTCACCGGGCCCGCTCGGCGTGCCGTGAGGACCGAGCAGTTCGCGGCCGCGAGTCGCGGCGAGTTGCACACGGTGGTGCACGAGGTGCTGCCGTTGGAGGAAGCCGTGTCGGCGCATCGGAAGATGGACGCCGGCGAGGTGTTCGGCAGGATCGTGCTGACGCCGTAGCCCTCGCGGTTCACGCCACTCGCCGGTCACACGCGCTGCTGCCCATCCAGCGAGCCAGACCTTCCCGGCCGTCTGAAAATTTCACCTGTCCGTGCCCCGTACGCCCAGCTCGGCGGGGGCGGCTGCCCTGACGCCGTTGACTCCCCCGACCTGTTCAACGAGCCCTACCCGGAGCGCGCGACCGGCGGCGCCGCCTCGGGGTGGGCCTGCTGGCGCGACGGCGGCACCTGCTCCGGCATCCCCTACCAGGTGGCGGGCTTCCAGTCGCTGGTGAACGCGGTGCGGGCCGCCGGCGCGACCAACATCATCATGCTGGGCGGCCTGGCCTACTCCAACGACCTGTCGCAGTGGCTGCAGTACAAGCCCACGGACTCGCGGAACAACCTGGCCGCCGCGTGGCACGTGTACAACTGCAACTCCTGCGTCAGCACCTCGTGCTGGGACAGCCGGCTCGCGCCCGTGGCCGCCAAGGTCCCGCTGGTGGCCGGCGAGATCGGTGAGAACACCTGCTCGCACGGGTTCATCGACCAGGTCATGAACTGGTTCGACGCGAAGGGCGCGTCCTACCTCGGCTGGACCTGGAACGCCTGGGACTGCTCCACCGGCCCGTCTCTGATCAGCCACTACAACGGCACCCCGACCGCCTTGGGGGCCGGGCTGCGGGCTCGCCGGCTGTCGTCCTGATCCCGATACGTGGCGTGCCCTCCTTCCCTCCAGCCCTCCGGGAAGGGGGGCGCGTCCACTCCTAACTTTGCCACTTCATGGGAAGTTCGTCCAAAAAGTAAAGTTTTCGTCCGAGATGTCGAGATTTGGGGTGTTCTTGGCTTAGTGTCCGGTTACCCAGCCGTGACCAGTCAGGAGATCCCCCATTTCCAGCTACGCGGACCCCCACACCGACGCCCTCCGGGAGCAGACGAGCCCGGCGAAGGGCGAGACGCACCACGCGACCGCCGTGCCCCCGCACCGGCAGGACGCCTCCGCCCGCCCCGCCCCGGCGGGCTCCCCGCACATGCTCGCCGACGTCACACTCGTCGCCACCGGATGGTTCCCGGACGCGGACGACGCGACGGAGCCGCAGCCGCGGGACGCCGTTCCCGAGGCGGCGATCCCGGACGCGGCCACCGCGCCCGCCATTCCGAAGGTCGGCTGCCCGACGGCCGACGGCCAGACCGTCCTTTACGCCGGCAAGACGACCGCGTCGTACTTCTGGGACGACGGGTCGGGCATCAACGGCGACACCGGGGCCCCCGCGTCGGGCGAGCCGATGCAGAAGGGCCTGGCCGCCAGCCCGAGCTGGCCGATGGGCACCAAGGGCTACGTGGTCTACAAGGGGAAGAAGGCCGACTTCTTCGTCGGCGACCGCGGCCCCGGCGTTCCCTCCAGCAGCGGGGTCATGCTCGACCTCGACGGCAAGACGTTCGCCGAACTCACCGGCGGCACCTGGAACAAGCACTCGCTCACCGTCGAGGACGCGGGCGGTCTCGGCCACATCCCGGTGAAGTACGTGATCACCCAGTGGGGCAGGGGCCTCGGCAAGACGGGCGCGCCCAAGCCCTTCTCGACGGGCGCCTACGGGGTCAAGGACCACCCGGAGCCTCCGCCTCCCTGCCCCACGGCGAATCCCGCCCCATCACAGGACTCGGCTTCACAGGACTCGGCATCACAGGACGCCGCTCCGGCTCCCGCGTCCACGCCGTCCACGCCGGGGGTGGAGGAGAGTCCCGCCTCCGTGGCCTCCCCGTCGGTGGCTCCCGCCGCCACCACCGAACCCGCCACCGCCACCACCGCAGCGGCCATGCAAGCCGAGGCAGCGGCCACCACCACCACCACCGCCACCACCGCCGCCACCGCGGCACCGGGCACGCAGGCCGAGGCGGCCGCCGTAGGGATGACCCCCCTTTCCGGTACGGCAGGGGCGAGGAGCGTCGCGTCCCCCGCGCCCGCCGCAGCGAAGGCCCCCGCGAAGGCCCCCGCGAAGACCGTCGAGAGGGACGTGAAGGGAGCCGCGAAGGGGACGAGGACCGGCGAGACGACGGCCTCCCCGGCGTTCACTCCCGCGTCGGCGGTGGACGGACAGCTCGAAAACGCCGCCGTTCCCGCCTTCTCGGTCGCGATCGTCGTGTGCGCCCTCGTCGCCGTGGGCGCCAAGGCCCTGCTGAGCCGCCCCGCCCACGCTCACAACGCCTCCCACCAGCCGGGCCGTCACCGCAAGCGGTAGGAAGACGGCCGCTTCCGGGCCGGGGGACGTCTACCGCTTGCGGCCCTTGAGCGCTCCGGCCACGCGCTTGAGCACGCGGTCCCACTCCGAGCCGAACGGGTTGTCCTGCACCAGGTAGGTCCAGGTGGCCGTGGGCCGCTTCAGGCCCTGCTCCGCGAGGTCGCGGGTGACGTCGGCCTTCTCGAAGGTCTCCCGGGCGCGCCGCTCGACCTCGTCGAGCATCGCCCGGTAGGCCGGAACGGCCTCGCGGTTGAACTCGTCGAGCGGATTGAGCCGCCCGAGGGCCCGCAGGTGGATGCCCTCACGCAGGTCGGCGAGGAAGCCGAGATGCTCGGTCCAGCAGCGGTCGAGGTGATACAGCACGATCTGCCGGGCGGCCCGCTCGACCGTCTCCTCGCCCGCCGTCTCGCACAGCTCGCCGTAGCGCTCCGGGCAGGCACGCTCCAGGGCCCGCGCCCCGGCGTCGCCGTGCAGTACGCGGTCGCGCTGCTCCAGGACCTCCGCCCGCTGGCGCTCCTGCAGTCGCGTGTAGCGCCAGGTGTTGC
Source organism: Microbispora sp. NPDC088329 (assembly GCF_040685655.1). Lineage (NCBI taxonomy): Bacteria > Bacillati > Actinomycetota > Actinomycetes > Streptosporangiales > Streptosporangiaceae > Microbispora > Microbispora sp. NPDC088329. Next base: position 68,944 of record NZ_JBFBIP010000025.1, read on the forward strand.
GGTGGATCTCCAGGTTGACGCCCTCGGCGACGCGCTGGGCGTGCGCCACCAGCCCGGCGGCGTCGGCGCCGGTCACGACGCCGTCGCGGCCGGCCGGGGGCAGCGACTGGTCCGGCGCGTACGCGGTGAGGAGCGTGTCCTCGCCGCTGACGAAGAACACCGAGCCGCCGGGGTCGCCCTGCCGTCCGGCCCGGCCCCGAAGCTGGTCGTCCAGCCTACTGCTCTCGTGCCTGCCGGTGCCGACGACGTAGAGCCCGCCGAGCCCGGCGACCTCCTGCTCCTCGTCGGGGTCGCCTGCGCCGAGCCGGATGTCGGTGCCGCGACCGGCCATCTGGGTGGAGACCGTGATCGCGCCGCGCCGGCCGGCCTTGGCGATGATCTGCGCCTCCTCGGCGTCGTTCTTCGCGTTGAGCACGGCCGCGCTCAGCCCCCTGGCCTGCAGGGCCTCGGCCAGGCGCTCGGACTCGGCCACGTCGAGCGTGCCGACGAGGACCGGCTGCCCGGTGGCGTGCCGGGTCTCGATCTCCTCCAGCAGCGCCCGCTCCTTGTCCTCGAGCGTGGCGAAGATCCGGTCGGGCTCGTCCACCCGTACGCACGGCTTGTTCGGCGGAATGACCGCGACACTGAGGTCGTAGAACTCCCGCAGCTGCTCGTGCACGGCGATCGCGGTGCCGGTCATGCCGCACACGCGCGGGTAGCGGCGGATGAGGCTCTGCACGGTCATCGAGTCGAGGATCTCGCCCGTCTCCGACGCCGGCAGGTGCTCTTTGGCCTCCACGGCCGCCTGGAGCCCGTCCGGCCAGCGCTGCAGCACCGCGACCCGGCCGCGGGAGGTGTTGATCAGATGGACCCTGCCGTCCCTGACGATGTAGTCGACGTCCCTGGTGAGCAGCGCGTGGGCGTGCAGGGCGAGGTTGACCTGGGTGACCACGCCGGGATGCTCGTAGAGGTCGATTCCGAGGGCCTTCTCGACCGTGTCGGTGCCCTTGGGGGTGAGGAAGACGCTGCGCCCCTCCTCGTCGATCGTGTAGTGGTAGCCGCGCGACAACCGCCGTACGAGTGCCGCCATCTCGGGCAGCGCCGTGCCCGGGTCGGCCGTGCCGGCCAGCACGAGCGGCACGCGGGCCTCGTCCACCAGGACCGAGTCGGCCTCGTCCACCAGCGCGACCTCGGGGGCGGGCACGACCAGCTCTGCCGGGTCCGTGCCCAGGCGGTCGCGCAGCACGTCGAACCCCAGCTCGCTGACGGCTCCGTACGTGACGTCGCAGGCGTACGCCGCCCGGCGCTCCTCGGGGGTGGAAGTCTCGGCGATCCATCCGGCGGTGAGGCCGAGCGTCTCGTACAACGGTCCCATCCACTCGGCGTCACGGCGGGCCAGGTAGTCGTTCACAGAGACCGCGTGGACCCGGGCGCCGCGCAACGCGTACCCGGCCGCCGTCAGGGCGCCGACGAGCGTCTTGCCCTCGCCGGTGGCCATCTGCACGACATTGCCCTCCAGCATGGCGAGCATGCCGACGAGCTGCACGTCGTACGGCCGCTGGCCGAGCGCCCGGCGGGCGGCCTCCCGCATCGCGGCGCAGAAGTCGGCCGAGCCGACCCACGCGGGGTCGACCTCCGCGGGGCGAAGGGCGGCCCGCCGGGCCACCTCGCCCTCCAGTTCGCCCGCCTCGGCCACGATCCGCTGGAAGGGAGCCAGGTCGACACTTCCCGGCTTGTCCAGGAACCGCCTGATCCATGCACCTACCCGCGCCACACCCGCTCCAACGACTCGCCTGCCGGACTGGTTCCACATGCCCGGTTCATGGTCCCACTATCGGTGAGGATTTCAGTGGTGGGGCGTACCTGACACTCCCTGACAGGTATGGGCGGCAGGATGGCGGCATGACAACGATCGCCAAGCTCATCGCCCTGACCATCGACTGCGCCGAGCCGAAGAAGCTCGCCGAGTTCTACTCTCAGATCACCGGATTCGCCGTGCAGTACGCCGAGGACGAGTACGCCGGGATCGGCGACGGCACGACGAGCATCTACTTCCAGCGTGTGCCCGAGCGGAAGGCGCCCTCCTGGCCGGGCGGGGACAAGCAGTTCCACCTCGACTTACGGGTGCCCGACGTGGCCAAGGCGGTCGAGGAGTACATCGCGCTGGGGGCGTCCAAGCCGGAGTTCCAGCCGGGCGACTGGGTGGTGCTCGCCGACCCGGAGGGCCACCTTTTCTGCGTGTGTCCGGAGAGGTCATGAAGTGGCCTCGGTGGTCCTCGATGGGCACAGTGTGGCTGACTCTCCTGACGATGCAGGAAGCGTGATTACATCGCGCGATTGAATCTAGTCTCTCCGTGATCGATTTCGGCGGGCAGGGGGCCCGCCCGATGCGATGCGGAGGCACTCATGACGACTCGATCGGCGACCCGTCCCGGCCTGGTTCTCCTCGGGGCGGGACTCGCCTGCGCGGCGGGCCTGCTGCCGGCCGGATTGGGCGCGACCGCGGCGAGCGCCCAGCCGAGTACCCAGTCGGGTACACCGTCGCAGGCACGGGGGCCCGCGCAGGCGGCCGCCGCCCTGCCCCGGATCGGCGTGCTCAAGGCCGGGGGCGACGCCCTGGTCAAGGAGGGCGGTCTTTCGGCGAGCTGGGTGCTGGAGCACGACGGGGTCGTCCAGGTCGCGCTCGCGGGCGACCGTATCGGCGTCCTCACCGGGGACGGCCGCGCCTGGGTGAAGGAGGGAGGCCTGTCCACGAACTGGGTGCTGGAGCACGACGGCGTCAAGCAGCTCGCGCTGTCGGGTAACCGGGTCGGGGTGCTGACGGCCGACGGCAGGGCGTGGGTGAAGGAGGGAGGCCTGTCCACGAACTGGGTGCTGGAGCACGACGGCGTCAAGCAGCTCGCGCTGTCGGGTAACCGGATCGGGGTGCTGACGGCCGACGGCAGGGCGTGGGTGAAGGAGGGCGGCCTGTCCGCCACCTGGGTCCTGGAGCACGACAGCGCCATGCAGCTCGCGCTGGCCGGCGACCGCATCGGCGTGGTCCGGGCGGACGGCGTCGCGCTGGTCAAGGAGGGCGGGCTGTCCGCCACCTGGGTGACCGAGAACACGGTCGTGAAGCAGCTCGTCCTGGCCGGCGACCGCATCGGGGTGGTCCGGGGAGGCGGGGCGGCATTCGTCAAGGAGGGTGGTCTGTCGGCTCCCTGGGTGACGGAGAACCTGAACGTCCTCGAGCTCGCGCTCGCGGGCAAGCGGATCGGCGTGCTCAAGGTCAACGGCGAGGCCCTGGTGAAGGAGGGCGGGCTGTCCGCCACCTGGGTGACCGAGAACACCGGGGTCATCGACATCGCCCTGTCCAGCGGCGTCGACTGAGCCGCACACACCGCTCGTTCCGGGATCCGCGCCGGTCGCGGATCCCGGCCGGCCTGACCGGGAAGGTGGCCTGCCCGGAAAGCCCTACTTGTGTCGCAGGCTCCCGTGGCGCGTGCCGGGTCCCACTAAGCTTGCGTGGTGATTTCTCGACACACCGGCGGGCGCGCATGACCTGGGTGGGAGTGGCCATCGCCCTCGTCGGCGCGCTGGGATACGCCCTGGGTGCGGCGCTGCAGCAGTTCGAAGCGGTGAGCGAGGGGGCCACCCTCGCTCTCGTCAGAAGGCCCCGCTGGTGGATCGGCGGGGTCATCGGTTTCACCGGGGCGTCCCTGCACGCGGTGGCGCTCAGCCTGGCTCCGCTGGTCGTCGTCCAGCCCGTGAGCGTGGCGACCCTCGTCTTCGCGGTGCCGCTCGCCGCGACGCTGCACGGCAGACGCCCGCGCCGGGCCGAGATCGCCGGATCGGTCGCGGTGGCGGTGGGCCTGCTCGGCCTGATGCTGCTGGTTCCGGCGCACAACGTGACCCCGGTCCTGTCCGACGCGCACGCCCTTGAGCTGATCGGCTGCATCGCCCTGGTGGTCGCCGTCACGTTCACCGTGGCCCGCCGGCTGAGGGGCCCGGCGAAAGCGCTGCTGATGGCGATCGGAGCCGGTGCGGTGACCGCGACCGTGTCCACGTTCGTCCGGGTCGTCGGCGGCGGGCTCGAAGGCGACCTCGGCCGCCTGATCCACTGGTTCACCCTGGCCATCCCGGTGCTGCTGGTCTGCGCCGTGGTGCTGCTGCAGAAGTCGTACGCCGTGGGCTACTTCGGTATCGCCTACGCGGGGGTTCAGGTCGTCGATCCCATCACCTCGGTCACCGCCGGAGCCGTATTGCTCGGGGAGTCGCTGCCCACCGACCTGGACAAGGCGATCCCCGCACTGCTCGCGGCCGGCCTGCTGATCGCCGGGACGATCACGCTGGGCCGGCTCGCCCCCGACCACGCCAAGCCCGCCGCCGGACCTGCGGGGCCGGACAGGATAGGTGCCCCGGTGGGCGCGTCCGAGGCGGCCTGACCTCCTCGCCGCGTCTCTCGGCCGTCAGGGCGACCAGGTGAAGATCTGGTCGCCCTGTCGCATGGCGACGTTCGGCCCGAGTGCGCCCGCCGCCAGCATCGCGCCGTCGCGCAGGGCCACCGCCACCGGGTTGTGCCAGCGGGTGAGCCGGCCGACGGCCCGCGAGCGCCGCACGATCGGGGTCGTCCGCGCCAGCCGTTCCCTGCTGTAGACGGCCAGGCCGGCGGCCGGATCGCCGTCAGGTGAGACGCGCCCGGCGAGTACGACGGCGTCCTCCATGGCCTGGCAGGCTCCCTGTCCGAGGTTCGGCGTCATGGGATGCGCCGCGTCGCCCAGCAGCGCGACCCGGCCCGCGTGGAAGGCGGGCAGCGGGGTGTCGAGGCAGTGAATGTCGTGGCGGAGCACGGCCGCCGGGTCCGCGGCCTCCAGCAGCGCCGGGATCGGATCGTGCCAGCGGCCGAACAGCCGGAGCAGCTCGTCCCTCTCGTCCGCCGCGCGCAGGCCCGCGGGGACCTTCGCGGTGGCGTAGCAGTAGACCTGACCGCCGGCGAGTGGCATGACCCCGAAGACCAGCCCGGGGCCCCAGGTCTCTGAGGCCGACACAGCCTCCGACGCGCCGGTCACACCGGGAAGCGGCACGATCGCCCGCCAGCTCGTCACGCCCGCGTAGACCGGAGCGGGATGCCCGGGGAACAGGGCCTCGCGGGTCCGGGACCGGATCCCGTCGGCCGCCACGACGAGGTCGGCATCGATCGTCTCCCCCGTCCCCGCCACGGTGACGCGGCCGGTCGCGGGCTCGACGGACTCGACGCGGGTGTTCACCCGCAGGGCGCCCCGTGGCAGGCGCCCGGCGAGGATGCCGATCAGCGCGGACCGGAGGAGCAGCACGATCGGGTCGCCGTATCGGGCGGCGGCGTCCTCGGCCGTGGTCCGCGACAGCCAGCCGCCGCCCGGCACGCGGATGCCGCTGCGGCCCTGAATGGCGGCGAGCCTCCTGACTTCGTCCCCGGCCCCGATCACGTCGAGCGCCCGCAGCGCGTTGGGTGCGACCGCCAGTCCGGCGCCCACCGGCTCGATCGACGCCGCCCGTTCCAGGACGGTCACCGACCAGCCCTTCCGCGCGAGGGCGAGCGCCGCCGTCAGTCCGCCGATGCCCGCCCCGATCACCACCGCGTGCGCCATGCCCGCCTCCTCGTTACTACAACTGTAGTGAGCGTACTACAAGCGTAGTGCGCCTCTACGATGAGGGGGTGAGCAGTCAGAGGGAGGTCCTCGTCGCGGACGCGGCCATCGCGATCCTGGCCGAGCGGGGGATGCGCGGCCTCACTCACCGGGCGGTCGACGAGGCCGCGAAGCTGCCGCCGGGCTCCACCTCGAACCACGCACGCACGCGCGCGGCGTTGCTGGAGCTCACGCTGGCCCGGCTCGCCGAGCGCGAGGAGGCCGTCTTCGCCGCCGCGGTGACACCCGATGACCGGATGCCCGAGGGCGAGGCGGCGGCGCACCTCCTGGCGAAAATGACGTACGCGGCGGTCACCGTGCACCGGGAGACCACGATCGCGCGATACGAACTGGCGCTGGAGGCGACCCGCCGTCCCGAACTGCGCAAGACGTACGACGAGATGGGGCGCCGCTTCCGCGAGCACGCGGCCGCGATGCTGGCCGCCGCCGGCTCGCCCGACCCCGTACGGCACGGCCGTCAGATGGTCGCGTACGTCGAGGGGCTGCTGTTCGACGCGGTCGTGGGAGCGGGGGGCGTGCCGCCCGTCGAGGAGCTGGACGCAGCCTTCCGGGAACTGCTCCGCATCATCGCCGGGATGTGATCTATCGGGGGGTCAGGGAGCGTCTGACGAATGCTGCCCGTCGCGAGCCTGGGCCACGGGCGGCAGGGCCATGATTTGTCAGACACGATCCAGCAGGCGGGCGCGGTGGGCGGGCCACTCGTCGTCGAGGATGGAGTAGACGGGGCTGTCCCGCCAGGTGCCGTCGGGGCGGCGTCGCTGGCGTCGGAGCACGCCCTCCCGCACGCCGCCGATGCGCTCGATCGCGGCCTGCGACCGGAGGTTGAGGATGTCGGTCTTCAGCATCACCCGGACGAACCCCAGGGTGAAGGCGTGGTCGAGCAACGCGATCTTGCAGTCGGTGTTGACGGCCGTACGCCAGTAGGCTCTCGCGTACCAGGTGGACCCCACCTCCACGTTCTCGTCGCAGCGGCAGACGTCCCAGTAACCCGTCGAGCCGACCGCCCGTCCGGTCGCCTTGAGAATCACGGCGAACTGGGTGGTCTGGCGATCGGCGAGGAGGCCGGCCACGTGGCGGTGCATCTCCTCAGGTGAGGCGGGGAACGGCCTCGGCTCGAACCGCCACACCTCCTCGTCGCCCCGGCCGGCCGCGTACAGGTCGGCGACGTGGTCGAGGGCCAGCGGCTCCAGCCGTACGACGCGGCCGTCGAGCACGACGGGCGCGGGCATCGTCGCGGTCATGCGGCAGACGCTACCGAGGCCACGCCGCGGGGGACGGCCACTTGGGGCGGAACGGCGGCGACGGCACCGCCATCGTGCCGGCCGGTCCATCGACACCTGCTTCTGTCAGCCGGGAAGTCCCGGCTGATGGGCGGCCAGCAGGCGGGCGCGGTGGGCGGGCCACTCGTCGTCGAGGATGGAGTAGAGGGGGCTGTCGCGCCAGGTGCCGTCCGGGCGGCGGTACTGCCGCCGGAGCACGCCCTCCCGCACGCCGCCGATGCGCTCGATGGCCGCCTGCGACCGGAGGTTGAGGATGTCGGTCTTCAGCACCACGCGGACGAACCCCAGGGTGAAGGCGTGGTCGAGCAGCAGGACCTTGCACTCGGTGTTGACGGCGGTGCGCCAGTGGGCCCTGCCGTACCACGTGGAGCCGATCTCCACGCTCTCGTCGAAGCCGCCGACGTCCCAGTAGCCGGTCGAGCCGATCGCCCGGCCGGTCTTCTTGAGAATCACGGCGAACTGCGTGGTGCGGGGGTCAGCGAGCAGTTTGTCCACCAGCCGGCGCGTGTCGTCCTCGATCTGAGGCACGGGCTCCGGCCGGTGACGCCAGATCTCCTCGTGCTGCGCTGCGAGGAACAGGTCGGGCACGTGGCCGGGAGTGAGCGGCTCAAGGCGTACGACGTGGCCGTCGAGCACGGCCGGTGAGGGCATCTTCGCGGTCATGCGCCCGACGTTATCGGGGACGTACGGTGCGAGCGGATGGCCACTACGACCCGATCGGCGGCGACCACTTCGCCTGTCGACACACATACCGTCTGGTCGGTACGCTAGCGGAGTGAACGCTGACCCGCCCGGCCTCGACCTCACCCGCCTCGCCGAGCGCCTGCGGCGTGAGGGCCTGACCGAAGGGCCGCTCACCGCCGAGCTGATCGTGGGCGGCAAGTCCAATCTGACGTACGTCGTCAGGGACGGCGCGAGCACGTACGTCGTCCGCAGGCCGCCCCTGGGGCACGTCCTCGCGACGGCGCACGACATGGGCCGCGAATACCGGGTCATGAGCGCGCTCCAGGACACGGGCGTTCCGGTGCCGCGCACCTATCACCTGTGTCAGGACCCCGACGTCGTCGGCGCGCCCTTCTACGTGATGGAGTACGTCGAGGGCGGGCAGCCGCCGCTCACCCCGGCCCTCGCCCACGGGCTGGTGGACGTGCTGGCCGCGCTCCACTCGATCACTCCCGAGCGCGTGGGCCTCGGCGACTTCGGCAGGCCCGACGGCTTCCTGCAGCGGCAGGTCGCCCGGTGGAAGCGGCAGCTCGACGCCTCGCGCAGCCGCCAGGTGCCGGGCATCGACGACCTCTACGAGCGGCTCGCCCGCGACGTGCCCGTCTCCGGCGCACCGGCCATCGTCCACGGCGACTTCAAGCTCGGCAACACGCTGATCGCCGGCGGCGAGGTGCGCGCCGTGCTCGACTGGGAGATGTCCACGCTCGGCGACCCGCTGACCGACCTGGCGCTGTTCCTCCTGTACGGCGAGGTCGCCTCGCTCGACCGGGGCGAGGCCGGGGAGGCGCCGCCCGGCTCGGAGCTGGCCGCCCACTACGGCGAGGCGTCCGGCCGTGACCTGTCCCGGCTCGGCTGGTATGTCGGCCTCGCCTGCTTCAAGCTCGCGGTGATCGCCGAGGGCATCCATTTCCGTTACACGAAGGGGCTCACGGTGGGGGAGGGCTTCGCCGAGGTCGGCGACCAGGTCGCCCCGATCGTCGCCCGCGGGCTCATGGAGGTCTGATGGACTTCGGGTTCGACGCGACCACGAACCGCTACCGGGAACGGCTGCTGGCCTTCATGGACGAGTGCGTCCACCCCGTCGAGCACGCCTTCCACGAACAGGCGGCCGGCAGCGGCTGGAGCCCGCCGCCGATGCTGGAGGACCTCAAGGACGAGGCCCGCTCGCGCGGCCTGTGGAACCTCTTCCTTCCGGGAGAGCAGGGCGCGGGGCTGACCACCCTGCAGTACGCCCCGCTCGCCGAGATCATGGGCAGGTCGCCCGCCATCGCGCCGCCCGCCACCAACTGCGCCGCTCCGGACACCGGCAACATGGAGGTCCTCGCGGAGTTCGGCAGCGAGTGGCAGCGCAAGGAATACCTGGAGCCCCTGCTGGCCGGCGAGATCAGGTCGGCCTTCGCGATGACCGAGCCCGATGTCGCCTCCTCCGACGCGACGAACATCGCGACCTCCATCAGGAGGGACGGCGGGGAGTACGTGATCAACGGCCGCAAGTGGTTCATCACCGGGGCGATGAACCCCAACTGCAAGATCTTCATCGTGATGGGCAAGACCGACCCGGAGGCGCCCAGACACCGGCAGCAGAGCATGGTGCTCGTCCCGCGTGACACCCCCGGCCTGACCGTACGGCGCGGCATGACGGTCTTCGGCTACGACGACGCCGACCACGGCGGCCACGCCGAGGTGGTGTTCGAGGACGTACGGGTGCCGGTGGACAACCTCATCGGCGAGGAGGGCGGCGGCTTCGCCATCGCCCAGGCACGGCTGGGGCCCGGGCGCATCCACCACTGCATGCGGCTCATCGGCATGGCCGAGCGGGCGGTCGAGCTGATGTGCCGCCGGGTGCTGACGCGGGAGGCGTTCGGCAAGCCGCTGGCCCGGCAGGGCGTGATCCAGGACTGGATCGCCGAGTCGCGGGTGCGCATCGAGCAACTGCGCCTGCTGGTGCTGAAGACGGCCTGGCTGATGGACACGGCCGGCAACAAGGGCGCGCACACCGAGATCCAGGCCATCAAGATCGCCGGCCCGGCGACGGTGGAGTGGATCCTGGACAAGGCCATCCAGGCGCACGGCGCCGGCGGGATCAGCCAGGACTTCCCGCTGGCGGCGCTGTGGGCGGGCGCGCGGTCGCTGCGCTTCGCCGACGGTCCCGACGAGGTGCACAAGCGGTCGCTGGCCTACCGCGAACTCAAGAAATACATGGGGTGATGTGTCGTGGCATGGGATGAGGCGTCGGTCGCCGAGCGCGCCAGAGCCTTCCTCGAGGAGCACGATCCGGCGGCCACGGACCGTCTGGAGTTCCTGCGTGCCCGGTTCGACGCCGGCCTGGCCTGGGTGCACTTCCCCGAGGGCCTCGGCGGGCTCGGCGCGCCCCGGGAGCTGCAGGCCGTGGCCGACCGGGAGCTGAAGGGCACGCCCGACAACCGGCCCGGCCGGATCGGCATCGGCCTCGGCATGGCCGCCCCGACGATCCTCGCGTTCGGCACCGAGGAGCAGAAGAGGCGCTTCCTGCGGCCGCTGTGGACGGGGGAGGAGGTGTGGTGCCAGCTGTTCAGCGAGCCGGGCGCCGGTTCCGACCTCGCCACGCTGGCCACCCGCGCCGTACGCGAGGGCGACGAGTGGGTGGTGGACGGCCAGAAGGTGTGGACGTCGAGCGCGCACACCGCCCGCTGGGGCATCCTCGTGGCCCGCACCGACCCGGGCGTCCCCAAGCACCGCGGGCTGACCTACTTCGTCTGCGACATGCACGCTCCCGGCGTCGAGGTGCGACCGTTGCGCCAGATCACCGGGGAGGCCGAGTTCAACGAGGTCTTCCTGACCGAGGTGCGGCTGCCCGACGCGCTGCGGCTGGGCGAGGTGGGCGACGGCTGGCGGGTCGCGCAGACCACCCTCATGAACGAGCGGGTCGCGATCGGCGGCACCCCCGCGCGGCGCACGATGATGGGCGTCGTCGCCGAGACCTGGCGTTCCCGGCCCGAGCTGCGCACCCACGACCTGCACCAGCGGCTGCTCAGGCTCTGGGTCGACTCGGAGGTCATGCGCCTGACGGCCGTACGGCTGCGCGAGCAGCTCGCCGCCGGGCATCCCGGGCCGGAGGGGTCGGGCATGAAACTGGCCTTCGCCCGGCTCCACCAGGAGCTGTCCGGCATCGAGGTCGAGATGCTGCGCGAGGACGGCCTGGCCTACGACGACTGGACGTTCCGCCGCCCCGACACGGTCGACTTCGTCGGCCGCGAGGCGGGCTACCGCTACCTGCGCGCCAAGGGCAACTCGATCGAGGGCGGCACGTCCGAGATCCTGCGAAACATCATCGCCGAACGCGTCCTCGGCCTGCCCGCCGAGCCGCGCGCCGACAAGGACGTCGCATGGAAGGACCTCCCCCGATGACGCTGCTGTACACGGAGGTGGAGGAGGAGCTGCGGGCCGCCGTGCGCGACCTGCTCACCGACATGTGCTCCCCGTCCGCCGTGCTCGACCGCGTGGAGTCCGGCACGCCGTACGACACGGAGCTGTGGAAGGCGCTGGCCCGCGACATCGGCGTCGCCGGGCTGCTGATCCCCGAGGACCTCGGAGGTGCGGGCGCCTCGGCCCGCGAGGCCGCCGTCGTGCTGGAGGAGCTGGGCCGGGCCGTGGCTCCGGTGCCGTTCCTCGCCAGCGCCGTCCTCGCGACCCAGGCGCTCCTGGCGGCGGGGGGAGAGGTGGCCGGCGAGCTGCTGGGACGGCTGGCCGCCGGGGAGGCGACGGCCGCGCTCGCGGTGTCGTTCGCCGCCTCGCCGTACGCGCCGCCGGCTCCGGTGGCGACCTTGGGCGAGGACGGCACCGTGTCCGGCTCGATCACCGCGGTGATCGGCGCGGAGGCCGCCGACGTCCTGCTCGTCCCGGTACGGCTCGCCGGCGGCGTGGGGCTGTGCGCGGTGGAGGCGTCTCCAGCCGCCGGAGAGGCGGTCCGGGTGACGCCGGTGACCTCGCTCGACCTGACCCGGCCGATCGCGACGGTGTCGTTCGACTCGGCGCCGGCGCGGATCGTCGCGAGGGCGGACGGGCCGGAGGCGGCCTGGGCCCGGGAGGCACTGGTGCGCGGCGCCGGACTGCTCGCCTCCGAGCAGCTCGGCGTCGCCGAGTGGTGCCTCACCACGACGGTCGCGTACGTGAAGGAGCGCAGGCAGTTCGCCCGGCCGGTGGGGTCGTTCCAGGCGGTCAAGCACCGGCTGGCCGACCTATGGCTGGAGGTCGTGGGGGCCAGGGCGGCGGCGCGCAACGCGGCCGCCCGGCTGGCGGAGGCGCCCGCGCCGGGACCGCTGGGCGACGACGCGGTGGTGGCCGTCGCGGTGGCGCAGGCCCACTGCGGAGCGGTGGCGGTGCACGCCGCCGAGGAGTGCGTGCAGCTCCACGGCGGTATCGGGATGACCTGGGAGCACCCGGCGCACCTCTACCTCAAGCGGGCCAAGGCCGACCAGATCGCGCTGGGCACGCCGGGCGACCACCGCGAGGCGCTGGCCGGCCCCGCGGACCTCCCCGCGCCCGCGTGAGCGGTGTTTCCGGGCCTGCTCAGGGTCGCAGCGAGTTGAGCAGGAGGTCGGCGAAGTGGCGGCCGACCTCCTGGCCGGTCAGCGGGCCCTCGGGGTGATACCAGGTGCCGAGGTGGTGGACCGAGCCGAAGAAGAAGTCGACCACCATCTCGGCGGGGATGTCGCCGCGGAAGACGCCGTCGCGCTGCCCCTCGACGACGAGGTCGCGGAACCGCTCGTGGTAGCGCCGCCGCTCGGCCCGCACGCTCTTGTACGTCTCCGGCGCGAGCTGGTGCATCGACCTGAAGAAAATCTTGGAGTCGTCCAGGTTGTCGACCGTGGTCACCACCACGTCCGTCGCCGCCGCGTGCAGCCGCTCGGTCACCGGGCCCTCCGCGTCGGCGAACCGGTTGAGGCGCTCCATCTGCAGGCGCAGCACCCGGGCGTAGATCTCGTGGAGCAGGTCGTCCTTGGAATCGAAGTAGTGGTACATGGCGCCCTTGGTGACGCCGGCCGCCGCGACGATCTCCTGTACCGACGTGCTCTCGAAACCCCGCTCGGCGAACAACCGGGTCGCCTCGGCGAGCAGGCGTTGCCGTACCGGCTCCTCCAGGGAGCCGTTCACGGGACGCTCCCCGTTCGCGCGATCCCCCGTAACGCGGCGGGCCATGCCGACCTCCTTCGTCTCTCGGGTAAAGCGTACCGACTGGTCGGTCAATGGGCGGCACTGGCGTAACTGCGCTACTTCCCTCACCTTAGGAGGGTTGGGATTCCCGTTCGGGTATCCCGGTGAAAGCCGCATGCCTAGTGTGGGGGGTTCGCGTGCCTAGTGGGTCCATTTATGTCCCGAGGGACGAGAAGTTCACCGGCGCCTCGCCGCAGAACCTGTACGAGACGTTCTGGTTCGCCGGACGCAAGAACCGGATCCGGGTGCGGGCCGTCATCACCGCCGCGGGGTTCGTCGTCGGCAATCTGGTGGGTCCGCGGCTCGGTCTCAACATGCTCGCCGCCGGCATCGGGCTGGCCCTTCTCGCGGGCGGCACCGACCTGTTCATCGCCTGGCGCCTGCACGAGCGTACGGCGGTGTGGCGGGGCAAGCGCCGAGGCGAGGTGCGCACCGGGCGCCTGCTGCGCCTCGGCCTGCGCCGGCACGGCTACCGGGTCATGGACGGCCGGGCCGTGCCCGGTGAGGCGTCGATCGACCACCTCGTCATCGGGCCGGGCGGCGTGTGGATCGTGGACAACGAGGCGTGGTCGCCCGACACCCTGATCGCGCGGTACGGCGAGCGCCTGTTCTTCGACGAGAAGTTCGGCACCTCGGTCGCCAAGGGGCTCATCTCCGCCGCCGGGTCGCTGGCCGCGCTGCTGACCAAGGAGACCGGCATCGAGGTCTCGATCGCCCCCGTGCTCGCCGTGCACGGCGGGAAGATCAAGGCCAGGGGCGGCGTGCTGCACGGCGAGGGGCTGACCGTCGCCTACCCGCGCAGGATCGCCCGCTGGGTCCGCACCCACGGCTCCACGGAGTTCACCGAGGACCAGATCGAGCTGCTGGCCCGTACGGCGGCCCGCATCCTGCGCCGCATGAGCTGAGCACTATCGGCCGTGTCGATTCGGGCGAAGGGAACCGACTCAGGCCAGAGTCTCGACGAAGGCGGCGAGCTGGGCGACGTTGCGGCACTCGTGCATGGGGACGACCGAGCCGTACGACGTGGCGAGGGAGTCCCCGGTGTCCCACTGGGCGCGAGGCTCGGGGTTGAGCCAGTAGGCGTGCCTGGCCTGCCCGGCCAGCCGCTTCAGCGTGCCCAGCGCGGGCGCCTGATAGTTGGACCGGGCGTCGCCCAGGATCAGCAGCGACGTCCGGGGACCGACCGCGTCAGGGAACCGTTCGGCGAAGCGCTCGAAGACGTGGCCGTAGTCGGTGCGGCCGAACCTGACGATGTCGGCCTCGTCGGTGAGGCGTCCGATGGCGTCGAGCACGTCCGCGCCCGGGGCGAACAGGCGGGTGATCTCGTCCACGGTGTCCACGAACGCGAAGGCCCGCACCTTGGTGAACTGCTCCCGCAGTGCGAACGTCAGCAACAGCGTGAAGTGCGAGAACGTCGAGACCGAGTCGCTGGCGTCGCACAACACGACCAGCTCGGGCCGGTGCGGGCGGGGCGGGCGCAGATGGGTGGTGAGCGGCACCCCGCCCGTGGACAGCGAGGCCCGCACGGTGCGCCGGAAGTCGAGCCGTCCGCGCCGTCCGCGCCTGTGCCGGATCGACAGCCGGGTGGCCAGGCGGCGGGCGAGGGGATGCACCTCCCGCCGGAGCCGGGCCAGCTCGTCCTTGGTCGCGCGCAGGAAGTCGACCCGGTCGATCGGCGGCCGGACCGCCGACCTGGCGATCTTCTCGACGCCCGACTCCTCGGCGATCCTGCGGCGTACGTCGGCGGCGACGGCCTCGGTGAACGCTCCGACGGTCCGCTCGACGTGCCGCCGGGCGACCTTCTCCGGCAGGCCGCCGCGCTCGTCGAGCATGGCGTTCAGCATCCGGGCCACCAGCGTCTCGGGCGACAGCGCGCGCAGCACCGGGAAGGAGAACCACGACTGCCTGCCCGGCGCCGCCCGCACCTGCCCGAACCGGCCGACCATCGTCCGGGCGAACTCCCGGAACGCGGGATCGGCCGGATCGCCCATCAGCAGCTCCGCCAGCCGCTCGCGAAGCTCGGGCAGCTCGGGCAGCTCGGCGTCCGCGGCGACGGCGGTGCCTTCGGCGCCGGTGATCACCGGCGGGAACCACAGGTCGAAGAGCGTGTCGAACCCCGGCCGGTGCGCGGGCCGCTTCACCAGCGTCGCGGCGTACGCCTCCCGGAGCGTCTCCCGCTGAGCCAGGTCGACGACCATGAGCGCGCGGGCCGCGTCCAGCCCCTCGGCCGGGGAGACCGGCAGCCCGGCCGCCCGCAGGGCGTGGACGAACCCGACGTGCCGGTCCACGAGGGACGCCGGGGGAGTCACGACCGTGTCGGCAGGCCGAGATCCTTGGCGGCCCGCACCTGGTCGGAATTGTGCTTGAGCACCACGCCCAGCGTCTCGCCGATCAGCGCCTCGTCCAGCTCCGTACGGCCGAGGGCGAGCAGGGTGTGCGCCCAGTCGACGGTCTCCGCGATCGACGGCGACTTCTTCAGCTCCAGCGCCCGCAGCGTCGCCACCGTACGGGCCAACTGCTCGGCGATGCCCGCGGGCAGTCCGGGGACCTGCGCGAGCAGGATGTCGCGCTCCCGTTCCGGCGTGGGGTAGTCGAGGTGGAGATAGAGGCAGCGCCGCTTGAGCGCCTCGGACAACTCACGGGTCGCGTTCGAGGTCAGCACGACGTAGGGCCGGCGCACGGCGGTGATCGTGCCCAGCTCGGGGATCGTGACCTGATAGTCGGACAGGATCTCCAGCAGCAGCCCCTCGACCTCGACGTCGGCCTTGTCGGTCTCGTCGATGAGCAGCACGGTGGGCTCCTCGCTCCTGATCGCCTTCAGGAGGGGGCGTTCCAGCAGGAACTCCTCGGAGAAGATGTCGTCCCACGCGCCGTCGTCGGCCTGGATGCGCAGCAGTTGCTTCTTGTAGTTCCACTCGTACAGCGCCCGCGCCTCGTCCAGGCCCTCGTAGCACTGCAGGCGGATGAGCCGGGCATCGGTCGCCTCCGCGACGGCCTTGGCGAGCTGGGTCTTGCCCACCCCCGCGGGTCCCTCGGCCAGCAGCGGCTTGCCCAGCGCCCCGGCGAGGAACACCGATGTCGCGATGCCGTCGTCGGCAAGGTAGCCGGCGGCCGTCAGCCGCTCCCGGACCTCGTCAGGCGAGGCGAACCACATGCGCGCTCCCAACCGCTGCTACCGAATGTTGTTCTACTCTAGCCCGGTTTTGACCAATCTGAGGTGTGCGATAACCTCTAAGAGCTCTGCGCCGCTAGCTCAGTTGGTTAGAGCAGCTGACTCTTAATCAGCGGGTCCGGGGTTCGAGTCCCTGGCGGCGCACCAGCGAGAAACCCCAGGCCACAGTGTCACCGGCCTGGGGCTTTTCATTCATGAAAAATCAGGACGGCAGTAGCATGGGCGCCATGCATCCGCCGGTGCCCCCCACCCCCTGGAGTCAGCCGCCCCCACCCGCTCCTCCGGGGGCGCAGGTGACTATCGACGTGAAGCGGCACTGGCTGAGTTTCATGCTGGCCATGATCACGCCGAAGATCGTCATCAACGGCCGTCAGGCGCCGGGCCGGTGGGGACGCAACACGATCCCGCTTCCTCCCGGCCAACACCATCTCCACGTCCATCTGCCCTATCTCCTCCCCCCACAGATCGGTCCGGCGGATCTGACGATCTGGCTGCAGCCCGGCATGGCGCTCGAACTCGAATACCGCGCCCCCATGTGGACCTTCTTCAGAGGAGCCCTCGGCCCCGCCCCCCAGCCGTGGAACGGAAAGGGCTGCGCGATCACGTCCCTGGCGCTCGCGGGCGGCATGCTGGCGCTTCTGCTGGTGCTGATCGTCGTCGCGGTGGTCTCAGCCGTCTGACGGTCACGGGAGTGGGACAGACTCCGCTCAGCGGATCCGGGGTTCGAGTCCCAGGCGGCGCACCACTTCGGCAGGCCCGGGCCGTTCGGTCTGGGCCTTACCCGTCTCCCGGGTGGCGTACAGGGACGCGAGCAGTTGCAGGCGTTCGGCGTCCGCGGTGCCGGGCTCGGCCGTGTAGACGAGCAGGACCGGACCGGGATTGCCGGGCAGGGGATAGACGTCCCAGTCGAGGGTGATGTCGCCGGCCTGAGGGTGCCGGAACAGCTTCGTCCCGTGAACCGTCTCGCGCACCTCGTGCCGGGCCCAGAGCCGGCGGAAGTCCGCGCTGCGGATGCTCAGCTCGCCGATGATCGTGGTCGCGCGCGGATGGGTCGGATCGGTCGCGACGGCGGCCCGCAGCATGCCGATGTACTCCAGGGCGGTGGTCTCCCAGTCGGGGCAGCGCGCCCGGGTTCCGGGGTCCTCGAACAACACCATGAGCATGTTCCGCCGCCCCGGCGGCAGGGGCTCCGGATCGCCGAGCAGCGCCTCGGCGAAGGTGTTCCACGCGAGCACGTCGAGGTGCCGGCCGAGCACGACCGCGGGGGTGTTCATCACGTGCAGCAGGCGCCGGGTGCTGTCCGGCACGCGTTCCGGGGCCCGGCGGGTGCGAACGGCCGCCGGCCGGCGCGCCGCCCGCGCGAGGGTGAACAGATGCCGGCGTTCCTCGTCGTCGAGGTCGAGCGCGGAGGCGAGGCCGTCGAGCACCTCGTCGGAGGGCCGCACCTCACGGCCCTGCTCCATGCGCTGGTAGTAATCGGTGCTCAGCCCGGCCAGCAGCGCGACCTCCTCGCGCCGCAGGCCGGCCACCTTGCGCCGGGGCCCCGGCTCGAGGCCGACGTCCTGCGGGCGCAACCGGCCGCGCCGGGCACGCAGGAAGTCGCCGAGTTCGCGGGCGTACGGGTGGTTGACGGCCATGAAGCCAGTCTGCCGCTGCGGTCCGCGCCCAAGGTAGGTCTGGCGTTCCCAGGCAAACGCGTGCGACCGAAATCCGGTGACTCCGTCCTAGCGTCGTCGCCATGACCGATTGGAACGCCAGTCACATCCCCGACCAGCACGGCCGGGTCGCCGTCGTCACCGGCGCGAACTCGGGGCTCGGCCTGGTCACCGCGACCGAACTCGCCCGGCGCGGGGCACACGTCGTGATGGCCGTGCGAGACACCGCCGCCGGCGAACGGGAGGCCGAGGCGATCCGGCGCTCCGCGCCACGGACCGAGATCGAGGTGCGTGAGCTCGACCTGGCCTCGCTCGCGTCGGTGCACGCGTTCGCGAAGGACCTGACCGCCGATTTCCCGGCGATCGACCTGCTGGTCAACAACGCCGGCGTGGTCCTCCTCGGCCCCGCCCGCACGACGGCCGACGGGTTCGAGCTGCAGCTCGGCACCAACATGCTCGGCCACTTCGCCCTCACCGGCCTGCTGCTCGACACCCTCGGGCGGGCGGACGCCGCACGGGTGGTCAGCCTCAGCTCGATCACCCACAAGAACGCCCACCTCGACTTCGACGACCTGATGTCGCGGCGCGACTTCAAGGCCGGCCGGGCGTACGGCCGATCCAAGCTCGCCACCACCGTCTTCGGCCTCGAACTCGACCGCCGGCTGCGCGCCGCGGGCTCACCGGTCGTCAGCGTCATCGCCCACCCCGGACTGTCCAGGAGCAATCTCACCCCCAGGGCCTGGGAACACCGCGGCCGGATCGGGCGTGTCTTCGCCCGGGGCGGGCTGCTGGTGACGCAGCCGGCCGAGCGGGGGGCGCTGCCCCAGCTCTTCGCCGCGACCGCGCCCGATGTGCGCGGCGGCCAGTTCTTCGGACCGTCCGGCTTCATGGAGACGCGCGGCCGGGTCGTGGAGGTCCGCCCCAGCACGGAGGCGGCCGACCCGGGTGTCGGGCGGCGCCTGTGGACCGCGGCCGAGGCGCTGACCGGCGTCACCTACCTCTGATCCCGGCCTGGGCTGTCCCTGCACCGCCCCGGATTGTCGGTGCGCCGTGAGAGGCTCCCGCTCACCGAGCGAACGATCTTCGAAAAGGGGCGGCATGGCGCGGATGATCCGGGCGATCGACGACGAGGTCTACGTCGAGGACGACGCCTTCGGGCTCTACGACACCGATGTCTCCATCGACAGCGCGGGAAGCGATCACTGGGCCGCCGTCCGCCTGGAGGCCTGGGACGGCGAGCCGCCACCCGCGGACGAGTCCTGGGAGACGGCCGACCGGCTGACGTTCGAGGCCGAGACCGGGATCGTCGCGCTGGTCATGCCGGAAGGGACGGGTCATGACTTCCTGATCGGCCCGCCGTACTTCGAGTACGCCGTCGCGGTGTACAGCAAGGGCGGAGGCGACCTGGAGGAGGCTCAGGAGCGCTGGTATGAGGCGTTCGAGGAGGGCGTCGAGGAGCCCGTACGCGGAGTGGAGAGGTGGCTGCTGCGCTTCTCTGGCCCCTTCGTGATGTCTTCGACCCCCTCCGGCACATGCGGGCGTTTCCGTACAGCGAATCGAGGCGGATGGAGCAGGTCACCCGGCAGACCGAGCCCGTCGAGGTGCCGGTGCCCCTGTCGGAGGCGTCGCAGTGGCCGGCCTCGCAGCCGAACGAGATGCGGCCCACTTTCGAGGAGTGGCTGCGGCGCCAGGAGACGCTGCTCCTGAGCACGGACGGCGTCACCGTCCACCAGTGGCTGCGCGACCACGGTGTGCCCGTCGAGGACGGCGCCGAGATCACCCCGGAGATCATGTGGTCGCGCACCCGCCCGGGACGCTACCGGGACCTCCTCGTCGACCGGCGGTACGCACGGGAGTCCGAGACGGACGGGCTTCCCAAGGGTTTCGACGAGTGGGAGGAGCACGAGCAGGTCGAGCACCTGCGTCGGCTGGAGGACGACGAGCGGATCGCGGAGGAGCTGAACCCCCACCAGCGGCCGACCTTCTACGTCTACTACGGCGACCCGATGGCGCTGCCGGGGGCGGTTCGCGGCTTGACCTGCCGAATGTGGCGCTGGGAGCCCGAGATCCCGTGGAAGCCGGTCAGGGACGGCGAGATGACCTGCCACCGCGAGGTCCTCGCTCGCGACATCCTGCGGCGCAGGATCCTCGTCACCGCGATCGTCACCATCGTGCGGGTGGAGGAGATCGGCGGCCTCCTCAGCCCGCGCTATGTGGTTCGCGACGCCGAGCCCGTGGAGGCCGCGCGCGTCCTGTGCGCCGAGGCGACCTGGCGCGACGACCGCGACCCCGCCTGACCCCGTGGTGTGAGGAGCCTGCGGAGGACGCCGTGTCCGGCCCACGGCCGGGCTAGGCCGCCGGGTCGAGGGTGCGGATCACGCCGAACTCGCCGTCGTAGCCGGGGTCCTTCGACACCTCTCCCCGGCGCAGACGGCCGACCGCCTCGGCGAGGCGCGGCGACTGGGCGGCGATGTCGTCGAGAGGGAGGTCGCCGAGGATCGCGAGCTCCGGTCCGAGCGCGGCCACGAGCCTGTCGGTCTCGGTGCTCACCTTCTTGCTCTTCGCCCCCACGCCGAGGATTTCGGCCACGATATCCGGCAACGGGACGAGGTTGCGGAAGCCCGCCGCGTGGCGGGGAGGGCCGTCTCCCGGGCGGTCGGCCAGGTCCTCGACCCTGCTGAGCACGCCGACCGTGAGCGTGCGGCCGCACACGGGGCAGAGCCCGCCGAGCTCGCGGGTCTCCTCCGGATCGAGGCGCACGCCGCACTTGCGGTGGCCGTCGACGTGGTACTTGCCCGCCTCGGGAAAGAACTCGGTCGTGCCGCACAGGCCGGCGCCGGTGCGCAGGGCGCGCTCGATCGCGAAGTAGTCGAGCTCGGTCTCGAACACCGTGGTCTCACGGCCGACGATCGGCGGCGAGTGCGCGTCGGAGTAGCTGACCAGCCGATATCCGTCGAGGCCGGAGACCCGCCACATCATGGCCGGATCGGCCGACAGCCCGGTCTCCAGCGCGAAGATCTGGCCGGTGAGGTCGCCGAAACACTCCTCGAGGTCGTCGAACCCCGATTTCGAGCCGAGCAGGCCGAACCACGGCGTCCAGACGTGCGCGGGCACCAGGTAGGCGCCCTCGCCGCAGGCCAGGACGGCCTCCAGCAGGTCACGGGAGCTCATGCGCACGGTGGGCCGGCCGTCCACGGAAAGGTCGGCGACTTTCGCGAGGCCGCGGTCGAACTCCTCGGCCTGGTCGAATCCGGGCAGGTAGACGAGATGGTGGATCTTCCTGGAGCGGCCGCCGCTGGAGTAGACGGTGGAGATCTCCACCGACAGCATGTACCGCACGGGGGAGCCGGCCACGCTGTCCGGCAGCGCCGCGGCGACGTCGCGATCGAGGTCGTCGCGCAGCCGGAACAGCCCCGGCTCGGCCGGCACCAGAGCCGTGCGCAGCCGGTCCAGCCAGGCCGGATGGGTGAAGTCGCCGGTGCCCATCAGCGTGACGCCCTTGCGCCGGGCCCACCAGGTCAGCTGCTCCAGGTCGCTGTTCTTGCTGCACGCGTAGGCGTACCTGGAGTGCATGTGCAGGTCGGCGTGGAAACGCACGGTGACCTCTCCCGATCGGCTTGACTCTGGATCTACCAGGTTGCCGGTCAGGGAAGGGCCAAACGTGCCCTTGCTCTAAGATGACGCGACAGGGGCCGCTCGTCACGTGCCGGGCAGCCATCGCTCGATCGCCTCGCGCGGCAGGTCGGCGTCGACGTGCCACAGTTTCCGCTCCCGATCCCAGCCCGGTGTGCCGCCCGCGTTCCGTACGGCCTGCTTGAACTCGTCCTTCTCCTCCCGCGGGACCTTGATGTAGAGCTTGCCGTCGGCCGCACCGGCCGCACTGGCCGGTTCGGCGCCGTCGTCCGGCGACGTGCGGGGCCTTGTCCAGTCAGGCCTGCCCCGCGCCGGACGCTCCATCCGCGCGCGGTCGACGATGTGCCGGACGCGGCGGCAGGAGGCCGGATCGGTGATCCGCATCATCAGGTCGGTGGGACCGACGTTCGCCAGCAGGTTGAGCGACCCATGCCACAACACCGTGTCGTCGACGATGAGCACCTTCTCGTGCATGCGCTCGCGGACGGCGACCCGGCACCCCGCCGCCTCCAGCTCGCGGACGAGGGCGTCCCGGCGCGGGTCGTCGGACTGGTCGCGGGTGTGCACGGTGATCCGCACGCCCGCCCGCGCCCGCGGGCCGAGATGACGGAGCCATCTGCGCACCGGAGCCGGGTCGAGGAAGGCGCAGTAGACGTCGATGCTGGCCTGTGCGCGGGCCACGTCCCATTCGATCGCGCGGGGAACCTCGTCCGCGGGAAAGAAGGCCGGACGCGCGAGTTCCTCGTCGGGGAGCCCGGCGAGGTCGGCCGCGCAGCGGAACGGGACGAGATCGTCCACGGACAGCGCACGCGCGTGCCGTTCCAGGTGCGCGAGCATGCGGGCCGCCTCGCTGCCGGGCGGGAGCCGTTCGTGGAGGAATCGGGTGTCGGCGACGACGACGAGATGGTCCTGGGCGCGGCTGAGCGCCACGTTGAGCAGGCGACAGGTCGACGAGGCCAGCCCGGTGTGCTCGTAGAAGTAGCCGACCCTGTCCCCGGCCCCCGCGACGGTGTCGATGACCACGAGCGGGCGCTGGCTGCCCTGGAAACGGTGAACCGTGTCGACCAGACCCTCGTACTCCTGGCCGAATCGGTAGGTCAGGCTGTCGCGGAGCGCCTTCACCTGGTCCCTGTACGGGGCGATGACGGCCATCCGATCGCTCGGCCGTGTCCCGGCCGGCACTCCCGTCCACTTCCTGGCCGGGAGGACCTCGTCGTACTGCAGGCCACGGACGAGCTCGTGGATGACGGCCTCGTGCACGGGGTTGGTCTTGTGCCCGCCCGTCCGGCCGCCGCCGTGCGGCAGGCGGCGTGGAGCCGTGTCGACGAGGACCAGCGGAGCGTCGATCAGCGGGGACGCGGGGAGCCGGCCGAGGTCGTTCCGGCCGGTCCGCAGCGGCGCGTCGGGATAGGCCACCGCGTTGACCAATTCGCAGATCACCGGACGCATCCGGTATTGGGTGTCGAGGCACACCAGGCGCGGGTCGGTCCGACGGACCGTGCCCGCCGCGTCCAGCAGACCGGCCGTGGAGAAGGGATCGCGGTCCATCCAGAGCTCGGCATGCGCCCGATCCGCGGGTGAGGCCTGACGGTCGCCGGAAGCCTTCGTCACCGCGGGCAGCTGCCGGAAGTCGCCCGCGACGACGACCCTGCGGCCGGCGAGGCCGGCGGTCCACCAGGCCGACGGGGTGTTCACCATGCCGGCCTCGTCGAGGATCACGACGTCGATCGCGTCGAGGAGCCTGCGCGACTGGACCGCCCTGGCCACGGTGGCCCCCATCACCCGGCAGTTCGCCCGGACGAGGTCGGCGGTCTTGCCGAGTTCCTGTTCGAGGGCCGTCAGCCGCTCGCGCAGCGCGTCCGCGGCCTGCTGAAGGGGGGCGCGCGCGGGAACCCGGCGAAGCCGCTCACGCAAACTCTCCACGCGGGACTGCGCCGAGCTCACCTCATCCGCGTGGAGCCGCTGAGTCGTGAGGGCGTCGTGCAGGCGCCGGTCGAGGACGATCAGCGCGTCGCCGTGCTCCCAGCGGGCCTGGCCGAGCTGATCCAGCCTCGCCTGCTTCCTGCGCGCGAACAGTCCGGACGGCGTGCCGATCTCCCGTGTCTCCCGGTCGATCCCGGCGAGGGCGGCCTGCCGTTCGCGGATCTCGTTTCCCAGGGACGTCACCTCGTCCGCCGCCTGGCCGAGCCGGGCGCGCAGGTCACGCAGGTGACGCTCCGCGTCCTCCGCCTCTCCGTAGAGGGCGAGGTCGCGCACCGCCGCCTCCAGCCGCTCGCGTACGTCGGCGATCTGGGCGGTCAGCTCGGCGGCCAGCCGGGGTGCGATCCTCCTGGGATCGATGTGCTCACCGAATTTGGCGGCGAGAGAGGCGAGTTCGATGTCTCCCGCCCGCTGCACGAGCCCGGCGTCGAAGCTCTCCTCCCCCGACAGCAGGTCGCAGACGCGCTCGAGCGCCTGGTCCACCGCCACCTTCGTGGGCGCGACGAAGAGCACCCGAAGGCCCTGCCGGTAGCAGCCTTCGGCGATGGAGGCCACCACGTCGGTCTTACCGGTGCCCGGCGGACCCCAGATGAAGGTCACCTCGCTGCCGAGCGCCTGCTCGATCGCGCGGCGCTGTGCGGCGTTCAGCGCACGCTCCCGATAGCCGCGGATGAAGCGCTCCGGGGTGGCGCAGCGGTCGAGACGGGGCCGGCCCATGCCGACCATCCATCCCGCCGTTGAGAGGTTCACCGCGTCGTCGCCCGCCCGCACGGATGCCAGGCGATCGGCGAGGCTCTCCCAGCCGGCCGAGTCGTCGAGGCGTACCTGCGCGTTGCCCGGCCGGCCGCCCAGGTCCGCATCGGTGCGGACTTTTATCGTGCCGTCGGGCATCCGCGTCGCCTCGGCCCTCGCCCACACGCCACGTGAGCGTGACAGCCGGACGAGGAGCTTCGCTCCCGAGAACGCGTCCTTCCACCGCTTGCTGTGGAAGAGGTACTCCCGCGTTTCGCCCGTATCGGCAATTTTCTGTCCGGATGTCAACGACACCTTTTCACCGTCGCCCTCGCTGCGCAGCTCGGCGGCGATCTCCAGTCGCACCGCTCGCAGCAGCTCATCGGCCGGAAAAGGCACGTTCCGCGAACCTGTCATCGATCTCCCGGAGGAAGCAGGGCAGGATGCCGGCGCAGATCTCGAACATACCCGTGCGGCGCGCGGCGGGCAGGGCCAATCGTCATCCCGGCGTCAGGCGGGCCGTCACCGGGACGTGGTGCTCTCCCAGTCCAGCTCGCCCTTGGCGACCTTCGGCCGCCAGCCGCGGATCGGCCTGCCGGTCTCCAGCGACCTCGTGGTCGCCTTCAGCAGCGCCAGGTAGGACGGCCACACGACGTCGCCCTCCACGGTGAGGCCCTCCTCGTTGAAGAACTCGCCGGTCTTCCCCGTACGGGTGTCGACGAACAGGTTCCCGCCGTCGATGGCGTACGCGAAGGGGATCAGGCGGCCGTGCCACCAGTAATCGTCGGAGCCTCCGCCGATGTCGCAGAGCATCTTCCACTCGCTGCGGATGTGCCTGGCGGACATCAGCTCGTAGAACGGAGCGGGGCCGAACCCCAACGAGCCCGCGCCGTCGTGCCGCAGCAGCGACGCCCGCAGATCGTCGGGGAAGCGCAGGCCCATCGCCGCCTCCGACCTGGCGATGTCGAGCGGGCGGGCCGCAGGCCGTAGCCGTTTGAACGTGACGGGCGCCTTGCGGGCCAGCCACCGCTCGACGCGCCGCCACACCGCGTTCACCTCGGCGGTGACGCGCGGGCCCGGCATACGCACCCGGGGCGTACGGCGGGGCGGCAGGCACCCGCCGGCCCGCAGCTCCTCGGCCGTCGGCTTCTCCGGGGTCGGTTCCACGGTGGGCGTGGGGCTGGGGGACGGCCGGGGGCCGCCGGCGCAACCAGGCCGCGCAGGGGCGGGCTCCCCGGCCCAGCGCAGCTCGCAGCTCCCGGTGACGACCGGATACCAGTCCCGCAGCGCCTCACCCCGCTCCAGGGCGCCCGCCAGTGCCTCCAGCATCGCGACGTGCGACGGCCAGCCCATCGGGCCGTCGTACTCCAGCTCCTCCCGCGACCTGGCCTCGCCCACCCGGCCCGTACGCGGCTCGACGAACAGTGTCCGCCCGTGGTCGTCACCGCCGATGGCCAGGAGGCTGCCGTGCCACCTCCCGTGCTCGGGGTCGGCCGCGTCCCGGTCGCCCTCTATCACCAGGTCCTCGCAGTTGCCCCAGTTGATGGCGTCCATGTCGAACAAGCTGAGCAGGCCGTACGACGGAGGGAGCCGGAACCCCGCGCCCAGGTTGCCGTCGGCGCCGTCATGCCGAAGGAAGGAGGCGTACAGGTCGTCGGGGAGGCGGCGGCCGTTCGTGGCCTCCCACAGGGCCAGGTCCTGCGGGTCGGCGCCGAACTTGAGCTGCCGCAGCGTGGCCGAGGCGTGCGCGCCCAGCCAGCGTTCGATCCGATCCCACGCCTGGTTCACCCGGGTGGTCATTCCTGGGTCGAGCGGACGCGGGGTGTACGTGGGCTCGTCGCCCACGAAGGCGGGCTCCTGCGCCTCGTCGGGCCCGGCCGAGCTCTCCTCGTCCTCCCACTGGATCGGCGGGCAGCCGACGGCTTTGGCCTCCTCCGCGGTGAGCGCGTTGGCTTTCATCTCGGCTTCGAACTCGGGGTCGCCGCAGGACAGTGACAGCGTGCCGCCCATGGACATGGAGGAGCACATCACTGTGTGCACCACGAGGGCCGGCTCGCCGACGAGCCCTGCCACCAGAAGCGCGACCACGAGCGCGGGCCGTGCGACGCGTGCCCACCGGGGTGCGATCACCCGCGCACTTTATCGATCTTGTGACTCTCGTACCGGGAAAATCGCCTATAACCGCAGATGCCAGCGCAACAGGTGCGCGGTCTGCTCACCCAGCGCGTCGTACGCCCGCTCGACCAGCGCCGCAAGCTCGCGGCGGAGCGGCTCGGATGGTTCCGCGTACGCGGTGGCCGCCCAGCGGGCGAGCCAGTCGTCCACGCCCACCCGGGCCCGTTCGCGGAGTGGCTCGTCCGATCCGGACAGGAGGATCAAATCGGTCTTGAGCCTGTTCCACGTGCCCGTCCCGGCGAGCAGCCGGCGGGCCGCCCGTCGTACGTGCGGGGGACGGCCGTCGCCGAGCAACGGCCACAACCGGTCGGCCGGCGGAGGCTTGTCGCGCAGCGCCTCGGCGACGTGACGGACGACGACCGGCGCGGGATCGACGAGCATCGCGGCGAGGTCGATCCGCGCCCCCAGACGGACCGTGGCGCGTACGGCCTCCGCCCGGACGCGGGGGTTTTCGTCGGCCAGGTACGGCAGGACGATCGGGGCGTCGGCGGAAGTGCCGCACTCACCCAGCCCGGCGACCAGGCGCCGCAGCCCGTGACCCGGTCGCTCGCCGAGCAGGCGCCGGTAGAACTCCGCGGGGTCGCCGCCGGCGCGCCGGACCGCCCACTGCGCGGTCAGTCGCACCACCGGGGAGTTGTCGCCGAGCATCCGCTCCCCGTGTTCCGGCGCGCCGAGCCGCACCAGGGCGGCCAGCGCGGTGGCACGCACCCGGGCCGCCCGGTTCGCCAGCAGTCCCCGCAGCAGGTCGGGGCGGTCCAGCCCGGCGACCGCCTCCGCGCACAGCGTTCGGCAGACGATGTCCTCCTCGTGTCGCGCCGCGTGGACCAGGTCCGCCTCGCTCAGACGACCGGCGTCGAGGCAGGCCCGGTAGGCGAACCGGCGCGTGGGGATGTCGGGGCTGCCGCGCAGGCTCGTTAGGATCTCGTCGCCCGCCCGCGTGATCGCGTCACGCAGCATGCGGACGGCCGCTTCGCCGCGTCGCCGTTTCCGGAGCCGTACGGCGACCGGCGCGACGGCCGCCAAGACGGTCGCGGTGGGCTCCACGAGCACCTGTTCCAGGGCGCCCGCAGCCGCCGACCGCACCTCGGGCACCCAGTCGGCGGTCCGGATCGCCAGGATCGGCAGCAGCCGCGAGTCGTGACGCATGGCGGGATGCCGGACGGCGCGCTCCCGCTCGTGACCGTCGTGAGCGCAGGCCGCGGCCAGCACCGCGAGCGGGGTGTCCGGTGCGGGGGGCCTGCGGCGGAGGCGCCACAGGCCGCGCGGCTCAGGCACTGGAGCGACCGTGGGCGCCGAGTACCACATCGCACGCCGCGCGAGATCGAGCTCGAGCCACAGCCAGGGTGGGGCCGCCGCGAGGGCGTCGAGAGCGCGTTCGGCGTGCTCGCGATCGGCCGCCGCCGGGAACAGGCCCTTCCACAGGTCCCACAGCACGTACCGATGGCCCGGCGCGGCCCTGGCGACGAGCGTCTCGAGGGAATCCATCACCTCACCATGGTCCAGGCTGTGGAGGTCCTCGCCGGCCGGGCTCGAACCGGCGCCCACCCGGTCCCAGAGCCGGGCGCTCTACCGCTGAGCTACGACGAGGACGCTCCATCATGGCACCGCCGGCCGGGCTCGAACCGGCGCCCACCCGGATGAAGAGCCGGGCGTTCTACCCCTGAACTACGGCGGGGCCGGGGTCCAGTCTGCTCGACCGTCCCCGGCCACGCCACGGATTAATCCGTCTCCACGGCGGAGGGCAGGTCGCCGATAACGACGCCGTTCTGGAGTC
Organism: Microbispora sp. NPDC088329; assembly: GCF_040685655.1. NCBI lineage: Bacteria > Bacillati > Actinomycetota > Actinomycetes > Streptosporangiales > Streptosporangiaceae > Microbispora > Microbispora sp. NPDC088329. Next base: position 96,906 of record NZ_JBFBIP010000025.1, read on the forward strand.
CGTGCAGGGCGTCCGGAGCCATGTCCGGCCTGACGGGACGGCCGCTGAACACCCCGGCCCGGCGCAGCAGAGCCGCCCACACCGGATCGGCGACGGCGACCCCGTGCACCAGTTCGGGCGTCGGCCGGAACACCGCGACACGGCGCTTGGGCGCGGGCGCGGTCCAGCCCGACTTCTCCGGGTCCAGCCTCGCCGTACGGCAGGCCGCCTCGACGTCCGCTCGGGTGCAGGACGCCGTGCGGTCCAGCACCTCCCAAGGCGGCGGCAGAGCGGCCCAGACCCGGGTGGCGGGATCGACGTCGCCGCCTGTCGAGCGGTGCCAGGCCGTCAGGTCCGCGGCCATCAGCCGCATCGCCTTTCCCGGACAGGACGCGTCCAGCAGCTCAAGCGCGTTCAGGGAGGCGAGGCACGCGAGCCACCCGGCGCGGGCCGCGTTGTAGGCCCCCGCCAGGGAGTTCCACGTGCTGGAGTCGTCGCCGGGCCGGACGACCATCGTCGCCCGGTTCGTGGCCGGCCGCCACCGGTCGCCCAGCAGCCGGGCGGCGTGCCGCATGACCGCCGACCACTGACCGAGCAACCGTCCGCGCTCTCCGTCGTCGAGACGGCCCAGAACATCGGGTGTGGGCCGGACCTGCGCGATCAGCCACCAGTCCGCGTCGTCCCCGCATCGGTTGAGAAGGACCTCAGCGATCTCGTCGAAGGGATTGTCCCGCCCCGAAAGGCTGAACTCGCGGCGCAGCTTGCGGCGTGCGGTGTAGTACGCCACGAAGCAGGCGGCGTCCGGGTCCGCGACGAACCTCTCCAGCGAAATGTCCGCGCCGAAGCCGGTGACGCCGATCAGCAGCAGCCGTCGCTTGTCCTGCTCGGTCTCAAGCGTGCCCGCCTTCGCGGCGATGCGGCGCAGCATCCGGAACCTGCGGTTGTACTGGCGCTTCGACAGGTCCATCCCGGCGGCCTCCCGGGCCTCGCGGTTGAGCCGGTCGGCCAGGAAGTCACTTCGGCCGGGTGTCCATCCGATCGAGTGCCCGACCGCGCTCGCGTACTCCAGCAGGGACCGGGGGTCGTCGGGGTCGACCTCCGCCGGTCCGTCGAACAGCCGGGCAGCCACCGCCACCTGGCGCGCTCCGCCCACGGGACGAGCGTAGTCGCTCGACATCGAGGTGAACCACGCGGCGCCGCGCGAGGAGTGCCGCGCGGCACGGGCGAGTACGTTGCCCTCGCGGCCCGACAGCCGTCCTGCCAGCGCCCGGAGGACCAGCTCGGCGACGTCCTCGGGCCGGTAGCGGCGGTCCAGCGAGCCGTGCAGCTCGGCCAGTGCCTCCTCGCGGGAGCGCTCGGAAGCCTTGCGGTGCTTCATGCCCGCCATGATGTCCACAGTGCCCGCCGGGAAGCGATCGGTTATCCGCGCATGGAAAACCGCTGGGCGTACGGCCCGCGGACGGGGGAGACTTCGGCGCATGCACGACACCATCGCGGCGGACCGGCTCACGTTGCGGCCACTGACCGTGCAGGACGCGGACGAGATGGCGGAGGTGCTGGCGGGAGAGGAGCTGTACGCCTTCATCGGCGGGGCCGCGCCGACGGTGCCCGAACTACGCGCCCGTTACGCCAGGCTGGAGACCGGCCGGTCCCCGGACGGACGGCAGGAGTGGCTCAACTGGATCATCCGCCGCGACACGGACGGGCGGGCGCTCGGCTATGTCCAGGCGACCGTGACGGACGAGGGGCGGAGGGCCGAGGTCGCGTGGGTCGTGGGGACCCCCTGGCAGGGCCGTGGGTACGCCTCCGAGGCCGCGGCGGCCCTGGCCGGATGGCTGCGTGCACGCGGCGTCGCCCGCATCGAGGCCAACATCCACCCGGGGCACGAGGCGTCCATGAAGGTGGCCCGCCGGATCGGCCTGCTGCCCACCGACCACGTCGAGGACGGCGAGCGCCTGTGGGCCTGGGACCGACCGGCCTGAGAGCCGGCGTGGCCCGTCAGGGAGTGGCCGCCGGAATGCGGCGTGACCAGCGGACCGGCGCTTTGATCGCAATTGAAGTGACCTTTTTGGGGAATCTCTCCGTAGTGAGCCTCCAAACTGTATGGTTCTTGCGCTCCTACGAAGAGGTGATCGGTCGTGCTCCTACGCTTCCGGATGGCCAACCACCGGTCGTTGCGCAACGAGCAGACGTTGTCGTTCGTTGCCGTGCCGAGGCGGGGGGAGCCGAAGCCGCGGGGCGCTGATATTCCCAGAGCCGTGGCCGTGACGGGGATCTACGGGGCGAACGCGTCGGGAAAATCCAACGTGCTGGACGCTCTACGGTGGATGACTTGGGCGGTGAAGAGCTCGCACACCAAGTGGGCGCCGGGCGGAGGGGCGCCGCGACGCCCGTTCCTGCTCGACGGGGCCGGCCGGGAGATTCCTTCCTTCTATGAAATCGACTTCCTCACCGAGGGAGTGCGTTATTCGTACGGCTTCGAGGTCGACGACGAGAACATCCGCGGCGAGTGGCTGTACTCCTTTCCGGCCGGCCGGCCCAGGACGTTGTTCGAACGGAACGGGCCCGAGGATTACAGATTCGGCCGCTCCCTGGGCGGGGAGACCGCTCGGATCGCGAAGCTCACCAGAGGCAACGCCCTTTACCTCTCCTCGGCGGCTTCCAACAACCACCCGTTGCTGGGTGCTCTTTACGAGACGCTGGTGAAGAATATCCACTTCGCCGAGCAGGACGACCTCGATGAGCAGGCCCGGCTCTCGGTAACCATGAAACTTCTCGAGCACCCTCGGGCGGCCAGGGACGTCAACGAACTCCTGCGGCTGGCCGATCTCGGCCTGGAGTCGGCCGAGGTGGTGCCTAGCGAGATCCCGCCCAATATGCTGGCGAGTTTCCGGCGTGTGCGGGAAGTTGCGATGGAGAGTGGCGTCAATTTCCCTGGCGAGGAGCAGTTCGAGAAAGAGATACGCCTGCATCGGGCCGGGACGGACGTCACCCTGAACATCAGAGAAGAGAGCGCGGGCACCCGCGTCTGGCTGTCGATGCTCGGCTACACCTTGGTGACACTTCTGGCCGGCCACGTGCTGGTTGTGGACGAGATCGACTCCAGCCTGCATCCCGTGCTCGGTTCGACCCTGATTCGGATGTTCAAGGACCCCGAGATCAATCGGAACGGCGCGCAGTTGCTCTTCGCGTCCCACGACACGACTCTGCTCGGCACCATGCTCGACGACGAGATCCTCAACCGGGACGAGGTCTGGTTCACCGAGAAGGACACAAGCGGTGCCACCACCCTTTTCCCACTTGCCGATTTCCGGCCGAGGAGCGATGAGAACATCGAGCGCGGCTACCTCCAGGGGCGCTATGGTGCTGTGCCATACCTAAATTTCGACAAGATTCGCGAAATCTTCCGAGGAATGGAACCCGATCTGGATGAGCCCTCGGCGTAGCCCCCCGCGCCTGGAACGGCCTTCGGCCCGGAGACATCCAAAGAAACGCATCCTCGTCATCTGCGAGGGAGTCGTCACCGAGGTGCAGTACTTCAACGGAGTCAAAGATCACTTCAAGGCGATCCCTGTGGACGTTGGGCGCTGCGACGTCGACGGCTGCGGGAAGGATCCGCTCAGTGTGGTCAAAGAGGCGATTCGGCGTCGTGACAAGGCTCGCAGCGACGCACGGCGGCAGCGGGACGCCTTCCTCGCCTACGACGAGACGTGGGCGGTGGTCGACGTCGACGACCACGCATCTCTGGACGAGGCGATCCGGGCGGCGCATGCCAACGGAGTCAAGTTGTTGATCTCCCGTCCCTGCTTCGAGATCTGGTTGCTGTGGCACTTCCAGGACTGCCTGGCCGCCCTCGCCACCAGAGATATCCAGCGTAAGCTCGCGGCGCAGCTGCCGAACTACGACAAGCATCTCCCTGCGGCTTTTCCGTACCATGACCATCTACGCGCCGAACGCCGTGCGCAAATGGCCGATCCTGACCATACGGCCCCCAACCGCAAGGGACGCAATCCCTCGACGAACGTGTGGCTCTTGGTGACCGGGATAGCCCAGTCCGGGAAAGGGGGAATACGGCAATAACAGCCGAACATCCTGCGGGGTGTCTTTGAATTCGGGCTGATTCGATGGGGGCTGCGGCGTTTCTCGGGGAGGCGGGCATGGAGACGGCGGAGTGGTATCGGTACTTCGCGGAGCGGGAGGTCAGAGGGCACAGCCCGGCGTACGAGTCGCTGGCCCTCGGGATCGCCGCCGACCCCGGGCTGCTCGAACTGATCGACGGCCTGCCGGAGCCGAAGCGGCAGCCGAACCTGCTGCTGGCGGCGGTGCGTTTCCTCGGCGGGCCGTACGACGAGTTCGGCCGGTTCCGGGAGTGGACCGTGAGCCACTGGGCCGAGGTGCGGGAGACGATGCTCGCCCGGCGGACGCAGACCAACGAGGCGGGCCGGTGCGCGAGCCTGCTGCCGGTGCTGGCGGCGCTGCCGCAGCCGCTGGCCCTGATCGAGGTGGGGGCGTCGGCGGGCCTGTGCCTTTGTCCGGACCGCTACCGCTACCGCTACGACGACGGGCCCGAGATCGGGCCGGCCGAAAGCCCGGTCCTGCTCACCTGCCGGACGAACGGCAAGGTGCCGGTGCCGGAGCGCCTGCCCGAGGTCGTGTGGCGGGCCGGGCTGGATCTCGACCCCGTCGACGTACGCGACGACGAGGCGGTGCGCTGGCTGGAGTGCCTGGTGTGGCCGGAGCAGGAGAACCGGCTCATGCGGCTGCGCGGAGCGGTGCGGATGGCGAGGCGCGACCCGCCGCGCCTGGTGCGCGGGGACGCCCTGGCGGCCCTGCCCGGTCTTGTCGCCGCCGCGCCCGCGGGGGCGACGACCGTGGTCTTCCACAGCGCGGTCATGCCCTACCTGGACGCCGAGGCGCGGGACCGCTTCGTCGCGCTCGTAGACGGCCTCCCCGTGCGGTGGATCTCCAACGAGGGCTCGCCCCGGCTGCCCGCACTGCTCGCGAAGCTGAAGGCCGAGCTGCCGGACGGGCGGCTGGCGTTCCTGCCCGCGCTCGACGGGGAACCGCTCGCGATGGCCGGGCCGCACGGCGAGTGGCTCGACTGGCTCGCCTGAGGAGTCTCACCAGGTGAGCCACAGCTCCTCCGGCCCCCTGTGGATGAGCGTGGGGGCCATGACGACCGGCCGGTCCGCCGCGAGCCGCAGCCCGGGCAGCCGCCGGGTCAGGATCTCCAGGGTGATCCGCACCTGTTCGCGGGCGAGCTGAGCCCCCGGACAGGAGTGCACGCCGTGCCCGAAGGCGAGGTGGCGCCGGGCGCGCCGGGTGACGTCGAAGTCGCCCGGCCGGTCGTGCCTGGCCTCGTCCCTGTTGGCGGAGCCGTACGCGACCAGGACGGTGGCGCCTTCGGGCAGGTCGGTGCCCGCAGCGTCACCGAGGATCAGGCAAGGTACTCAGACCAAGATGGCGCCTCCGGCGACCGTGATCACGGTGCCGGTGGCGAACGGCTGTGTCATGGCGAACAGGTAGGCCTGGGCGACCTCGTCGGTCTCGCCGACGCGGCCGGTGGGGACGGCGGCGGCGGTCTCCCGGTACATCCGCTCGCGGTCGGCCTCGTCCATCCGGCCCCACAGCGGGGAGCGCACCACGCCGGGTGAGATCGCGTTGACCCGGATCGGGGCGAGTTCGACGGCGAGCGCCCTGGTGAGGGACTCCATCGCGCCGCAGACCGCGGCCGCGACCGCCCAGCCGGGGCCCGGCCGGTCCTTGGCGATCCCGGTGGTCAACGTCACCGAGCCGCCCGGGCGCAGGTGCGGGGCCGCCGCCCGCACGGCCGCGAGCGCGCCGAAGAAGCGCACGGTGAAGAACGACTTCGCCTGCTCGGGGTCGAGCGTCGCGAGAGGGGTCAGCTCCAGCGGTTCGCCCGCCGTGTAGACGAGGTGGTGGATCTCGCCGATGTCCTCGAACAGGGAGCGGACGCGTTCGGTCCGGGAGAGGTCGGCGACCCGGCCCTGGGCGCCGGCCGGCAGTGCCGCCAGGGCGCGGTCGACGCCCGCCGAAGTGCTGGAGACCACGAGGACCTCGGCCCCCTCCTCGGCCGCGGCGCGTGCCGTGGCCAGTCCGATGCCCGAGGTGCCGCCGAGGACGACGACGCGCTGCCCGTGAAGCTTCATGGTGGTGACCTTTCAACAGAATCAGAATCGGAGGTGTCTCCACTTTGCGATCGCACATGGGCGGGAGTCCAAGACCTGTCCGGGCGCCTGTAATACCCTCAGGGCATCAGTCCCGCGAGGAGGCGCCGGTGGACGTGGACCTGCGCAAGCTGCGTTACTTCGTGGCGGTCGCGGAGCGGCTGCACTTCGGGCGGGCGGCCGAGGCGCTGCACATCGCGCAGCCCGTGCTGTCCCGGCAGATCAGGGCGTTGGAGGGCGAGCTCAGGGCCCAGCTGTTCGTCCGCACCAGGCGGGGCACCGAGCTGACGCCCGCCGGCGAGCAACTCCTGGAGGACGCCCGGCCGCTGCTCGCCGCCGCCGAGGCGTTGCGGCGGCGGGTCGGCCGGGCCGCCCGCGGCCCCCGGACCTTCACCGTGGCCTTCATGCCCGGCCTGATCGTCACCCCGGCCGTGCGCGCCCTGTCCGCCCGGCACCCCGAACTCACCGTCGAGGTGCTCCGCACGAGCTGGGACGACCAGATCGACGTCATCCGGGACGGGCGGGCCGACGTCGGCTACGTCCGGCTGCCGGTGGACCGGCGCGGGCTGCGGCTGCGGCCGCTGTTCGCCGAGCCGCGCGTCGTGGTCCTGCCGGCCGGCCATCCGCTGGCCGCCAAGGACGCCGTCGACGTCGCCGACCTGGCGGGCGAGTGCCTGCTGCAGAACCCCGCCACGGTGCCGGAGTGGCCCGGTGACGCTCCCCGGACGGAACCCGCTGTGCGAACGGTCGAGGAGAAGCTGGAGCACGTGGCGGCGGAGCGTGGCGTCGTGATCCTTCCGCTGTCCGCCGCGACCTTCTACACCCGTTCCGATGTGGCGCACGTGCCCGTCCGGGACCTCCCGCCCAACGAGGTCTGCCTCGCGTGGGACGCCGACCGCCGCGGCCGGCTCATCCAGGAGTTCGTCGACCTCGCCGCCGAGCTGCAAGGGGAAGGGCCGCGAGGGCGTGGGATCGGCACCGCGGGGGGTAAGGACAGACCGGAAGGAGAAGGGCATGCCTGATCCTGCGGAAACGGAGCGGCTGCGCCAGGTCGTGGACGAGGTCTTCCACGACCGTCCCCGCGTGACGCGCCGCGACCTCTACTCCGCCGCCGCCGCGGACATCCACGTGCCGGCCGAGACCCTCGCCCTTCTGCACGAGATCCCCGAGGCCTCCTACAACCGGCAGGAGATGCTGGAGGCCATCGAGGGGGCCGTACGAGACCGGGACGAGACGGAGCGGGCGGCACGGCGACCGGAACAGATCAGCGCGCTGGAGGACACGGCCGAGGCCGAGCACGCCGTCGCCGACGACACCACGTTGAGCGCGCTGATGCAGGAGTCCTCCGGCCCTCCGCCGGACGCGCCGCTGTTCCGGGAGCCGGGCGAGTGAGAGTCCCGGCGGCCCACGGGACCGCGATGAACCGGCGGCGCAAGCCCGAGGACGCGTGAGCAGACACACAGGAGGCGCGTCGTGCTGACAGTCACCGACCACGCCGTTCAGGCGATCCGCGATCTGATGGTGGGGGAGTACCTCCCCGAGGAGGCGGGCCTGCGCATCGCGGCCAAGCCGGGCGAGCCCGCCTCACTGGAGCTCTCGCTGGTGAGCGCGCCCTTCTCGGGCGACGAGGTGATCGAGAGAGCGGACGTGCGCGTCTTCCTCGAGCCGGAGGTCGCGCAGGCCGTCGGCGGCAAGACGCTCGACGCCGAGACCGGTTCCGGCGGCCGCCCGACCTTCCGCCTGAGCTGAAACCCGTCTGAGCCGAAACCTACTGGTCGCCCTCGTCCTCCTCGTCGTCGGGCGGCAGGCCGGTGCCCGCGACCGTGTCGGCGAGCTGGTCGTCGTCGAGCCGTCCGGTCGGCGGCTGCCCGAAGGTCCCTCCTCCGGAGGCACCGCCGCCCGAGATTCCCTTGCCGCCGACGATGCCGGCGGCGTCCTGGTCGGCCTGCTCCACCGATCCCTGCCGGGTGGCCCGGATGCCGGGCGTCCGGTTCTTGAACCGGGGATCGTCCTGCGCGTTCGTCGCCAGCTCCTCGGCGAGCTGCTTCGGGTTCATCTTCTTCTCGTCCATACGGGCCGCCGTACCCGGCGGCCCGCGGGCCATTCAGACCCCGGCGTGCCGGTTGCGCAGCGTCTCAAGGCCGACCAGGTCGTCCGGCTCGGCGTCCGGGGTCTCCTGGTCGAACCTCGCCAGGGCCGGGTGCCGCAGGGCGAGCGTGATCGTGAGCGCGATGGCGACGCCGCAGACGATGTACAGCAGGCCGATGCCGCGGCCCTCGCCGACCCCGATCACCCGGCCGACCGTGCCGGCCAGCGGGCCGTCCGCCCGCATCAGCGGCTCGAAGACCAGCCCCACCAGCCAGGCCTGTACGGCCAGGCCGACCGGCTGGGTCGACAGCGCGAGCATCCGGTTGATCGCGATCACCCGGGCGTGATAGCGCTGGGGCACCTTCGAGTGGATGATCGTCAGCCAGATGCCGTCGCTGATCGTCATCATCAGCGACATGCCGAAGGCGCCGACCGTGATGAGGATCAGCGACGGGCGCAGACCGGCGATCGCGCAGAAGACCCCGAGCACCCCGGCGGCCGCCAGCATGCCGAACATCCGCCGGTCGCGCGGGCCGCCCCACAGCGTGATGATCAGACCGCCGCAGACCGCGCCGATGCCCGCGAGCAGCGCCACCCGCCCGGTGTCGGCCAGCTCACCGACCGACAGCACCAGCGGCGAGATCATGATGAAGCCGGTGAACAGGAAGAAGTTCACGATGAACATCGTGAAGGCCATGGCCCGAAGGCCCCGCCGCCGCAGCAGGTAGCGGAAGCCGTTGCGGATCTCGGCGGAGACCGTCTCCCTGCGCCGCCAGGCCATCGTGGCCGGGAAGCGGACGAGCAGGGTCACGACGAACGCGATCGCGTAGCAGACCACGTTGGCGGTCAGGATGCCCTCGATGCCGATCAGCGCCAGCACGGCGACGGAGAACAGCGGCACCATGAGCTGGGCCACGGCGTTGCCGAGCTGGACGACGCCGCCGACGTGGTGCAGGTAGGCCTTGGGCGCGAGCTGTGGCCCGGCCGACTGCCAGGCCACCCGTTGCAGGGTCACCGAGATCGACAGCACCACCAGCAGGCCGTACAGCAGGGGCATGCTCAGCACGTCGCCCGCCATCAGCGCGAGCAGCGCCGCCTGCACGGCCAGCGACATGCCGTCGGCCGCCAGCATCGCCCGTTTTCGGTCGTACCGGTCGACGAGCGCGCCGATCAGCGGCGCGAGCACGAGCCCCGGCACCAGCCCGATGATGGCGAACAGGCCGAACTGCACCAGCGAGCCGCTCTTCAGGTACGCCCAGATCGGCACGGCGAACTCGGTCATCACGGCGCCGATCATGGAGACGATCTGACCGGTCGCCACCGTGAAGAACCGGCCGAGGCCGGGCTGCGGCCCGTCCGTGTCGGCCTTCCGGTCGGTGGACACGCGCTCCCGCCACCAGGTGGCCGTGTCGCCGGGCGCCGGGACGTGCCATTCCTCGGGGCGGTCCACGGAGGTGTGCGCGGTGGTGACGATCGCGGCCAGCTCCTCCGTGCGGTACCGCAGGAAGTAGTGACCGGCCTCGGCCATCACGACCAGCGCGGTGGTCTCCGAGACGCAGTGCCAGTCGCGGTAGCGCTCCTGGTAGAAGTCGGTCAGCGCGTCGCGGTCGCCGACGATCGAGATCACCGGGGCGCGCAACTGCGGGCTCTGCCGCTCCACGAGCTCGCTGAAGTAGTCCTCACCGGCCCGGGCGTCCACCCGCATGGTGCCGATGATGTGGTCGACCTGCTCGGGGGCGAGGTCCTGCAGGTCGGCGCCCATCGCGCGCAGCCAGTTGGCGTGCGCGTTGGCGTTGTCCAGCGCCTTACTGCGGAAGATCCGGCCGAGCAGGCCGTTGAAACCCTTGCTCGGGGTGGCGAACGGGAAGCTGCCGCCCGTGTAGACGGCCTCGACCCGGTGCCCGGCCGCCTCCAGCCGCCGCGCGATCTCGGCGGTGAGCGCGCTGCCGACGCAGTGGCCGTACAACGCGACCGGGCCGCGCACCCGCTCGACGACCTCGTCGCACACGCGCTGGGCGGCCTCGTGGAACGGGATCGTGCTCTCCTCGACGCCCAGCTCGTGGCCGGGCAGGGCGACCGCGAACAGCGAGTGGCCGTCCGGCAGCGCGTCGGCCAGCGGCTGGTAGACCATCGCGCTGGCCCCGCCGTACGGGATGCAGACCAGCGACAGCGTGGGCGCCTTGACCGGCCGGGTGAGCTCGACCAGCAGGCCGCGCGGGCCGTCCTCGGCGGCGCCCTCCGGCGTCCCGTTGGCGGCGTCGATCAGCGCGGCCAGCTCGCGGACGGTGCGGTTGGCGATCGCGTCGAGCACGGTCACCTGGTAGCCGTCTGCGGGCAGCACCTGGCGCAGCTTGGCGACCATGCGGATGAGCAGCAGGGAGTGACCGCCGAGCGCGTTGAAGTCGCTGTCGATCGAGATCGCCTCGACGCCGAGGACCTCACACCAGACCCCGGCCACGGCGATCTCGGTCTCGGTCTCCGGCTCGGCCAGGTCCTCGCCCACCCGGACGACAGGATCGGGCAGCGCCTTGCGGTCCACCTTGCCGTTGGCGTTGAGCGGGATGGTCTCCAGCGGCACGAACACCGACGGGACCATGTATTCCGGCAGCCGCGCCGCGCAGTGGTCCGCCAGATCGTCCGGCTCGGACGCGGCGGGCACGTAGTAGGCGACCAGCCGCTTGTCCTCGGGCGTGAACGCGTGCACGGTGACGACCGCGTCCCGCACGCCGGGGTGGTCGAGGACGGCAGCCCTGACCTCGTCCAGCTCGATGCGGTAGCCGCGGATCTTCACCTGGTCGTCGAACCGGCCGAGGAAGGCGACGTCGCCGTCGCGCGTCCAGGCCACCCGGTCGCCGGTGCGGTACATCCGGCCATCCGGGGTGAAGGGATCCGGCAGGAACCGCTCCTCGGTCAGGTCCGGCCGGTTCATGTAGCCGCGGGTGACTCCCACGCCGCCGACGTACAGCTCGCCCGGCACACCGACCGGCTGCAGCCTCCGGCCGGCGTCCAGCACGTACATCCGCATGTTGGGCAGCGGACGGCCGATCGGGACGACCTCCACCAGCTGGGCGTCCCGCACCGAGTAGACGCAGGTGCCGACCGACGCCTCGGTGGGGCCGTACTCGTTGATCAGCCGGCCCGGGCCGAGCATCTCCAGCCACCGGTTGGCCATCGAGCCGGGCAGCGCCTCGCCCGCCACGACGATCTTCCCGGCGAGCGCGGCGGCCTGCCCGGCGTCGATCTGGTGACCGAGCACCTCCAGGTGGCCGGGTGTGCACTTGATGAAGCTGTACGGCCCGCCGGCCGCCAGCAGCGCGCCCAGCTCGCCCATGTCGAAGTCCTGCGGCAGCACGGTGACGCGCTGACCCACGACGAGCGGCGCCCACAGGTTGGGCACCACGAGGTCGAACGCCACCGAGCCGAACAGCGGGGCGCCGCCGTCGCCCTGGGAGGCCAGGTCCTCCACGGCCCACCACACGTGGTTCACCAGCCCGCGGTGGGTGACCTGCACGCCCTTCGGCTTCCCGGTGGAGCCCGACGTGAAGATCACATACGCCATCCGGTCGATGTCGTACGGCACGCCCACCGGCTCCGTGGGAAGGCCGTCGAAGACCCCGCTCTCCACGTCCACGACCTCGACGCCCTCGAACAGGTGCGCGTGACCCGCCGAGGTCAGGACCAGCGGGGTCGCGGCGATCGACAGCATGTCGCGGACGCGCTGCGCGGGAAACTTCGGGTCCATCGGCAGGTAGGCCGCGCCCGCCTTCCACACGCCCAGCAGGCAGGCGATCAGGTCCGGGCTCCGGTCGAGCAGCACGCCCACCGTGTCCTCCGGGCCGACGCCGCGCTCGCGCAGCAGGTGGGCGACCTGGTTGGCGCGGGCGTGCAGCTCGGCGTACGTGGTCGTGCGGCCCTCGAAGGCCACCGCCACCGCGTCCGAATCCGCGTGCCGCTCCAGCAGCTCGGGCAGCGCCACGTCCGGGTACGGCCGGGCCGAGTCGTTCCACACGCCGAGCACCCGCTCGCGTTCGGCGTCGGTGAGCAGCTCCAGGCCGGCCAGCGGGGTGTCGGGGGCGGCGGCGATCCGCTCGGCCAGCGCCCGGTAGTGCCCGGCCAGCCGGGCGACGGAGTCCGCGTCGAAGCGGTCCTTCTGGTAGGTCAGGTAGAGCTCGGGGTCGCCCGTGCCGTTGAGGTGCACCAGCAGCGCGAGGTCGTAGGTGAAGTCGTCGACCTCGTGCTCCCAGACCGACGCCGTCAGCCCCGGCCAGCGCCCGCGCTGGTCACGGAAGACACGCAGCGAGAAGCCGACGGTCGACAGCGAGAAGTTGCGCGCGTCCCGGTCGCTGAGCGCCCCGGTCAGCTCGGAGAACGGCAGGTGGTTGGCGAGCGCCTCGCCGAGCCTGCGCCGCACCCCGGCGGCGGCCTCGCGGAACGAGGGATCGCCCGACAGGTCGGCGCGCAGCGGCAGGGCGTTGACGAAGCAGCCCACGAGGGGCTCCAGCTCCACCCGGCGCCGGCCGCCGTTCACCGTGGCGATCGTCAGGTCGTCCTGCCCGGTGTAGCGCGCCAGCAGCATCGAGAAGACGGTGAGCAGCGCCACGAACGGGGTGGTCCCGGGGCCGCCGGCCTCCCGCAGCGCCGCCAGGACCTCGTCCGGCAGCGTGAACAGGTGACAGTCGCTCCGGTTGCCCTCGACGACGGCCTGGCCGTCCCGCGCGATGGGGAGCTCCACCGCGCCGGCGCCGTCCAGCCGGTCGCGCCAGTACGCGAGCCGCCGCTCGCGCTGCTCCCCGCTCAGCTCGCGCCGGGACCAGGCCGCGTAGTCGGCGTACTGCAGCGGGGGCGGGGCCACCTCGGCGGGACGGCCCTCGTGAGCGGTCGCGTAGACGCCGGTCAGCTCGTCCACGATGATGCCGACCGACCACCCGTCGCACGCGATGTGGTGGCAGACGAACATCAGCACGTGGTCCTCGTCGGCGAGCCGGACCAGCGTCGTACGGTGGACCGGCCCGGTCTCCAGGTCGAAGCGCTCGACGGCGGCCCTGGAGGTGATCTCCCGGGCCCGGCGCTCCCGCTCGGCCTCCGGCAGTTCCCGCAGATCGACGACGTCGAGCGGCGCCGGCCCCGGGTCGAGGACGATCTGGCGGGGCTCGTGCCCGTCGCCCTCGTAGACCGTACGCAGGATCTCGTGGCGTTCGACCAGGCTGTCCAGGGCGACGGTGAGGGCCCGGGTGTCGAGCAGGCCGGTGAGCCGCAGGCCGATCGTGGCGTTCGGCGCCGGTGCGCCCTCGGCGAAGCGGGCCCCGAGCCACATCTGGGTCTGCTCGTGGGAACAGGGGGCGGGTCCCTCGCCGCGCGGGGCGATCGCGTCCGCGGCGGCGGCCCTGGCGGCCCTGGCGGCGAGCAGCCGGCGCAGCGCCTCCTGCCTGCGGGGGGAAAGCGACGCTATTAGATGCTCGTTATCAGTCGTCGGCGATATCGTCACCGAGCGTTCTCCTCTCTGCGCATTAATGCGCAGGACCAACTGACCACGCAGAAAAGTGGTTGAACGAGAAAACGCTTTATCGTCGATTCCGCAGGACCTCGCCGCGTATCCCGCCGCGTTTCGGGCCGAGATATATGGGAGCGCTCCCACGAGAGTGATTGTTTCACGATACGGGATGCACGCTGGGTAACGCAAGCCTCACTTCTACCTGCGGTCCGGAACGAAGAGTAAGGGGAAATCGACCTTCCGTCACTAATTGCGGGCGGCGGAACATGGGCTCTCGTCGGGGCTGTCGGCGGACACAGGTACATGTCGGATAATTTGACTTCTAGAGTCGGTGTACCGGATGAAACATGTTTCTTGCGCATGACCCGATTCTGGTTCTATGTTGGCCGCCGGAATCTTTTCTTCGCAGGGGCGCCGCCTATTCGAGGGCCCGCCTGCCTCCTTGATTCGACTTTTCCCCGTGCTCGGCCGCGGCCGGATCCCGCGCAGAAGGAGGACGCATGGACGAGTTCTGGAAGCCCCTGGAAATAACCCCGGACGGCTCCGCCGCCACCCCCGAAGGGCTGATGGAACGGCTGCGCGAAATCAACCTGGGCGACCTGCTGGTCCGCGAGAAGGCGCTCGTCTTCCGCGGGTTCGGTGTCACGCCGGGGGCCCTCGACCCCGTGATGGACATGCTGCTGCCCAACCGGCTGGCGTACGTCCACGGCAACTCGCCCCGCACCAAGGTGGGCGGCAACGTCTACACCTCGACGGAGTATCCGCCCGAGTACACGATCTCCATGCACAACGAGCTGTCGTACTCCGCCACCTGGCCCTCCCGGCTGCTGTTCTACTGCGAGAAGGCCGCCGAGAGCGGCGGGGCGACTCCCGTCGTGGACGGCGTGCGCTGGCTGGAGTCGCTCGACGACGAGGTCAGGGAGGCCTTCGCCAAGGGCGTGCGCTACACCCAGAACCTGCACGCCGGCCGGGGGCTCGGCAAGAGCTGGCAGGAGACGTTCGAGACCGAGGACCGCGACGAGGTCACCGAGTTCCTCGACCGCATCGAGGCGGACTGGCAGTGGCGGCCCGACGGCGGCGTGCGGATCTCGCAGATCAGGCCCGCCACCACCCGGCATCCCGTGACCGGTGCGGAGGTGTGGTTCAACCAGGCCGACCAGTGGCATCCCGCCTCGCTGGGGGACGAGACCGCCGCCATGCTCGCCGAGCTCATGCCGCCGGAGGAACTGCCGCAGTCGGTGACGTTCCCGGACGGTTCCGCGATCCCCGGCGACTACGTCGTGCAGGCCCGCGACCGCGGCCTGGACAACGCGGTGGACGTCGACTGGCGGAAGGGCGACCTGCTGCTCATCGACAACGTGCTGGTCGGGCACGGCCGCCGGCCCTTCACCGGCTCCCGCCGCATCCTCGTGGCCATGTCCGACTGATCACGCTCTCGAAAGGGAAACCACAGTGGACAAGATCGGGCTTGGGGTCGCCGCGACCTTCACCGCCGAGCCGCTCGGGGACGCCCTGCGGTTCTGGCTCGCCGAGCTGGACATCGAGGGAGGCGTCGGCTTCGCTCCGTACGACCAGGTGTTCCCCTCGCTCCTCGACCCGGGCAGCGTGCTCGGCCGGGCCGGTGCCGTGGCCGTCCTCGTCCGCGCGGAAGACCTGCACGGGAAGCCGAACGGGGACGCGCAGGGCGGGACCGGCGAGCTGGACGCCGTGGCCACCGACCTCGCCGCCGCACTGCGGACCTCGGCCCGCGCGTCCGGCACGCCCCACGTGCTCGTCGTTTGTCCTCCTTCGCCCGAGCACGGCTCGCCCGAGGCCCACGCGCGCCTCGCGGCCGGCCTGGTCCGGGAGTTCGAGGGCGACCGGACCGTCTCCGTGCTCACCTCGGCCGAGCCGTACGAGCCGGCGCCGGAGGCCGTCCACGACGCCTTCGCCGACCGGACCGGCAACGTCCCCTACACCGAGCGCTACTTCGCCGCGCTGGCCGCCGCGGTGGTGCGCCGCCTGCACGCCATGACCACCCCGCGTCCCAAGGTCGTCGCCGTGGACTGCGACGGCACGCTCTGGGACGGCGTGGTGGGCGAGGACGGCCCCGGCGGTGTGGTCATCGGCCCGCAGCGGTTGGAGATCTGGCGGGAGCTGGCCCGCCAGGTCGCCGCGGGCAGACTGCTGTGCCTGTGCAGCAAGAACGAGGAGGAGGACGTCCGCGAGGTGTTCGCCCGGCATCCGGAGCTGCCGGTCGGCCTGGACGACGTCGCCGCGCTGCGCATCGGGTGGGAGGCCAAGTCGCGGGCGCTGCGCTCGCTCGCCGCCGAGCTCGGCCTCGGGCTCGACTCCTTCGTCTTCCTCGACGACAGCCCGGTCGAGTGCGCCGAGGTCCGGGCCGGCTGCCCCGAGGCGCTGACCCTCCGGCTCCCGGCCGACGCCGCCGGGGCGGCGGACTTCCTGCGGCACTGCTGGCCGCTCGACCTGACCGGGGTCACCGAGGCCGACCGCGAGCGCACCCGGCGCTACCAGGAGGAACGGCGGCGTGAGCAGGCCAGGAACGAGATGTCCCTCGCGGACTTCTTCGCCGCGCTCGACCTGCGGGTGACCATCACCCCGGCCGGCCCCGAGCACGAGGGCCGTGCCGCTCAGCTCGCGGAGCGGACCAACCAGTTCAACCTCTCGGGGACGCGGCTCCCGGACGGCGGCGAGAAGTTCGTCGTGGACGTGCGGGACCGCTTCGGTGACTACGGGATCGTCGGCCTCACCGGCGTACGGGTGGGCGGGGACACGCTGCGCGTAGGCGCGTTCCTACTGAGCTGCCGGGCACTCGGGCGCGGGGTGGAGCACCGCATGCTCGCGCACCTGGGGGCGCTGGCGCGGGAGCGCGGGCTGGCCCGGGTGGCCCTGGCCTTCCGGCCGACCGAGCGCAACCAGCCGGCCAGGGACTTCCTCGCCACACTGCCGGCGACGGTGGATCCGGACGGCGAGGCCGCGGCCTGGTACGTCCTCGACGCGGGCGCCGCGGCGGCCGTCGTCCACTCACCGGTCCCTGTTGAGGAGAGGGCAGCGGGGCCCGCCGAAATCACCGGGGCCACACCGGCGGCCGTGCCCGCGGGCTGGGCGTCCGTCGAACGGATCGCCACCCGGCTGACCGGCGCGGACGCGATCCTGGACGCCATGCGGGCCACCCGCACCGTGACAGAGGTGGCCGGAGCGAGCCCCGTCGAGGCGGCCGTCATGCGGATGTGGGCCGAGCTGCTCGACGTGGCGCCGGCCTCGGTGGGCGACGGCTTCTTCCAACTGGGCGGGCACTCGCTGCGGCTGGTGCAGTTCATGGCGCGGGTGCGTGCCGAGTTCGGCGTCGAGCTGCCCTTCGACACGCTCTACACCACCTCGTTCACGGTGGCCGAGGTCGCCAAGGTGATCGAGGAGCGGCAGCTCGCCGACACCGGCGACGAGGAGCTGGCCGGCCTGCTCGACGAGCTCGCGGGCCTGTCGGACGAGGAGATCGACGCCCTGCTCGACTCCGGGAACGGCTGATCCGCATGGCCACGATGCTGCTGAGCACCCACGGCACCAACGGCGACGTGCTCCCGTTCGTACGGATCGGGCGCGAGCTGGCGGAGCGCGGCCACGAGGTCATCGTGATGACGCACTCCTGGTTCGCCGACCGGATCGCCGCCGCGGGCCTGCGGCACCTGCCCATCGACACGGCGGAGGGCTACGACCGGCATCTGGACGACGCCCGGCGATACATGCTCGATCCGCTGAAGGACCCCGACGGGGTGCTCGCGCTCTACCGGCGCAACGGCCTGTTCGAGCTGCTCGCCGACGAGGTCCGCATGATCGAGGCGCACTACCGGCCGGGGGACACCGTGGTGGTCGCCCGGCACACCTCGGGCATCGCCGCGCTGATGGCGGCCGAGCTGCGCGGGGTCCCGGTGGCGCTGGTGTCCGTCACGCCTCACCAGTACGTCTCGCTGCCGGTGCTCGCGGACCTCTTCCGGCGCGTGCTCGGGGAGGGATACGACGAGGTCTTCCGGGCGTTCGGCCTGCGCCCGGTCCGCGACTGGACCGCCTATCTGACGGGCGTCAGGACCCAGCTCGCGCTGTGGCCCGAATGGTTCGACGCCGCGGGCCAGCCGGCGCCGGAGGGCGTCGTCCGCTGCGGGTTCGTGCTCGGCGACACGGCGGAGGGGCCGGTCCCCGGCTGGGCCGAGCCGCCCGTGCTGATCACCGGCGGCACCGGGCAGGTGCTGCACGATCGCTTCTACGAGGTGGCGGCGCGGGCGTGCCGCCGGATCGGCAGGAAGGCCCTGCTGGTGAACCGGCACCCGACGTTCCAGCCCGAGTCGCTGCCCGACGGGGTGGAGTGGGTGCCGTCGGCGCCGTTCGCCACGGTCATGCCCCATGTCGCCGCGGTCGTCCACCACGGGGGGATCGGCACGCTCGCCAGGGCCTTGTCGTCGGCGACCCCGCAGGTGCTGCTCGCGCACGGTGTCGACCGCCCGGACAACGCCGAGCGGCTGGACCGCGCACGCGTGGCGGAGTGGCTGCCGGTGTCGCGCTGGGACGAGGAACGGACGGCCGCCCTGCTGGCGCGGGCCCTCGACTCCGCGGCCGACGGCGGCTACCGGGAGCGGATCGCGCCGCTCGCGGCCGACGCCGCGTCGGAGGACTCCGTGCGCGTCGTGGCCGGGCACGCCGAGGCGCTGATCGGCGCCGACGCGCTCCTGACGCGGCCGGATCCGCGTGAGCGGCTGGCGCGTCTCACCCCGGAGCAGCGCACGCGCCTGGCCGCCATGGCGCGCGCCCGCCGGGGCGTGTGAAGGAGGACCTCCCGGGTACGCCGGGCCCATGGTGGACACGACGGCGCCGATTTCACGCTTCGACTACGACAGGGTGGCGATCGTCACCGGGGCCGACTCGGGGATCGGGCGGGCGACCGCGGTGGCGCTCGCCGCCCACGGCTTCGACGTGGGCGTCACCTATCACCAGGACGAGAAGGGCGCGCGAGAGACGGCGGAACAGGTCGCGGAGCAGGGACGCCGCGCCGCGATCCGGCGGCACGACCTGACCGACCCGGTGGTGGCGGCGGCCGTGATCGACGAGCTCGCCGACGAGCTGGGCGGCCTCGGCGTGCTGGTGAACAACGCCGGCACCGGCACGGCCGAGCCGCTGCTGGAGATCGATTACGACCGGTGGCGGTCGGTCCTCGCGGTCGACCTCGACGGGCCGTTCCTGTGCTCGCAGCGGGCCGCCCGCCGGATGATCGAACGCGGCGCGGGCGGCCGGATCGTCAACGTGACCAGCGTCCACGAGGACTACCCCCGCCTCGGAGCCGGGCCGTACTGCGCGGCCAAGGGTGGCCTGCGCATGCTCAGCCGCACGCTCGCCCTGGAGCTGGCCAGGCACGGCATCACGGTCAACACCGTCGCACCGGGAGAGATCGCGACTCCGATGACCGGGCAGGAGGACCGGCCGCCGCGGCCGGACACCCGGCCCGGCTACCCGCTCGGCCGCCCCGGCGACGCCCGCGAGGTCGCCGAGGTGATCGCCTTCCTGGCCGGGCCGACCGCGTCGTACGTCACCGGCGCGTCGCTGTTCGTGGACGGCGGGCTCGGCCTGATGGGCCCCCAGGCCGCCGGCGACATCGGCAAGGACCTCTGGGCCTCCGCCTGACGGGCCCTTGTCGCGCGCCCCGGGCGTGGGTGACGATGGCGCCTGAAGACGCGGAGAGTGAGGGCGCCGTGACCAATCCATGGCTCGCACTCGAGCCCGGGGCCGACGCGGCGGAACGCACCGGCGAGCTGCGCCGTGCCCACGAACGCTTCCTGTCGGCCGGCGCGATCGACGGACCCGTGCGCGCGGTGGTGGCCGATTCGTGGCGGCGCTCCGCCCGGGTGGTGGATCCGGGCGCGCTCGCGCCGCTGGAGCTCACCGACGCCGAACTGGAGGAGTATCGCGATGCGCATCCGCTGGCCCGGGTGCTGCCGCTGTTCCGCGACCTGCTGGGCGGGATCGCCGACGACGGACGGCACCTGCTCGCGGTGTGCGACGCGGCCGGCCGGCTGTTGTGGGTCGAGGGCCATCGGGGAGCGCGGGCCCGGGCCGAGCGGATGAACTTCGTCGCCGGGGCCCGGTGGGACGAGTCCCACGCCGGCACCAACGCCCCCGGCGTCGCCCTCACGGTCGGCCATCCGGTGCAGATCTTCGCGGCCGAACACTTCGCCCTGCCGGTGCAGCCGTGGACCTGCGCCGCCGCACCCATCCACGATCCGCACACCGGCCGCCTGCTGGGCGCGGTCGACGTCACCGGCGGCGACAACCTGGCCAGTCCGTACAGCCTGGCCCTCGTGCAGGCGGCGGCCCGCGCCGCCGAGGCTCATCTGGCCACAATCCCGGCTCCGGCGTTGGCGCCCGCCGTGACGCTCACGGCCCTGGGCCGGGACGGCGCCGTGCTCGCCGAAGGGGCGCGCCGGATCAGGCTCGGCCCCCGGCACAGCGAGATCGTCGTGCTGCTGGCCTGCCATCCGGAGGGGCTGAGCAGCGACCAGCTCAGTGCCGAGCTGTACGGCGACCGCATGCTGAATCCCGTCACGCTCCGCGCGGAGCTGTCGCGGCTGCGCCACCGGCTCGGGCCGCTGCTCGACTCCCGTCCGTACCGGCTGCGGGTGCCGGTGCGGGCCGACTTCCAGGCGCTCGCCGAGCACCTGGCCGCCGCGGACGCCGGCGCCGCGCTGCGGGCCTACCGGGGGCCGCTCCTGCCCGGCTCGGACGCGCCCGGCGTCGTCTGGCAGCGCCGCCTGCTCGACGACGGCGTACGCGACCTGCTGGTGGCCCGGCGCGACCCCGGCCTGCTCGAACGGTGGACGCGCGCCCCGTGGGGGAGGGACGACATCGTCGCCTGGCAGGCGCTGCTGGCCGCGCTGCCCGCCGGGTCCCCGGCCAGAGCGCGGGCCGCCCGGCGGGTGCGCGACCTCGACGCGGAGTACGGCCTGCCGTTCAGGTGAGATTCCCGAGCCAGCGGAGGGCGACCGCCGCCGCCAGGCGGGGTGGCACGGTTCCGGCCCCGAGCCCGACGTCCACGAGCAGGTCGAACACCTCGGTCCGCCGGGCCGCGACGGCGATCGCCGCGTCGATGAAGCCGGGGGAGCGGGCGGCCAGTGCGAGCACGTCGGTGGTGCGCAGATGCCGCCCGAGCGCCCGGCGCAGCCCACGCCGGTAGGCCCGCAGCGGATCGCCGGGCGAACCGATCGCGGACTCGGCGGCCAGCCGCCCCGACAGCAGCGCGTAGTAGATCCCCTCGCCGGTCAGCGGGTTGACGAGGCTCGCCGCGTCGCCCGCCAGCAGCACCCGGCCCGCTCCCGGCACCGGCCGCCCGCTGGACAACGGCAGATGATGGGCCCGCAGATCGCGGACGGGTGAGCCGATCTCACCCAGCTGGGGCAGGAGCCGGCGCAGCCGACCGTGCAGGATCTCGCGGCCAGGCCGGTCGTCGTCGCGCAAAGCCGGCAGCAGCAGGCCGTAGCCGACGTTGGCCGTGCCGTCGCCCACCGGGAACGACCAGGCGTAGGCCGGCCAGGCCTCCCCCTGCATGACGATGACCTGCACGTCGTCGTCCGGCGGCACGTCGGCGTATCCGCGTACCGCGATGGCGGTGTGCCGGTCCGGGCTCGGCGGGACGCCGATCAGCCGCCGTACGGCCGAGTTGGCGCCGTCGGCGGCGACGACCGTGCGGGCGACCAGGTGGCCGTCGAGCACGACGTGCTCGCCGAGGGTGGTCAGCGTACGCACCCGGTGGCGGCGGACCTCCACGCCGCGCGCCCGCGCCGCCTCGACCAGCCGGGCGTCGAAGACCCGGCGGGGCACCACGTGGTTGGGCCGCGCGACGACGGCCGAGACGTGGGCTCCACCGGGCGACGTCACCGACAGACGCGGCGCCGGGCGGTGGTCGTCGAGCAGGCCGGGCAGCCCGAGCAGCGCGAGCTCCTGCCGTGCGTGCGCCGCGATGCCGTCGCCGCAGGCCTTGTCACGCGGGAAGGCCGCCCGGTCGAGCAGCAGCACGCGGCAGTCCGGATCGAGCTGCCTGGCCCGCAACGCGGCGGCGGAACCCGCCGGGCCCGCACCGATGACCACCAGATCCCAGACGTCGTCCACATCTACAGACCGTACGTGGAGAAGAGGTTGGTGGTGGGCCAGGACTTCACCGAGTTCGCCGCGGTGTGGAGAAGGGAGTCGATGTCTCCGTAGTTCAGCCCCGAGGCGTCGTCGCGCTGGTCGAACAGCACCACCCAGCTCAGCCCGTCGTAGCGCCGGACCATGAGCGTGGAGGTGCCGGCCAGCGACCCCGTGTGCCAGGTGTTGCGGCCCCCGGTGACCGGGCGGACCTGCCAGCCGAGGCCGTAGTACCAGCCGTCGGAGTTGACCCCGATCGACGGCTTGGCGAACGCCTTGGAGATCGACGCCGAGGTCAGCACGCCGGCCGCGTCGAACAGGGTGGTGAACTTGGCCAGGTCGACGGCCGTGGCGAGCCAGCCGCCGTGGGCGGCCATGTTCTCGAGGTTGAACCCGCCGTACGGGAAGGGCACCACGGAGTCGGAGGTGTCGATCACGCTCTTGCCGGTGTACTGCGAGAAGTACGGCACCTCGCCCGATTTGCGGAGAGTCTTCGCGGTCCTGCCGAGCACCATTCGCTTGATCTTGAGGGGCGTCAGCACCTTGCCCTGGACGTAGCTCGCGTACGAGACCCCGCTCGCCTTCTCGATGATCTTCTGCAGGAGGAGGTATCCGTAGTTCGAGTACGCGTACGCCGTCCCGGGGGCGTGGTCGAGCTTCAGACCGGACGTGTGCGTGATGATGTGCGCCTGCGTGATCGGCAGCGGGACGCCGAGTGCCGCGGAGATGACCCGGTCCTTGAACATCGGGTCGCCCGAGACCTCGGAATCCCACCCGCCGAGGTGCTGGAGCAGGTGGGTCACGGTCACGGAGGCGAGGCGCGGGTCGGCGGTCGTGCTCAGCCCCAGCAGCGGCGCGACCTTGGCCGAGAGGCTGAGTTTGCCGTCCTGCGCCAGCTTCAGCACGGCGGCGGCGGTGACCGGCTTGCTCAGGCTCGCGATGCGGAACAGCGAGGTCGGCCCGGCCGCGAACGAGGTGTCCGCCGTCCAGTTGTAGCCCCGGGCGAGCACGAGCTTGCCCTTGCGAACCACGGCCAGGGACGCGTGGGGGATCGCCCGCGCCTGCATGAAGCGCTTCAGCGTGTCGTCGAAGGGCTTCAACGACGTCGTACTGCGGCCGGTGACGCTCCACACGCGGGCCGCCGCGCTCGCTGGCGACGCGGGCAGCCCGGTGGCGAGCCCCGCCGCGGCGCCGCCCGCCAGCAGGCGCAGGGCGTTCCTCCGGGAGACGGAAAACGTTTCCGAAATCATGACGGCTGATCTTAGGGGAGATTTGACCGTGCATGACCGTTGCTCTGACCGTGCCGGCCGGAGGCTGTGTGGGAAACGGGGACGCAACGTCTTGGCAACGTGCCCGCGACTAACGTCCGGGGCGTCCGACCCACACCCTGTCCGGGAGGTCCTCTCATGACCCGTTACGCCGCGCCGGGACAGCCGGACGCCCTCATGGCGTACGAGCAGCGTTACGACCACTGGATAGGCGGTGAGTACGTCCCGCCGCAGCGGGGGCGGTACTTCGAGAACCCCACGCCGGTGACCGGTCAGACCTTCACCGAGGTCGCGCGCGGCACGGCCGAGGACGTCGAGCGCGCGCTGGACGCCGCGCACGGCGCCGCCCCCGCCTGGGGCCGTACGTCCACGACCGAGCGGGCGAACGTCCTCAACCGGATCGCCGACCGCATGGAGCAGAACCTGGAGCGGCTCGCCGTCGCCGAGACCTGGGAGAACGGCAAGCCGATCCGGGAGACGCTGGCCGCCGACATCCCGCTGGCGATCGACCACTTCCGCTATTTCGCGGGGGCGATCAGGGCCCAGGAGGGCAGTCTGTCGGAGATCGACGCGGACACCGTCGCCTACCACTTCCACGAGCCGCTCGGCGTCGTCGCACAGATCATCCCGTGGAACTTCCCGATCCTGATGGCCGCCTGGAAGCTCGCGCCGGCGCTGGCCGCCGGCAACGCCGTGGTCCTGAAGCCGGCCGAGCAGACCCCGGCGTCGATCCACTACTGGATGAGCCTGGTCGCCGATCTCCTCCCGCCGGGCGTGCTCAACATCGTCAACGGGTTCGGCGTCGAGGCGGGCAAGCCGCTGGCCTCCAGCCCGCGGGTCGCGAAGGTGGCGTTCACCGGGGAGACCACCACCGGGCGGCTGATCATGCAGTACGCCAGCGAGAACATCAAGCCCGTCACGCTGGAGCTCGGCGGCAAGAGCCCCAACGTCTTCTTCGACGACGTGTCCTCCGCCGACGACGAGTTCTTCGACAAGGCACTGGAGGGCTTCACGATGTTCGCACTCAACCAGGGGGAGGTGTGCACCTGCCCCTCCCGGGCCCTCATACAGCAGGGCCACTACCGGCGGTTCCTGGAGGCCGCGGTCGAGCGTACGGAGAAGATCGTCCGCGGTCACCCGCTGGACCAGGCCACCATGGTCGGCGCCCAGGCGTCCAACGACCAGCTGGAGAAAATCCTGTCCTACCTCGACATCGGCCGGCAGGAGGGCGCCAAGGTGCTCACCGGCGGGCACCGCGCCGACCTGGGCGGCGAGCTGTCGGGCGGCTACTACGTCGAGCCGACGATCTTCGAGGGCGCCAACCACATGCGGGTGTTCCAGGAGGAGATCTTCGGGCCGGTCGTCTCGGTGACCTCGTTCACCGATTTCGACGACGCCATCAAGATCGCCAACGACACGTTGTACGGCCTCGGGGCGGGCGTGTGGACCAGGGACGTCAACAAGGCGTACCGCGCCGGCCGGGCCATCCAGGCCGGACGGGTCTGGACGAACTGCTACCACGCCTATCCCGCCCACGCCGCCTTCGGCGGCTACAAGCAGTCGGGCATCGGCAGGGAGACGCACAAGATGATGCTCGACCACTACCAGCAGACCAAGAACCTGCTGGTCAGCTACTCGCCCTCGAAGCTCGGCTTCTTCTGATGCCCGAGGTGTCCCGCGTGGACCTCACCCCCGCGGCCGCCGACCTCATCCGGCGGCTGCGGGCGGCCCACGGCCCGCTGATGTTCCACCAGTCCGGCGGCTGCTGCGACGGCAGCGCCCCGATGTGCTATCTGGAGGGCGAGTTCCGCACCGGCTCCTCGGACGTGCTGCTCGCCTCGCTGACCGTCGAGGGCGTGGACGAACCGGTCACGTTCTGGATGTCGGCGAGCCAGTTCGAACGCTGGCGGCACACCCACCTGACCGTGGACGTCGTCCCCGGCCGGGGCAGCGGCTTCTCCCTCGAGGCGCCCGAGGGCGTGCGCTTCCTGATCCGTTCCCGCCTGCTCACCGACGCCGAACGCGCCGCCCTCGACAGTTGACGAACAGGCCCACTCCTGTCACCACTCTCTGTGATTTTCCCGTCACTGACATCGCCTACTTGATAAGTTCAATTAGCTGCTGGTGGGGCTTATCAAGCGACAGCGTTCCTCCTACCTTGCGGCGCTGCGGCGAGCGGACAACGGGGACTGCGGTGCGCTGGGTGAACTGATCGCACGCGCGATGGAGGACAATCTCAACCGCTTCATCGTCCCGAACATCGCCGGGCCCGCCCGTCTGGTTCCGCTGGCGGCGCTCGCCGACGAGGAGTTCAGCCTCGCGGCTCTCCGGCAGGCCGCTCAGCGTGGCCGTCTCAAAGCCGTCCAGGGGGCCGACGGGATCTGGAGGTCCTCACGCAAGTCCGTGGAGGCGTACCGGGCCTCGAAACACCAGCGGCCGGCGGGGCGCGGATAAGACGCGACGGAGGCCGCGGCGGGGTGGCCGCGGCCTCCGGGGCTGCACAGGGACGTGCCGATACCCGTGGGACTGGGACTAGATCTTGCCGGTGCCCGCGTTGGCGAGGACGTTCGCCTTGACGCCGCTGGGGTTGTCCACCGTGTACGCGTACGGGATGGAGGCGACGCCGCCGGAGGTCTGCGGCGTGCCCGAGTTCACGAAGTAGTTGTTGCGGGCGACGATCGACCCACCCGGCGACGAGCCTTCGGAGGTGTGGGTGGGCTCGGCGATGTTCTCGAAGTAGTTGCCCTCGACGAGCACCCCGGCGCCGCAGGTGGAGGCGATGCCGTAGCTGTAGTCGGTGTAGGACGGGTTCTTGTAGTAGTAGTTGTTGAACACGTGGACCGGGTTGCCGAAGCGCACCCTCGGGTTGCGCTGGGCGCAGGTCTGGAACGCGTTGTGGTGGTAGGTCACGCGCAGGTGTCCGGTGTCCTCGGAGCCGTTGTTGTCGCTGTGGCCGACGAGCGAGCACTTGACGTGGTCGTGCAGCGTGTTCCAGGAGACGGTGACGTAGTCGGAGCCGTGCGTGATGTCCAGCAGGCCGTCGTAGTAGTCCGTGCCGTGGCCGGTGTCGCTCGACAGGTCGTTGTGGTCGAGCCACACGCGCTTGGCGTTGTCGAGGTGGATCGCGTCGCCGTTGCCGTTGCCCGCCTGGACCTTCGAGATCTTCAGGTTGCGCACGACGACGTTGGAGACGTCGCGGATGTTGAGGCCGCAGCCGGTCAGCCCGGAGCTCGAGCCGACGCCGACGAGGGTGGTGTTGCCGCCCACCCGCACGTCCTCGGAGCAGGTGAAGTTGCCGTTGATCTGGACGGTCTTCGCGGCGTCGCCCTTCACGGCCGTGGTGAGCGCGGTCAGGGAGGTGACCGTGGTCGTGCCGCCGCCCGCGCCGCCGGTCGTGCCGCCGCCCTGCGTCGCCCAGCCGATCAGCCCGGTGGTGGGCGGAGTGGTCGGGCCGCCCGTCGGCGTGGCGCTCGGCGAGGCCGTCGGGCTCTTCGTCGGCGTGGTCGTGGGCGTCTGCGAGGGGGTGGATCCGGCCGGCTGGAGGGTCCACTGCTTGGTGGCGGCCGAGTCGCAGGAGTTCTGCTGTGCCAGGGCGCCTGAAGACGTCGAGTTGTCCTTGGTGTT